>DASUEN010000211.1:0-82537 GCA_036275055.1 Thermoanaerobaculia bacterium
GGAGGCGAGCTGCGCCAGAAGCTCCAAGGCGTCGTCGTCCGCCTCCGCGCCGGAGCTCCCCAGCCCTCGTTCGGGATCGGTAAGGGCGCGGCGCAGCAGGGCGGTCAGCGCCTCCGGGCTCAGCGGCTCGAGGACGATCACCCGGCAGCGGGAGAGGAGCGCGGCGTTGAGCTCAAAGGACGGGTTCTCCGTGGTGGCCCCCACCAGCACCACGTCGCCGGTCTCCAGATAGGGAAGGAAAGCGTCCTGCTGGGCGCGGTTGAAGCGGTGGATCTCGTCCACGAAGAGGAGCGTGCGGCGCCCCTGCGCCTTGCGCAGCCGCACGGCCTCGGCCATCACCTCCTTGACCTCCTTGATGCCCGAGGTCACGGCCGAGAAGGGGACGAAGTGGGACGAGGTCTCGGTGGCGATGATGCGCGCCAGCGTCGTCTTCCCCGTCCCCGGCGGACCCCAGAAGATCAGCGAAGGGACGCGGTCCGCGGCGATGGCCCGCCGCAGGAATCCCCCCGGTCCCACCACCTTCTCCTGCCCCACGACCTCGTCGAGCTTGCGGGGGCGGAGGCGCTCGGCGAGGGGAGCAGGGGCCGAGGGGGACGTTTGCGTCCGCGGGATGGAGGGGGTGGGTTCCTGATCGTCGAAGAGGGAACGGGCCATGATGGGTGGATTTTACTTCGGAAGGTGCCGAAAGAGGGCCGAGGTGATGAGGGTGTTGGGCGGGGGAACGAGGACCCGCAGGAAGGCGCCCCTTCCCGTGTTCCAGGGTCAGGAGGTAACACTGACCATGAACGCCAAGAAAAGCTTCGCTTTCACGATCGCGCTGACGGTCCTCGTCTCCGCTCTCGCCTTTTCGTCCGCTGCCTCTGCCGCCCGTGTGGGGGTGAGCATCCGCGTCAACGCGCCGCCGCCGGTCCTGCGCCAGGAGGTGGTGGTGGCTCGCCCCGGCCCCGAATTCGTCTGGGTCCGCGGGCACTGGGACTGGGTGGGTGGCCCCCGGGGCTACGTCTGGGTCCCCGGCGTCTGGCTGCGGCCGCCGCATCTGCGCGCCGTCTGGGTCGAGCCGCACTACGAGTTCCGCCACCGGCACCACTTCTTCGTACGCGGCTATTGGAAGTATTGAGCCCCTCCCGCTGTTAGAGAACGAGGAGGTATAAGACGCCATGAACGCCAAGCGGTCCGTCGCCCTAGCTCTTGCCTTGTTCAGCCTGGTTGCCATCCTGGGGTTTACGCCCCCAGCTTCTGCGCGCGTGGGGGTGAGCATCGGAATCGGTGTCGGTCTCCCCGTCTACTTCGGACCCCCTCCGCTGCGCCGGGAGGTGGTCTACGCCCGGCCCGGCCCCGACTACACTTGGGTGGGCGGCTACTGGGACTGGCGCCCCGCGTACCACGACTACTGCTGGGTCGGCGGCCGCTGGGTGCTCCCCGCCTTCCGCGACTCCTTCTGGGTGGCGCCGCGCTACGAGCGGTTCGGACGGGGCTTTTACTACCATCGCGGCTTCTGGGACCGCGGGTTCAACCGTGTGGGCTTCCGCGGCCATGAGGTCTTCCGCGGCCGGGACTTCCACCGTGATTTCCGCGGCCACGACGGCTTCCGGGATCATCGGGGCGATCACGGCCGCGGCGGCCATGATGGCCACCACCGCCGCTATTGATCGCGGCTGACCCTTCCTCCAGACCCTCGCTCCCGGCGGTGATATCCTGCCGCCGGGAGCCTGCGACCTTGCTCAAGCGACTGTCCTACCTCTGGCCTTATCTCCGTCCCCACCGCCGCAAGCTGACCTTGGGCATCCTGGCGATCGTCGCCGGAGTGCTCCTGGGATTGGTGAGCCCGCTCCTGGTGGGGCGCGCCATCGACGCGGTGCGCCGGCACGTCTCGGCCGGCCAGCTCGCGGGCTACGCGGCGCTGATCCTCGGTTTCTCCCTCGTCCAGGGAGTCTTCACCTACCTCCAGCGGATGGTCCTGGTGGCGATGAGCCGCGACGTCGAGTACGACCTGCGCAACGTCTACTTCGCCGCCCTGGAGAGGCAGCCGCCGGCCTTCTTCCAGGAATATCCCACCGGCGACCTGATGGCCCGGGCCACCAACGACGTCCAGGCCGTGCGCATGCTCTGCGGCCCGGCCATCATGTACAGCACCAACACGGTGATCACCGCCCTCGGCGCGCTCCTCCTCATGGGGCGGATCAACGCCAAGCTGATGCTCGTCGCCCTGGTGACCGCGCCGCTGGTGGCCGTCGCCACGTCGCTCTTCGGGCGCCGCATCCACGCCCTGTTCACCAAGGTCCAGGAGAAGTTCTCGGACGTCTCCGCCCGGGTGCAGGAGAGCCTGGCCGGAGTGCGGGTGGTGCGCGCCTACGCCCGGGAAGCGAGGGAGGAGGAGGACTTCGGGCAGGTGAATCGCAACTACCTGGAGGGGAACCGCCGGCTCATCGGCTGGTCCGTGGCCTTCCACCCTCTCCTCCAGGCGCTCATCGGCCTGGGGTTCGCGGCCGTGCTGTGGTACGGCGGCCTGCTGGTGATCCGCGGCGAGATCTCGGTGGGGCAGTTCGTCACCTTCCAGCTCTTCCTCGGCAAGCTGGCGTGGCCGATGATCGCCCTCGGCTGGGTGATCAACCTGGCGCAGCGGGGTACGGCCTCGCTCATCCGCATCCAGAAGATCCTCGACGCCGAGCCGGCGATCCGCGACGCGGCGGATCTCGAGCCGGCGCCGGAGCGCGAGGTCCAGGGGGACGTTCGCTTCCGCGACCTGACCTTCGCCTACCACGAGGGAGAGGCTCCCGTGCTCTCCGGCGTCGACCTCATGGTGGCGGCCGGACAGACCGTGGCCGTCGTCGGTCGCACCGGCGCGGGAAAGAGCACGCTCCTCGCCCTCATTCCGCGGCTGATCGATCCGCCTCCGGGGACCCTGGCGGTGGACGGCACGGACGTGCGGCGGCTGCCGCTCGCCCGGTTGCGGGGCGCCATCGGCATGGTCCCCCAGGAGACCTTCCTCTTCTCGGCCACCATCCGCGAGAACGTCGCCCTCGGTCGGCCGGACGCCAGCGTGGACGAGGTGGCCCGGGCCGCGCGCCTCGCCGGCCTGGAGGAGGACCTGGCGGGCTTCCCCCACGGGCTCGACACCATCGTAGGCGAGCGGGGGCTCACCCTCTCCGGCGGCCAGAAGCAGCGGGTGGCCCTCGCCCGCGCCCTGCTGCGCGAGCCGCGCATCCTGCTTCTCGACGATTGCCTCTCGGCCGTGGACACGCAGACCGAGGAGCTGATCCTGAGGAACCTCCGCAACGTCTTCGAGGGACGCACGGTGTTCCTCGTCTCCCACCGCATCTCAACGGTCAAGGACGCGGACCTGATCCTGGTCCTCGATCACGGCCGCATCGCCGAGCGTGGCACCCACTCCCAACTCATCGCCACCGGAGGCCTCTACGCCGACCTCCACCAGCGCCAGCTCCTGGAGGAGGAGCTGGCGGCGGTGTAGGAGCTTCATCGAGCCCCGCCCCCCATTTGAGACCCTTTCCCCCGCGTGATACCGTCCCTCCCGGTCTCTCCCTCACCAGGAGAGACCGTCTCCCGAGAGGATTCCAAACGTCATGAGCATCGAGATCCAGGGGCCCATCCGGGTCCGTTTCGCGCCGTCGCCGACCGGCTTCCTGCACGTGGGGGGCGCCCGCACGGCGATCTACAACGACCTGCTGCGGCAGCACGTGGGCGGCGTCTTCGTGCTGCGCATCGAGGACACGGACAAAGAGCGCTCCGACGAGGCGATGACCCGCCAGATCCAGTCCGCGCTCGCCTGGATCGGCGTGGTGTGGGACGAGGGGCCGTTCCTCCAGAGCGAGCGCCTCCCCCGCCATCACGAGCGGGCCGAGGAGCTGCTCGCGGCGGGCAAGGCCTACCGCTGCTTCTGTGCTCCGGAGGAGCTGGACGTCCAGCGCGAGGCGGCGCAGAAGCGGGGCGAGGCCTTCCGCTATCCCCGCACCTGCCTCAAGCTGACCCAAGGGGAGATCGACGAGCGCCTCGCCGCGGGCAAGCCGTTCGCCGTCCGCTTCCGCATGCCGGACGAGCACATCACCTTCACCGACATCGTGCGCGGCGACATGGACTTCCCGCCGGATGCCCTGGACGACTTCATCCTCCTGCGCTCCGACGGCAACCCCACGTACCACATGTCCGTGGTGGTGGACGACATCGACATGGGGATCACCCATGTCATCCGCGGCGAGGACCACCTCTCGAACACGCCCAAGCACGTCCCCCTCTTCCGCGCCCTGGGCGGCACGGTGCCCACCTTCGGCCACCTGCCGCTGATCCTCGGGCCGGACAAGAAGCGCCTCTCCAAGCGCTACGGCGCCACCTCGGTCGAGGAGTTCCGCAACGAGGGGATCCTGCCGCAGGCCCTCTACAACTTCATGGCCCTCCTCGGCTGGAGCCCGGGCGACGACCAGGAGATCCTCTCGCGCGACGAGATGATCGCCCTCTTCGACGTCAACCGCCTGAACGCCTCCGCGGCCGTCTTCGACAAAGAGAAGCTGTTGTGGATGAACGCACAGTACCTCACCCGGCTCGACTACGACGCCCTGCGCCCCCACTTGGAGCCCTTCCTCGCCGCCGTGGGCCTTCAGGACGCGGACCCGGCGCGTCTCGCCGCCGCCGTGAACCTCCACCGCAGCCGGGCGCGCATCCTCAAGGACGTAGCCGAGATGATCCTCCCTTACTTCCAGGACGAGCTGACGTACGATCCCGAGGCGAGCGCCAAGTTCCTGAAAGACAAAGACCTGCCGGCCCTCTTGGAGACTCTGCGGGAGCGCTACGCCGCCCTGCCGAGCTTCGACAAGGACTCCCTGGATGCCGCCCTGCGCGCCCTGGCCGAGGAGCGGGGTCTCAAGGCGGGGGTCCTCATCCACCCCACCCGCATGGCCCTCTCCGCCGCGGCGCAGGGGCCGCCCCTCTTCGACCTCATCGAGGTCATGGGACGGGACGCGACCCTGCGCCACCTGGACCACTTCCTCGCCTTCCTGAAGAAGGGCGCCCCGGCTTGACCTGGGAGACGGCTTTCCGCTAACCTCCCCTCTCCTGTCCTGCTGGGAGGTCGTTCAACGGTAGGACATGCGGCTCTGACCCGCAGAATCGGGGTTCGAATCCCTGCCTCCCAGCCAATGCGGCCTCGACCATCCCATCTCTGTCATACCGTTCCTGGCAATCTCTGTCCCTCGGCGCACCGTCCTGTGACCGCTGGCGTCCCGCCGGCTCAAACAGTTCTTCTGGACGGTCCTTCTCGTGGTAAGATCTTTACGCCTTGTTGCCGAAGCAAAGCGAGAGACATCAAAAGATCTGAAAGCTCTTAAGCAATGCTGTACGAAGACCTCACAGCAGCCCTTGGCTATGCAGGCTCTTCGCTCTTCCGTGAGGACGATGGAGCCGATCTTATTGCACCGTCTGATCGCCACTGGATCAGGACTGCGCGCGAGGCCGGAGCTCGCGGAAGCTACTTTTTCCGAACCTCGCCTTCACCCGGCGCTGTTCGGCCCGCCGTCCACGTCGCGGAAGCACGAACCTCGGAAGAGGCGAGAGAAATTCACCGGAGACTGTGGAACCAGGGTATCAACCCGTTCATCATCATCGTACTCCCAGGCGAAGTTCGGGTGTTCACTGGGTTTGCCTTTCACCCTACACGAACAGATATAGGAGAGATTCGCTCTCCTCTCCGAGTTGAATCGGATGCAATTGCACTGATCGCCCAATCACTCTCGACGTTCAGTTCTGATTCAATCAACCGTGGCGATATTTGGCAGAGCCACGCGCGGCATCTTGGATCGGATAGACGCGTGGACACAACGCTGCTCGCGCATCTGCAGACGCTGAGTGGTGTCCTCCAGAAACAGCACGGCCTAACAGACAAAACGAGCCATGCACTGATTGGCAAGTTTGTCTATTTATCATATCTCAGAGCGCGTGATATTCTCTCGGATAAATGGCTCCTGGATGAAGCAGAACTACCACCTCACGCCGTATTCACTGATAAATCGTTTTGTGCCAGCGTTGCATTGGAAAGCTTTCGAACACTAGCCAAGAAGGTCGAATCGCGTTTCAACGGCCGGCTATTTCCGATTCCATGGGGTAGCCGCCGCGCGCCTCGAGCAGATGCCATTCGCACCGTCGCCCGTGTATTCGCGGGCGAGGACGTCCTCTCTGGTCAGCTTCATCTACCCTTTACAGCCTATGACTTCTCATACATACCGGTCGAGTTCCTCTCGTCCATCTACGAGCAATTTCTCCATGCAGAAGGATTGGACGCCGCAAGAGCGGAATTGAGCTCGTCGGAGATAAAAGAACAAAAGGCATCAAATCCGGAAAAGCAGGGAGCTCACTACACACCAGAACCATTGGCAGACTATCTCGTTTCGGAAGTCGATTCTGTGTATCCCCTGAAGGCGGGAATGAAAATTCTGGACCCTTGCTGCGGCTCCGGTGTCTTCCTGGTCGTCGCCTTTCGCAGACTGGTGGAGCTCGAATGCGAGCGCCAGCGTCGCGCCTCGCTCCACGCGAGTGAATTAAAAGCACTCTTGGAAACCAGCATCTACGGTGTTGAACGCAATCTTACCGCCTGCCAGATCACGGGGTTCAGCCTCATTCTTGCGCTGTTGAGTTACGTCGAACCACCGGAGCTACACCGGCGAAAGACATTCAAGTTTCCTTCTCTGATCGGCACCAACCTCTTCAACCAAGACTTCTTCGACGAGTCAGGCGGATTTTGGCGGAAAGCCGATTCTGCTGCCGGCAAGAATCTCGTGTTTGACTGGATCATAGGAAATCCTCCTTGGGTCGAATTGGATGCCACCGACCCCAAGGCCCAACTCGTTCTCGGCTGGTCGAAGAGGCACAGTGCCGACTATGGACTCGCGCGAGCAAGAACCGGAGAGGCATTCGCTTGGCGGGTAATGGACTGCCTCGCGGGAGACGGTGTAGTGGGCCTCATACTTCATGCAAAGTCACTCACCAACGATCACCTCGCCGGCTGGCGGAAGAAATTCTTCAGCAGCATTCAAGTTCACCGAGTGACCAACTTCGCAAACTTGGCATATGTAATATTCGCATCGGCCAAGCAACCCGCAGCGACAATCATCTACTCCAGGAGGAGCCCTCTTTCTGCTACCTCGTTCGTGCATGTAGGTCCATTCGTGGTCAATCAGTGCGCGTTAGCGCCGAGGCGAAACACGAAACGGAGGGCTTGGACCATTGGTTTCTCCGAATCAGAAATCAAAATGATACCTGCTGCCAATGCGGTAAAAGGTGACGCCACAACATGGAAGCTGGCATTGTGGGGAAATCAGCGAGATGAATTGGCGCTTCGGCGGCTCCGGCAAGTGTTCTCCACGCGACTCGGAAAACTAGCCGAGTCTCTCGGCTGGAGTATCAGCTTGGGACTGCAACTCAGAAAAGACGGTGGATCGGCTTCAGATCCCAACCAATATGAAGATAAGATCGAAGGGTTAAAGGTGCTTGACCACAAGGCTCTCATCCGTTCAGGTCCAACGCTTCGGATTCAGCCTCGTTTTCTGGAGAACAACCAGTTTGGATGCTATATCAGAAGAGGACGACTTTCGGGATTGAAAATTACAACCGGGCCTCGACTACTTCTGTGGAACGATTTCGCCGCCTATGGCGACATAGATTTCATCATCCGCCACGACAAGGTCGGTCTTTCGGGGGGCAGCAATAAAGAAATGAAGGCAATAGCTGCAATCTGGAATTCAAGCTACGTTGCCTATTTACTTTTTTTCGTGACAAGCGCGGCTTGGGGTATTGGAGTTAGCCAGATCGATAAGGGTGATGCAGAGAACCTTCCGTTTCCAGAATTTACACCAGGACGCGAGGAAGGGCTTGCGACAGCCTGGGACGAGGCCGCGGCCTTGGAAGGCAGCGGGGAGTCATTCTATGGCGTGAAGGAATTCCTCGATCAGCGCGTAGCCTCTTTGTTGGATATTCCGGACACCGTCTCGCTGGTTGTGCGTGATTTTTTTCGCGTTCGATATGAATTGAATCAAGGCAAGGCTCCTAAGATTTTTTTGAAGCTTCCGGATGAGGCGGAACTGCATTTGTATGCTGCTCGCGTGCGGAAGGAACTTGATAACTTTCTTGGCGGGGCAGGCCATCATAGGATAACCGTCTTGTATTCGGGAGAAGGTGTCGTCATCTCAATTACGCTGACCAGACTTAGCTTCGAGATTGAACCAGTAGTAAGGTTGGCGACAGGTGGCGAGAAGGCAACTCTGCGGGCACTGCTCGAATCCGCCGAATCTCAGTTCAGCCAATGGGCTTACGTAAAGAGGAGCATTCGGATCTTCGATGGCGACACCATACACCTGATTAAGCCACCACGGCGACTCGAATGGACTGAAACCAACGCTTTGTTGGACGCTGACGACATTATTGCTGAAGTTATAGAGGCTCAGCTCTTCTGAGAGCTATGATGTTTGCCGCGCAAAGCGAAGTTTGGGGGCTGTACCTTGAGGCACTTCGCCTCCATGCGCATCAACTCCTCGTATGGGCGCACAGCGATGTCCGCTTCCGGCTCCATCCAGACCTCGACGAGCCATCTATCACTGGCCTGCTCGGCGATGCAATGAAGGCTCGTCTGAATTGCCACCCCGACACTCCTGCAGAGTATGATCACTACACGATTGCAGATCAGGACCCTATCAGTCCTTCAGGGCAGTTGGGGAACGACCGCTTGAGGCTGGACCTCTGTGTCATTCGCTCTGGCATTCGGCCGCGGCTTGCCTACATCTTCGAGGCCAAGCGTCTTCGCGCCGGTGGCTTTCCGATAGGAAAGTACGCTGGCGACAGGGGTATAGGCGATTTTATTGAATGCCGCTATGGTGCCGGGAGTCCCGAAGCGGTAATGATAGGATTGTTCCAAAACAAGGATGCTGCCTATTGGCTAGGCGAGCTCAATCGAATCTTTGACGAAGACTGTACCAACTCGCACCCACGGCTTGAGATCGTGGATAATCTCACGCCAGTGCGAATCCACGATGGTCTGCCCAACGAGCTCCAGAGTAGGCATCGGCGGCGAGATTCAAGCCAGATACGCCTATTCCATATTTTTCTCGACTGCACGCTGAATGATGTTGGAGCGGCTCATCCGTCT
The DNA here is from genome assembly GCA_036275055.1 of Thermoanaerobaculia bacterium. Classification (GTDB taxonomy): domain Bacteria; phylum Acidobacteriota; class Thermoanaerobaculia; order Multivoradales; family UBA5704; genus DATARR01. Next base: position 9,143 of record DASUEN010000211.1, read on the forward strand.
CATACCGGGATGGAGCCTGGGCGACTCTCAGGATAGATAACGCCTCCACGGCGAGCCGCCCGTTCCTTAGCGTCGCGCCCGTTTCCCAGCCCCAAAGTCGCTACCCCAAGAGCACCTGCGTTGTCGGATGAAGCGGTTTCCCGCGCCGGGATCTATGCTGACCATCCCTGAGGGCCTGCCGCGCGGTCGAACCCAGCGGGCCTGTATCAACCAGAACGGCGCGCATTCTGTCGGTTCTCGAGAAGCTCGCGGAAACGTTTCCCGGTGCCTTCCGAGAGTTTCGGATCGCCTCCGTCGATAATCCCAATGAACGGTTGGAGGCGTTCGTAGGCCGAGGTTTGGCTTTCCTCCTCCTCGGCGAGGCGGGCGATGGCATCGCGGATCACCTCGGACTTCGTCTGTCCTCGCCGCGTCGTCAGGCGTTTGAGCGCCACCTCAGTTCTGATGTCCAGTCGTACAGTAGCCATCCAAGCCCCCTTCCTGTACAGTGTACCACTGACCTCCTGACCTCCTCATCGCCCGGATGTAGTGACGGCCTGTACCAAAGCGCCGATCCTGGCGGCGGCGCCTTGTGGTAGCCTCCGGGCTCTCGCCAACCTCGTAGTGGAGACGGACCGTTGGAAGCCAGCGCAAGTGAGCCTGCAACCATGACTCCCGTCCTCGGCGGCCGGCGCGAGCTGCGGGCGTGCCTGCTCATTGGGCTCTGCTGTCTGCTGGTCTACAACGCCAATGGGCGGGCGATCAGCGCCGGCGACACCTACCCGGCGCGCTACCTGCCGTTCGCGATCTGGCGGTACCACAGCGTCCTTCTCGATCCGATCGCGCCGCTCACCGCCCAGGGGCGAGACGGTACGGCGTTCTGGATGGTGCATATGCCCGGCGGCCACGTCATCTCGCTGTACCCCGTGGTGCTGCCGGTGCTCATCGCGCCGCTCTACCTCCCCGCGGCCGGTTACCTGCACCTGCGGGGTTGGACGGATGTGCGGCTGGACTACACAGCGAGGGTCATGGAGAAGCTCTCCGCCTCGCTCCTGGCGGCGCTTTCCGCGGCGCTCCTCTACCTGCTGCTGCTGCGCCGGGCGGCGGCGCCGATCGCACTGCTGCTCACCCTGGCTTATGCCTTCGGCACCACCACCTGGGTGATCAGCAGCCAGGCTCTGTGGCAGCACGGGATGGCGGAGCTGCTGGTGATCGGCGTCCTGCTTCTCCTCGCCGCGCCTTGCACCGCGCCGCGGGCGCTGGCGGCAGGGTTGCTGTGCGGGCTCATCGCCGGCAACCGCCCGCCGGACGTCATCCTCGCGGCGGCGCTCGGGGCTTACGGGCTCTTCTGGGCGGGGCGGCGCCGGGCGGCGCTCCTTGCCGCTGCGGCGGCGCTGCCGATGGTCCTGGTGCTGCTCTACAACCTCGGCGTGGCCCACCACTTCGCCGGCGGTTACGGGCTGAAGGGCAAAGCCAAATTTTTCCAGCACGACTTGCTTCCCGGCCTCGGCGGAGTGCTGCTCAGCCCGACGCGGGGGCTCCTGGTCTTCTCCCCCTTCCTGCTCTTTCTCGTCCTGGCTTGGCGGCACCTGCCGCGCGACCGCCGCGAGCGCGGCCTCACCCTGGCGATGAGCGCCGGCATCGCCCTCCAGATCCTGCTCTACGCCAAGGCCGATTGGCGGTCCGGCATCTCCTGGGGGCCGCGCTACATGACCGACCTCCTGCCGCTGCTCGTGTGGATGCTGGTGCCGGTGGTCACCGCACTGCGCGGCCTCGGCCGGATGTGCTTCCGGTTCGCGGTCGGCGCCGCGGTCGTCATCGAAGTCATCGGCGCCTTCTGGTACACCGGCGTGACCGACATCGCGATCTTTGCCATCCCCAGCGGTCCCCGCCAGATGCGGGCCGCGTGGGACTGGCGAAACGCACCCTTCGTCGCTTCCTTACAGCATGGCCTGGCGCCGGCGGAGCTGATGACCGAAACGCGCGGCGATTTCGACGCCATCGAGGCCGGCGGCCGCGCGACCTCCGCCATCACCGCCGGCCAAGAGGTCGTCGCCACCGGCTGGGCGCTGGCCGGCGACGCAACGCCCCAGCAGGTGGCAGTGATCATCGACGGCGGTCAGCCCGTCGCCTCCCGCACCTTCTTCGACCGGCCCGATGTCCGCGGCTCGCTGCACGAGGCGAGCCCCGCCGGCTGGCGCATCCCGCTCGGCACGGCCGGCCTTGCTCCCGGCGAGCACCATCTGACCGCCTTCGCCTGGGCCTACGAGAACGGAGAGGGATATTACCTGGCGGAGCGCAAGCTGACCGTGCGAGCGGCAGGAGAAGCCGAAGGGGCCCTCAGCGAGGATCTCGACGACGCTTTCAGGACGGCAGCGGCGCGGCTTCGTGCGCACCAGCAGGGGCCGGGTTACTGGCTCACCGCCTACACGACCACGGCGCACTTCCAGCAGCCGCGCCAGGAGATGAACACCTTCCTCACCGCTTTCCTGCTCGACCTGCTCGATCCGCTGGCGGCCACCGGCGGTCTCGACGACAGCTTGCAGCGCGCCCGCCAGCACCTCACCGGCCAGATCGAGGCCGGCGGACTGGTGCGCTACCACGGCCTCCCAGACGCTCCTGGCATCGGCACCCTGGGATGCGCGATCACACCGGATGCCGACGACATGGCGCTCGTCTGGAGGCTCGCTCCCGACCACGACCGCCGGCGGCTGCCGGCCGCCCTGGCGACTCTCAACCGATATCGCACCCGCGAGGGCCTCTACCGCACCTGGCTCGCGCCACGTGAGGCCTACCAGTGCATCGACCCAGGCAGCGATCCGAACCCTGCCGACGTCGGCATCCAGATGCACGTGCTGCTGCTGCTGGCCAAGGTGCAGCCGCCGGCGGGCCGTGCGCTCTGCGAAGCTCTCCGCCAAGCTCTCGATCAGGATCGGGTCTGGGTTTACTATCGAAGGGTGCCGCTGGTCCCGATCCTGCGCCTGACCGACCTCCAGCGCGCCGGCTGCGAGCTCGAGCTGCCCGAGTCACGGATGCGGACGCCGGTGCCAGGCCAGGAGATCTGGGTGTCCCTCGTCCGGCTACTGGGGCGCGCGCCGACCCCCGGAGGCCCACCGGCCGACGCGGCCGACACGGCGAAAATCCAGGCGGTGCTGCGCCAGCTTGCCAAAGAGGACTTTGCCCTTTTGCGAAAGAATCCGCCGCTCCTCTACCACAACGACCTCACCGCGACGACCCCCAGATACTACTGGTCGGAGGACGCCGGCTATGCGCTCTGGCTAAGGCTCGCTTACGAACATGCGCACCTCCGCCACCCCCATCCGAACGGCTGAAGCCCTCGTGACCGCGGCTCCGGCCGCCGCCTCGACCGGAGGCCGCCTTGCCGAGCGCCTTCGCCGCTACCTCTCCTGCCTGCGCCTGCAAGAGATCCTCGTTCTCCAGGGCTCGCCCCTGCTCGGCGCCGCCTTCGCGATCCGCCACCCGGCGGCGGAGAGCGTGGGGCCGCTGGCGATCCTCACCGTCGCCAACGTCTGCCTGATGGCGCACGTCTTCATGCTCAACGACTGGTCCGGTCTGACCGCCGACCTCATCGACCCCAACAAGGCCGCCAGCGTCTTCACGATGAGAGGTGTAGGCCGCAAGGAGATCGGTGGTCTGGCGGCCGGGCTGCTGGTCCTGAGCCTCCTCCTCTTCAGCCGCCTCGGCTCAAGCACCCTCTGGCTGTCACTGGCAATCGCCACCCTGAGCGCCCTCTACTCCCTACCCCGCTTCAATTGGAAGGGCAGGCCGCTCCTCAACTCAGCGGCCCACCTGGCCGGCGGCTTCCTCCATTTCCTCCTCGGCTACTCCCTGGGGAACGCCATCGACCGTCGCGGCCTCGCCATTGCCACCTTCTTCGCTCTGACCTTCACCGCCGGCCACCTGACCCAGGAGGTCCGCGACCACCAAGGCGACGTCCTCAACGCCATCAGGACCAACGCGGTGATCTTCGGACCACGCCGCACCTTCGCCGCCAGCCTGGCCCTCTTCACCCTGGCCCACGCCCTCCTTCTCCTCCTGGCCCTCCAGGGCATCCTCCCCCATCCCCTGGCAGTCCTCATCGCCCTCTATCCCGTTCACCTGCGCTGGTCGCTCAAGACTCTGACCGAGGGCCTCACCTACGCGAGCATCCGCCGCCTGCAAGCACGGTACCGCACGCTCTACGCCATCATCGGCCTGGCAACGGTGGCAGCCCTATGGCTCGACTGAAGCTTGCATCTAACCGCAAGTGCTAGACTCCGACTCCAACGACAAAGGAGGTGCTCGCCATGTCCAACCTCGCCCCCTACCTGTTCTTCGACGGAAACTGCGCTGACGCGATGCACTTTTACGAGCGCACGTTGGGCGGCAAGCTCGAGTTGATGAAAGCGTCCGAATCCCCCGTTGCTGACGAGATGCCTCCCGGCTCCGGCGACCGCAATCTGCACGCCCGCCTCGTCCTCGACGACGGTCGTGTCTTGATGGCATCCGACTGGATGGCCGGCCAGCCCTACCCGGGGAAGAAGGGGTTCTCGCTCTCGCTGGGCTACCCGGCGGTCGCCGAGGCGCAACGGATATTCGACGCCTTGGCGGAAGGCGGCCAGGTGACCATGCCTTTCCAGAAGACCTTCTGGGCCGAAGGCTTCGGCATGCTGGAAGACCGCTTCGGCACGCCCTGGATGGTCAACGGCCAGATGGCGAGCACCTAGAGCTAAAATAACCGCTGAGCCCGCCGTTGCATGCCGGGAAGGCAGGGTGGCCGACCGCTCGCACCGGACTGGAGGGATCCATGGTCAAGATCATCCTCATCGTCATCGTCGTTCTGATCGTCGCTCTTCTCGCCTACGCCGCGACCCGGCCCAACTCGTTTCGCATTCAGCGGACGAAGATCGTCAAGGCGTCGCCGGAGAAGATCGTTCCGCTGATCGCGGACTTCCACAGTTGGGGCTCCTGGTCGCCTTGGGAGAAGGTGGACCCGTCCATGAAGAGGACCTTCAGCGGCGCGGCCAGCGGCAAGGGCGCCGTGTATGCGTGGGAAGGGAACGGCAAAGCCGGCTCGGGACGGATGGAGATCAAGGAGTCGTCTCCGTCCAAGGTCACGATCCAACTGGATTTCATCAAGCCGTTCGAAGCCCACAACACCGCGGAGTTCACGCTGGAGCCGGTGGGCGACGGCACCAACGTCACGTGGGCCATGTACGGTCCCAGCCCTTTCATCGCGAAGGTCATGGGGATCTTCTTCAACATGGACCGCGTGGTCGGCAAGGACTTCGAGACGGGGCTCGAGAACTTGAAGGCGGTGGCGGAAGGGTAGTGCAAGGGTTCCGGTGCGCGTGAAGCGATCGGCGTCGCCGTGCGCGACGAGCTGGCGGCCACCACGTCCTACCTGCGAAAGGATTTCACCGTTCCTGAAGCTCAGAAGGGGTTTACGTTTTCTTCTCTTCGGTTTTGAGCTCTTCGAGCAGAGCATCCAGGCGCTGGAAGGAGCCTTCCCAGAACCGGCGGTAGCTCTCCAGCCATTGGGTGGCTTCCGCCAGGGGCACGGCCTCGAGCCGGCAGGGCCGGCGCTGCGCGTCACGGCCGCGCGAGATCAGGCCGGCGCGCTCCAGGACCTTGAGGTGCTTCGAGATCGCGGGCTGGCTCATCGCGAACGGCGCGGCCAGCTCCATCACCGACGCCTCACCCAAGGCGAGCCGGGCCAGAATCGCCCGTCGGGTGGGATCGGCCAGCGCCGTGAACGTCGCGTCGAGGTGGTCGGGGGGAAGCTGTGCATAACTCGTCGGTTCCATAACTCATAAGTTATAGATGATGACGAGGCGAGCGTCAAGCCCCTAGAAAGGACGGACACGGACGGACACGGACCCACAGGGACGAACAGCAGGATCGCTGCAACTGTTCGTCCCTGTGGGTCCGTGTTCGTCTGTGTCCGTCCGTGTTTCTGCCCTACATCACCGGACCGTCCTTCCTCGACTCGGCCTGCGGCAGGAGGCGGTCTCGATCGTAGGGCGGGTCTTCGGGCTCGGGCAGAACGTCGTCCGGCCACTCTTTCAGCCAGTGCTGCCGGCTTTCCTCGTCGGCGTAATACTTCATGTAGAGGTGCGTGTGCTCTTCGCTCCCGCTCCCGACTATGTCGATGTGGCAGGCGTAGGCCGCGTTGTCCGGCATCAGAACCATGGGCTCGCGCAAGATGTCGCCCCACAATTCCGTATACAGCTCGCGATCGCTCAGATGGTCGGTGTTGTGGAGGAACGTGCCGAGCAGGGAGAGCATGTTGATGACCTCCCATAGCTTGCTGCTGAGCTCCGAATCGCTCAAGTCCTCCGGCGGCGGCAGTGCCACGCCGGATTCGGGCAAGACGTCCGACAGGGCTTTCGGTTCGGCGCCCTCATAGGCGGCGACGTAGTCCAGGAATTGCTTTTCGAGGTCATCCGAATCATCCGCCATAGGATCTCCTGTTCACGGCAAGGATTGCGTCAGCGCGGGTTGCGGACACCCAGGCGCTCGAGGCGTGGGATCACTTCCTGCGCGAAATATTCGAGCTCGCCGGCGTAGTCGACGAAGGATACGGTCATGCCGCCGAAGCCCGCGTCGTGAAAACGTTTCATTTCAGCGGCCACGTCGTCGGGCGATCCGATCAGCGGGCACGCGCCGTGACCGCCCGCAAAGCGCCCGCGGAAGATCTTGAGCATTTCGGGTGTGAACGACTGGGCGTGCATGCCCAAGAGCGTCATCAGGTTGTCGACCGCTTCCCAGTCGGCATTTTCCTCGGCGTACCAGCGGTGGAACTCCTCCGCCTCGGCCCGCGAGGAACGGCATACGCAGTACGACGGCGTGAACACGCCGACGGCGCGGCCGTAGTGCTCCCGCGCCGCGGCGGTCACTTGCTGGACGACCGCGGCGCCGTCCTCGGGTCCGCCGACGATGGTAAGGATGAAGTCCGCGTTGCGGGCGGCGAAGTTGCGCCCTTGTGCCGAAGAGCCGGCGTTCAACACGGGCACCAGCCCATCGAAGGGTTTCGGAAGGGATTCGACTCCCTTGAGCTTCCAGAAGCGGCCGTCGACGTCGTAGCGCCCCTCCTCCGTCCACAGGCGTTTGACGATCTCCCACCACTCCTGCGCCAGCGCGTAGCGGTCGTCGTGGTCCTGCGGCAGGTCGAGCCCCATGGCGTCGTACTCCGGCTTGTTCCACCCGGCGACGATGTTGATTCCTCCCCGCCCGTGCCCGATCTGGTCGACGGTCGCCATCGCCTTCGCGGTCACCAGGGGGTGGTGGAACGCGGTGTGGATGGTCGCGAACACGAACAGGCGCTTCGTCGCGGCGAGCAGCGCGGCGGCGAGCGCCACGGGGTCGAGCGACACGCCATGGAAGTTCGTGTCGCCGCCGAACCCGACCCAGCGGGCGATAGGCAACATGAAGTCGATTCCGGCGTCGTCGGCGAGCCGCGCGAGCCTGAGATTGGCATCCCAGGTCGCTTGCCACCGGTCGGAGACCTTCGTCACGGCGAGGCCGGACGAGCAGTTCGCCGAGAACAGGCCGAGCTTCAGATCCGCACCGTCGAGCAGCGGTTTTTGCAAGGTCAGCTCCTTGGGCCAGCAACTTCGTGCAAGTCTACCGCGAGATCCGGGAGCCGGCAAACGAGCTCCGCGGTGCTCGCTGGACGCCCAAGGGAAGCCTCTGTATACTGGGGACAGGGCGCTCCGGAGAAACCGCGATGAAACCAGGAGTCGTTACCAGCCTGCTGCTGATGGGGTGTGGCATCAGCGCCGCCCAGGCCCAGATCCAGAGCTTCAGCCACGTCGTCGTGATCATTCAGGAAAACCGCACGCCGGACAACCTCTTCCAGGGTTTGTGCGCTCCTCCGTTCGGCTCGGCCAGCAGTTGCAGCACAGCCCCGACCGCCTCGCAATACAACATCCAGACGAAAGACTGGCGAGACAAGACCTCCCGCCACGGCATCATTCAGCCGACGACCGTGCCGCTGGCGAACAAGTACGACCTGGATCACTCCCACGCCGCTTTCGTCACGATGTGCGACCCGTCGGCAGGAGCCTGCAAGATGGACGGGGCGACCGGCGTCCACTGCGCCGGCGTCTGTCCCAGGAAACCCCAGTTCAGGTACGTCGCCAATACGAAGGGGGATTTGAACCCGTACCTCCGGCTCGCGACACAGTACGGCTGGGCGAATTACATGTTCCAGACCAACCAGGGGCCCAGCTTCCCTGCCCATCAATTCCTGTTTGGAGCGACGTCGGCGCCCAGCGCCGCCGACGACGCGGCCGGCATCTTCGCTTCGGAGAATTTGGAAGGAACGGGAGGAGTCGGCGGCTTGAACAAGATTGCAGGTTGCACGGCCACGGGGACGACCACCGTCAGGCTCATCGCGCCCGACGGCACCGAGAGTCAAAAGATTTACCCTTGCTTCGAGCATCAGACCATGGCGGACCTGTTTCCCCGCAACGTCACCTGGCGGTTCTACGCTCCAGGCCCTGGCACCATCTGGACGGCGCCCAATGCGATCCAGCACCTCTGTCAATCGACAGGTCCGGGCGGAACGTGCACGGGACCGGAGTGGCAACAGAACGTCGACCTCGTCTCGGCGGACGTGTTGAAAGACATCGCCGATTGCAACCTGCGGTCCGTCAGTTGGGTCGTCCCCACCTGCCAGAATTCGGATCATGCGAAGTGTAACGACGGCGGCGGACCCTCCTGGGTGGCGTCGATCGTCAATGCCATCGGCAAGAGCTCGGCGTGCGACAACGGCACGGGGTACTGGGAGAACACCGCCATTTTCGTCACCTGGGACGACTGGGGTGGTTGGTACGACCACGAGCCGCCGACGATTCTGCCCCAGCCGGAAGGTGACTACCAGTATGGCTTCCGGGTGCCGTTGCTCGTCGTCTCCGCCTACACGCCGCCGGCCTATGTCAACAACCGCCGCCACGACTTCGGCAGCATCCTGAGGTTCATCGAGCAGAACTTCGGCATCCACGAGGGTGCGTTGAATTTCGCGGATTTGCGATCCGCCACCGATCTCACCGCGTTTTTTGACCTCACCGCGACGCCACGGACCTTCGTATCCATCGCCGCGCCCAAGGACGCCAAGTTCTTCCTGACGGACAAGAGGCCGCAGATGGACCCGGACGACGATTGAGGAGGAAGGGGCGCCGCCAGGGAGCCGGGGCACGTTGACGGTCTTCTCGCGTCGGAATCCGGGGAAGGCATACGGCGCTGCCACAACGATGCGCGCTTCTCCGTATTATCCCAAGTAGTGTAGTATGGGGACGCCCTTGAACATCCTCACTGGGCAAAGGAGAGTCCCTTGAATAGAGCTTTGAGGTTCACCGTCCTCGCCGCCGTCCTTGCTGTCACCGGCTGGATCGCTGGGAGTCGCCCTGCGCATGCTACCTATTCATGCGTGGAGCTGAACGGGACATGCTGCTCCACCCCGGGATCGTACGTCGCGTGCACAAGCGAGGACCAGCTCGAGTTTACGTGCACCTGCGTCAGTTTCAAGGGCGGTCCGCCGACTTGGGTTTGTCCCTTCTAGGGAAGGATCGTCTGCGACATTCCTCGGCGATGTGCCGCTTTTCGTCGACGTACCGGTAGAGACGTCCCAGCCCGTCCACGATAACCTCTGCAGGCCTACGACGGCGGGACGTCTCCGCAGGGGCAATTCCGGTGCGATTTACGATGCCGAACCGTGGCACGTTGTCGGTCTTCTCGCGGCTGCCGGGTGGCGGAAGGGTATGGCTTCGAAGAGACGTCCCGCCGTCCACGTTGATGGGAGGTTGTCGTGGGCGGGCTGGGACGTCTCTACCGGCAGGTTCACGTGATGCGGCGGTACCGAGATCATAGGACCCCCCAGCAGATCGGTTGCACGGTGATCATGACCGCGCTCAAAATCAGCCGAGAAAGCGGTCCGTTATTGTCCTGGCTTAAGGATTGACCGGAGATGCACGAACCGGCCGTTCTCGAATCGGTAAAAGTGTGCGCCAGCGTCGCCGTCCTTTTCATTTCGGAGACCTGAAAAGACAATCAATCTGCTGCCAGGGCGAAACTCTATTGGATTGAACTTATCGTCCACGTCAGCTCCCCAACAGCAGAGGGTAAAGTTCCACCAATAGACTCTGCCAGTCTGAGCATCGATGGCGGCGCCCATCAGGCATTCCGCACCGCAACCCCAACTGGTGAGTATGTAATGCCCGGCAAAGTTCGGCTTTTGGTTTTTTACTGCCCATCTCAACCTTGTCTTGAACCTCAGGTCATCGCGGGTAAGTACAAGAGGCGCCGTCGGACCTTTGTACACTTCGCCAACAGGATAATCTTTGAAATGCGGCAGGTTTGACTGAGCGAACACATCGGCGCTACGCAACGTGCAAAGGGTCGCGAGCAGCAGAAGCGTTGCGAGAAAACCAGGCAAAGAAGGTCTTGGCTTCATAGGTCTCTCAGCCTCAATGGCGTCTTCTTCACCCTGAAAGCCGCTTATCCCGATGGGCATTGCCCCAGCCCCTGTTGGCGATGCACTGCGCCCGTGCCGGAACCTGCCAGCGTGATCACCTCGGCGCTCTGAAAGCTCCGGCCTGGCTGGCCGAAGAGAAGAGCGAGCACGCGCTGCTGGACAGGCGAGAAGAGCACGTCCGCCAGTCTCGTGCTCGGCGCCGGTTCAATTCCCATATCGGGAAGGATAGAACCCGGAATGGGAAGGATCAAGCGCCAATCGTATCTCCAGACAATGCCCCATATCCGCGGACAACTCCCCATATCCCGGGAAACGGGCCATGTCCCGAGGCAATGGCTCATATCCCCAGACAACGCGCCGTATCCCCAGACCACGGCTCATATCCCGGGACAACGCTCCATATCCCCGGATATGGCCTGTATCCCCGGACAACGGCTCATATCCCCAGACAACGCGCCATATCCCCAGACCACGCCTGGTATCCCGGGATCACGCCTCATATCCGGCGGCAACGGTCCATTGTCTCCAGATATGCCTCGTATCCCGAGATCATGAGCCGTATCTGGCGGCGTGGGCTGGCGGTTGAGTCTGCTGGACAAAAAAGAGGGGACGTGCTTGGCGCACGTCCCCTGATTTGGAATGCCTGGACACCTACTTGGTGACGGGAATGGTGGGCGGCTCGGGCGCCGGGGCCGCTTTGCGGGGCCTGCCGCGGAAGGGCTGCACGCCGAACTCGGCGACCTTCTCGGCCCGGATCCCGTAGTGCAGCTTGATCGCCGAACGAATCACCGTCGCCAGACGCTCCCCCTCGATCATTACGCCCCGATACTGCTTGGACGACTCCTGCTTGCTGGCGGTGAGGCCAGCCTGCTGGGCGTTGATCTCCACCGCCCGGTCGAGCTGGGCGGCGAGAAGCACCCGCAGCGGCTCGAGGTGGGCCAACTCCGTGGCGTTGGCCGTCAGCGTCGTCAACAACTGACGCCACGAACCCTTCTTTCCTGCATCCGTCCTTTCCTTGGACATCTTCCTGCTCCTTCCTGAGCCCGTAGGCTCTTTGAATCCGGCACCGTCAGTGGGCCGGAAACTCTGATCTCCTCAAATCGCCCCCGGCGATTTCTTGCAGAGGGTACTGTGAACGACCGATGTGCATAGAGTGACCTATCCATTTCCTCTTGTCAAGGGGGTCAGAGACGAAAGTTTCAGCCCGCTGGGGAGGGGGCGACGTGGGTACCCGCATAACTCGCGCGCCCCCTCCCAAGACCCTCACCACCCCGGCCCTCTTCGCCCAGCCTCCCCCGGCCGCCGGCAGAAGAGGAGAACGGCAAGCCCGCTCAAGGCGCGCCAGACAGGGCCCCGAGCGCGACTTCGCCGGAGGGCTCTGGAGGGATATCATCAGGACGAGGGACGATCTTCGATGACCAAGCTTCAGGAAGCCGAGCGGCTGCTCTCCGAGATGACTCAGGGAGAGAAATCGCAGATCCTTCAGTGGGTTGTGCGCGATCTCGGAGACAGCTACCCGGGTATCGAGACCAATCCGGAGGTCTGCGGCGGCGACCCGTGCATCGTCAGGACCCGTATCCCGGTCTGGCTGCTGGTCCAGGCGAGGAGATTGGGGACGAGCGAGGCCGAGCTCCTGCGGTCGTATCCGACTCTTCGGGCCGAGGACCTGGCCAATGCCTGGTCTTTCTACCGCGGACATCGGGAGGAGATCGAGCGGCAGATTCAGGAGAATGAAGCAGCCTGAATCATGGCTCGGCTCTATACCAACGAGAACTTTCCTCTCCCTGTCGCCGAGGAGCTACGGCGGTTCGGGCACGACGTTCTGACCCTGCAGGACACGGGAAGAGGGGGACAGGCTGTCCCTGACGAGGCGGTTCTGGCGTTCGCCTCTACCGAGCGTCGGGTGCTCGTCACCCTCAACAGGAAGCATTTCAAGCGCCTCCACCTCACCCATCCGGACCATTCCGGGATCGTGCTCTGCACCTATGATCCCGACTTCACCGGTCAAGCCTCTCGCATCGATGCCGCCTTGAAGCAGCAATCTTCTCTGTCTGGCCAGATCCTTCGCGTCAACCGGCCGGGACCTTGAGCGCCGACTGTGCCCGAGAGCGCCCATGGGGCCCTTATGGCCTACCGCCCCCGCTACCGGTAAACTGTGGCACTTCCGTGGCGGGCCGCGGTGCCCACGTCAGGCTGCGGGTGGAGAGGGCATGGACAAGATCGAGGTCGGCATTCTCGGCGCTACCGGGACGGTGGGGCAGCGTTTCATTCAATTGCTGGAGAACCATCCGTGGTTCAAGGCGACCTGGCTGGCGGCGAGCGACCGCAGCGCGGGGAAGGTCTACCGCGAGGCGACCGCCTGGCAGCTCGAAGGGCGCCCCCCCGCGGAGGCTGGGGAGCGGGTCGTCGAGGAGTGCGTGCCGGGGCGGGGGCCGCGGCTGGTCTTCTCCTCCATGTCCGGCAGTCTCGCCGGGGAGATCGAGCGCGATTTCGCCGCGGCCGGCCATGTCGTGGTCTCGAATTCCAGCCACTTCCGGATGGCCGCGGACGTTCCGCTGCTGGTGCCGGAGATCAATCCCAGCCACCTTGGGCTCCTCGCCACGCAGCGCCGCGAGCGGGGATGGGAGGGCGCCATCGTCACCAATCCCAATTGCGCTGCGGTGGTGCTGGTGATGCCGCTCGCCGCTCTGAAGCCGTTCGGCATCAAGAGGGTGATGGTCACCACGTTCCAGGCCGTCTCCGGCGCCGGCTATCCGGGGGTGCCGTCGCTCGACATCCTGGGCAACGTCATTCCTTACATAGGAGGGGACGAGGAGAAGAAGGTCGAGAGCGAGCCGCAGAAGATCCTGGGCGAGCTCGCCGGGGACCGCATCGAGCCACTCCCCTTCACCGTCAGCGCCAACTGCAACCGGGTGCCCACGATCGACGGCCACCTGGTGACGGCGAGCGTCGAGCTGGAGGCGAAGGCGAGCCGCGAGGAGCTGCTGGCCGCCCTCGCCGCCTTCTCGGGCCTCCCCCAGGAGCGGGGGCTCCCCTCGGCGCCGAAGCAGCCGATCCACCTCATGGAGGCGCCAGACCGTCCGCAGACGCGCAAGGACGCCGGTCTGGAGCGGGGAATGGGCACCGCCGTAGGCCGCTTTCGTGCATGCAACGTCCTGCACTGGAAGTTCGCGGCCCTCTCCCACAACGTGCTGCGGGGAGCCGCCGGCGCCGCGGTGCTCAATGCCGAGATGATGAAGAGCGAAGGATTGATCGCCCCATGATCGTCATGAAATTCGGCGGCAGCTCCGTCGATACCGCCGAGGCGATCGCGCGGGTGGAGGAGATCATCCGGGGACGGCTGGAGCTGCGGCCGGTGGTGATCATCTCGGCCATGGCCAAAACCACCCGCAATCTCCTGGAGGGCGCGGCGGCGGCCGCGGCCGGCGAGGCGGGGGTCGTCCACTCCCTTTTCGACCAGGTGGAGCTGTATCACCGGCGCGAGGCGTATGCGGTGGTGCCTCCGGCCGGCCGGCCGGCTCTCGACGCGATGCTCGATCCCTGGTTCAACGCGCTGCGGACACTCCTCGACGAAATCACGGCGGCCCGCTCTTTGTCGCCCCGCGCGGCCGATGCCGTCGCGGGCTATGGGGAGCTGCTGGCGAGCGCCATCCTCTCGTTCGCCCTGTCCCACGCCGGCATCGACTCGTCCTGGGTCGATTGCCGGCGGGTGATGGTGACGGACGACGACTTCACCCGCGCGCGTCCGCTCTATGGCCCCACGGACGCCCGGCTGCGCTCGTCCCTCCTCCCCCTGCTGCGCCAGGGCACGGTGCCGGTGGTGGGGGGGTACGTGGGCGCCACGCTTCAGGGGGTGCCGACGACGCTCGGCAAGGAGGGATCGGATTTCTCCGCCGCCATCGTCGGCGCGGCGATCGGGGCGGACGAGGTCCAGATCTGGACGGACGTGGACGGCATCCGCACCGCCGATCCCCGCCTCTTCCCCGGCGCCCGGCGGGTGCGCACGCTCTCGTTTGCGGAGGCTTTGGAGCTCTCGTCCTCGGGGGCCAAGAAGCCCCACTACGGCACGCTGGGGCCGGCGAGCCGGGCGAACGTCCCCATCCGCATCCTCGACTCCCGGAACCCCGGGGCCGAGGGGACGGTAATCGGCCGCCGCAACCGGGAGGCGCCGGCGGTGATCAAATCGATCGCCTGCCGCACGAACGCGCATCTCATCTCGGCCCGCGCCAGCCACCCGTTGGACGGGGACGGCCTGCTGGCGAGCCTCGGCGAGGTCTTCGAGCGCTTCCGCCCTTCGCTCCTGGTGCTCGACGATCGGGGCGAGCTCGCTCTCGACCGCGAGGACCGGCTGTCGGAGGTCCACGGCGCCCTCCTTACGGCCGTGGGGCACGCGGCGGAGATGTGGATCCACCGCGGCCGGTGCGTGGTGTCGCTGGTTTCGGAGGACCTCGCCACGTCGCCGGAGCTGGTGGAGCGCGCCCTTGCCGCGGGTGCCGGCTTCGAGCCGCGGCTGGTCCTCCAAGGGGTGGCCGCTCCCACCGTCCGCCTGCTGGCTGGCGAGGAGGATCTCCCGGCGCTGGTGGCGGCTCTTCACGCGGAGCTTCTCCCCGGCGGGATGGAGGAGGTGGTGGAATGAGCAGGCTCGCTTTGATCGGGTACGGCAAGATGGGGAAGCTCCTCGGAGAGCTCGCTCCGGGCCACGGCTTCGAGGTGGCGCTGCGGCTCAGCGGTGCGGACAACCCCGGCGGTGCCGGCATCACCGCGGAGCGCTTCGAGGGGATCGACGTCGCGATCGATTTCTCCGTTGCTGCCGCCGTTCCGGCCAACGCCGAGCGGCTCGCGGCGCTGGGTATCCCCCTCGTGGTGGGCACCACCGGCTGGGGGGGGCGCCTGATCGAAGTGCGGGAGGCGGTGGAACGCTCCGACGGCGGTTTTCTTTATGGCGCCAATTTCTCGGTGGGGGTGCAGGTCTTCTACCGCCTCGCGGCGGAGGCGGCTCGCCTGCTGGCCGGCGAGAGCGCTTACGAGGCGTGGGCCTATGAGATCCACCACAGCAAGAAGAAGGATGCGCCCTCGGGAACCCTGCTCCAGATCAAGAAGGTGATGGAGGAGGCGGGCTACGATCGCCCCATCAGCGTCGCCAGCAACCGGGCGGGGTCGATCCCCGGGACGCATCAGATCGGCTTCGATTCCGAGGCGGACACCATCACCCTGGAGCACCGAGCCAGGAGCCGCGCCGGTTTCGCCCATGGCGCCCTGCGTGCCGCCCGCTGGATGATCGGCCGCCGGGGTTTTTACGAATTCAGCGAGGTTTGGGAAGAGATCGTCCGCGAGCGGACATAGAATAAGGCTGCGCTCCACCCCCTTCCCCGGAGCGCGCTTGGAGACAACCATGTTTCAAGGATGCGGCACTGCGCTGGTCACTCCCTTCCGGTCCGATCTCTCGCTCGACGAGGAGGGGCTTCGCCGCCTGCTGCGCCGCCAGATCGAAGGCGGCATTCACTTCCTCGTCCCCTGTGGCACGACGGGAGAAAACCCCACCCTGGCCCGCGAGGAGCACCTGCGGGTGGTCGAGATCACCCTGGAGGAGGCGGGCGGCAAAACCCCCGTGCTCGCCGGCTGCGGCGGCAACGACACCCGCGAGGTGGTGGAGCTGGCCCGTGACCTCGAGGGGCTGGGGGCGGACGGCCTCCTCGTCGTGACCCCCTACTACAACAAGCCCACGCCCGAGGGGCTCTACCAGCACTACCGCGAGGTGGCACGGGCGACGCGCCTGCCCATCGTGGTCTACAACGTCCCCGGCCGCACGGGCACCAACGTCGATCCCGCGACGCTCAAGCACCTCTCGGAGATCGAGACGGTGGTGGGGGTCAAGGAGGCTTCGGGGAACATCTCGCAGATCGCGGCGATCTGCCAGACCGTGCCCGAGAGCTTCGCGGTGCTTTCCGGGGACGACGCCATCACCCTGCCGGTGATCGCCCTGGGGGGCGTGGGCGTCATCTCGGTGGTGTCGAACGAGGTGCCGTTCGCCATGTCGCGCCTGGCCTCGCTCTGCCTGGAGGGGGATTTCCCCGCCGCCCGCGAGATGCAGCGCCGGCTCCACCCCTTGATGGAGGTCAACTTCATCGAGTCCAACCCCGGCCCGGTGAAGGCGGCGCTCGCCCTCATGGGGTTGATCGAGCCCGTCTTCCGGCTGCCGGCGGTCCACCCCAAGCCGGAGAGCCTGCGGAAGATCGAGAAGGTCCTCCTGGGATTGGGATTGATCCCGGAGACCCCCGAGTCCGAGCCCTTGGAGGTCCGGCTTGCCGGCTGAGGACCTGGACGAACTCCGCCGCGCCGTCGAGCGGCTCTTCGCGGAGCCGCCCGCGGCGTACGGACGGCCGGAGCGCGACCTTTTCGAGCGCTTCAAGCAGGCCCTCAACCGCGGTCTGATCCGCGCCGCCGAGCCGGACCCGGCCTCCCCCACGGGCTGGCGGGTGAACCCTTGGGTCAAGCAGGGGATCCTCGCCGGCTTCCTTATGGGGGAGGTCGTGGACATGTCGGTGGGGAGCAGCGAGAACGGCATCCGCCTCCCTTTTCTCGACAAGACGACCTACCCGCCCCGGCCGCTGAGCCTCGGAGACGGCGTGCGGGTCGTCCCCGGCGGCTCGTCCATCCGCGACGGCTGTCATCTCGGCCGCGGGGTGATCTGCATGCCCCCTATGTTCATCAATGCCGGCGCCTGGGTGGGGGACGGCACGCTGGTGGACTCCCACGCCTTGGTGGGGAGCTGCGCCCAGGTGGGCGAGCGCGTCCACCTTTCCGCCGCGGCGCAGATCGGGGGGGTGCTGGAGCCGGTGGGGGCCTCGCCCGTGATCGTCGAGGACGACGTGCTGATCGGCGGCAACTGCGGCGTCTACGAAGGCACGGTCGTCAAGCGCCGCGCCGTCCTGGGAGCCGGTACCATCCTCACCCGCTCCACCCCGGTCTACGACCTGGTGCGGGAGACCATCCACAAGGCGACGAACGACCAGCCGCTGGTGATCCCCGAGGAGGCCGTGGTGGTTCCCGGGTCCCGGGCGGTTGCGAAAGGAGTGGGGAAGGAGTGGGGGTTGGCGCTCTACACGCCGGTGATCGTCAAGTACCGGGATGCTTCGACGGATGGGCGGGTGCGGCTGGAGCAGTGGTTGCGGTAGGGGGGAGGGCAGCAGGGACAAGGCGATCCCGACGGATCGGACCGATCCGTCGGATCTACAGGCGACTCTTGGAGCAGGGGCCCTACTCCGCCGCCGTCGCCACCACCGGGGCCACCAGGCTGCTCATCCCCAGCTTTTCGCGGATCTTGGTCTCGATCTCGTCGGCCAGGTCCGGGTTGTCGCGCAGGAAATTCTTGGCGTTGTCGCGCCCCTGGCCCAGCCGCAGGTCGCCGTAGGAGTACCAGGCGCCGCTCTTGATCACGAGCTTGTGCTCGACGCCCAGGTCCACCAGCTCGCCGTTCTTCGAGATCCCCTCGCCGTAGTCGATGTCGAACTCGGCCTGGCGGAAGGGGGCGGCCACCTTGTTCTTGACCACCTTCACCTTGGCGCGCGAGCCCGTCACCTCCTCGCCGTCCTTGATCGCGGCGATGCGCCGGATGTCGATGCGCACCGAGGCGTAGAACTTCAAGGCCCGGCCGCCGGTGGTGGTCTCCGGATTGCCGAACATGACGCCGATCTTCTCCCGGATCTGGTTGATGAACACCAGGCAGGTCTTGGATTTGGAGACGATGGCCGTGAGCTTGCGCAGGGCCTGGGACATGAGCCGCGCCTGGAGACCGACGTGCGAGTCTCCCATCTCCCCTTCGAGCTCGGCCTTGGGCACCAGGGCGGCGACGGAGTCGATCACCACCACGTCCACGGCGTTACTGCGCACCAGCATCTCGGCGATCTCCAGCGCCTGCTCGCCGTTGTCCGGCTGGGACACGAGGATGTTGTCGATGTCCACCCCCAGCTTGCGCGCGTACTCGGCGTCCAGGGCGTGCTCGGCGTCGATGAAGGCAGCGACTCCGCCCTTTTTCTGCGCCTGGGCGATCACCGAGAGGGCCAGGGTGGTCTTGCCCGACGATTCGGGGCCGTAGACCTCGACGACCCGGCCGCGGGGGAAGCCGCCGATGCCGATGGCGTGGTCCACCGAGATCGAGCCGGTGGAGATCGCCTCCAGCGCCAGCGTCTCCCGCTGGCCCAGGCGCATGATCGCCCCTTTGCCGAATTGACGCTCGATCTGCGAGAGCGCACCGTCGATCGCCTTCAAACGGTCCGATTTTGAGTCTGCCATGAGATTTCTTCGCTCCTTTGGGCCCAGGGGGCGCGCTCGATTCTACTTCGCTTGCTGCTCCGGCGGGGGTTGGGTGCTCATCCGCTGCCTCCATCTTAGAAGACGTAAATGCGGCGGTCAAATCCCGCGAGCCCGCCAGGGCCAGGAACGCCGGCTCGGCGGCTCCGTGACGCGAAGCCCAGGTCGAGTCGGGTTTCGCGTCAAGCGGGGGCGTCTTCCCGAGATCGGTCAAAGATAGCGTAGGCAGCGGACGAAGGGAAGGGATTGGTGTAGGCTGGTGGCTCCCGGAGGCGACGCCCATGATCACCCGCATCAAAATTCAGAACTTCGGCAGTCTCGTCGACGTCGACGTACCTCTCGGCCCCCTGACCCTTCTGGTGGGGCCGAACGCGTCCGGCAAGACGATGTTCATCCGCGCCCTCCGCACGCTCACCAAGCTGCTGCGGACGGCTCTGCGCGGGCCGAAGGGTGCGTTCAACATCGACCACGCCACTCTCGGAGAGATCGTGTCGTTCGGCGATCCGTCCCGTGAGATCCGCTTCTCGGTGTGGCTGGACGACTCGGAGGGCGAGCCTACCTATGAGCTGGCGCTAGCCCAGCAGGACGGGCTGTGGTCTGTGGTCGAAGAGCGAGCTCGTTGTGGCGGTTTCGCCTACGATAGCCGCCATGGCGCCCTGGAATTTGCCACGGAACGACGCGGTACGGTCCGCTGGGAGACGCCAGGACAGCCGCCACGCACCGGGACTCTACCCTTCCTGGCCTACGCGTACCGCCGGGACCGGCATGCTCTCAGCACGATCCAGCCCCTGCTCGACTTCCAGCAGCGGCTGGGATTGACGCGCTCCTTCAGGATCGGCACCCCATCCCTGATCTCTCCGCGCCTTCCGGGTTGGATCAGCCCGGACAGGCCTTACATGGACGAAACCGGTGCGGGCTTCATCCACACCTTGGCACGGTTCACCTTGACGAGCTCGGGGCGGGAGGTTTTGGAAGAGAGGATCATTCCGTCGTTGCGAGCGCTCTTTCCCCACGTAGAAAGCCTTGGCTTCCGAGGGGGGCCTTCCATGCTGTATCTCGAGTACAAGACCGACCGCTGCCAGCAAGCTGTACCGGCGCACCTGGAATCCGATGGTGTCAACCTGGCATTGTTCTTCAGCTCTCTGCCTTATTTGGTGGGCGAATCCCTGGGTGAAGGAGAGCGGGCTCCGGTTTGTGTCGGGCTTGAAGAACCCGAGGCGGGGACTCATCCTTTCTTTCAGCGAAGCCGGCTGGAGTTGCTGAGGCATCTCGTAAGGCCGTCAGCGGCCCACGTACCTCTCCAGATCGTGGCGACCACCCACTCCATCGATTTGCTGCGGTGGGTTGAGCAGGAGGAGGCTTTGGGCATCCTTCGTTTCGTGGAGCATCTGGGTCCCGGAGAGGGGACACGGATTCATCGCTTGGCCAACGAGGAGGATTTGGCGCGAGTCTACGAAGAGTACGACGGCAACCTTGGATTGGCTTGGTACTCCGGAGTCTTCGGAGCCGTTCCGCCGCGGCCGGAGCTGAAGGAGGATTCGTAGATGCGGGAGCCGGTGCGATTCGCGGTGGTCGGAGAAGGGCGTGACGAGCACGGCACGTCGTCGCAAGGGCCTTCCTTGCGTCCTTTGTCTGAAAAAGTCCTGCGAGGCGGATTGGTGACCCTGGTAGAGCGACTTTTGCGCGAACGGTTTGGGAGGGTTGCCGTGCCTGTCGGCTGGTTGCCGCCGCTCAAGGATCGCCGGAGCCAGCCCCCGAAGGCAGTGGAGCTGTTGGCCGACGGAAACCTCCTGACACGCCTTCTGAACGAATTGCTGAGACCTGTCAGGCGATTGCCGCCGTCTTGGCCGGCTGCCGAGTTAGTCGTGCTCAGCGTGGATGGAGATCGGAGGCAAGCCTTCGAGAGGGCGTTGAGCCGAGTTCCCCAGGAGCTGCAGGACCGGGTCATTCCCTTGGTCTTCGAGCCTGAGCTCGAGGTCCTGTTTACCCGCGGTAAAGAACCGCTGGAAGATGCTTGTGGATTGCCACGTTGCTCTTCCGGGCATCCGGAACGCCAAGGGGATTTGAAGCAATGCCTGGGGAGATGGCTACAGCGCTATGGCGGAGGACGTCACCTTGATGCCAGCCTGCGACAGGACATTGCGAAACACTTGGACGTGGGATCGGAGTCCCCATTGCAGGAGGTGCCTGCCTTTCAGAGTTTGATCGCCCGCCTCGCATGGTGGGAATAGGCCAAGAATGAAAATGGCCGCCCGTAGGCGACCTGATAATCTCCGCTCATAGATATCCAGCCCGTTGGTTCCGGGTCAGGGGTTATGCGGAGCGGCTCCCAGTATAGCAGAGGCGTGTCCAAGTCGGCCAGGTATTCGAGCCAGCCGCTGGAACTAACGACGTTCACAGGCGGTCGGGATCCCGTTCCAGGTTGGTATCGATCCCACGCAAGAAACCGCGCATCTCGCGGATGGTGGCGTCTTCTCCCAGCCGGGCTTCCCCCGCCCAAGACCCTCACCCCTGCCCCTCTCCCGACCCCCGAAACCCCCTCCCCGGGAGAGGGGTCCCGACCGAACCGTTCTTGCTGTTGGGTGGGGGCTCCCTCTTCTCCCGGTGAGGGGGGCGGCGAGGGGGCGGGAGAAGAGGGCTGGGGTGATGAGGGTCTTGGGTGGGCGGCACTCCCCGCAAAGTGAGCGCCTAGGCCCGAGGAGGGCGGTGGGAACAGCTCACTCCCTCCGTTCCTGCCCCCGCCGGAGCTGGCCGGCGAGCTGTTCCAGGACTTCCAGGGTGACCTTCTCGGTCTCGACGGCCTGGCGCAGGAGCACCAGGACGGCCAGGGTCTCGGAATGGACGTCGCGGGACTCGAAGATGGGGAGCATCTCGGCCGCCAGGCGCTGCACCTCTCCCGTGTTCCCCCGGCGGGCGTGCACCATCGCCAGGTCCAGGGAGACCAGGGCGGCATCGAAGGCGATGCCCCGGTCCAGAAAGGCCGCTCGCGCTTCGCCCAGAGCCGCCTCCGCCTCGTCCAGCCGGCCGAGGTCGCGGTCGATCCGCCCCTCCAGCCAGCGGAGCCTCACCCGGTGCAGGGGTTCGCCCAAAACGTCATACAGCCCCCGGCTGCGCTCCAACGTCCTGAGCGCCTGCCGGCTGTCGCCGCTCTCGTGGAGGTAAACGATGAGGTTGTGCCGGGCCGCGACCTCGAGCCGCGGCTCCTCGGCCGCGTCAATCGCGGCGAGCCCCCGTCGGGTCAGCCGGATGGCCTCCTTGAGACGGCCGCCGTACCCAAAGGCCATTCCTTTCTTGAGGAGCGTGCGACCTTCGCGATGCCGGTCCCGGCCCTCCCGATAGATGGTGAGGGCGCGGTCGAAGAGGCGGACCGCTTCGTCGAACTGCCCTTGAGAATTGCGCAGCGAGCCCTCGAAGCTGAGGATCTCGGCCTCGGTGTAGGCGTCCTCGCCAGCCTCTCTATGGTGCTGCCAGGCGATGGTCAGAGCCTCCTCGGCACGGCGCAGGTCTGAGCCGATCCGGCAGGCGTTGCCGAGGTGTGCCCAGGCCCGCGCGCTGGCGTCCTCCACCAGCTCGGCGCTGTAGTGGGCGGCGTCCAGCAAGGTCGATACTTCCACCGCCAGGGCGGCCAGCTTCACGGCCCGGGTAGGCTCCTCCGTCCAAGCCTCGCGGCAGCGTTCCAGAAGGAGGTCGCAGAGGCCCAGGGCCTGGAACCGGGGCTGGCACAGCAGCTCCCGGCGGCCCGCCTCGGGCTCGGCGAGCAGGTCCACGGCGAGAGCGGTTGCCGCCTCGAGCTCCTCCACGAGACGGGCGAATTGCCGGCGTACACCCTCCTCGGCGCGGTCGAAGGCGGGGGTGTAGTTGGGGCGGCGGTCTCGGCTCATGGGGCGTTCTCCTCCTCGGCGGTCTCCGGCATCTCCGGCTGGGACCGGGTCTTCTTGTCCAGGGCCTTCAGCACCCAGCCGGCGCGGTCGTGCACCCGGGGCCAGCGGTAGGCGATACTCGTCAAGGCTTCTCCCACCAGCCGCTCGGCCTCTTCCTCCGGGACGCTTCGGGCCGCGAACAGGGCGGCGATTTTGGGGCGAACCTTGCGCATCAGCCGGTCGAGGTCTTCCTGGGTCGGACGAGCCTGGGGGCACATGAAGGGTCTCCCTCGTTTTACATAAGTATTCGCGGGACGCTTTTTCGTGACACCCGCAGCGCGGAAAGATGAGACGAGGGGAGGCCGGCCCACCCGGACCAGCCTCCCGGGAGGCGGCGCTCAGCCGTTGGGGTCGATGCTGATCCGGTTATCGGACCCGACCTGGGCGCCATCCGGGTCGATGCCGATCCGGTTCTCGGACCCGGGAGCGGCCTGGGCACCATTAGGATCGATGCCGGCGCGGTTGAAATCGAAGATAGGGAGGAGACGGGCGAGGTGGTTCCAGAGGCCGGCGAAGAATCCGGGTTCCTCTTGGACGGGGACGGAGCGGGCCTCCACGCCGCTGATCCCCGGCAGAGCCTGGGCCGCCGGAGCTGTGAGGAGAGCGAGACCCAGGAGGACGGCTGCCGCCAGTCGAAGCCGCTTGCACGTCATGGCAACACCTTCTTTCCGGGCAGGCCGCGGGCATGGCCTGGAGCGGCAGTGCAGCGCCTGCCTCGGGGGAGACGTTAGCGCGGTTCCCAGCCTGGGGCGCCAGGCTTCAGCCGGCGGAGACCGCTGCCGCGGACGGCCCAAACGCTATACTCTTCCCAGTGGCTGTCGCCCCTGCTCATGCCCTTCGGCCTCGGGCCGGAATCCAAATCGGCCTCCCTGCGTTCTGGGGAGAAGGCCGAATCTGGCAGGATGGCCTGACACCGCTCCGGAAATAGAGATCCTTCGCTATACTTTCATCCCAAGACAGAATCCCTGCGTAGACCAAGCACGATGGAAGCCATCGCCGTCGAAACCAGCGACGCCCTTCACGCCGCCGAGCCGATCCGTCAGCTCGAGGAGAACGTCGCCCGCGTCATCCGCGGCAAGCGCGAGGTGATCCGCCTCGCCACGGTCTGCCTGCTCTCCCGCGGGCACATCCTCGTCGAGGACGTCCCCGGCGTGGGCAAGACCACCCTGGCCCAGGCCCTCGCCCGCTCGCTCGGGCTGTCGTTCCAGCGCATCCAGTTCACCAGCGACCTGCTCCCCTCGGACATCATCGGCGTCACGATCTTCAATCAGAAGAACCAGACTTTCGAGTTCGTCCCCGGGCCGCTCTTCGCCAACGTGGTGCTGGCGGACGAGATCAACCGCGCCACGCCCAAGACCCAGTCGGCCCTGCTGGAGGCGATGAGCGAGCGCAAGGTGTCGGTCGAGCGCATGCGCTACCCCCTCCCCCAGCCGTTCGTCGTCCTCGCGACCCAGAACCCGCTGGAGTACCAGGGCACCTTCCCGCTTCCCGAGTCGCAGCTCGACCGCTTCCTGATGTCCCTCTCCCTCGGCTATCCGCCACGGGCGGACGAGCGGGACCTCCTCCTTTCCGGCGGCGTGGAGGACGTGCTGGAGCACCTGCAGCCGGTGGTCACCGAGGAGGGTTTGCTCGACCTTCAGGAGCGGGTGGCCCGGGTGCGCGTGGCGGACAAGCTGGCCGATTACATGCTCTCGCTCGCCGAGGCCACCCGCCACGGCGGGGATTTCATCCTCGGCGTTTCGACCCGCGGCCTGCAGGCGCTGTTCCGGGCCAGCCAGGCCCTGGCCCTGTGTGAGGGGCGGGGTTACGTGATTCCGGACGACGTGCAGCGGCTGGTGGCGCCCGTCCTCGCCCACCGCGTGGTGCTCAAGCGGGGATCGGCCGACCTGGAGCAGTCGCGCAAGGCCATCGAGCGGGTGGTGGCGGCAACCCCCGTACCCCTGTGAAGCTCTCCCGCTCGCGACCTTCCGCCGGAGCCAGCCCGGCGCAGCCCGCCGGTTTCCTCGGCCGCCGCGCCGCGCCCGAGGGGATCCGCATCACCACCGTGGGGCTTTGGTACGTGCTGTTCACCGTGCTGGTGGCCATCGCCGCCACCAACACGGGGAACAACGCGCTCTACATGGTGCTCGCCCTGATGTTCTCGGTGCTCATCCTCTCCGGCGTCATCTCGCGGGAGAACGTGCGGGGGCTGGAGGCGGCGCTGGAGCGGCCGGGCGAGGTCTTCGCCAACCGGCCTTTCTCCGTGGGGTTCGTGCTGCGCAGCCGCGCTCTCGTCTTCCCCCGCTGGTTCCTGCTTTTCGCCCTGTCGCGCTCGGCCCAGCCGCTGCTCATCCCCTACCTGCCGCGGCGGGGGAAGAGCGCCGGCCAGCTCGAGATGATGGTGGGGAGCCGCGGCGTCCACCGCTTCCCTTACGTGCACGTCTCCAGCCTCTTCCCCTTCGGCTTCTTCCGCAAAGGGGTGCGCTACCGGGTGGATTTCGAGGTGCTCGTCTTCCCCGAGCTGTTCGCGGCGGCCGATACGCGCCCCGAAGACTCGGAGCACGCGGGGGACGAGACCAGCCAGCGCAGCGGCTGGGGTCACGACCTGCACGCCCTGCGCCTCTTCCGGCGCGGCGACGATCCGCGGGGCATCCACTGGAAACAGACGGCGCGCACCGGCGAGCTCATCTTCACCGAGCGGGCCACGGAGCGCAGCCGCCGTCTTTCCGTGCTGTTCGACAACGCGGTGGGGGATCTCGGCGATCCGGCCCTGGTGAGCCGTTTCGAGCGCCTGGTGAGCGAGGCCGCCACCGCCGCCGTGGACCATCTCTCCCGCGGCTACCAGGTGGAGCTGGTGACGCGGGACCGCACGCTCGCCTTCGCCGGCGGACCGCGCCAGCGGCTGGCGATCCTCGAAGCCCTCGCCCTCATCCAGCCCCGCCCGCGAACGAGCGAGCCCCTCGCCTCGTCCGATCCGCGGGCGCCGCAGCTCCGGGTCCACATGGAAGGCGAGGCCCGGGAGAGGCTGGCGGTATGAGCTTCGCGCGGCAGAAGCGGCTGCTCCTCGGCTGGCTGGCCCTGCTGGCGCCGCTGCCGCTGCCGTTCAACGGCGTCGTGAGCTGGGCGCCGGTGGCGCTCTACATGATGGGAGTCGTCTACCTGCTGCGGCGGGCGAGCCTCGATCTCCCGCGCTGGCTGCCGTCCTGGGGGATGAACGTCCTGGGGGTGATCTACATCCCCATCTTCCTCGTGGACCTGCTGGCGTTTCCCCGCGGCCTGGTGCAGCCGGTGCTCCACCTCGGCCTCTTCGCGCTGCTGGTGAAGCTCTTCGCCATCGTCCGCGAGCGCGACAAGTGGCAGGCGTCGATCGGCATCTTCTTCCTCTTCCTGGCGTCCATGGGCACCAGCGTCCATCCGGCGATCGTCCTCTACCTGATCGCCTTCCTGATGTTGACGCTGGTGCTGCTGACCCGTTTCGCCTTCCTCCACGTCCTCGCCGGCTTCGGCCGCGAAGACTTGAGCCTGGCCAACATCCCCCTGCGCGGCTTCCTCACCCTGGTGGGCACCGCCGCCGTGCTGCTGGCCGTGCCCCTCTTCCTCTTGCTCCCCCGCGTGCGCGCCCCTTTCATCGTGGGGCGCGGCAGCGGCACGGGCACCCACCTGGAAGCCGCCGGCTTCTCGGACCAGGTGACCCTGGACTCGATCGACCGCATCCGCGGCAGCCGGGAAGTGGCCCTGCGCGTGCTGGACGAAGGGCCTTCCACCAGCCCGGACCAGGAGTGGCGCTTCAAGGCCGCCACCTACGACGTCTACCTGGGGGGGACCTGGCGCCGCTCCCCGGTGCGCAACATGCTTCCCCGCACCCAGGGAGTGCGCTTCCGGGTGAGCCCGGAAAAGCCCGTGCACTGGGCCAGGATCTGGCTCCAGCCGCTCCATACCCAGAGCGTGCCGCTGCCGGTCGAGACCACGCTGATCGAGCCGCGCACGCCGTCCCTGGCCGTGGACGACGGCGGCGCCGTCTCCTTTCCCTTCAGCCCGCTGGAGGTCTCCGAATACCGCGTGGGGCTGGCACGCCGGGCGATCCTCACCGGCGTCGTCCCTGACCGGAACCCGGACCCCACCCTCGATCTCGCTGGCGTGACTCCCAAGATCTCCGCCCTCGCGGCCGAGGTGATGGGCCAGGGCAAGCCGGACGAACGGGCCCGCCGCCTCGAAAGCTACTTGACGGAGAAGTTCACCTATACCCTCGACTTCGCCGGGCGCTCGTCGGACAACCCCATCGAGGACTTCCTCTTCCGTTACAAGAGCGGGCAGTGCGAGTACTTCGCCTCCTCCATGGTGCTGATGCTCCGCTCCCAGGGCGTGCCGGCGCGGCTGGTGACTGGCTTTTTGGGCGGTGAGTACAACCCGTTCGAAGGGTATTACATCGTCCGCGGCAACAACGCCCATGCCTGGGTGGAGGCCTATCTGGCCGGCGAGGGATGGCGGATTTTCGATCCCACGCCGCCCGCGGGCCGGCCGGCTTCGGAGGGAGAAGGGCGATTCCTCCTCATGCAGCAGGCGTGGGACTTCGTCCTCTTCCGCTGGGACCGCTACGTCCTCACCTTCGGCCTGGGAGACCAGGTGCAGATCTTCGGCGGTCTGCGCGAGCTGTGGAACGAGCTCACGGCTCGCTTCCACCATGAAGAGAAGCCGGACGAGCGGAGCTCCTCTTCGGGCCTGGACGCGTCGGCTCCTGGCGCCGGAGAGGGCTCGCCGCACCGGGGGCTCCCCGACGTGCCCTTGCCCATGGCGATCGGTCTCGCCCTGGTTGCCGTGGCCGCCTGGCTCCTCTACCTGCGCCTGCGGCCGCCCCTCACGGCCACCACGGCCTATCGCCGCCTGCGCCGCCGGCTCGGCCGTTCCGGGGGAGCCGCCCTCCCCGAGTCGGCGCCGCCCCTCGCCGTGAACCGCGAAGCCGCCACCCGCTATCCCGCCGCCGCCGAGCCCACGGCGCGCGTCATCGCCTTCTACCTGCGGGAGAGCTTCGGCGGCCAGGTGCTGGAGGACGAAGAGCTGGAGGCGTTGAAGAGCGCGTTGACCGAGGCGGAGCGGGGGATGCGGAAGGCGGGCTGATATCCTGTCGCGGATGTTGCACCTGCTCAGCCTGTTGAGGAGACACCGTGATTCGAGTTCAACACGTAGTCAAGAAGTTCGGTGACTTCACCGCCGTCGACGACATCTCGTTCGAGGTCGAGACGGGGGACATCTTCGCCTTCCTGGGGCCGAACGGCGCCGGGAAGACCACTACGATCAAGATGCTGACGACCCTGCTGCAGCCGACCAGCGGCACTCTGGAGATCAACGGGTTGAATCCCACGACGCAGCAGGAGGAGGTCCGCAAGCAGTTCGGCATCGTCTTCCAGGATCCCAGCCTGGACCAGGACCTGACGGCGTGGGAAAACATGGAGCTCCACGGCGTGCTCTACGACGTGCCACGCGACGTGCGGCGCCAGCGCACGGAGATGCTGCTCAAGCTGTTCGACCTCTGGGAGCGGCGGGACGAGCAGGTCAAGAAGTTTTCCGGCGGTATGAAACGGCGGCTGGAGATCGCCCGCGGCTTCCTGCACACGCCGAAGATCCTGTTTCTCGACGAGCCGACCCTGGGCCTCGATCCGCAGAGCCGCAATCAGTTGTGGACGCACGTGAAGGGCCTCAACGAAACCGAGAAAGTCACCGTCTTCCTGACCACGCACTACATGGACGAAGCCGATCGCGTGGCGCAACGGATCGCGGTGATCGATCATGGACGGATCGTGGCCATGGGCTCCTCCCGCGAGCTCAAAGAGCAGACCGGCAAGGAGTCGCTGGAGGAGGCCTTTCTGGCGCTCACCGGCACCACGATCCGCGACGAGAGCGCCGGCGCCGCCGATCGCATGCGCCAGATGGCCCAGATGTGGAGGAGGCGGTAATGAAAGCGATCTACATCCTCTGGTTGCGCGAATTGAAGAAGTACACGCGGTCGCGCACGCAGATCGTCGCCTCCCTGGGCCAGCCGCTGCTCTACCTCCTGGTGCTGGGTTTCGGGCTCGGGCCGGTGTTCCAAAAGGCTGGAAGGGGGAGCTACCTGCAATTCGTAGCGCCCGGCGTCATCGGCATGGTGCTCCTCTTCACGTCGATCTTCTCCGGCATCGCCTTGCTGTGGGACCGCCAGTTCGGTTTCTTGAAAGAGACGCTCGTGGCCCCGGTGCCGCGTATCCGCGTGATGATCGGGCGCACTCTCGGCGGCGCCACCGTGGCGATGCTCCAGGGCACGTTGATGGTGATCGTCTGCCTGATCGCAGGGTTCCGCCCGACGAGCTTGATCACGTTGCCGCTGGCCCTCGTCTTCATGCTGCTCATCGCCACCGTGTTCGCCGCGCTGGGTGTGTCGATCGGCTCCAGCCTGCAGGACATGCAGGGCTTCCAACTGATCATGAACTTCCTGGTGATGCCGATCTTCTTCCTCTCGGGCGCGCTCTTCCCGTTGAACAACCTGCCGAGCGTGCTCGCCTGGGTCACGCGTCTCGATCCTTTGACCTACGGCGTGGACGGCCTGCGCGGCACGCTGATCGGCGTAACCCACTTCGGCCTCGTAACCGATCTCGCGGTGCTCGCGGCCGTCGCCGTGGGCCTGCTCTGTCTGGGAGCCTGGCGTTTCTCGAAAATCGAGATCTAGGGCAGACGCATCAGCGCTTCGAGCTGATCCAGAAACCCCACCTGCCCTTGCAGCATCTTGCGCCGGGCGAGGTCGAGCGTAAACCAGCCGGCGCGGTCCACTTCGGGAAAATCCTGGGTGCGGCCCGACTTCGGCGGCCACTCCAGAGAGAAGGAGTTGCTGCGGATGCGATCCGGATCGAGATCGCCGCGCACGGCCCAGGCGTGGACCACTTTTCCGCCCTTCTGCTGAAGCGGAGAAAGCGCGACGGCCTCGCCTTCGGCGGGGAAACCGGTCTCCTCTGTGAATTCCCGCCGCGCCGCGGACAGGGGATCTTCACCGTCCGCGATCTCTCCCTTGGGGATCGACCACGCGCCGTCGTCCTTGTTCTTCCAGAAGGGTCCGCCGGGGTGGACGAGGAGCACTTCGAGGTGGCCGGATCGTTCGCGAAACAGCAGCAGGCCGGCGCTCGTCTTCGCCATCGCCGGGGCAGGATAGCACCGTTGACAGTTCTGTGACAGCCAGCCCGGCGCTCGAACTCGAACGGCTTGGCTCCCGTATCGTGGAGTAAGCCCAAGGAGGTCCTGCTCTCCCAAGGCGGATTGTCAAACCGGCAGGAGTACGAAAGGAGCGGTCGTGTTGGAGGCAATTCCGAAGTTCTGGTTCTCCTGGAATTTCAACGTCCTGGAGGGATCGATACCCGTCGCCGACATCGACATGTCGTGGTGGCGCGAGAAAGCGAGCCTGACGATTCAAGGCAGGCCCTATACGGTTTATCGGGAAGGATTGATGAGCGGCGCCTTCATCCTGGAAAACGAGGAAGGGGTCGTGGCACGCGCAAGCAAGCCGAGCGCCTTCCGCGATTCTTTCGACGTCGAGCACTCAGGAAGGGAGTACAAGCTCAGCTACGCCCATGGGCGAGAGTTCCTGTTCCTGGAGAATCGCAGGAAGGTCGGTTCAGTCGCCCGAACCCGAATGCTCTCACGCCGGACAGACGTGGATCTCCCGGAGGACCTGCCGCTTCCGGTGAAGGTGTTCGTCGTCTGGCTTGCCCTCATCCTTTGGAAGCGCGAAAGCGACTCGGCGGTCGGGGCGGTCTTGGCGGTGGCCGGCAGCTAAAGGCTCCACTCCTTGGGCATCGTGCTGCAAGAGATGGGCAGGATGACGACGGGCGGGTGAGCAGCCCCGCCCCCCGCCCTGGTTTGAAGACCTCTGAAACTCCGGGCGCTAGCGCGCCTGGGCCGGGGCCGGCTGCTCCTGCGGAGCTGCCTCGAAGCACGGCGGCTGGGTCGGCTTGGTTTCCGTGGCCGGGGTGAAGCTCTGGGTGAGAGCAGCCGCGGCGAAGCAGCCGCAGAGGTCCCCGGAGTTTCCGCAGGTCGTGCGCGTCAGGCCGATCCAGCAAGCCTGGGTGCACTTGCTCTGACAATTGCAGACGTCATCGCACTGCGGCGGGAATGCCGAAGCGGCAACCGGAACCAAGACCATGAGGGCAAGAACGACGAGGAGGGAACGCAGGGCGGTCGTTTTCATGGTTTTCTCCTTTCCATCAATTCAAACAGGCGCAGAGGTGGCAGACACCCGTACAGGCTCCGCTTTCGGCACCTTTCGCGCGGCACGTGGTTTGACATTGAGCCGCGTTACAGGTGGGATTGATGGGGCAGGCTGCGGCGGGCCTGCTGAGGAGAGCGCCCGAGGTCAGCAGGACAGCCACGGCAAAAAGAGCGAGT
This sequence comes from Thermoanaerobaculia bacterium, assembly GCA_036275055.1. Taxonomy (GTDB): domain Bacteria; phylum Acidobacteriota; class Thermoanaerobaculia; order Multivoradales; family UBA5704; genus DATARR01. Next base: position 40,211 of record DASUEN010000211.1, read on the forward strand.
CGCTTCATTTGTGATCTCCTTCAGTCGTTTTAGCAGTTCCAGGTGTGTCCGATGCAGCAATCCCAATTCAGACAATTCGACGGGTTGCCCGTCGAATCGTCGACGCAGTTCCTCCCGCAAGACTGCTGGGAGTTACAGATGTCGCCACAGAAGAAGATGATGGCTGAAGCCCTCTTCGAGGCGAGGCCGGCGAACAGGAGGAACAGGACGGCGGCGATTCTGGCTACGTTCTTCATGGGAATCCTCCTTTGAGCTTGCGGCTAGGATTCGTTGTTGTATGGCACGCAGTCGGTGGCGCAGGCCAGCCAGGCATAGCAGCCGTTGCCGTAGATGTAGCCGTTGGAGCAGATGACCGGCGCGTAGACGTCGATGCAGTCGCCGTGATGGTCGCAGTACGGAGGGAGGGGGATCTCTTGGGATGGAGCCGGAGCCGTGGCCAGAGCGCCCACCACGAGGGCCGTTGCCAGTACAAGTTTCGGAAACAGGGATTTCTTCGTCATCAGGTTCTCCTTTTCACGCGAGCGCGCGGGGGCGCGTCCTCTTGTAAGGGTGCGCTGCGACAATTTTTGCGCTCCTCTAGGGAGTGAGCTGCCCTGATAGACTAAGAGGATGGGGATCCTGGACGCGTCCGTGGCGGCGGCGACCGCCCTCCGCTTCGGCGACTTCGAGCTGCGGCTGGACAGCGGCGAGCTCCTGCGCGGGGGCGTGCAGGTCAAGCTCCAGCTCCAGCCGGCGCGGGTGCTGGCCGTGCTGGCGCTGCGGGCCGGGGAAGTGGTCTCACGTGAGGAGATCAGGAACGCGGTGTGGGGCGAGGAGAGCCATGTCGACTTCGACCTCGCCCTCAACTACTCCATCCGGCAGATCCGACTCGCCCTGGACGACTCGGCGGAGCAGCCGCGGTTCGTCGCCACCCTGCCGCGTGTCGGCTACCGCTTCCTCGCTCCTGTCGAGAGCCGCCGCGAAGCGGACTCTTCGCCTCCGGAGGCTCCCGAGCCGAGCCGGCAACGGGCACGGTCAGTGGTCAAGGGATTCAGGGGCTCCTGGCGGCTGATCCTCGCCGCGGCCCTCGCCCTGGTCTCCCTGGTGAGCCTGATCGCTTTGCGTTCGCGGGGAAACGGCGGGCGGGATCTCCCGTCCCAAGAGGCGATGAGCGCTTATCTCGAAGGACGGTATCTAGAGATCACCGACCCCGAAAAGGCGCCTAATGCCTTCCACAAAGCGACCATGCTCGCGCCCGACTTCGCTCCCGCTTGGGCGGCCCTGGCCCACGCGCTGCTCGAAGAGCAGCGTCCGGCGCGGGAGGTGATGCCTCTCGTCGAGACGGCGGAGAAAAAGGCGCTCCAGCTCAATCCGAAGCTGCCGCTCGCCCATCTCGACCGGGCCATGAGACTCGTCCAGTACGAATACGACTGGCACGAGGCGGAGCAGGAGTTTCGCCGGGCGCTCGCTCTCGATCCGCAGCGCCCCGACACCCATTTTGAGTATGCGATGCTGCTGGCCGTGCGGGGCCGCCATGCCGAAGCCTTGGACCAGGTGGAGCAGGCGCAGTACCTCCAGCCGGCGCGGCCCATCGGTCAGCTCCCCTGGTTCTACTACCTCGCTCGCCGCTACGACGAAGCGATCGAGAAGGCGCAACACCAGATCGGCCTGTTGACTGCCAAGACGAGTGAGGGCAACCCCACGCAACACGATCTCTTCTGGGCCTTCCGGACCATGACGCTCGCATCGCTGGCGAAAGGGGACCAGGAGGCGGCTCTCGGCGCCGCCCGTGCCGAAGAGCACTGGCTGGGCGAGAAGGAACCCGAGAGCCTCGAGGATTTTTGGTCGGCCAAGGAGGAGCGTTTCGCCAAAGTCGGCCCGTACTGCCCCTCCTATGCTGTCGTGCCGGCCGTCGAGTTGGGCCAAAGGGAGCGCGCGCTCGACCTGCTGCTCCAGATCTGTCACGAAAAGTCAGATCCCTTGGTCGCCTTCGTGCGCGTCGACCCTCTCTACGACAGCCTGCGCAGCCACCCCCGGTACCAAGAGTTGCTGCGCTGCGTCAAGCTGACGGATGAGCCGAAGAAATCCTCTTGATCCTGATCGGTCCTAACCATGGGAGGGCTGTCGCATGAGCATGCTCTGGCTTCGGGAGTGGCCGACGTTCTGGGCGGGTCTTCTGGTCGTTGGGGCCTTCGTCGCCCTCTCGCTTTTGGGTCTCTGGCTGACCCGGCCGTGGATGCGGAAACGCGCTGGCGAGACGAACGAGCTCGTCAACTACTACGTCGCGGCGATCGGGATCTTCTATGCCCTGCTCGTCGGCCTCATCGCAGTGGCCACTTGGGAGAATCATTCTAAGGTCGAGGACGTGGTCTCCAGCGAGGCGGTGGCGGCCTCCGACCTCTATCGCGACATGGAGTTCTACCCTTCTCCCCTGCGCGAAGAGCTGCGGGGCGTCCTCCAGCAATACGTCAGGGCTGTCATCGACAAAGAGTGGCCGCTGCAAGAGCGGGGAGTGACGCCGACGCAGATCGCCGATCACGTAAACCAGCTCGTACGCAAGATGGTCACTTTCGAGCCTGCAACGTCCGGCCAGCAACTTGCGCACGCCGAGGGCCTGCGCCAGGTCAACGTCGTCCTGTCCCTCCGCCGGCAGCGCTTCCAGGCCGTGGACGACGGGCTCTCCAGACTGATGTGGCTGATCGTGCTAGTGGGAGCCGCGGTCACCATCTGCACGACCTTCCTGTTCTATACGGAGAAGGTTCTGATCCAGGCGCTGCTCACTGTCGCGCTCAGCGTCGTGATCGGCCTGAGCGTCTTCCTCACTTTCACACTGGACTCGCCGCTGGTAGGCAGCTCCGCGGTCCAACCCACGAGCTTTCAGGACGCGCTGTCGGCGATGAAGCACGTGGGGGACGAGGACGCTGGGGCGCGGCCGTGATTCAACGCAGACCGGAAGGCAGCCGCGGCGAGGAGATGAGCTTGGTGAATTCCTGCCAGCGCTTCTCGGGATGGTCCGCCGTGCCGCCTTGCTTTTCGACGTACTGGCGCACGAGGTCCTGCCCGAGGTTGTAGTTGATGACGTAGCTCCGGTATTGCTCGATGAAGCGCACGCGCTGCGCCGCCCGCTCGGGAGACATGAGGGCGTAGCGCACCAGCCAGCTCTCGGCGGCCTCGCGAGAGATCTTGCCATCCAAAAAGCCGCGGGCGGCTTCGTTGCCGGCGTAGCCGAGTTGCTGGAGAAGGTCGCGCACCTCGGCGTAGCGCTCCGCCGTGGCGGGATCGAGGCCGGCGAGCGGATAGAGCTTCTCGCGCTCGAAGGCCGTGCGCTCGGCGCCGGGGAAAGCGACCTCGATGCCGAAGTTGGCCGTCCCCTCGGCGATGAGCGATTGCGGCGAGAAGAGCGGATAGACGGAGAATTCAGGCCAGCCGCGCCCCTTCACCAAATGCTGCTCCAGCAGGGCGTTGTAGACGTGATGGCCGGGATAGCCCTCGTGGCAGGCGAGGTCCACCGCCCGGTCGACGAAGATCGGCAGGTCGGTATTGACCTGGATCAAGCTGTGGAATCCGCCCTTGTACCAGTTGTAGCCGCTCCACGACTTGTGGGTGACGTACTCGACGACGAAGCTCTCGCCGGCCGGCAGCTCCAGGTGCTGCGCCGTGCGCCGGCGGCATTCGTCGATCGCGGCTTTGAACACGGCGTCGAGCCGGTCCGGAGGAATGACGAAACGCTGCCGGAAGGCCTCCACGCGCTCCGGCAGTGAGCCTTCGCCGGGCATGGCCTTCTCGAGGCGGTCGAGGATCTGCTGAAAGTGATCGGCGCCGTAGGTGGGCGCCACGGCGTCATAGAGCGCCTTGGACTCCTCGTCAAACGTCATTCGCCGGCCCGAGAGGAAATCGATGCGCGCCGTCATGGACCGAAGCTGGCGTAGAAGATAAGCGTGCCGCAGGTGATCGAGCTCGTCGTCGCCCGGCGGATGAGCCGCGACGTCCGTGATCAGCGACTCGGCCTCAGCGCGAATCTCGGCGAGCGGGCGTTTGTGGGCCTCGGCCGCGGCACGCCACTCCGGCGGGCCATAGAAGGCATCCACGTAATCGGTATCGTGCTGGCCAACGGCGAGCACCAGCTTGACGTAGGATTCGGCGGCACGGTTCATGTCGAAAGAGTCCTTTCGCGCAGGCGTGGCCGGCGAAACAGCGCAGCCGGCCAGGAGCAGGAGAAGCAGAAGGAGCGTGCGGGATGCGGCCATGGCGGGCGAGCCTATGACAAGGACGCAAAGGACAGCAAGGACACCAAGGACGGTTTCAAGTCCCTGAAGTCCCTGGTGTCCGTGCTCGTCTTTGCCAGTCCTTGTTCGTCCGTGTTGCCCTTCCTAGAACCGGAACGAAACCCCAATCGAGACCACCGGATACACCGTGTAGTCGGCCACGTCGTCCTCGATGTCCCGCTCCTCGTGGTCGAGGAGCACTTGGAGCGCCTGCCGCGCGATGGGATCGTTCAAGGGGCTGCCGGCCGGGATCTGCGGCGTCAGCGTGACCTTCCCCTTGCCTTGGAAGACGGCGCCGAGGTCCGCGGCGAAGCGTACCCGGCCGCCCGGGCCTACGGCATTGCCCCAGCCGAGCCCGACGTACGGAACCACCGGATCGAATTTGATGCGGCCGTCCAGGGTGCCTACGAGGCCGGCGGGCACCTGCACGCCGCCGATGTCGTAGAACCCCGAAGACGGAGTCAGGCTGCTGCCGTCGATGTAGGTGTCGTTGTAGACCGCGCCGGCCGAAAGGCGGAATCCGCGTCCTCCGGGGTGGAAGTCGAGGAGCGCCGTGGCCGTGCGCAGGTGGGCCGTGGCGTCGTAGACGATGCCGCTCACCTCGCGGCCGTTGTCGGTGTAGTTGAAGGCGTTGCCGCCCAGGCGCAGGTTCCACTGCGGAGAGAGGCCCACCGTCAGCTCGGCGCCGAGCCCCAGGGTGCCGGCCTTGGGGGTGATGGCCACTTCGCTCCAGGCCGGGACGGCCAGGGCGGTCAACAGCAGAGCGGCTGCCGCCGCCCTCTTCATCCGCTTCGCTTCGATCTCATGCTTGCCCATTCTCGCATCCTCCTCGGCTGTCACGCTCCTGCAAAGCCAGGACCGCCCCGCAGTAGTAGACTTTCACGGCTCCCTCCCCGGTGGCCAGCGGCGCCGGCAAGAAGGGACCAACCGTCGTCAGAAAGAGAGGACTGCAATGCAGATCGGCATGATCGGCCTCGGGCGCATGGGCGGCAACATGGTGCGCCGCCTGCTCCGGGACGGGCACGAGTGCGTCGTCTACGACCTGAACCCGAATGCGGTGGCGGAGCTGGTGGCGGAAGGATCGTCGGGATCCGGGACGCTGGACGAATTCGTCGCGCGGCTCAAGCCGCCGCGCACGGCCTGGGTGATGGTGCCCGCGGGCGATCCGACGGAAGGGATGGTGAAGGCCCTGGGCGAGAGGATGGAGAAAGGGGATGCGATCATCGACGGCGGCAATACCTATTACAAGGACGACGTGCGCCGCGCCCGCGCCCTCTCCGAGAAAGGGATCTTCTACGTCGACGCCGGCACCAGCGGTGGCGTCTACGGACTGGAACGCGGCTATTGCCTGATGATCGGCGGCGAGGCCGAGGTGGTGGAGCGGCTCGCTCCAATCTGGAAAACGCTGGCGCCCGGCCGCGGCAACGTCGCGCCCGCTCCCGGCCGCGAAGGGAAGAAGAGCACCGCGGAGGATGGCTGGCTCCACTGCGGCCCGGTGGGCGCCGGGCATTTCGTGAAGATGGTGCACAACGGCATCGAGTACGGCCTGATGCAGGCCTATGCCGAAGGGTTCGACATCTTCAAGAACGCCGCTTCGAAAGACCTCCCCGAAGGACACCGCTTCGAGCTCGACCTCGCCGACGTCGCCGAGCTGTGGCGGCGCGGCAGCGTGGTCTCCTCGTGGCTGCTCGATCTGACGGCGAGCGCGCTCGCCGAAAGCCCGGAGCTTGCGGAGTTCACGGGCGAGGTTGAAGATTCGGGCGAAGGGCGGTGGACGCTGCAGGCCGCGATCGAAGAGGCCGTGCCCGTCAACGTCCTCGCGGCGTCGCTCTTCGACCGTTTCCGCTCGCGCCAGCAGCACACCTTCGGCGACAAGATGCTCTCCGCCATGCGTCACAAGTTCGGTGGCCACGTCGAGCACAAGGCGAAGAGCTGAGGAGACGCCATGACCGCTCCGGTTGCAAGCGAAACCCTGGAAAGGACGGACGAGTGGCAGGCGCGGCCAGCGCCGCCTTGTGCCATGGTGATCTTCGGCGCCACGGGAGACCTGACGAAACGCAAGCTCCTGCCGGCGCTCTACAACCTGGTCAACGACGGCTTGCTGCCAGACGAGGTCGCCGTCGTGGGCGTCGGCCGCTCGCCGCTTTCGGAAGAGGAGTTCCGCCAACGGGCAGAGGAGGACCTGCGTCACTTCGCCACCATGGAGGTGGACGACGACAAGGCCGGCTGGCTGACGAAGCGGCTGCGCTACGTTGCCGGCGACCTGGAGGACATGGCGACGTTTCACCGTCTGGCCGAAACGCTGGCGAAGCTCGACGAGGAGCTGGGAACGGCGGGCAACTACCTCTTCTACATGGCGGTGCCGCCAAAGCTCTTCTGCGACTACATCCAACGGCTCGGCGAAGCGGGGCTCACCCGCGAGGAGGAAGGGAAGTGGCGGCGAGTGATCATCGAGAAGCCTTTCGGCCACGACCTCGAATCCGCCCGCAAGCTGAACCAGGAGATCCGCGAGGTCTTGGCCGAGAAGCAGATCTTCCGCATCGATCACTACCTCGGCAAGGAGACGGTGCAGAACATCATGGCGTTCCGCTTCGGCAATGGCATCTTCGAGCCGATCTGGAACCGCCGCTACGTCAACCACGTGCAGATCACGGTGGCCGAAACCGTGGGCGTCGAAGGGCGTGGCGCCTACTACGAAGAAGCCGGCGCGCTGCGCGACATGGTGCAGAACCACATGTTCCAGCTCCTCGCCTTGACGGCGATGGAGCCGCCCGTATCGTTCGACCCCGACGTGGTGCGCGACGAGCGGGTGAAGGTGCTGACCGCGGTGCGCCCCTTCACGCACGAGGACGTGCTGCGCCTCACGGTGCGCGGCCAGTATGGCGAAGGCACGGTGGACGGCGAGCGCGTGCCGGCTTATCGCGCCGAGAAATCCGTCTCGCCCGCGTCGAGCACGGAGACTTTCGCGGCGCTCGAGATGTTCGTCGACAACTGGCGCTGGGCCGACGTGCCCTTCTACCTGCGCACCGGCAAGCGCCTGCCGAAGCGCACCACCGAGATCGCCATCCAGTTCAAACGCGCGCCGCTGATGCTCTTCCGCGACACGCCGGTCGAGCGACTCAATCCCAACCTGCTGGTGCTGCACATCCAGCCGGACGAAGGGATCTCGCTGCGCTTCGAAGGGAAGGTGCCGGGGCCGCAGGTGCGGCTGGGCACGGTGAAGATGCATTTCGAGTATGCCGACTACTTCGGCGCGCAGCCGCATACGGGCTACGAGACGCTGCTCTACGACTGCATGCTCGGCGACTCGACGCTCTTCCATCGCAGCGACATGGTGGAGGCGGGATGGCGCGTGGTGACGCCGATCCTCGACGTGTGGCAGGCGCTTTCGCCGCGCAACTTCCCCAACTATGCAGCCGGCGCCTGGGGACCGAAAGAAGCCGACGAGCTGATTCAGAAGGGCGGACGGAAATGGCAGGCTTGAGCGAGATCCGCGTTTTCGCCACCGTGCCCGAGCTCATGCAAGGCGCGGCCGAAGAAGTGACGGCGCGCGCCGAGGAGGCGGTGCGCGAGCGCGGCCGTTTCGCGTGGGCGCTCTCCGGCGGCTCGACGCCGCGCGATCTCTATCGTCTGCTGGCGGCGGCGCCCTATCGCGACCGCATGCCGTGGAGCAGCGTTCACGTCTTCTGGGGGGATGAGCGCCACGTGCCGCCCGATCATCCGGAAAGCAACTTCCGCATGGCGCGCGAAGCGATGCTTGACGCCGTGCCGCTGGCGGCTGCCAACGTTCATCGCATCCGCGCCGAAGAGCCCGATGCGGCGGCCGCGGCGGCGGCGTACGAAGCGGAGCTGCGCGCGTTCTTCGCGCTCGCGCCGGGCGAGTGGCCGCGTTTCGACCTCATCCTGCTGGGCCTCGGCAAGGACGCCCACACCGCATCGCTCTTTCCCGGCGGCACTGCGGTACACGAAAGCGAGCGGCTGGTGGTGGCGCCGTGGGTGCCGGCGCAGAGCACGTTTCGCATCACGCTGACGCCGCCGGTTCTCGATCATGCACGGCTCGCCGCGTTCCTCGCGAGCGGAGACGACAAGGCCGAGCCGCTGCGCGCGGTGCTCGAAGGGGCACGCGATCCCGAGCGCTGGCCGGCGCAGATCGTTACCGGAAACCGTTTGTGGCTGGTGGACCAAGCGGCGGCCCGACTGCTCTCTGCGACCGCCTGAAGGAGGGTTTCTGCTTGGTGCCGGCACGACGTTTCACGCCACGGGGCGGAGGCGGGTGACGCCGTGCCAGGCGACGCTGGCGAAAACGACAAGGGAGGCCGGCGAAAAAACAGCGCCCCGGAAAAAGCCCAGAACGTCGCCTTCGTGAACCTCTCTCCTGAACGGCTTACTGTCCCTTCTTTCCGGCGGCTTTCTTCGTCGCAGGCTTCTTGGCCGCCTTCTTCGGAGCAGCCGCCTTCTTCGCCGTGACCTTCTTCGCGGCGGTGGTCTTTTTCGCCGCGGTCTTCTTCGCCGCCGTCACAGTCTTGGCAGCCTTCTTCGCAGGAGTCTTCTTGGCGGCGGTCTTCTTCGCTGCCGGCTTCTTGGCCGCGGCCTTCTTCGCCGTAGCCTTGGCGGCAGCCTTCTTCGGGGCGGCCTTCTTCGCGGGTTTGTCCGTCGATGCCATCTGTCTCTCCTTTTTGTGTGGTGCCCTCGTGACGGGCATGATGCGTTTAGGTTACGCCCACTACATCTTGGGCGTCAAGAGGTTTTACGCCTCAACCCTTAGTGTCCCGCTCGCGAGGACCCCGAGCGGTGCGCGTCGGCGCGCTCGAACGGGCTGGCGTAAGGCCGCGCATACGGCTTCGCGCCGGCGCCGCAAGACTTTGCGAATCACCGGCAAAAGCCCGTGGAACAAGGGTTTGAACGAGGGGCGCCTAGTAGGCGTTGAGGCGCAGCGCGTAGCGCAGCGTCATCCAGAGGATCTTGAAGTCGAGCGACAGCGACCAGTTCTGGATGTAGTAGAGGTCGTACTGGATCCGCTTCTTGATCGACGTGTTGCCGCGCCAGCCGTGCACTTGCGCCCAGCCGGTGATGCCCGACTTCACGCGGTGGCGCAGCATGTAGCGCGGGATCTTGTGCTTGAACTCCCGCACGAACGTCGGCCGCTCGGGGCGCGGGCCGATGATCGACATGTCGCCGGTGAGCACGTTCCAGATCTGCGGCAGCTCGTCGAACGACCACTGGCGCAGCAGGCCGCCGACGCGCGTGCGGCGCGGATCGTCCTTGATCGCCCACACCGGACCGCTGGTGTCTTCGGCGTTGACGCGCATCGAACGGAACTTGAGGATCATGAAGGGGCGGCCGTCGAGCCCCATGCGCTCCTGGCGGTAGAAGATGGGGCCGCGGTCTTCGAGCCAGATGGCGAGCGCGATCACTGGCAGGACTGGCAGCAGCACCACGGTAGCGGCCGATGCGAGGCACAAGTCCATGGTGCGCTTTACCATGCTGTTCCAGCCCTGGAGCGGCACCTGCGAGAGGTTGATCACCGGCGTGCCGTCGACGTCTTCGAGCGCCGCCTTCAAGGTGGCGTACTGCAGGATGTCGGGCACTAGCTTGATCTCGACGCACTCGCGCGCCATGAGCTCGATCAACTGCAGGACCTTCTTGTGGGCCTCGAGCGGCAGGGTGATGAAAACCTGATCGATGCGCTGCGCCTCGACCACCTCTTCGGCCTGGCGAACGGCGCCGAGCACGGGCACGCCGCAGATCTCCGCCCCCTCCTTGCGGGGATCGTCGTCGAGGAAGCCCACGACCTCGAAACCCATCTCGCGGTGGGCGAGGATCTTGGTGGTGATCTCGCGCCCCAGCAGCCCGGCGCCGACCACCAGGATGCGCTGCTGGTTGTGGCCCGAGCTGCGGAGGCGCCGCAGCCCCGCGCGCACGACCATGCGCGAGGTGGCCACGAACGCGAGGTCCACCACCGCGAAGAGGCCGAGGAAGGCGCGGCTGTAGGTGAAGTACTCGCGGCTCCCGGGCCACGCCGGCGGCCGGTACCAGGCGATGACCACCGAAAGGAGGACGGTGGCGAGCAGCACGGCGAGGACGATGGTCAAGACCTCGTCCACGCGGCTGCGTCCGCGGCGGCTCTGGTAGAGGCCGTGGAAATAGAAGACGATCGGCCACAGCACCAGGATGAACGGCACGAGCCGCAAATACGGCGAAAACTCGGGGACGTTCTTGGTGACCGGGATGACCGCCAGCTCGAAACGCAGAAGCCAGGCGGCAAAGAAGGCGGCGAGAGTCGCCGCGAGATCCGTGAAGAGGTAGAGACCGGCCGTCTTCCTGTGTCGTTCTTGGATCAAAGGAGAGGCACCCTCAACTGGAATTCAACGAGATAGAAGAGAACGGATGCGATCGGTGAACCGCGAAACCGAGAACGATTCAGCCCGCTCGCGAAGATCCAAGACATTGAATCCGATTCGGCGGGCTTTGTCAATCGCATCGGCCAGAGCCGCCGGTCCCTCCCAGTCCGGATAGAGGACGCCGTGCCGGCCATCCTCCACGACGTCGACGATCCCGCCCCGGGCGGCGGCCACCACCGGGGTGCCGCAGGCCAGGGCCTCCACGGAGGCGATGCCGAAGTCCTCGATCCCCGGCTGCAGGAAGAGCTGCGCGCCGCGGTAGAGGTCGCGCAGCTTCTCAGGCCCCACCTTGCCGAGGAAGCGCACGCCCGCGGGAGCCCCCCCGGCCCCCCCGGCCATCGCCGCCAGGCGCTTGCGCTCCGGCCCCTCGCCCACCACTCTGAGCTCCAGTCCCAGCTTCTCGCATGCCGCCATGGCGAGTTCCACCCGCTTGTAGGGCGCCAAGGCCGAGACCATCAGGCAATAGGGGCGGGGATCTCCCTTGTCCTGAGTTTTGCCGGGAGTGAAGAACGAGACGTCCACGGGAGGATGCACCACCTCGGCCGGGCGGCCATAGTACGTTTCGATGCGCCGCGCCACGAAACGAGAGTTGGCTACGAAGAGGTTTACGCGCGCCGCCGAGGAAACGTCCCAGGCGCGCAGGGCGGTCAAGGCGAGCGACCGCAGCCGCGGCCCGGCGCCCCGGCGCTTGGGGAAGTAGGCGTGCTCCTGGTCCCAGGCGTAGCGCATCGGGGTGTGGCAGTAGCAGAGGTGGAAGGCGTCGGGCGGCGCGATGACTCCCTTGGCCACGCAGTGGCTGGAGCTCAGGATCACGTCGAAGCCCGAGAGGTCGAACTCCTCGATGGCGGCGGGAAAGAGGGGGAGGTACCTGCGGTAGTGGCGGCGGATGCCCGGCGCCTTCTGGAGGAAGCTGGTGCGGATGGGGTGCGACTCGATCGCCGGGCTGACGCTCCCCGGAAAGTGGAAGAGGGTATGGAGAGGAGCTTCCGGATAGAGCGAGCCCAGGATCTCGATGACCTTCTCGCCGCCGCGCATACCGGTCAGCCAATCGTGCACCAGGGCCACCCGCGGTCGCGGCGGCCCGGGGAGCGGCGGCGGGAAGGTGAAGGGGATCAGGCCCGCTCCCCCTTTCCCTCGTTTCTTCCTTCAATGGCCGAGAGGTAGACGCCGAGCGTCAGCCGCGCCGCCTCGTCCCACCGGAAGTCCTCGGCCCGGCGCTCACCGAGCTGGATCAGCTTCGCCCGCGCCTCGGGATTGCCCATGAGATGGGCGATGGCCTTGGCGATGCCGTCCAGGTCCAGCGGATCGACCACCTGGGCATATCCTTCGGCGATCTCCTTGAGGGCCGAGGTGTTCGAGGTGATCACCGGCACGCCCGAGGCCATGGCCTCGATCACCGGCAGCCCGAACCCTTCGTAGAGCGTGGGGTAGAGGAAGAGGGTGGCGCCCTGGTAGATGGCGGGGAGCGCCTCGTGCGCTACGTGCCCCAGCAGGCGGACCTTGTCGCCGATCCCCAGGTAATTGGCCCGCTGCCGGATCTTGAACTCCGACCCCTGGCGGCTGCCGACGCAGATCAGCGGCGCGTCGAACTGCGCCATGCGGCGGGCGCGGGCGTAGGCCTGCACCACCGTGTCCAGGTTCTTGTGCGGCTTGGCGGGGTTGCCCACGAAGAGGAGATAGGGCTGGGCGAGCCCCAAGTCGCGCAGCCAGCGGTGCAGGTCCTCGGTCGCGAGGCGGTGGCGGAAGACGTCCTCGACGCCGTTGTGAATCACCTCGATCTTCTCGCCGCCGGTGTCGAAGTGATGCACCAGGTCGTTCTTGGTGTTCTGCGACACGGCGATGATGCGGTCGCCGCGGCTCAGGCTGCGGCGGATCATCCGCTGGGCGTAGAGGAAGGCGAGGTTGCTCGGCAGGAACTCGGGGTAGAGGAGATGGATGACGTCGTGAATGGTGACCACCACCTTCGACCCCACCCAGGCCGGCAGCACGTAGTGGGTCGAGTGGTAGAGGTCGAGCTTGCGGCGGTAGAGGTGCCAGGAGAGGGCCACCAGCTCGCGCAGGGAGTAGACGGGCGAGCTTTCGAGCGCCACCTGGAAGTTCTCCGGCAGGTCGAGGAGCCCCTCGCGGTCGCCCGGTTTGGCGAGCAGCACGTAGCGGTTTTCGGAGTCGATGGCCGCCAGCGACCGGATGAGGTTCCGGACGTAGGTGCCGATGCCGAAGTCCTGAATTTTCCGGGCGTCGATGCCGATCGTATAGGACAAATGCTGCTCCGCGGGTCTGTGGTCCGAGATTCTAGGCCTTGGACTGCCTAATGGCGCGCATTGTACTCCTGGGGATTCGTGATAAACCTGCCATCGTGCTCTCCTTTGCGGGCAAAGTCCTTCGGGCCGTAGCGCTGGCCGTCCTGGGGGTGTCGCTCCTGGCGGCGTTGCCACTCACGGCTCTGCGCGTGGGCAAGAGGGTCTACGACGCGACGCGGCTCGCGGGGGAGGACCACCGGGGAGCGCGCCTGCGGGTGCTGGGAGCGCCGGCCGTGGAGGCCCTGGAGGTGATACGCCGCGCCGTTCCGCCGGACGGCGAGTACCTGCTGGTCGATGGCGGCCACGAATGGCAGGGCGCAACGTACTGGGTGCGTTTCGAGCTGGCGCCCAGGAAGGCGTGGTACGTGGGGCGGCTCGAGGAAATGACCGCTCCCTCCCACGCGGCTTGGAGTCTGCCGCCCGGGCCGCGGTGGGTGGTCGTCGCCCTCCCCCACGCCCCGGCCGTCCTCCTCGACCGCGACGATTTCCTGCGCCGCATGGAGCCTCTGCATGGTCCCGGCTGAGGCGCTCGCGGGGCTCGGCGGCGTGGCCCTCTTCGCAGCTCCGGGCGCCGGCCTGGCCGAGATCCTCCCGGCGGTACGCGAGCTACCGGCAGGCCGCCGGCTGGCCTACGCCTATCTGCTGGGGGTCGGCTGGACGGCGGGGGTGCTCTACGCCCTCTCCCACTGGCTCGCCGTGCCGCTTCGTGCTCCGGCCATCCTGACCGTGGCAGCCTTGCCGGTGGCGGCGGGAGCCTTCTCCTGGCTCCGGCGGCGGGTCTCTCATCGCCTCGGGAGAAGAGGGAGAAGGCTTCTCGTGCAGTGGCTGGCGCTCGCGGTCGGCGGGCTCGTCTCCTTCGGCCTCCTCTGCGACGCCCTCACCAATCCGCTGACGGACTGGGACGGCAGGATGACCTGGAGCGCCCAGGCCCGGTACGTGCGCAGCGAGGGAACCGTCCATCCGGCCGCGCTCTCCCAGCGGGGTTGGTACCTCTCTCATCCCTGGTACCCGCTGCTGATGCCGGTGGCGCAGGTGGCCGTCCTCGAAGTGACGGCGGCGGAGCCGGACCTTCACGCCTTCCGGGCGATGTACGCGGCCTTTTTCCCCGCCTGGCTGCTGCTGATCTATGGTGGGGCCGAAAAGCTTGCGGGGCGGAGCGCGGCAGCCTGGTCGGCGCTTGCCGCCGCGCTCCTCTCCTTTCCCGCCTTCGCGGGAGCGGGGGGAGCCGCGTCCGCATACAGCGACTTGCCTCTGGCGTGTTTCTTCGGCGGCGGCCTGCTCCTTCTCCTCACTGCCCGCCCGAGCCCGTCCGCGGGAGTGGCGGCAGGGCTCCTCCTCGCTGCCGCCGTGCTCACCAAGGCCGAGGGCGAGATCTACGCACCCGTGGCGCTGGGGCTGGCGGCGATCTTTCCCCTGCTGCGCGGGAGAGGGCGGTCACGGCGGCGGCGGGCGCTCCTCCTCGCGGTCGTGCCCGTGGTCTTCGCCTGGATCCTGCTCCATTCCTGGCGCGCCCGCGTGCCGGAGAGCTTCGAGAGCTTCGAGCAGGCCACCTCGTGGTCCCTGCTCTGGCCGGGGATCGTGACGCGCATTCCGCTCCTCGCGGCCAAGGCCCGCTCCGAGATGGTGTACTTCCCCGATTGGGGGCTCTTCTGGTCCGCGGCCCCCCTGGTGCTCCTCGCCGGCTGGCGGGGCCTGCGCCGCCGCCCCGCGCTTCCCCTCGGTCTCGCCACCGCGGCGCCTCTGGGCGTGGGATGGATCTATGCCACGGTCAGCCTGCGGCCGGAGTTCGTGGTGGGCTCGACCTGGAACCGGTTCCTCGTTCAGGCCTCGGTGCCCCTCTTCGTGCTGTTCGCAATGGCTTTGCGCGATCTGCTGCGGCGGACGGCCTGGGTGCCGCGGCCACTGAGGGGCTGATCTCCAAACTACGGCTCGAACGCCTCGTAGCACCGCCGGCAGCGGGCCTCGTACGACTCCGTATCCCCGAGTTGGAGTTGCTCGCCGCCGCCGGCGATGCGCTGGCTGTAGTGGGCGGGAGCGCCGCAGCGCATGCAGACGGCGTGGACCTTGTCCACGTACTCAGCGACGGCGAGGATGCGGGGCATCGGGCCGAAAGGGCGGCGCAAGTAGTCGAGATCGAGCCCGGCCACGATCACCCGCACGCCGGAGTCCGCGAGCTCGGTGACCACCTTGACCAGCCCATCGTCGAAGAATTGGGCCTCGTCGATCCCCACCACCTGTACCTCGGGGCTGATCCGCTGCCGCAGCTCGGCGCTGCAGGTGACGCTCACCGCCTCGAGCTCCCGCTTGTCGCGGGTGACCAGCCGCCGGGGGTCGTCGTGGCGCAGGTCGGCCGCGGGCTTGAAGACCTGCACCGCCTGGCGGGCGAGGGCGGCCCGGCGCAGGCGGCGCACCAGCTCCTCGCTCTTGCCGGAGAACATGCCGCCGCTGATCGCCTCGATACACCCTTCCCGGGTCCGTTCGCGGATGCTCTCCAGATCGTTCACCCTCGGGACTGTAACAAGGCGCGGACCCCTTGGGTAGGGGTTGGACGCCGCGGAGGGTCTGGTATCATCGTCACTCTATGTCCTCCCCCCAACGCAGGGCGATCGGCAAGCGGATCTTCAGCTATGACGAGGCGGTCGAGACCTTTCCCGTGGTGCGCGACTTGACCGCCGCCGCCGTGCGGCAGGTGGAGGCGCTGACCAACAGCGTCGCCAGCCGCGACGAGCTGGACACCCGGCGCGACGAGCTCGAAGAGGCCCGCGAACGGATCGTCCGTGTCTGGGCGCAGCAGGTCTCCTCCCTCGGCTGCGAGGTCAAGGGGGTCTGGCTGGTGGACTGGGATAGCGGCGACGGCTACTACTGCTGGCGCTTCCCGGAGCAGGCCCTGTCGTTTTTCCACACCTACGACGAAGGATTCGCGGGGCGGATCCCCATCAACTGAAATCAGCTCACTGCCGGCTGGCTTCGGCGAAGAGGCGGTCGAGCCTATCGGGGGTGAGGTCGCGCAGGCTCGCCACCACGGTATCGGCCTCGTGGAGGCGGCCGGCAGGGAAGGTGTGGGCCACGCCGAGGGTGGGAAAGCCCACCTCGGCGGCGGCGGCGAGGCCGGCCGGGCTGTCCTCCACGGCCAGCACCTCGTGGGGATGGAGGAGACGCTCCGGCAGGGGAGGATGGGCGTTGAGGCTCTCCAATGCCTTCAAATACCCTTCGGGATCGGGTTTCCCCTCGGTCACGTCCTCGGCCGTGACCAGCACCTTGAAGCGGTCGAGGAGCCCCGCCTGGCGCAGCGCCCCCTCGACTTCCTCGCGCAGGGCGCCGCTCACCACGCCGAGCATCCGCCCGCGGCCGGCGAGCGCGCCGACCAGCTCCACGGCGCCGGGAAAGAAAGGATAGCCGCCGCGGCGAACGTGCTCCTGGTAATAGGCCGCCTTGCGGGCCACCAGCCGCATGAGGAGGGGCACCGTGGCCGTCCTTCCCGCACTCCCGAGCACCGCCGCGAAGCTCGAACGGTCGTCGAGCCCCAGGTAGCGGGTCCAGTAGTCGTCGGCGGAGAGGGCGATCCCCTCCTCGGCGAGGATGCGCTGGAACACCTCCAGGTGGATGGGCTCGTCGTCCACCAGGACGCCGTTGAAATCGAAAAGGACGGCGCGGATCACTCCGCCATCATATCGCGGCGCCCGCCATCGTCCGGGCGCGCAGCCCGTGGGCCACGGCTTCGACCGCCGGCTCCTGGAAGACACCGAGGTGACCACCGGGGACGTCCACCACTTCGATCGGCCCCTCCAGCCAGCGCTCCCATCCCATGAACGGCTGATCGCGGTGCTCCTCCGTCTGCTCGGCGGCACGGAAGAGGACGGCGCCGAGCGGGAGCCGGCCGGGGGGGACGTAGGAGAAGATGGCCCGTGTGTTGCGCTTCATGACCTCCCACCGCAGGTGCAGCTCCCCGGAGGCGAGGGCCGGATCGAGGCGCCGGAGGACCTCGCCGATCCACGCCTCGGGAGGAAGAGAGCGCAGCTCGTCCGCGGAGACCTCGACGCCATGGCCATGGGAGCGGACGAAGGAGGCGAGCATCTCGGCCTCGTCGAGGGCGGGCGGCTCGGGGAAGGGGGCCGGGCTGTCGAAGAGGAGGAGGCTCTCGGCCTCCTCGCCCGCGGCGCGGAGCTGGCGGGCCATCTCGAAGGCCACGGCGCCGCCGACGCAGTAGCCGCCGAGGCGGTACGGTCCCCGCGGCTGCACGGAGCGGACGGCCTCGACGTAGCAAGCGGCCATCTCCAGCACGGTGGCGAAGTGCTCGCCGCCAGCGAGGGCCGGCGACTGGAGGCCATAGAGCGGCTGATCCGGATCGAGTCGCTGCGCCAGGTTCACGTAGTCGTGGACGAGGCCCCCGGCGGCGTGGACGATGAAGAGGGGGGGCCGGCTGCCCGCGGTCTGCAGCTCGACGAGAGGAGTCACGGCCTGGCTTGCGGGTGGCGCCGCCGCCTTCCCTCCCACCCATTGGCGCAGCAGGGCGCGGCGGTCCGCAGAGAGCTGGCCGCGGCGGGAGGCCACCTCCGTCCGGCGGCGTTCGAGCTCGGCCCGCCGTGCTTCTTCGATCGCTGCCGCATTTTCTGCTCCGGCTGCTCCGGGGGTTCCGGGAGACGTGGCGGCCGTCTCTGTCAGGGGTCCGAAGGCGTGCTCCACCTCAACCTGGTGGCGCTCCGCCGCGGAAAGCAGGGGGAGGCCGGAGACCGGCAGGCCGGGATCTTCCACCAAGCCCTCCAGCAGCCGCCGGTACTGCTCCAGCAGGCGGACGATGGTCGGCGGATCGAAGAGGTCCGCCGCGTAGGTGATGCCGCAGGCGATGCCGCCGCCTTCGACCTCGGCGGCCCCGAGCGTCAGGTCGAAGAGCGCAGGGCCGCCGTGGCTCGGCAGGGTGGTGAAGGCCAGGCCTTGCAGCTCGGCCTCCGAGCCGGCATTGTTCTGGAGGGCGAACATGGCCTGGAAGAGGGGCTGCCGGCTGGGATCGCGGTCGCGGGCCAGGGCCGCCACGAGCTGCTCGAAAGGGAGGTCCTGGTGGTCGAAGGCGCCGAGCGTAGAGTCGCGTACCCGCTCCACCAACTCTCCCCCGGAGGGCTCGCCGCCGAAGTCCGCCGCCAGCATGAGAGTGTTGACGAAGTGCCCGATCAGCTCCTCCACCTCCAGCCGCGTGCGGCCGGCGACCGGCGAGCCCATGGCGATCCGCTCCTGGTGGGTGTGGCGATGGAGGAGCGCCTCGAACCCCGCCAGCAGGGTGATGAAGAGCGTGGCCCCGCGTTGCCGGGCGAGGGCCACCAGCCGGCCCGCGAGCTCCGGCGGCAGGAGGAGCCCCCGCGTCTCGCCGCGGGAGCCGGCGGCCGGCAGCACCGGGGGGCGCGGCCGATCGGTGGGGAGGGCGAGGGGCGCCGGGTTCTCGCCCAGCCGCTCTCGCCACCAGGCGAGCTGGCCCTCCACCACCTCCCCTTGCAGCCACTGCCGCTGCCAGCGGGCGAAGTCCGCGTACTGAATGGGGAGGTCCGGCAAAGGGGAGGGGCGCCCCTGCGCGAAGGCCCCATAGAGGGTGGAGAGCTCGCGGGTCATCACGTCGAGCGACCAGCCGTCGCAGACCGCATGGTGGACTTGGGCCAGCAGGGCATGCTCCTCCGCAGCCAGCCGCACCAGCACGGCCCGCAGCAGCGGCCCGCGGGCGAGGTCGAACGGCCGGCGCTCCCCGGCGAGGCGCCGCAGCTCGGCTTGCGCCGCATCGGTAGAAACCGTCGTCAGATCCACCTGGGGAAGGGGATCGAGGCCGAGCCACGAGACCGGCTCGACGACCTGGACGGGACCACCCTCTGTGCTTTCGAAGCGGGTGCGCAGCACCTCGTGGCGGCGGGCGATTTCAGCCAGCGCCTGGGTGAGGGCTGCGACATCGAGCCTTCCGGTGAGCACCAGGGGGAGGTCCATGTTGTAGCCGGTGCTCTCGGGCTGGAGCTGGTCCACCAGCCACAGCCGCTCCTGGGCGAAGGAGAGGCGCGGCCGGCCCGCCCAGGGGACATGGACCAACGGCGGCGGCACGGCTCCCCGCCGCTCCTCCCGGGCTTGCTCGATCATCCGGGCGATCCCCGCCACCGTGGGCTCGCGGAAGAAGTCGCGCAGCGGCAGCTCGGCGCCCAAGGGTCCGCGCAGCCGGGAGAGGACCCGGCTGGCGAGCAGCGAGTGGCCGCCCAGGTCGAAGAAATCGTCGTGCCGCCCCACCCGCGCGACGCCCAGCACCTGCGTCCAGGCACCGGCCACGATCTCCTCGACCGGCGTGCGCGGAGGCTCGAAGGGAACCTCGGACCCGGCGCCTGCCGGCTCCAGGGCGGCCAGGGCGCGGCGATCCACCTTGCCGCTGGCGGTCCGCGGGAACGACTCCAGGACTCCGAAGGCCGCGGGGACCATCGCCTCCGGCAGCCGTTGGCGCAGGAAGGCGCGGAGGTCCGGCTCGATTCCTGATTCCATGACTACCCAGGCGATCAGCCGGCGCCCTTCCTTGTCCTCTCTCGCCAGCACGGCACATTCCCGCACGCCGGGGGCTCGAGCGAGCACGGCCTCGATCTCCCCCGGCTCGATGCGGAAGCCGCGGACCTTGACCTGTGGGTCCGTGCGCCCCAGGAACTCGACGGCGCCGTCCGGCCGCCGCCGCGCCAGGTCACCCGTACGGTAGAGCCGCCCTCCTCCCGCGGGGTCGAAGGGATCGGGAATGAAGCGCTCGGCCGTCAGGTCCGGCCGGCGGTGGTAGCCGCGAGCCAGCCCTTCGCCGGCGATGAGCAGCTCGCCCGGGACGCCCAAGGGGACCGGCCGCAGGTGGCGGTCCGCCAAGTGGATGCGGGTGTTGGCGAGGGGAAGGCCGATGGGAACGGAGACCGCGTCCTCCGGCACGGACTCGACCGGGTGCCAGGTGGCGAAGGTGGTGCTCTCCGTGGGGCCGTAGACGTGGAGGAGACGTTGCCCCGGCATGGCGGAGCGCGCCTCGCGCATGTGGCGGGGCGAAACCGCCTCGCCGCCGGTCAGCAGGTGGCGGACTCCGGCCAGCGACCCCGGAGCCTCGCGCACCACCTCGTTGAACAGCGCGGTGGTGAGGAACGCCGCGGTGATCCCCAGGCGGCCGTACTCGGCGCCGAGGGCCGCAGGCGACAGGACCACCTCGCGGGGGATCACCACCAGGGCGGCGCCGGCCAGCAGGGAGCTCCAGACCTCGAAGGTCGCCGCGTCGAAGGCCGTGTTGGAAGCGTGGGCTACGCGGTCCCCGGGGCCGAGACGCAGGTACGCGGTGTTCACAGCCAGACGGACGATGGCGCGATGGGGGATGGCAACCCCCTTGGGCCGGCCGGTCGAGCCGGAGGTGTAGATCACGTAAGCCAGATTCCCGGCATCGACAGGAGATTCCGCGTCCTCCACGTCCTCCGCCTCGGCCGCCGCGATCACGTCCGCGCCGCCGAGGCGCACGAGTGCGCCCGAATCCTCGAGGATCAAGGCCCGCCGCTCCTCGGGGTCGGCCGGATCGAGCGGCACGTAGAAGCCGCCGGCCTTGAGCACGGCGAGCATCGCCACCACCAGCTCGGCCGAGCGCGGGAGGTCCAGGACCACGGCCACCTCGGGTCCCACTCCCCGGGAGCGCAGTCTCCGGGCAAGGCGGTTGGCCCAGCGGTCGAGATCGCCGTAGGAGAGGGCTCCCCCTTCCCAGAGGACGGCCGGAGCCTGGGAATCGCGCGCCGTGACCGCTGCGAACAGGCGGTGGACCGGCGTCGCGCGCGGAATCTCCGCGGCCGTCTCGTTCCAGGCTGCGACGACCTGCCGTTCCTCTGCCGGAGTGAGAAGGGGCAGCTCCCAGAGCGGCGCATCGGGATCGGCGACAGCCCCCTCCAGCAGGGTGCGGAAGTGACCCAGGAGCCGGTGCACCGTGGCGGCGTCGAACAGGTCGGTGCGATACTCCAGGTCGAGCCGCACCCCCTCCCCCAACTCCAGGGCGTGGACGGCGAGGTCGAGCTTGACGCCGTGGACGCCCGAGGAGCGCCCCGCGATCTCCAGCCCGCCGGCCCGGGTGATGCCCAGGTTCTGATCGAGGTTGAAGATGACGTTGACCAGCGGCCAGCGGCTGCGGTCGCGCGGGAGTTTCAGGGCTCGCACCAGGCGGGCGAAGGGATACTCGCCGTGGTCGTGGGCGCCGAAGACCCGGTTGCGCACGGCGGCGAGGTGCGCGGCGAAGGTGACGTCCCCGTCTCCCACCTGGCTGCGCATCGGTACGAGGTCTACGCAGTGGCCGACCAGCCGGTCGCCTCCTTCGAGCGGCCGGCGGGCCGAGGGCATGCCGATCACCACGTCGTCCTGCCCCGTCCAGCGGTGGAGCAGGGCCGACCAGGCGGTGAGGAGCGTGATGAAGAAGGTCGCCCCGCGGCGCCGGCCGAGCTGGTGGATGGCTCGCCGCAGCTCCGGGGGGAGCTCGGCCACCGCCCCCGCGCCACGGAAGGTGCGCTCGGGCGGGCGCGGCCGGTCCGTGGGCGGCTCGAAGATGGGAAGCGTCCCGGCAGCTCCGGCAAAGACTTCGAGCCACCAGGCTTCGTCCTCCGTGAAGTCGCGCTCGCGACGCGTCCACGCCACGTACTCCCGGAGCCGCATCGGCGCCGGCAGCGCCGCGGCCCGCCCGGCCCGCTCGGCCTCGTAGATCGCCAGCATATCCTTGAGGATCACCACCACCGAGAGACCGTCCGCCATCAGGTGATGGACGGACAGGAAGAGGCGGTGCTCCCTGGGGGCGAGCCGCAGCACCGAGGCGCGGATCAGCGGGCCGCAGGCAAAGTCGAACGGCCGCCGCCCCTCGGCCTCGGCCCAGGCCGCCGCCGCCACTTCGCGCCGCTCCGGCGGCAAGCCCGCAACGTCCACCAGCGGCACGGTGAGGATCAGCCCGGGGAGAATTCGCTGGATGGGATCGCTGGCCGGGCCGGGCGGCGGCAGGACGGTGCGTAGGGCCTCGTGCCGGTCCACCACCTGCTGGAGGGCCTTCCGCAGGAGAGCAAGGTCGAGGGGACCGTGGATCCCCAGGGTGCCCGGCTCGTTGTAGGCGACGGAGGCCTCCTCCCCCAGTTGCACGATGGTGTAGAGATCCTCCTGCGTTTCGGTGAGCGGCACGTCGATAGGCTCGCTTTTCCGGAAAGGAGCCCGCGCCGCCCCCTTCTGCCGCAGGGCGTCGAGCCAGGGGAGGCTCGCCGTCACGGCCTCGCGGTCCACCCCGAAATCCACCAGGCAGGCGATCTCGTCCACCCCGATCTCCCGCATCCGCTCGACGATGGGCGCGCACGACTCCGGCGAGCCGATGAGGGCCGAGGTGCTGACGTAGCGCTGGTAGGCGAGCCCCAGCATGTATTCCAGGTCCTCGGGGGAGACGTGCTCCAGGTCCACCGCCAGCCCCTCGCTGGCGATCATCGTCTTGAGCAGGCCGACGGAGGACTCCAGATAGCGGTAGAAGGGGCACCGCGCCGTTTCGACGGCCGCCGCGGCCTCCGACCCCACGAAGGTGTGGAGGAGCACGGCCACGTGCCCGGCCTCCGGAGGGTGGCCGGCCGCCGCCAGCGCCTCGCGGTAAACGAGGATGGAGGCGGCCAGGGTCTCCACCGTTTGCCCCATGAGGTTGGTGAGCACG
Source organism: Thermoanaerobaculia bacterium (assembly GCA_036275055.1). GTDB lineage: Bacteria > Acidobacteriota > Thermoanaerobaculia > Multivoradales > UBA5704 > DATARR01. The sequence continues at coordinate 62,832 of DASUEN010000211.1, forward strand.
CCCGCGCCGATCTCGCCCGCCTGCCGGTAGGTGTCGGGGTTGTTGACGATGGTCAGCCACACCGGCAGGTCGCGCCGCGCCGGCAGGGGGAAGATGCGCAGGTCCACCTCGCTCCCCGCGCCGTCGCGCAGCCGCACCGCCTCTCCCCGCCAGAGCTTTCGCACCGTCTCCAGGCGCTCGAAGGTCAGCTCGCGGTGGGGGCCGTAGGACTCCGGCGCCAGGGCGAAATCGTTCGGATGCCAGCCCGAGGCGCAGGAGAGCCCCACCCGCCCCCCCGAGAGGTTGTCCACCAGCGACCACTCCTCGGCCACCCGCACCGGGTGATGAAGGGGGAGGACGACGCTCCCGGCCCGCAGGGCGATGCGTTCCGTCTCGCGCGCCAGGGCGGCGCCAAGCACCGACGGATTGGGCGAGAGCCCGCCGAAAGGGTGGAAATGCCGCTCGGGAAACCAGAGGGAGGCAAAGCCATGGCGGTCCGCGAAGCGGGCACAGTCGAAGATCAGCTCGTACTTCGACGACGCGAACTCGGCCGCATAGTTGCCGAAGAAGTAAAGCCCGAAGCGCACCTCGCGGCTGGCGTGCTCCTCTTTTTTATCGGACGGATCCGTCCGATCGGTCCGATCCACCACCACCGGCGCGATCGCGGGCTTCCCCTCCTGCCGGCCCCAGAAGCCGAGGGCGGTTTCAGGCCTGCCCCCGCCGCCACCGGGTCCCCCCGGCGGCTCAGGGAGGAATCCCCCCTGCTGCAGCTCGGCGACGCTCTCCCCCACCGCCCGCACCACGAAGTCGAGGTCCGCGTCCGTATGGGCGGTCGAGAGGAAGCAGTTGCGCCACTCCCAGACGTACACCCCCTTGTCCACTAGGTGGTAGTAGAGGAGGTCGATGTTGGCCGCCGACTGGAAGCGGAAGAGGGAGTGGGCGGAAACGGTGCGGAGAGGTGCCTTCGCGGTCTCGAAGACCTCGTTCAGCCGCTCCGCGAAACGGGTGGTGCGGGCGTTGAGCGTCTCCTGGAGGGCCGGCCCCTCATCCTTTAGATACGTCAACACCCGCTTCGCCGCGGCCATGGCCAGCGGGTGCTGGCAGAAGGTGCCGCCGAAGAAGGTGGTCTCCCGCTCCGGACGGGAGCCGTCGCCGTAGCGCCACATTCCACCGTCGATGCCGTCCATGAAGTCCGCGGAGCCGGCCACGACGCCGATGGGGAACCCGCCACCCACCACCTTGCCGTAGGTGGCGAGGTCGGCCCGCACCCCGAAGTGGGCCTGGGCGCCCCCGAGGTGGAGGCGGAAGCCGCAGATCATCTCGTCGAAAATGAGGGCGATGCCGCTCTCCGCCGTCAGCCGCCGCAGCTCGTGGAGGAAGTCGCGGGGCTGGATCTCCGGATGGCGGCTCTGGATGGGCTCCACGAACACCGCCGCCAGCTCGTGCCGGTGCTTGCGGATGACCTCCAGGCTGTGCGGGGTGCCGTAGGCGAGCACCAGCACGTCCTCGGCCACCTTGGGCGGCACGCCGGGGGCGACGGGGAACGAGCGCAACTCGCCGTCGATCTCCTGGGTCTGGGCCAGGGTGCCGTCCGAATGGCCGTGATAGGAGCCCGCGAACATGACGATCTTCGTCCGCCCCGTGCGGGCGCGGGCCAGGCGGATGGCCGTCATGCACGCCTCGGTGCCCGAGTTGGTGAAAGTGGCCCGCTCCATCCCCGTCAGCTCGCAGAAGAACGCCGCCACCTCTCCTGAATGGGCCGAGCGCGGCCCCAGCTCGAACCCCTCCGCCACTTGGCGCGCGATGGTCTCGCGCAGGAATTCCGGATCGTGGCCGAAGAGGTGGACGCCCATCCCCATGGTGACGTCCACGTACTCGTTGCCGTCCACGTCCCACAGCCGTGAGCCCTGGGAACGGTGGCGGGCGAGGGGATAGAGCATCTCCTTGGTGGCCGGCCGGAACCCCACGGTCGAGCGGCTGTCCGCAAGCCACGGCCGGTACGCCTCGGCCAGCTCCTTCGATCTCGCCGTCTTCTGGGTATAGCGGGCGATCAGGGAATCGAGATGAGCGCGTTGCCGCTCCGTCATCTCTGCCCCGGCCCGCACCTTGCCGAGATGAGTGGGAAGGACTGGCTTGGCGATTGAGGCCGGGGCGGCGGGAGGGGGAGGCTGGGGTGATGAGGGTCTTTGGGGGCGGCCCGCAGCACCCAAGGCCTGGAGCTGCTGCGCCACGAGCTGGTTGAACGCCTGGATCTGCTGGGAGAGAAGGCGCTCCACGGCCGAGGCGTCAGCAGCCCCCCGCCCAAGACCCTCACCCCTGCCCTTCTCCCGACTCCCGATACCCACTCCCTGGGAGAAGGGAGCCTGGTTGGAGCAGTCTTGCCGTTCGTCCCTGCTGTCTCTGTTGTCCCTTTCGTCCCTTTCTTGCTGTTCTTTCTCTTCCCCCACCGGCTCCGCCGCCTCCACCACCCTCTCCGCCAAGAACCCCGCCAACACCGAAATCGAAGGGAGCTGCTCGAAGAGCTGCCGGATCGTCAGCTTGACGCCGTACGCCTCCTGGATTCCCCGCAGGGCCTCCACCAGGGCGAGGGAGTCGGCCCCCAGCTCCAGGAAAGGGGCTTCGACGTCGATATCCCGCGGCTCGATGCGGAGCACGCGGCCGAAGATTCCTTGCAGAGTGGAGGCGAGGCGGGCGTGGCGATTGGAGTCGGACATCAGGAGTCGAGGTCCTCCGGCCGGCCGAGCACCTCGAGCTGCAAGGCGACCATTTGGTTGAAAGCATCGAGCTGGCTGGCGAGCAACGCCTCGAAGCCAGCCGGCGGCGAAGGCTCCGCCGGCTGAAAAGAAAGTGCCGCGGGAGCGGCCGGCCGGGACGGCGCCGTGAACCAATATCGTTGGCGCTGAAAAGGATAGGTGGGGAGCGGCGCCCGCCAGCCGCCGTTGGGGAAGACCCCGTGCCAGTCGATCGGCAGGCCCAGGACGTACAGCCCGGAGAGGGATTCGAGAAGCGTCTCCCGCTCGTCCCGTCCCCGGCGCAGGGAGGCGAGGACCGTGGCGTCGCTCCCCTGGGCGATCGCGGCCGCCAGCACCGGGTGGGGACCGATCTCCAGGAACGCGGCGTGACCTCCTCCCGCCAAAGCCGCCACGGCCTCCGCAAACCGCACCGGCTGGCGGACGTTCCGCCGCCAGTAGGCGCCGTCCATCTCCGGCCCCGCGACGGGGCCGCCGGTGACGGTCGAGATCAGGGGCACGGACGCGGGCCGCGGGGAGAGACCGGCGAGCCTCGCCTCCACCTCGGCGTCGAACGGCTCCATCTGCACGGTGTGGAAGGCGTACTCCACCTTGAGCCGGCGGCCGGTGGCGCCGCGGCGCCCCAGCTCCTCCATCGCCGCCGCCAGGTCCCCGGGAGCCCCGGCGAGAGTGATAGAGGTAGGGCCGTTGACGGCCGCCACCTCTAGGGGCGAACCCAGATCCGCCAGGAGGCTCCTCGCCTCCGCTTCGCCGAGCTCGACGGCCATCATGCCCCCCCGTCCCCGCGCAGGCGCCATGGCCCCGCCGCGCACCGCCGCGACCCGCGCCGCTTCCTCCAGAGTGAGGACGCCTGCGGCCCACGCCGCCGCCACCTCCCCCACGCTGTGCCCCACCACGGCGGCCGGGGTCACGCCCCAGGAGCGCCACAGCTCTGTGAGCCCCACCTGAAGGGCGAAGATCGCCGGCTGCGCCAATTCCGTGCGCTCCAGGGCGTCCGCCTCCTCCAGCCGTTCCCGCAGCGCACCGCCGAGCCAGGGAAGGAGGGCCTCCTCGCAGCGCTCGATCGCATCGCGAAACACCGGTTCGGACGCGAGGAGCTGCCGTCCCATCCCCGGCCACTGCGGCCCCTGGCCCGAGAAGGCGAAGACGAGCCCGCCTCGCTCGCCCCGGCCGCTACGCCCCGCGGCCACGCCCGGCGCGATCTCGCCCCGGGCGAAGGCTTCCAGCCGCGCGGCCAGCTCGGTGCGCGAGCGTCCCGTCACGGCCAGGCGGTGCTCGAAGTGAGAGCGGCGCAACGCGGCCGTCCAGCCGAAATCGTTCGCCGTTTCCTCCCCCTGAGCCTGAAGCCGCGCCGCCGTGGCGAGCGCCAGCTCCCGCCGCGCCTCGGCAGAGCGGGCCGAGAGGGGGAGGATCGTGGCCCCCTCCTCCCGCGGCTCGGGGTGGAAGGCCGCCAGCGACCGGGCGAGCACGGCCTGCCCATCCTCCCGCCGCCGCAGCGAGGGGAGGACGGCGGCGCGAACGCCCAAGGCCGCGAAGCACTGTTCCAAAGGCGTCGTGAAAATAGGATGGGGAGAGACCTCCAGGAACGTAGTGCGCCCGGCGCCGAGGGCGTTCTCCACGGCCTGCGCGAACCGCACCGGCTGCCGCAGGTTGGCGGCCCAGTAGTCTTTATCCAACGGCTGCTGCACGGGCTCGCCGGTGACGGTCGAGATCATGGGGATCCGTCCCCGCCGCGGCGCCAGGCCCGCGAGCGATTGGCGCAGCTCCGCGATCAGCGGCTCCACCTGCGGGCAGTGGCAGGGCACGTTGCTCAGCACCCGGGCACTGAACTTCCCTTCCGCCGCCACCGCCGCCAGCAGGCGATCGAGCGTTCCCGGCTCGCCCGCCACCAGCGTCGAGACGGGGCTGCTCCACCCGGCCACCGCCAGCCGGTCTCCCTCGGGGGCGATTCGGCTCGCGGCCTCCTCAGCCGAAAGCTGCACGACGCCCATCCCCCCACGTCCCGCGAGCCGCGCCAGCAACCGGCTGTAGTGGAAAGCGCCCAGCGCCGCGTTCTCCAGGCTCAAGAGCCCGGCCACGTGAGCCGCCGCAAACTCCCCCGCGCTGTGGCCGATCACCGCCGCCGGTTCCACCCCCCACGAGCGCCAGAGCGCCGCCAAGGCCACCTCGACGGCGAAGATCGATGGCACGGCCTTCTCCACCCGCTCGCCGGGATCGCCCGCGATCAGCTCGTCCACGATCCGCCAGCCGGTCCAAGGGAAAAAGGTCCGGTCGCACGCCTCCAACCAGGCGCGGAACACCGGCTCCGAGCGCAGGAGGTCCACGGCCATCCCCGCCCACTGAGAACCCAGGCCCGAGAAAACAAAAACCGGCGCTTCCTCGCTCATCCGACCGATCCGTCCGATCGGTCGGATCGGTCCGATCTGCGCAAAGCTCACTCCCACCCCCTCCACCACCACGTGGCAATTCGTCCCGCCCCACCCGAACGAGCTGACTCCCCCCAGCGCCGTTTCTCCCGCGACCAGCGCCGGCCACGGCCCCAGCGCCGTCTGCACCCGCAGGCCCAGCTCGGCGAAGGGGATGTCCGGGTTCGGCCGCTCGAAGTGGAGGCTGGGGGGCACTTCCCGGTGGTGAATCGAGAGAGCGAGCTTGATCAGCCCCGCGATCCCCGCCGCGCCTTCGAGGTGGCCGATGTTGGTCTTCACCGAGCCGAGGAGGAGCGGCCGGTCCGGCTCGCGCGCGGCGCAGAGCACCTGCGACAAGGCGCGGGCCTCGATGGGATCGCCCAGCGGCGTGCCTGTACCGTGCGCCTCCACCACCTGCACCCGCCCGGGATCGACTCCCGCGCGCTCGTAAGCGTCGCGCAGCACCTCCACCTGGGCGAGGGGGTTGGGAGCCGTCAAGCCGTTGCTGGCGCCGTCGTTGTTCACCGCGCTGCCGCGGATCACAGCATAGACGGGATCGCCATCGGCGAGCGCCCGCGAGAGGGGCTTGAGCACCACCACCCCGCCCCCCTCGCCGCGGGCGAAGCCGTTCGCCCCGGCATCGAAGGCCTTGCAATGCCCGTCGCCCGAGAGGCCGCCGAACTTGGTAAGGGTCACCATGACATCCGGCAACAGCATGAGGTTGACGCCGCCGGCCAGCGCCACCGAGGACTCCCCCGAGCGAAGGCTCTGGCAGGCGAGGTGAACGGCCACCAGCGACGACGAGCACGCCGTATCCACCACTAGGCTCGGCCCCTTCAGCCCTAGGGCGTAGGAAACGCGGTTGGCGACGATCGTCAACCCCTGGCCCACTCCGGTATGAGCAGTCACGGCGGCGCCGGCCGCGCGGTGGATCTCGGCATAGTCGCGCCAGACCGCTCCGAAGAAGACGCCCGTGCGCGAACCGGCGAGGTCCCTGGGCGGCACCCCCGCGTCCTCCAGGGCCTCCCAGGAAAGCTCCAGCATGAGGCGTTGCTGAGGGTCCATCTCCGCCGCCTCGCGGGGCGAGATGCCGAAGAACAGGGGATCGAACTCGTCGATCCGGTCGAGGAAGGCGCCCCGCCGGGTGTTGGTGGTGCCGGGCGCCTCCGGATCAGGATCGTAGAAGAGGTCCGGGTTCCACCGCTCGGGCGGCACCTCCCGGGTGGCGTCGGTCCCCGCGCACATCAGCAGCCAGAAAGACTCCAGGTCTGGCGCCCCGGGAAACCGGCATGCCATGCCCACGATGGCGATGGGCTCGTCCGCCGCCGCGGAACGTCCCGGCCGCACCGGCCCGGAATCCCCGCCCGCGAGGAAACGGGCCAGGGCCTCAGGATTGGGATGCGCCCAGATCAGCGTGGGAGAGAGCGTCCGCCCCAGAGCCGCGGACAGCTCGGCCACGAGCCCCACGGCGCCGGTGGAGTCGAGACCGTGGGCCTGGAAGCTCTCCTGAAGGTCCAAGCTTTCCGGATCGACTCCCAGGCGGGCGGCGAGCTTGGCGGCGAGGAGAGTGCGGAGGGCTGATTCGGAGGAGGGGTGGCTCATCGTGTACGTCCTCTACGCCCCCTCAGAGGCCCGGCCACTTTACGCCCAGGCGCAAGGCTTGTCGAGACGCCCCCCATCCTGGCCCACATCTTGCTTCATTCGGTGTGCAGGAGCCTTTCCCCGCTCCCAAAGGGCGCCGTCAGTTCGGCGCGGCGGGTGGCTCGAGACCAGATACGGAGGATTGCACCATGACGATGAAATCACGTCTGGCGCTCGGTTTTGCAGCACTCGCCTTGTCTCTCCTGGCCGCTCTGCCGGCGAGAGCGGTTGACGGTACGACGAAGTGCAGGTTGAATTTCACGCTCAGCGAGTGGGCCATAGGAGTGAAGGTCGCCCATGGCTCGGGGACGGTCACTTGCGACAACGGCCAGTCGGCGCAGGTCACTCTGGAAGGCAAGGGCGTCGGCCTCGCCGCCGGCAAGAACCAGATCCGCGAAGGCTATGGCAAGTTCACGGGCGTCTCGGACATCAACGAGATCTTCGGAACCTACGCCAGCGCCGGCGCCTCGGTGGGTGTCGGCAAGTCGGCGGATGCCGGGGCTCTGACCAAGGGTCCGGTGTCCCTGGCCCTGGCCGCCAAAGGCACGGGCGTCGAGCTCGGGATCAGCGTCTCGGCCTTCACCATCTCCAAGGCCCCGTAAATTCGCAGCGTGGAACCTCTTCTCCCGGGGAGGGGATGTCGGGGGTCGGGAGAAGAGGGCCGGGGTGACGAAGGTCTTGGGCGGGGGAAGGCTCTGAGGAGCTTACCCCCCCGCCCCGCCGCCGGCGTGGATTCCCCCCTCGGTCTGCTCCCAGGGATCGAGGGCTTCGGCCAGCTCGTCCGGGGGGAGCACCTGCTTCTCGATGCACAGCTCGCGCACCGTCTTGCCGGTCTTCACCGACTCCTTGGCAATCTCGGCCGCAGCGTCGTAGCCGATCTTCGGCACCAGCGAGGTCACCATGGCGAGCGATTTTTCCACCAGCTCCTCGCACCGCTCGCGGTTGGCCTCGATCCCTTCCACGCACTTCTCGGCCAGGAGCTTCGACGAGCTCGCGAGGATCCCGATCGACTGCAACAGGTTGTAGGCGATGACCGGCATCATCACGTTGAGGTCGAAGTTGCCGCCCATGCCGGAGAGGGTGACCGTGGCGTCGTTGCCCACCACCTGCGCGGCCACCATCAACACCGCCTCGGGAATTACCGGGTTGACCTTGCCTGGCATGATGGAGCTCCCCGGCTGCAGACTGGGGATGGAGATCTCGCCGATGCCGCAGCGCGGACCGGAGGCCAGCCAGCGGATGTCGTTGGCGATCTTGGTCAACGAGGCCGCGATGGTCTTCAGGGCGCCCGAAGTCTCCACGGCGGCGTCCTTGCCGGCCATGGCCTCGAAGCGGTTCGGCGCCGCCACGAAGGGGGCTCCGGTCCGCTTGGCCAGGCGGGCGATGACCTTGGGCGCGAAGTCCGGAGGCGCGTTCAAGCCCGTGCCCACGGCCGTGCCTCCCAGGGGGAGCTCGGCGAGGCGGGGTTTGACCGCGGCCAGCCGCGCGAGGCCGTTTTTCGCCTGCTGCGCGTAGCCCGAGAACTCCTGGCCCAGGCGCACCGGCACCGCGTCCTGAAGGTGGGTGCGGCCGATCTTCACCACGCGGTCGAATTCCTGCGCCTTGCGGTGGAGGGCCTCCGCCAGGCGCTCCAAAGCCGGCTCCAGGTCGCGCACGATGGCGAGGTAGGCCGAAACGTGAATGGCCGAGGGGATGACGTCGTTGCTCGACTGCCCGTTGTTGACGTGATCGTTGGGGTGGACCGGCTTCTTGCTCCCCATCACGCCGCCCAGGATCTCGATGGCGCGGTTGGAGAGCACCTCGTTGACGTTCATATTGGTCGAAGTGGCCGAGCCGGTCTGGAAGACGTCCAAGGGGAAGTGGCCGTCGAGCTTCCCCTCGATCACCTCCTCCGCCGCCTGGCGGATGGCCTTGGCCACCTCGGGCGGCACGGTGCCCAGCTCCTCGTTCACCGCCGCGCCCTCGCCCTTGATCATCGCCACGGCGGCGATGAACCCTGCCGGCAGGGTGAGCCCCGAGATGGGGAAATTACGCCGCGCCCGCTCCGTCTGGGCGCCGTAATAAGCCCCGGCCGGCACTTCGATCTCGCCGAGGCTGTCTTTTTCGATACGTGGCTCTGCCATGGGATCTCCTGATAGGAAAGCACCATCCTATCGAAGAGGCGGCCGGAGGAGCGAGAGGCGTCAGCCGGCGGGCTTGGCAGGGAGAGCCCGGGTGTCCGCGGCGTCGGTCGTCAGGCAGTAACGGCCGAGGCTGACGACGGTCGAAACCACCGTCGCCGCCAGGAAGATCGCGAGCAGAGCCCCGGCCAGGAGACGCAAGGGCCGCGAGAACCGCCGGGGCGCGGCGGTGAAATCGTCAGGAGACTCCAAGAGGCCGATGGGATTGACGCGCGGTGGTTCCATGGGAGTCGTTTCCTTAGAAACAGTGGTGCTTCAGGGGAGCGGCTGGCCGGGAACCAGGCGACGGAGGAAGGCGTCGCAGGGGAGGCACGGTACGCCGTCGATCTCCAGCGAGTCTTTTCCCCGGTAGAGCAAACGCAGCGCGGCCTTGGGATAATCCTCCCGGAAGGCCGCGAGCTGCCGGTGAACCTCCGGCTGCAAGAGGTCCACCCACAGCGCGTCCGGATAAGCCCCCCGCAGCCAGGTCGATTTGCCCGTGCCGCGGGGTCCGAAGAGGAAGAAATGCGTGGAAGGAGCCTGGAAAAATCGCCCTACCGTCGCCAGAGTTGCTTCGTTTTTGGCGGTAGCCATGCCAGATTGTAGCCTACAGCGCCACCGCCTCCCTCTCGACCGCCACCACCGCCCGCTCCAGCCCCGCCCCGAGATCGGCACAGAGGTCCCCGGCATCCTCGATTCCTACGGAAAGCCGCAGCAGCCCCTCGCCGATTCCCGCGACGCGGCGGGCTTCCGCGCCCATGGAGGCGTGGGTCATGGTCGCGGGATGGGCCACGAGGCTCTCAACGCCTCCCAGCGACTCGGCGAGGGCGAAGTGACGGAGGCCACCCAGGAAGGCGCGGACCGCCGGCTCCCCTCCCGCCAGCTCGCAGCTCACCATGGCCCCGAAGCCGTGCTGCTGCGTGGCCACCAAGGCGTGGCCGGGATGATCGGGCAGACCAGGATAGTGGACCTTCGCCACCGCGGGATGGCACCGCAGGACCTCCACCACGGCCGCGGCGTTCTCCAAGTGCACGCGCACCCGGGCGTGGAGGGTCCGCAGCCCGCGCAGCGTGAGATAGCTGTCGAAGGGAGCGCCGGTCAGTCCCAGGCAGTTGGCCCACCAGGCGAGGTCGCCGTGGAGAGCGGCGTCGCGGGCCACCACCGCTCCGCCCACCACGTCGCTGTGGCCGTTCAGGTACTTGGTGGTGGAGTGCACCACCAGGTCGGCGCCCAGCTCCAGGGGCCGCTGAAGGGCCGGCGAAAGGAACGTGTTGTCCACCGCCACCAGGGCCCCGACCGCCGCGGCCCCGCGGCAGATGGCTCGCACGTCCGTGATGCGCAGCAGGGGATTGCTCGGCGTTTCCACCCACACGAGCCGGGGCCCGGTCCGCAAAGCCGCGTCGCGTCGGAGCGGGTCTGTGAGATCGGCGAAAATCACCCGGAAGTCCCCCCGCTCGGAGCAGGACGAGAGGAGCCGGTGAGTACCGCCATAACAGTCGTGCGCGGCCACCACCAGATCGCCGGGGCGCAGGAGCTGAAGCACGAGGTGGATAGCCGACATGCCGGTCGAAGTCACCACGGCCCCGGCGCCGCCCTCGGCGTCCGCGAGGGCCGTGGCGAGAAGGTCGCGGGTGGGATTCCCCGAGCGGGTGTAGTCGTAGGTCCGCGCCTGGCCGAAGCCCGCGAAGGTGAAGTTCGAAGAGAGGTGGATGGGCGGCACCACGGAGCCGTGATGCTGATCGCTGCACAGTCCGGAGCGCACCACGAGGGTGGCAGGGCGAGCAGAGGGGGCAGCGGATCGGTCAGCGGGAGCTGTGGTTGCCGAGAGGGACGCAAGCGGATTCATCTGACATCCTCCTTTGTCTCTCACCGGAAACCCTACGGAGGACCGTCAGAAGAAGTGGCCACGACCAACGAAGGGCATCGTTCCGTGGCTCTCATCTGCCGGCGAGCCCAAGTGGGCCTGCCGTAGGAGTTGGCACCTTTCACGGAGTGGTGAGCTCCGCGGGTTGCCCCGGCTTCCTCGGGCCTATTCCCTCAGCCGGTCTCGATGAGTCGGTGGGGAGGATAGGAGGGGAGGAGCGGGGCTGTCAAGCCGCGGAGGTCGATGGGAGGCCCTACTCCGCCGGCGGCGGCGCGCTGCGCCGGCAGAGCTCCATCAAGCCCAGCAGGATCAGGCCGGCGAGGAGCACGGTTCCTCCCAGCACGAGATCGGAGCGGGAGAGGCGGGGATTGGCCAGCAGGACGGCGGCGTTCAGCCCCAGGCCGCAGAGCAGGACGGCCAGGATCACCCGCTCCGCCGTGCTGCGGCGCGGCACCTCCCGCGAGGCGAGAACGACCTGGGCCGCGGGTGGCCTGGCCGGCGCAGGGCGCACTGGCCGCGGGCGATCCTCCGCTCCCGGAGGGCGCAGGTCGTGCGTCTCGTCCAGGCCGGGACGCGGCGGGTAGCGCGATGGAGGATGCCTCGGCCGCGGCTTGGGCTTCGGGCGGGGGGAGGCTGAGGCTGAGGTGACCCGTCGAGTTTCGGCCATAGGTCAAAGGCTCCAACCCTTATTGACGTCACCATCGGAAAGATTTCGGGTGTGTCCGCCGCCAACGAAAACGGGCGGCCCCGAAGGACCGCCCGGTGAATCCGTCCGCCTGCCCCACTTATCTGGCGTGCGAGACCTTGTGGACCTCCGGGTGGTAGACGCCGCGGTTGGCCATCAGGTTGACGTGGTCGTTGTCCGAGCTCGCCTCGACGCTCACGCCACGGCCGTTGACGTAGAAGTAAACCATCCACGGCCCCTTCTTCGAAGGCGGCTGGCAATGGGCCGTGGCGCCCGCGGCAAGCACCTCCCAGTGGGCGGTTTCCTCCGGCGGGAACGGGAATGGATGATCGTGTCCCATACCGGTTCCGGGGCTGGGTCTCACCGTATATTTGGTATCCGTGCTGCTGTCGTTCGTGATGTCCATTGCAATGTTCCTCCCAAGCAAAGCCCCTGGCCGGACGAGCGGTTCGGAGCACATTGATGGCTGATCAAAGCGTTCCCTGGACGACTTCGAACACCTGGGTTCCCATCTCCTCTTCGCCCTCGGGGATGACGGCTGCGTCGTAGCGGCCCGGAGCGAGACGCTGCGCCGGTTTGTCGACCACCACCACCAGGACCGGGTCGCCCTCCAACCGAGTCACCTTGAGCCCTCTCGTCTCCAGCACCGTTCCGTGATCGTTGCGGATCACCACCGAGAAGGACTTGCTGTCGTCCAGCGCGCTGGCGTCGATCTGGATCTCGGCCTTGGGCGTCCCCGGAGAGAGGTGAAGCTGCGCCACCTGATCGTCCCCCCGGGTCATCAGCGACAGGGCCACCACCGCCGCCGGCACGGTGTGGCGTGGCTTCTTCGACGGCACGGTACCTGGCGAGACGGGCCTCGGCGTCTGGTCGGGTGGCGGGATAATAGGCACCGGAGCCGGGGTGAGCTTCACACTTTGGGTGGCGGACGGAGTACTCGGTGGCATCTTCATCTCCGGAGGATGCATCCGGTACTTCCAGGCAACCCATCCAAGGCCGGTGACCATGACGAGGCTCGCCGCCACGGCCATCCAGCGCATCGCCCGCGGCTGGAAGGCCGGCGCACGGGGCACGAAACGCTCGACGTTCCCGTTCCCGCCTTTTTCGGCAGCCGCGCGGTTCAAAGAACGCACGAAGGCCAAGCGCTCCAGCCCCTGGGGAGAGGAGGCGAGGCGCCGCATCACCCGCTCCCTCTCCTCAGGAACCAGGCCGCCCCGGTCGGCCGCCGCCAGGAGGTCGGTTTCGACGGCCTCCGCGAGCTCGAAAAGGTCGTCTTCGGCGAGGAGGCGCCCTTCCAGCCGGTCCGCGGCCTCCTCTGGGAGCTTCCCCAGCAGGTAGCTGCGGAGCAGCTCGTCGTCAGGTTCTCGGTTCATGGTCTCAGCCCTCCTCCTCGTCCACTCTCACAGTCCAGTGTTCCGGCTTGTGAAAACATTTCACGACGGCCGCTCCGGATGGCGGCAGAGGCAGTCGGCGAGGCAGGCTTCGAGCTTGCGGCGCACGCGGTGAACGCGGATGCGCAGGGCGTTCATGGGTATGCCCAGCTCCTCGGAAAGGGTCTTGCGGTGGCGGATGTTGCTCTCCCCTTGAAAATACCGGAGCACCAGATCCCGCTGGTCCGGAGGCAGGGCCGCGAGGCATTGACGCAGGTACTCGAGCCGGGGGTCGCCGCTCTCTTCGGGGATCACGGGCATCGGGGCAGGCAGGAGGAGCTCGCCGTTGGTGTCCAGGGCCCGGTGCTCCCTGGAGGCGCGGCGCAGGACTTCCTTGAAGACCAGATGAGCCACGCCGCAGAAGTAGCCATAGGGATCGGCCGAATGGAGCTCGACGCCTTGGGCAATCCGGCGGGCCACGCGGTTGAAGGTCTCGTCCGTCAGGTCCTCCGGCGCGGCGCATCCCCGCCATTCGAAGAGACGGATCAGCTTGCGGCGGATGGTTTCGTAGCGCTCGCCCGCGCGGTCGCGGTCGGGATCGAGCTGGGCGAGGAGGATCTCGAAGCTCTCCCGGGTGAGGCCCTCGGGCTTCACGGGAGGCGGCTTCTCCTCGCCCTCATCCTCGCCTTCGTCATCGCGGCGGGTCACCTCCACTCTCCCTGGAGAGAGAAGCCGGCCCAGTAGAACGGAGCTTTCCGCTTCGGGTTCCGCCACATCGCGAGTTGGGCCTTGCGCAGGGCCGCCGAGGGGGAGAGCCCCTCGCGGAGCATGCCCAGGTAAAAGTGCTTCATCAGCTCCGCCGTGGCCTGGTCCTCGACGCTCCACAGGCTCGCCACCACGCGGGCGGCGCCCGCGTACATGAAACCGCGGGTCAGGCCGATGAGCCCCTCGCCCCGCCACTCCTGGCCGAGCGCCGTGCGGCAGGCCGAGAGCACCACCAGGTCGGCATCGAGGCGAAGATTGTAGACGTCGTTGAGGCGCAGGACGCCATTGAGGTCCTTTCCCTGCTCGTCATAGAGCGAGAGCACCAGTCCCGAAAGCTCCGGATGGCGGGTGTCCAGGATGCCGTGGGTGGCGAAGTGCAGCTTCCGGAAGTCTTTCAGGTCGCCGCTCGTGACCCTGGACTTGGAGGCCTCGAAGCCCATCGCCTGGGAGAGGAGGGAAGGAGGGACGAGCGCGGCGATGGCATTGGCTTCCTCTTTCGAGAAGAAGAGACGCCGCAGCCCGGAAACGTCGAGCGTGTCCCGGCCGTTGCCCAGGGCGCCCCGCATGGGGAGCTGAACCGCCGCCTCCGCTTTCTCCGGGCGGGGGGCTTTCGCGAGCTTCAGGCGCGGGTCGTTCTTGTAGACGGGGTCGGCGAAAATCGCCAGCTCGCGGGGGGCCGGAGCACGCTCGCGCAGCTCGCGGCGCAGCTCGGCGAGGGCGGTGGCCGAAGGGAGGGTGACGACCTCGTGTTGCGCCACCAGGGGCTCTCCCGAGGCGGGAACGGGCAGGGCGGCGAAGGGAATGTATTGCAACGCTCCGTCGGCGACGACCAGCAGCGGCTGGTCCTTCAGGAGCTTCGCCGCGGGTTGCAGGATCATCCGGTAAAGGTCTCGCCCCGCTTGCTCCGCCTGAGTGTCCAAATCGGCGATGCGGGCTTTGGATGCGTGCCGGGATTCGCTGGGATTCTTTGCCTTGTGCGCCGTCAACAGCTCGTAGTAGCGGTGGGCGGCCTTTTCGATCGTCTCCCGGTTCGGCAGCGTGAAGCTGTCCAGGGAGTGCGGGCCCACGATCCAGAGAAAGCTACGCTCAGCTCCCAGGGAATACTCCAGAAGGAGCGCCTGGCCGTCCAGGATCTCGGCTTGAACGCCTGCAACACCCAGTAGGTCCGGATGGGTCAGGGCTGCGTACCGGGGACTATTTTCCCGCAGGCTGTTCTTCACCTGCGTATAGTCGTCCATCGCCTCCTCGAGGCGTTTCTCCGCCTCGGCGAGCTTGGCGGGATCGGGTTTCTCTTCGGCAAGCAGTCTCTCCCTCAGCCATTCCTGGCGATTCACCTCCTCGCGCTGCTCGCGCTCGCGCCGCACAAGCTCGGGAGAGGCTCCTTGCTGAATGTCGGCCTCGGACTCTTTCAGAACCTCCAACAGTGTGCGAGCCCGGGCCGTCTCGCTCGCCTTCAGGGCGTCGGCCGCGAATCCCTCGGTCGGTCGCCGGTCATGAAGGGCCATCAGGATCTCGATCTCGAGTTCGTAGTATTCCTGGCGCGCAGCGGAGAACGAGGTGCGAAGATCCTGATCGACCACCCGAATCCGCAGCGATTCGACGATGCCGAGGGCCTCGTGCACCCGGGAGAGAGCACTGGGAAGATCTCCGCCGTCCCGGTCGAGGCGGGCGAGAGCCAGCCTCACGTCGGCCTCGGCCGGAAGGTTGCCCCGCTCGTGGTAGAGCGTCAGAGCCGTTTCCAGCTCGTGGCGGGCCGCCACGAGATTCGGCGCTCCCTGATAGGCGAGGCCCAAAGCGTAATGAGAATTCGCCTCGCGCTCTCTGGAACCTCGAGCCAGGGACAGAGCCTGCTGGGCGATCTCCACGGCCCTGGCAGGCTGACCGAGCTTGAGCGTCAGGTACGATTGGCTGATGAGCGTCGCCGTCTGAGTTTCGAGATCCTGGATCTTCCGGGCCAGGGCGAGAGCCTGGTCGTATGCGGCCCGCGCTTCCTCGAATCTGCCCAGGTGCTGGTAGACGGCGCCCAGATTGACGAGAGTCTTGGCCTCTTTGATCGATTCCCCTTCGGCCCGATTGATCGCCAGGGCTTCTTGATACTGGCTGAGCGCCCGCTCGAAGTTGCCCAGCGTGCTGGAAAGCAAGGCCAACTGGTTCAACGCCAGAGCTTCCAGGCCATGTTTCGAGGTGCGGCGGGCCAGAGTCAGTGTTTCCTGGTAGTACTGAATCGCTTTCTGATGTTCCGAGACCTGCGTGTAGGCGTACGCGAGGTTGCTGAGAGTCTCGGTCTCCTGATCGCCTATCTTTCTTTTCAGGGCCAGGGCCTGGAGTTGGAGGTCGATGCCCTTGCGGGTCTCGCCCTCTTCCGAAGCCAGGAGGCCGAGATTGCTGAGAACATCCGCCTGAATCGCGTCGTCGCCGATCTCACGGGCAATCCCGAGGGCTTTCTCATAAGCGCTCCGCGCCTCTTCCGGCCGCCCCGCATATTTGAGACTCGTGGCCAGGATGTTGATCGTCCAGGCTTCCCAGGCCCGGCTTTGTGGACCCTTCTCGTTCGTCCACAGAGCCGCCGCCTGCCGCAGGTTGCCGATGGCCTCGTCGTAGCGCCGGAGCTCGTAACGCTGGTGGCCGAGGGAAGAGAGGATCTGTACGGTCTTCCGGCTCTCCCCCAACTTTTCCCACAACGCCGCGGCGCGCTCCAAGTACTGGATCTTCTCGGCTTCGCTACCCGCGCGCATCATCGCACCACGCCAAAAGGCGTTCACCGCCTCAGCGCGGGTTCTGTCCGCCGGTTCCGGCGCCCTCGGCCCCTCGACGCGGAGGAGATAGTGCCCGCCTTGCCTTTTCGAAGCGGCCACCTCCAGGCGATGCTTGCCAGCCTGGTTCGCCAAAGCGGCAAGGTCCTCGGTTTCCACATTCGGGTGGGAGGGGAGGCCATAGCTGTCTGCCTTGACCACCGGCTTGTCCCCCGGATCGATCAGCCGGACTTCCAGGTCGACTCCCTCCTCCTGGACAGTGACTCGCAGGTACTGGCCCGCCGCGAGGTCGACGGTGTAGGCGCGAGTCTCTCCCTTCTCGATCTCCCGCTCCTCGGTGAAGCCGTCGTGGAGGGCCGGCTCCTTGGGCGGAGCCGTCTCCATGCCGCAGAGAAGGACGGCCGGGAGGAGCAGCGGCAGAAGGACCGCCCGGCGCAAACGGGATGGGTCCAGGCTGAACCGGCGGTGAAGGAGGAAAGACCTCATTGGCTCTTCTGTCTGGGCGGCTACGCTCGCTCCGGTCCTCTCTCCCTGACCTGCGGCACCACAAGCTGCAAAATCCACGTCATTTTATCGTCATGCGGGCGACTGATCCAGCCGCGAGTAGCCTGGGTGCTGCTTTTCGTGACAAGCGAGCAACTCACTCTATCCTGCCGGGAGGCGCAAACGCGGCGGGTTTCGCGCTAAGCTACGGATCGTGCGCGATGAACCGGACAAGGGCCGGCGCGTTCTGCACTGTGACATGGACTGCTTCTATGCGGCCGTGCACATGCGGGACGATCCGTCGCTGCGGGGCCGCCCCGTAATCGTCGGCGGGAGGCCGGAGAGCCGGGGCGTCGTAGCCGCCGCGAGCTACGAGGTGCGCAAGTACGGCGTGCATTCGGCCATGCCCTCTTCGCGGGCGCTGAGGCTCTGCCCCGAGGCCATCTTCATTCCGCCCGACTTCCGCCGCTACTCGCGCGAGTCGGAGAAGATCTTCGCCATCTATCGCGAGCTGACGCCGCTGGTGCAGGCAGTCTCCATCGACGAAGCCTACCTGGACGTCACCGATCACCTGGGCGAGGCGGGGACGGCCACGGCCGTGGCCAAGGAGATCCGGCGGCGAGTGCGGGAGGAGCGGGGGCTCACGGTGAGCGTGGGGGTGGGGCCCAACCGGCTGATCGCCAAGATCGCCTCGGACTTCAACAAACCGGACGGCCTCACCGTGGTCCCCCCCGGGAAAGTACGGATCTTCCTCGATCCCCTGCCCGTGCGCCGCCTGCATGGTGTGGGGCCGGCCACCGAGAGGTCGCTGGCCGAGATGGGGATCCAGACGGTCGCCAATCTCCGGGCCGTGGAGCTGGAGGTGTTGACCGCCCGCTTCGGCAAGCACGGCCGCATCCTCTGGGAGTTTTCCCGCGGCATCGACGACCGACCGGTGGAGACCCACAGCGAGCGCAAGAGCCTAGGGACCGAGAACACCTACGCCGTGGACCTCGCGGACCTGGCCGAGATGGAGGCCGAGGTGGGCCGCATGGCGGAGGAGGTAGCCCGCGCCCTGGAGCGCTCGGGGCTGGGCGGCTGCACGGTGACGCTCAAGGTGCGCTATGCCGATTTCACCACCGTCACCCGCTCGCGGACCTTCCCCGTGCCGGTGTGCGACGGCCCCTCGATCGCCCTCTACGCCCGCGACCTCCTGCGCCGCACCGAGGCTCCCACCCGGTCCGTGCGCCTCCTCGGCGTCACCGCCTCGAACCTGGTGCGCGAGCGGATCAGCCAGTTGCCGCTGTTCGCGTACTCCGAGGACGGCACGTGGAAGGGGTTCGAGTGAAACTCAAGCGGGCTCGTTCGAACGCCTTTGGCACCGCCCTTGCTTAACGCCTCAGCCGGCGTACTGACCGCGGCCGGCTTCCGCCGGCTGTACCAAGGAGGAAACGTCATGTTGAGATGGGCTCTGATCTTCCTCGTCGTGGCGCTGATCGCGGCGGTGTTCGGCTTTGGCGGCATCGCGGCCGGCGCGGCCGGAATCGCGAAGATCCTGTTCGTCCTCTTCCTCGTCGTCTTCGTGGTGTCGCTGCTCATGGGATTGTTGCGGCGAGCTTGACCTGACAGGGGCACCTGGCGGGGTTGGCCGTAGAATCCAGCCGCGCCGGCTCACGGCTTCGCCTGGGCATACCGTCCGGGTGGGCCGGTCCCGCGCAAAGGATCTACGATGCTGAAATCCATTCGCCGGGACACTCCCGAAGAGGAGCGCCCCCGCCCCGACATCAAGAAGCTCCGCGACGTCCTGCAAGGACCCTTCGGCGTCAAGTCGCTGGCGCTGAGCGGTCTTTTCATCCTGGCCGGCTTCTATACCCTCTATTTCGGCCGGGGTTTCTTCCTCCCGCTCATCCTGGCTCTGCTGATCAGCTTCCTCCTCCGCCCGCTGGTGCGGGGATTGAAAAAGCTGCGCATCCCGGAAGCCGTGGGCGCGGCGGTGGTGGTCCTGGGGCTGCTGGGCGTGCTGGGGACGGGGATCTACGAGCTCTCCGGGCCGGCCTACGCCTGGATGCAGCAAGCGCCCAACAGTCTGCACAAGATCGAGCGCCGGCTGCGCGACCTCAAGAGGCCCGTGCAGACGGTGAGCAAAGCCACCGAGCAGATGGCGAAGATGGCCCAGGTGGGGAGCGCCGATCCGCCGATGGCGGCGGTCGCCACTCCGAGCCTCGGCGAGAGACTGGCGAGCAGCGCCTTCGAGCTCGTCGCCGGCGGCGTGACGATGCTCATCCTCCTCTACTTCCTGCTCGCCTCAGGCGACCTGTTCCTGCGCAAGCTGATCCGGGTGCTGCCGAGCCTCGCGGACAAGAAGCGGGCGGTGGAGATCGCCCGCGAGATCGAGACCGAGGTCTCCGCCTACCTGTCGACGGTCACCTTCATCAACGTCGTGCTGGGGCTCGCCGTGTGGGCAGTGATGGCCCTCCTCGGGGTGCCCAACCCACTCCTCTGGGGAGTGATGGCGACGGTCACCAACTACGTTCCCTACCTCGGGGCGGGAACCATGTACGTGGTGCTCACCGGGGTCGGCTTCCTGACTTTCAACGACCTCCCCCACGCCCTCATGCCGGTGGGCGCCTTCCTGGTCTGCAACGTCCTGGAGGCGTACATGCTGACCCCGCTGATCCTCGGCCGCCGGCTGACCCTCAATCCGGTGGTGATCTTCCTCGCCCTTTCCTTCTGGGGATGGCTGTGGGGGATCGCCGGTGCCGTGCTGGCGGTGCCGATCGTGGTGGTGTTCAAGATCTTCTGCGACCACAGCGAGCCGCTGGCGCCCATCGGCGAGTTCCTGGGCACCTAACCGATCCCAATCCATCGATCAC
>DASUEN010000212.1:0-23804 GCA_036275055.1 Thermoanaerobaculia bacterium
GTCCTTGGGCTCGCCGGCCGTGCCCGGGCTGCAGCGCAGGCCGTTGTCCGAGCAGGCGTAGGCGAAGTCGAGCGGCGGATGGGGCGCGCGGTGCCCGGCGATGCCCGGGATGAAGAACGGATAACCCGGATTGCGGAAGACCTGGGCCGGAACGCCACCCTGGTAGGGGTTCACCCAGCCGCCTGGGACGCCATTGGCGTCCACGAGCTGCACCTCGTATTTCTTGCCATCGCTCGTCAGCTTCACGGGCGCCGGCACCGGCGGCATCGGCAGGGTCGGCACCGGCACCACGGCCGGAATCGGCGAGCCGGCCACGATCTCCCCGTCCGGGTAGGCGCGGGATCCCGCATCGGGCTTCCCGTCCTTCAGGCGAGTGCCCGTCTGCAGCGTGTCGAAGACTCGCCACATCGACCACATGCCCGAGGCGAAGTGGGCGTAGAAGTGGCAGTGGAAGATGGAGTCGCCCACCGTCTGGTTGACGTTGCCGCTGCCGTAATAAGCCATCTCCAGGGTGAACGACGAGCCCGGTCCGATCGACTGGCTGTCCGTGTAGTCGGCATTCGGGCTGTTCGGCGTGTGCAGCCACTGGTGGGCGTGCTGGTGGTGGATGTGGTGCAGGTCCGAGCCGCCGTGGAGGATGCGGAACCGCACGTGGTCGCCCAGGTAGCTGGGATAGACGTTCGAGGGATCGCTCGGGTACTTGGCCAGGTCCGCCCGGCAGTCCGGTTTCGGGACGTACGTGCCCGAGCTCGCGTCCCACGTCGTGCAATCCGTGGCCGGCTTGTTCACCACCATCGCCGGATCGCCCACCGACCAGGAGCTGAGGAAGAACTCCTCGTACTTGCACTCCATGCAGTCCTGCATCGGGCCCACGCCGATGCGGTTGGCGAGGATCTCCGACACGATGCCACCCATGCCGTAGTTGATCCCGAAGTTGTCCGCCCCGCTGGTCAGGCTTGTCAAATCCCCGGTATAGAGCTTGGGGAATGCCTGCTCCACCGTGAAGCTCTCGTGGTAGATGACGGTGAACTCCCGGTAGGGCTCCAGGCGGTCGGGCAGCAGGGAGATGGCCCGCAGGGCCGGCGGCTGTTGTGCCGGCGGGATGGTCGACGGAAAGTGGCCCGCGTGCTCACCGGTGATGATCGCCGTCAGGTCCGTGTGCACGATCTCGTTGGCCTGGCAGGCCCCGGCCTGGATGGCCGGGGCGTTGCAGAGCATGTTGAGGATCGGCAGGCCGGCGAGGCTCTTGTCCTGATAGTCCTTGGGATAGAGCGCCTGGTAGTCGATGACTGGCAGCGCGTCCGGATTGCCGCGCAGGCAGGTGCCCGTGGCGGATTGGTAGACGCCGTCCTTGCTGGCCAGGCACAGCTCCTGCTCGGTCACCTGGCTGCGGTACCACTCCGATTCCCATTTCTTGTGGTAGGGCTTGACGGTGCTCGCGTTGGGCTGGATGTTGACCGCACCGAACAGCCCTTGGGCGAGCGTGCCTCCGTCTGCGAAGCCTTTGCCATTGGGGTTCGTCCAGTCATCGGCGGTGCTGTAGAGGACGTAGCTACCCTCGTGCTCGGCAAAGAGGAGGTAAGTCCTCTGCTTTCCGGGCTCGACGAGGCTGTCCGGGTTGGTACCGACGAAAGAGCCGTCATCCTTGGGGCCGCTGACCCAGGGCATGCCCTCGACGTGGATCGAGGCGGCACGGGTCGGCGGAGCCTTGGGGCCAGGGGACAGGTTCTCCAGCCCCGCCGTGACCCGCCCTTTCAGCACACCCTGCTGGCGCGACTTGCCTTGGGCTGCCGCCCGCTGCGCTTGGAGCTCGTTGCCCGCGAGATCCTGGGCCTGATCGCCGGCCGTCACCGCCTCGGCCGACGCCCCCTCTCCGCCCGCGGGAGGCAGGAGGTTGGTGAAGACGACCTTGAGGCAGTCCCCCTCGTTGGCACGCAGCACGATGGGCCGCGGGCGTTTGTCGGGCCGCAGGGTGACCTGGCCGGGCGTGCACTGGGTGGCGTCGGGGTAGCAGGTCTTCACCGGCCGGACGATCTTGCCCCCGGCGTCCGTCTGGACCACGTCGCGCGCCAAGGCGAACATCATGCCGTTGGGGATGTGGGCACCCAGACGGTTCAGCCAGATCGTCTGCTTGAGGGCCACGACGTTGGCCGTGACGGTGCGCTCGCACAGGTGTCCCTGGGCGGTCGCAGCGCTGGACAGGCCCAGCGACATGAGCACCGCCACACCGATCCTCAGAGCACGGTTCAAGGTACGCTCAGCATTCATCGGCTCCTCCTCCCAGGCGCGACGCGGATCTGCCTCGCAACACGATCCGCCGTCAGCGTTGAAAGAACCTCGGTAAAGCCCGACTGCACGAGTCTTCCGGGGTTGACATGGAACTGGCAATTCGCTGTGGCGTTTAAGATACTCCAAACTTCCGCCCTTGCCTAGAGTCATGGAAGACGTCATTCAAACCCTCTGGATCGGCCCGCAGCTCTCCACCCTGGAGCGGCTCGCTCTGCGCTCGTTCCTGGCGCACGGCCACGAGGTCCACCTCTACGCCTATGGCCAGGTGCGAGGCGTGCCGCCGGGCGCCGTGGTGCGCGATGCCCGCGAGATCCTCCCCGAGGCGGCGGTCTTCCTCTACCACGACGTTCCCAGCTACTCCGGGTTCTCGAACTTCTTCCGCTACAAGCTGCTGCTGGAGCGAGGCGGCTGGTGGGTGGACTCCGACGTCGTCTGCCTCGCCCCCTTCGACCAGCCCGAAGAGCACGTGTTCGCCAGCGAGCCCCTGAGGAGCGGACCCGTGCCCGCCACGGCGGTGATCAAAGCTCCCGCCGGCAGCGAGGTCATGGCCTGGGCCTGGGAGATCTGCCAGGGCAAGGATCCGAGCGCTCTGGAATGGGGCGAGACCGGGCCCCAACTGCTCGCCGGGTTGCTGGGACGGCTCGGGCTGGCAGCCGTGCCCACCGAGGTGTTCTGCCCTCTGCCCTACGACCGCTGGAGCGACGTCCTCGACCCCGCTTTCGCCTGGGAGCCGGGAGCAGCCACGCGCGCCATTCACCTGTGGAACGAGATGTGGCGGCGCGACGGGAGAAGCAAAGACGACAGCTATCCCCCCGGCTGCCTCTACGAGCGCCTCAAGGCCCGCTATCTCTCAGCCGTAGAAGAATGAAGTCCGGCGCAGGAAATCGCCGTAGCGGGACAGCGCCCCCGCCGCCTCGTGGATGAACTCCCGGCGGTATCCCCGGGGCCGGAGGAAGCGCAGCGCCATGCCACGCAGGTCGCTCTCCGCCAACTCGCCCGGAGCGTGACGGAGGAACTCCTCCACCACGGCGTCCCAATGGCGGAGCGGGGCCAGGACGCCGAAGGCCATGAACTCCCGCATCGAGGGATCGGCCAGCAGGCCACGGGCCTTGCGGCAGGCTCTCTCCGCCTCCTGCCGGAGCGCGGCCCGCCCGCGCTTGGCGGTGGCGTCGTCCACGGCGTAGATCCGCTCCAGAAACCCAGCGCTGCCGACGATCCCCGGCGCCTCCTCTCCCCCTCCCAGGAGGTGCCATTCATCCAGCCTCATGCCGTAGAGCCGCTCCTGGGGCTGGAAATCGACCCCCTCGACGCCGGTGAAGCGCAGGCCGTCGTGGTCCATGAAAACGATCTCCACCTCCCAACGGCCCTGGCGCCACAGGCTCTTGAGGCCGACGTTTCGGGCCA
The DNA here is from genome assembly GCA_036275055.1 of Thermoanaerobaculia bacterium. Classification (GTDB taxonomy): domain Bacteria; phylum Acidobacteriota; class Thermoanaerobaculia; order Multivoradales; family UBA5704; genus DATARR01. Next base: position 3,694 of record DASUEN010000212.1, read on the forward strand.
CGAAGGACTCTCCCTCGCTATGGCTGCGAGCCCCCGCGAGCACCCCCCAGAAGCCGCCCAGCCGGCGCATCAGGCCAAGGTAGACGCGGTTCGCCCGGGCACGGTTCTCCGGCAGCGCCAGGGCCGCCCCGACGTAGCCCTCATGGCTGTGATACTCGGTCTGCGGCGGCGAGTACTCCCCCAGTGCTTCCTCCAGCAAAGTGTCGGCCAGACGGCGGGCGTCGTGCCGCCCGAACTCCCGCCCGAGCCCGGAGCGGAAATAGGTCTCGGGGCCCTTCCGCGAGAGGTACTCTGCCAGCCGGTCCAGCCGGAACGAGCTGGTGCCGCAGACGACCGCCTGTGCAGGGACCACGTGGTTGAGAAACCGCGCCGTGAGCCCCAGGTCGGTCGTGAGGTCCTCCAGGCTGGAGCCCCATTCCTGGTCGAAGGCTTCGACGCTCTCGCGCAGGGCCGCCCGCATGGGGGAGAACTCTTTGCCGAACACGGCCGGCGAGGTGAGGTAGTCGACGAGACTCACCTCCCTGGCACCCACGGGCACCGTGGAGACGTTGGCCAGGGAGACGATCTTCGCGATTGGGGCCTCGCTGCCGTGCACTTGGCGATAGAGGCTCGACATCACCGCGGAGGCGATGACCTCCCACTGCAGGGACCGGCCCATGCTCCCGGCATCCATCCGGTGAGAGGGGGGGACGTCCTCGCCATTGCGGCGGAAGACCACGCCGAGGGGCCGTCTCTGAGGACGGCCGGCCCGCTTCAGCTCGATCTCGAGATCGCTGCCGGGCGGCTTCACCACCGCCACGACGGTGGCGAGCGGCGCCTCGACCAGCCCGTTGAGCTCCGCCGGCGTCGTCGGCGCCAGCCACAGGATCCGGAAGCGCTCGCACAGCCGCTCGAGGATCTCGGCTTCGAAGGGCGGCAGGCGTGCAAACACGGCGCGAGTCTCCCAGTCGACGAAGGGGCGGCCGGAAGTGAACGGATGCTCGATCCCGTGGGAGGACCGCAGACCCGACAGGATGCGCTCCACGACCTCTTCGGGAGTGAAGACGTAGCGCGCCAGCGGCAGCTTACAATCGCTACGGGAAAACTCCAGGAAGTCGCGCCAGGCCCGCCGGGAGGTGCTGCGACCACACAGGGGGCGCAGCACGCGCCCGGCCCTGGCGAGGCGGTGGCGGAGCTCGACGGTGAACCGGCGGAGCTTCGTGGTGGAGTAGCCCTCGGCGAGGACGCTCTCCCGAACCTCTCGTCCGGCCTGCGTGGCGATCCCCAACTGCACGAGGAGGCTGCGCAGCTCCTCGCCCGACGAAGAGGGCGGGATCTTCAGGATCTGGTCCTGGAGCATCAACGCCGCCAGCCGCCGGACCTCCCAGGAATCCTCCCCGGCTCCTCTCGCCACCGCGACGAGGTCTGACGCGAACACCTCCCGGTATCCCTGAGCCCCCAGGAAACGGGCAAGGAGGCGCCGCGCTCTGGGATCCCCGGAGAGCTCGGCTGGAAGCACGGCGAGGAGCTTCGCAGGGAGCTCGGGGTCGCGAGACTTGGAAGACATGCCAGTGCGCGGCGAGCGCGAGTCTCAGGCCTTGGATTTCGACTTGGGCTTCGGCTTGGGCTTCGGCTTGGGCTTCGGCTTGGGCTTGGGCTTCGGCTTCGGCTTGGGCTTCGGCTTGGGCTTCGGCTTGGGCTTCGGCTTGGGCTTCGGCTTGGGCTTCGGCTTGGGCTTCGACTTGGGCTTCGACTTGGGTTTGGGCTTCGGCTTCGTCTTGGAAACGTACTTGGCCTTACCCTCGTAATATTTTCCGCCGCCGCCGGGTCCCAGCGCGACGGTGAGCGCTTGGAGGAGCTGCTTGGCGAGCTCCGCCGGCAGGGAAACGTAAATCGAGCCACCGTAACCGTAATCCGACTGCTGCGCCTTTCCCATTTCTGCGCCTCCTTCGAGATCGATCGGCCTTCTGTCGTCCCCTCGGATCTGGAGAGCCGGAGCGACAGCAATGTGATAGCTTCGAAAGAGAATACCACGTTTCTGGCCGAGGAGGTGCGGTAAGATCGATCGCGCGCGGCGAAAGAGGCTCCATGGCCGAAGACTTCCTCTCCAGGACGATCAAAGAGTACTACGAATCTCCCGGGGTGTCCGAGGACTATGTCCGCAGGACGGGCCTCCATCCGGCGGAGCGCTCGCTGCTCGAGCGGCTGGCCGGCGACATGGAGGGTGAGACCGTGCTCGACATCGGCGTGGGACCGGGCAGGACCCTCCCTTGGGTGCGGGCCATGGCCGGCCTTTACGTTGGGATCGACTATTCGCCACGGATGCTGGCGCCTGGCCGTGAGCGCTTTCCGAACGCCAATCTGCTGTTGTGCGACGCCCGCTCGACAGCCTTTGCCGACGGCACCTTCGGCGCCGTGTTCTTCTGGAACGCCCTGGACGACGTTGGACACCAGGACCGCCTGCGCATCCTGCGCGAAGTGCACCGGGTCCTGAAGCCGGGGGGCGCCTTCGCTTTCGGTATTCACAATCTGGACGCGGATCTCAGATCGCCCTGGTCCCTGCCTGGCCTCACCGCCAGCGGCGGTCTCGCGGCTGCATTGCGGGAGAACGCGGCGCGCTGGAAGAAGTGGGCGGCGGGGCTCGTTCACCACCTGCGCACCTGGAGGCACCAGAAACGCGGCAGGGGATACGCCATCCTCGGCGACGATTTCTTCAACTTCAGCCTGCTCACCTACTACGTGACCCTGGAAGAGCAGATACGGCAGTTGAACGGGGCCGGATTTCCCAGCCGCGAGCTGATGGCGCGCGATGGGACGCCGATCGCTCCCGGCGAGCGTCGACGCGACGCTTGGATCTTCTTCCTCGCTCGCAGGTCCTGAGAATGTTCCTCGAGCCCCAGGTCAAAGTCGACGTCCTGCCGGCAGCCGGGCTGACGCCGGAGCTCACTCAGCGTTGGGCGGCCCTACAGGCCGCCGACTCCCGGTACTCCAGCCCTTACCTCGCTCCGGAGTTCACGGCCACCGTCGCCCAGGTGCGCGACGAAGTCCAGGTGGGGCTCCTGAGCTGCGACGGGGAGGTGGCGGGTTTCTTCCCGTTCCAGCGCCACGCCGGCGACGAAGGAGGGCCCGTGGGCGACAACCTCTGCGATTTCCAGGCGATCGTCGCGGCGCCTGGAGTGCGGTGGACGGCCGCGGACCTGCTGCGCGGCTGTGGTCTGCGGACCTGGCGCTTCCAATACCTCCTGGACGGCGCGGAGGCGTTCCGGCCGCACTACGAGAGGACGTTCCTTTTCACCTACATGGACCTCTCCCGCGGCTACCAGGAGTACGTGCGGGAGCGGCGCGAGACGGGCTCGCAACTGATCAAGGACACGGGACGGCGCCGGCGGCGTCTGGAGCGGGAGATCGGCCCGCTGCGCTTCGAGCCCGTGGTGACCGACGCTGCAGTGCTGCGCCAGCTCATGCGCTGGAAGTCGGCCCAATATCTGCGCACGGACAAGCCCGACCGCTTCGCCGTGCCATGGATCGTGGAGCTGCTCGAGCGGCTGCACGGGCTGCGGACGGAGAGCTTCGCCGGCATCCTCTCGGCGCTGTGGGCCGGCGACGCGCTGGTGGCCGCACACTTGGGCATGCGCTGGCGCCACGTCTGGCATTGGTGGTTCCCTACCTACGACCGGAAATACGCCCGCTATTCACCCGGCGTGGTTCTGGACCTCCTCATGGCCGAGTCAGCCCCCGCCCTCGGCATCCAGAGGATCGACCTGGGCCGAATCTGCGATCACAAGCAACGCCTCATGAGCGGCGCCTTCGAGCTCGCCCAAGGCTGCGCCCGGGTGTAGCTTCAGACCGGGACAGCCGAGCCCTTGTCCTCGCGGACGCGCACGAGGGGCAGGACGTCGCGGCCGAAACGGACCATCTCGTCCAGCTTTGGCCAGCCGTGGAAGATGAACTGGGTGACCCCGGCGGCGGCGAAGTCCAGGATGGCGGACGCTACCTCCTCCGGCGTACCCACCAGCGAGATCGCGGGCGCTCCGAAGTAAGGCACGGCCCCCGTCCACACGGCCGGAGCGATCCACTCCGAGGCCGCCTCCTCGGCGACGCGGAGCGAAGACGAATCGCTACGGGAGACGAACGACGTCTCGCGGCGCCGCAGCTCGGGGTCACGGATCAGGTCGGCGGCGGCGGCGAGGGCCTCGTCGCGCGTCGGGCGCACGATCATGCCCAGCCTCAGGCCCGCCTCCTTGCCCTGCTCGCGAACGGGCCGGATGCGCCGCGCCACGGCCGCGGGAGCGTCGCCCATGCAGAGCCAGCAGGAGGCCTGCCGCACCACCAGGTCCTGCGCCGCCTGCGAGTGCCCGCCGACGTAGATCTCCGGCGCTTCCCGGTCCGGGGCCACGAACGGCGTGCCCAGGCGCCCGGCCTCGACGCGGTAATACCGGCCCGCGAAGTCGACCGGCCCCGCCTGTCGCCAGAGCGCCCGGCAGACCGTCAGGAGTTCGTCGCTGCGCTGGTAGCGCTCGTCGTGCGACAGGAAGTCGCCGTAATAGCGCTGCTCCTCGGGCGAGTGCCCAGCCACCAGGTTGATCGCGACGCGGCCGCCGATCAGAGCCGAGAGGGTGTTCACCTGCTGGACGAAAAAGGTGGGCGCCTGGAGCCCGGAGCGATAGGCGGCAATGAACCGGAGGGTCCGGGTAGCCAGCCCGAGAGCGGCAGCGAGAAGGAGGGTGTCAGGCTCGTAGTAACTGAAGGACATGAGCACGGAGTCGATCCCGCACGCCTCCGCCTGGCGGCAGAAGGCGGTACGGTGCTCCAGGTCGGGCAGCCCGGCGTCGCGCCGCTCGCGGGCCACGATCCTGGCTCCCGCCTCCACGCCTCCCGTGGCCTCCCCTCCCTTGGCCAGCATCCAGTGAAACCGCAGTGCCATGGCGGATTCTCCTCACGGTTCGTAGAACGATTCATCGCAGCTCTGTCCCAGCAGAGCTTTGCCGAGGGTGGCCAGGATGTGGTCGTCGTTGTCGAGCAGGCTCTGCCGGCAGGGAGGAAGATCGAGCTTCATGGCGCAGATTCGAGGGAGTTGCAGGCACGGATCGTAGCATGGGCTCCGGCGAACAAGCGGAACGCCGCCGAGCTGGGAGACTCGAACACCGTCAGCAATCCGCGCCGCGCCTCCCTCTCCAACGCCTCCTCGTCCCAGCCGCTCAGGGCTTCGAGAGCCTCGCGCCGGATGCCGCACCAGGCCCCGAACAGCCCGGCGCGGAGCTGGGGAGCGTACGACGACAGGTCGAACCATTCGTCTTTGCGCAGGTGCCGGGAATCCTCTGCGGACAGCTCCACGAGCTGCCGCGGTGCGCTCACCACCTGGTAATCCCGCAGCTTGAGCAGGCCGGCCCGCAGATCCGCCGCCTGCAGCCACACGTCGGGCTCGGCGAACAGGAAGATCTCCCGGCTGGCCGCGAGCCGGCGTAGCGCCTCGCGGTAGCAGCCGGCTCGGTCCCCTCGCCCCGCCATGCGTTCCCGGCGGGCGTTGGGAGGCAGCTCTCGCTCCAAGGGCGGCGCGCCATCCGCCTCCAGGATCACGACCTCGAGCCCGCGTACCCGCAGGTGCAGGTATTCGAGCAAAAACCGCAGGTTGCGCGGCGACTCGCTGCCGGCGGTCTGCGCCGACCAGGGAACGACGACGGCCGAGCTGGCCACGAGCCGCTCCATCTCTGGACCGTTCAGCACCAGCGACTCCTGCAGCCACCAGTGGTTGACCTCACGGTCCTGGACGTCGGAGTACCCCTCCTCCACCCAGGCCAGGTGGGGCAGGAAGCAGTAGCAGCGGCCGAGCTTCTGCAATACCAGGTTGTTGCCGTCCAGAGGCTCGAGACTGCCGGCGGTATTGACCTCGACGTAAGCGTCGTAGACGGTGTTCCGCAGGGCGTAGGCGTAGGTCGAGAACGACGACGTCAGGCGCGCCAGGCCGGGCGCCACCGGCACCGGATGCTCGCGGTGCAGGCAGCCGAAGTAGAGCACCTCCCAATCGTCGGGGAGCCCCGCGACGGCGGCCGAATATTCTTCGTGCAACCGGTCGCTGAACAGCACGTCGTCCTCGAAGATGAGGACGCGGGACCAGCCGAGCTTCCGGGCGCGCTCGACCACGCCGAGGTGGCTCAGCAGACACCCGTACGCTCCCGGGCGTCCCGGCCAGCCGGGCGGGAGAGCGATCCGGCCACCGTCGATGGCCGGTGAACGCTCGACAGGATCGAGGCCGAGGCGAGCGAAGCGCCCCTGCATCCGCCGCCAGCGCTCCGGCCGGCGGTCCAGGTTGATGCAGATCCGATGTGGAAAGTCCCGCACGAGATCGCCGGCGAGGACGCCTCCGGACGCCGTCATCCGGCCCTCCCGCTGACCTCGCGCAGGACCCGGCAGCCGATGCAGTGGATCCCCCGGCGGCGTAGCTGCCGCAGCAGCTCCGGGCTGCGCAGCGCCTCGAGCTCCGCTACGCGGGCACGCCAGTCAGGGATGGTGCGACGCAGGTCTGGCGTGTCGACGGCTGGATGGACGAGCCACCAGGTCAGGCCGGCAGGCAGGTTGTCCACCAGCTCGCGGGCGTGCTCCAAGCGATCTCCCGTGCGGCTCAGGGGAATCAAGGCGAGATGGTCGAAGACCGGCACTCCGCGCTCCGCCCAAGCCTCGAAGAGCTCCAGGCTCTCCGGCCCGCTGGGCGAGCGGGAGCCCGGACGCGGCCACCAGAGCAGAGGCAGCAGACCTTCTTCCAGGACGATCTCGACGTAGGAGGCGAGCAGCCGCGGATGGAAGACCGCGAGCATGTGCCCGTCGGCGTGAGTGGGGTCGATACCAAACTGCCGCGCCCGCCGGATCTGCTCCCGCAGCTCCACCGTCACGGCCTCCGGCCGGGCCCGTTCCCAGACCTCCGCGCGGTCGTGATGGAAGTATCCCTCGCCATCCAGGAGGCCAGAGTCCGGGTCCCCCGTCGAGATCGGGCCCCAACGGTAGGCGGGCCATTCGCTGGTCAGGGTGAGATGGACGCCCGCGTCAACTTCAAGGTGCTCCCGGCAATAGGCAGCCGTTGCCGCGAACCCGGGGCATGGCACCATCACCGAGCCCGCGGTCACGGTCCCGGCCGCGGCCAGCTCGGCGAAAGCCAAAAGGGTGGGCTCGCACATCCCGACGTCGTCGGCATGAAGGACCATGACGCGGTCGCCGGGAGCGAAGCCAAGTGCCTTGAGAGCGGGATTCATGAGATGATGTCCTATCATAGCACCAATTTCGCTTCTGCTTGACCGTCGCACGGTAGGGTTGTTAGTCTGCGGAGCCACATGACGCTGCCATTCAGGGGAGATGCGGACCACCCGTAAGACTCATCTACCGATGAGGGAGACGCCATGTCCAAAGCCCTGTCGGCACAACAGATCGAGCGCTATCAGCAGGAGGGCTGTCTGTTCCCCGTCGCCGTGCTCTCGGCGGGCGAGGTGGCGTACTTCCGCTCATGCCTCGAGACGCTGGAGCTCCGCCTCGGTGGGCGGCTGAAGCGCATGGATCACAGCCACCTGTTCTTCCCCTGGGCCTACGAGCTGGCCACTCATCCCAGGGTGGTGGACGCCGTCGAAGACCTGCTGGGCCCCGACCTCTTCATCCACTCCACCCGGGTCTTCTCGAAGCCGCCGCGGGACCCCTCCTACGTCTCCTGGCACCAGGATGGCACCTACTCGGCGCTGAACTCCAAGCCGGCACCCTCGATCTGGATCGCCCTGACCGCGAGCACGCCCGAGAACGGCTGCGTGAGGGTGATCCCCGGCTCGCACCTCAGTGCGAAGCTGCCCCACCGGGAGACCTACGCCCCTGACAACCTGTTGAACCACGGCGAGGAGGTCCAAGCCGAGGTGGACGAGTCCCAGGCCATCGACATGGCCCTGGGGCCTGGAGAGATGTCGATCCATCATGTCAACCTGATCCATGGCTCCAACCCGAACCGGTCGGACGGTCCGCGCATCGGCTTTGCGATCTCGTTCATCACACCCGCCGTCGGGCAGTCGTACCTGCCGGTCCTCCACGTCCGCGGACAGCGCGACGGGGCTCACGCCTTCGAGATCGTGGAGCCGCCGTCGCTCGACCTGGACGCGGCGCTGACCGCTCATGCAGAGTTCCTCTGCCGCACCGGCCAGCCCCCTACTCGCCTGAGCCGCTGAGCGGAAACCATGGCAGATCCACTCCAGGAGCTCCGGCTGTGCGACGACCGCGCCTGCTTCGAGCTCGAGGGGCGTCAGGTAGGCGTAACGCTGGATGGCGCCCGGGCCGTTTTCGACTCCTACGACGACTGGAAACGCCTGCAGGAGCTCAAGGGGGAGCCCCACCGGCTGGACCTGATCTGGGAAACCTCGGGGCCGAAGCTCGCCGCCGCGTACGAGTTCGCCGGCCTGGCCGCGGGCGAATCGGTGCTCGAGGTCGGCTTCCGCACTGGACACGCGCTGCGCTACCTGCACAGCCGCGGCGTACGGGCCATGGGTCTGGAGGTCAACCTCCACGCCGTCGAGCATGCCCTGGCCCTGGGCATGCCAGCGTTCCTCGGCGACGTCCAGGAGCGCACCCGCTTCGAGGACGCGAGCTTCGATGCGATCGTCCTGCGCGACGTCCTGGAGCACCTCTTCGCGCCCGCGGCGGCCCTCGGCGAGTGCCTACGCCTCCTCACAGCCGAGGGAAGGATGCTCCTCGAGGTCCCACTCGAGGGCGGCTTCGGGCGCAACCTCCTCGAGGGACACGCCTCCCTCTTCTACAGCCCTGAGCGGTTCGAAACCTTCCTGGCCGGGAGTGGCCTGGCCGTCGCCAACCGGTGCCGATTCACGGAAGGGCCTCACGACAAGTACCGGGTGGTAGCACACCGCGCCTGCGGCTGAGGGCTCATCCCAGGCGCAGGAGGTCCCCTGCAGCTCCCTGAGCCTCAAATGCTTGCGGCTCAGGCCCTGGTCGCCGTCGAAGAGGAGGGGATCGAGGGCGGAGCCGATATCCAGGTAGGTGTGGTCCGGCCGCGCGACGTGCAACTGATGGACCAGGATCTTCCCGAGGGGCCCGGCGCAGAACAGGAAAAGGGCTCCCGGCCGCTGCCATGCCGCGGCCAAGGCTCGCAGCTCCCGAGTCCACCGTTCGTGCTCCCGCCAGGCGTCGAGGCCCACCCGCACACTACGTCCCACCTGGAACGGCAGCCGGCCGAGACGCGCCGACTCATTGCAGACCAGCACGACCTCATAGGAAGCGAAAAGCGGCACCACGGTCGCGAGGAAACGCGAGTGATTGGAGTAGAAGAAAAGCGTGGACCACGTCAGGTGCTGCTCGTCCTGACCCGAGATGCGCCGCATCCAATCGAAGTCCTCCCGGCCGACACAGAGAGGACAGGAGATGCCGACGTAGTAGCTCGGACCTCGAAAGCGGAAGGCTTCCAGGAGCCGCGAGCGGCCGGCGGCATGGAGAGGGTCTTCGGGCCGGAAATGGTATTCCCGGCCGACGATGTACCTCTGGCGACTGGCGGGGCTCTCCTGGAGAATGTCCAGCTCGCCGTTGCCGAACCGGCAGAAGGCGAACGGCTCCCGGCATGCCAGCCGGGTACGGAGCCGGCCAAGATCTCCGTCGAAAGTCCTCAAGGGTCACCTTTCCGCCGCGCTTCCAATCAGCTCCCGCCCTGGCTCCGCCGGCATCCGCCGGCCGGTCATCAGCCGGAACTGGCGCCGCACCTCCACCCTCAATACCTCGCGGCCGTCGATGGCGACGCCGCCGCGGGCCGCCATGGCCACCATCAGCGGCGTCGGCGCCGCGCCGTAGACCAGCTCCACCACCACCGCGCCGGGGCTCAGGTCCGCCAACGGGAACGGGCTCTCGGCAACGAGTGGCGTCGCGTGGACGACCAGCGAGAAGTCTCCCGCCTGGAACCGGGAGAGGGGGACGAACGGCAGCCCCAGCAGCCGGGAGGCGTACTCGCCGCGGTCACGGCCGCGGTTGACCAGCGTCACCCGGGCACCCGCCCGCAGCAAGCCGGCGGCCGCCGCGCGCCCGGCACCACCACAGCCCACCACCGCCACCTCCCGGCCTGCCAGCGGGATGCGCCGCCGCGCCAGGGCCGAGATCACCCCCTGCGCGTCCGCGGTGTCCGCCCGCCACGTGCCCCGGCGCCGCAGGAGCGTGTTGGCCGACCCGGCCTGCCGCGCCAGCGAGCTCACCTCCCCGGCCAGGGTGAGCGCCTCCTCTTTGTAGGGTGAGGTGACGGTAAGCCCCCGCAGCGGCCAGCCCAGCTCCTCCAGCCCAGTGACGGCCTCGCGCCAGAACGCCGCGAAGCCGTCCACCTGGAAAGGCAGATAGAGGGCCGGCAGCCCCAACTCCTGATACGCCGCGTTGTGCAGGCGGGGGGAGAGGGAGCGGCCCACCGAGCCGCCGGCGATGCCGAAAGTGCGCTCCAGCGGCCGCAGGGCAGGGAAGCCGTAGTCGGCCGCGAGCTGGGATACCGTCAGCTCGCCGGTGCCATCCGCGCCCCCGGCCAGACAGCCGAAGGCCACCGGGGCTCCCAGGCGGGGCGCCAGCAGCCGCGTCCAGGTCCCTGCCGGGCCGGTGGCGAAGGCGGTCACGTCTCGCCGTCCCAGCCCCCGCAGCCAGCGCAGGAGCGCCAGCGCGTCCTGCGGCCGCTCCACCTGGGCCTCCAGGCGATAGAGCCGCGCCGGCACGCGCGACAGCCGCTCCCACGCCTCCCGCAGCCCGGCGGCGTCCGCGACCGCTCCCGACCACGAGGCCAGCCGCTGCGCGGGGGAAATCCCCTCCAGGTGCCCCGGCTCCAGGTCCCCCTCCCCCACCTCCACCAGGTCGAACCGCCGGGCCGCGGCCAGCAGCCGCCGCCGGCGCTCGTCCTGCGTCCCCTCGAAGGCGCCCCCCGTGGCACGGCGGCGCAGGCTGTAGGTCAGCTCGCCGGCGAAGCGGTCGCGTAGCCAGTCGGCGTCGAGATCGCCCGCCAGGTCGGCCCGCACCTCAAGACCGCGCACCGCGCGCAAGACTCCCAGCTCCCCATTGGGGGGAGCGGAGAGGGTCGCGGTCAGGCTGGCTTCATTCATGACAACTTGTACAATGGTCCTTCCAGCCATGCCCGAAGACTCCGAAGACTTCCTGACCATCCTCACCGCGCGGCACTGCAAGCGCGCGTTCCTCGACCGGCCGGTGCCGCGCGCGGTCCTCGAAGAGGTGCTGCGCGCCGCAGCCCACGCCCCTTCGACTCGCAACGGCCAGCCGTGGAGCGTGGCCGTGCTGACGGGCGAGGCCCGCGAGGCCCTGGCGCGCAAGCTGTGCGACCTCTTCGACCGCGGCGTGCCCATGAAGATGGACTACGCCAGCCGGCCGGCCGAGCTGCCGCCGTCGCACGAGGAGCGAGCGCAGGCTGCCGCCGCCGGCGTCCACACGGCCAAGGGGATCGCGCAGAGCGACGCCGCGGGCCGGCGCCGCCACCTGCGCGACAACCTCCGCTTCTACGGCGCACCGGTGGCGATGATCTTCCATCTGCCGGCCAATGCCGCGCCGGGGACCTTCCTGGAGATGGGGTTCTTCGTCCAGAACGTGATGCTGGGCCTGGTGGCCCGCGCCCTCGCGAGCTGCCCGCAGGCGAGCGTCGCCGGCTACAGCGACGCCCTGCGCGAATTCCTGGGGCTGGGACCCGACCGGCTCATCGTCTGCGGCATGTCCGTGGGCTACGCGGACGCGACGGCTCCCGTCAACGCCTTCGTGCCGGAGCGGGCACCTCTCGCAGAATATACGCAGTGGTTGGATGACCCCTCCTCCTAAGCCCTAGCGATTCCCAGCTCATCGAGCCGCCGCCGCACCGCCCGGTGAGTTGATAGATCTTAGATAAATCGAACTATAACCGCTTCGGGAACGTGCGGCTAGCCCCGGAAGCGAAATCGTTCAAGGGCCGCCGCCCGCTGCGATCACTCCCCGGCGCGCCATCTCCCGGACCGCCCCCATGGCCTGCTCGACGGAGATGTGCCTCAGGTCGTTCTCCACGCCGTCGTAGAGCGCCCAGCAGCTCGGGCTCACGGGATGGGAATGGGTCAGCTTCTCGCGTTGCGCGAAGTAGAGCGCCGACACTCCCAGGGCAGCGGCGAAATGGAGGGGCGCGCTGTCGTTGCAGACCGCGAGCCGCGCCCGCGCCAGCAGGGCGGCGAAGACGTCCAGCGGGTCCTGGCGGACGAGGACGCTCCCGCTCTCCGCTGCGGTGGCCGCCGCGACCTCGCGCAACAGCGGAGCCTCCCCGGCGCTCCCCTCGACGAGGACCGCCAGCCCAAGCTCGCGAACGAGACCCAGGGCCAGCCGGGCGAAGCTCGCGGCCGGCCAGCGCGCGGAGGAAAGGCCGCCGGGAGATAACACTGCGAAGGGCCGGCCGGCGAGGCCCAGCGCCGCCAGCAACTCTTCGGCTTGCCGCCGTGCCGCCCCGCCGACGTGAAGCTCCAGGCTCGCGTCCAACTCGGGAGCTCCCGCGGCCCGCAGAGGGTCCAGGGCATGGAGGAGGAGCCGCGGGCTGGGCAGCGTCCCCCAGAAGAGCCACCCTTCGTGCGTCGCCGGCCGCCACGGCCGGCGGGAGTCGAGAAAGGGGTCGTGATATTCGAGATTGATGCGCCGCGGCACGCCCGCCAGGGCCATGGCCTCCATCAGCCAGCGGCTTTCGGAGCGCCGGGCGAAGGCGAAGAGCGCGGCGTCGAAAGAGCAGCCGGCGAGAGCAACCAGCACCCGCCGCCGGTCCTCCTCTTCATGAGTCCCGGGCTGATAAAGAAGCAGCTCGTCGAGATAGGGGTTCCCCGCCAGCACCGTGGCGGCGACCGGCGGCCCCACCAGGGTCACCCGGGGGCGGGAAAAAAGCGCGTGGAGCGAGCGTAGCAGGGGCGTCAGCCACAGCACGTCGCCGATGTGAAAGCGGGCCTGGTGGATCAGAAAGCGGAGGCCCGGGACGTCCCGAGGCAGTGGCGGCGGCGCCCCCTCGTTTTCCCGCCAGAGAGGGGTTTCGCGATGGAGGGCGGCGAGGAACTGCTTCCCCGCCTCGGCGCAGTCGTCACTTTCGCAGCCGGGGCTGTGGAAGCCGAAAGGCATCGCGTGGATGGGCGGCTCCGCTCGGGTCGCGACGCGCCGCCAGCCCGCAGGCGGCGCGAGCACCAGGGCGGCCGCCCCCGGCTCCCAGCCGCGGACGACCTGGCGCAATCCCGCGGCCAGCGCTCCCCGCCCGCCTCGCTCCGTCAGCCGCTCGACACGGTGAGCAGGCAGCCGCGCGAACGGCCCGTCGTCGCAGAGCGCCGAATGGAGATGAAGGTGGAGCTCAACGGCCGGCGCCCGTTCCCGCAGCGCCGTGGTGAGGCGGAAGAGCGCCTCGTACTCCAGGACGTGATGAATCGGCCGCAGACAGAGGACGTCGAGCCGCCCACGCCGCGGCAGATCGTCGAGGCCGGCGAGGAGATCCATGGCGCGGGAGTGTAGCCAACCAGGGACTTCAGGGACAGCAGGGACTCCAGGGACTTCAGGGACTTCAGAGACGCCCGGGACTTCCTCCTGCTGTCCTTGCTGTCCCTGCCTCCCGGCACGCCCTCTCCACTACACTTCCCCCATGCCATCCGAAGACCTGGCCCACGTCCTCTGGCTCGGCGGCTCGGCCTGCGCCGGCAAGAGCACGGCGGCACGGGCTCTCGCGGCAACGTACGGCCTCCGCCTCTACTCCTGCGACGAGCAGTTCGAAGCGCACCGGCGCCGCGCCTCTCCCGCGCGCCATCCTCATTTCTGCCGCCTCATGGATCTCCCGGGCGAAGCCCTTTGGACCCAACCGGTGACGGTGCAGGTCCAGGATCTCCTGCGATTCTATGAAGATGAATTCCCCCTGATCGTCGAGGATCTGCGGGAGATTCCCGGGCCCGTCCTCGCCGAGGGAGTCGGCCTGCTGCCGCCGCTCGTGGCCGAGGTCCTCACCGGTCCGCACCAGGCCTGCTGGCTGATCGCCTCACCCAGCTTCCGCCGCCACCACTACCCGCAGCGCGGCGCCTGGATCGCGGAGATGCTCAGCCGCTGTCCCGATCCCGCGAGCGCCTATGCCAATTGGATGGCCCGCGACGACGAGATCGCGCGCCGCCTCGAATCCCAGGTCACCGCCCTCGCTCTCTCCTGCCTCGCCGTCAATGGCAGCAGCTCCGAGGCCGAGGTCCTGTCGTCGCTGGCCCGGCAACTCCGCCTCCCCTCGCTTCGCTAGCGGCGAAGAGACATTACGGAACGCTCCACCTGGAGCCAGCGGCGCCTCTCCTCCCGCTCGGGCCGCTAGTGGGACATTACGGCAGGCTCAGAGGACATTGCGGTGTACTGGTGGCACATTGCGGGACGCTCGTGGCACATTACGGAGCGGTCGTGAGACATTATGGCGCGCTTTCTCCGCCCTTCTCAGCGCTCCGCAATGTCCCACGAGCACTCTCCAATGTTCCACCGGTACTCTCCAATGCCCCACGAGTGCCACCCAATGTTCCACGAGTGCTGCTCGCAACTCCACGTGCAACATTAGCGCGGCCCCCGCACGCGCCAATTGTCCCGCCAGCGCGAGCCGGTGTCCGGTGCGTCCTTCTCGTACCAACTCGGCTGCATGCTCTTGAAATCCGCCAGGGCGGGACGGACGGTCTGCTCCCAGAAGGTCTCCACGTCCGCGAAGGTCCGCAGGTGGGAGGGGAGCTGGGGATCGTAGGCGGCGAGCAGCTCGCGCATCTTGGCGCCCAGCCAGGCGACCTGGCCGGCGATCATCTTCCGTCCCGCCTTCCGGTCGGCCTGGGCGGCGTCGGCCCCTTGCGCGAACCGCTCGCCGGGGGGCGGCGGAGCCAGCCGGGACAGATCGACGCAGCCGGGCTCCAGGGCCCAGAGCTGCGAGGTCTCCACCTTGCCCGCGTGATCGCCGTCCGCGCCGTCGCCAGGAAAACCGGGATTGGCCTCGAAGTCCGGCAGCCCATAAATCCGTATGCGCGTGAGCGGCTGCAGCCAGCCGACCAGCGTCCGGAGATCCAGGTAGTTCGGCCCGTAGTGGCCGGTCAGCAGGATGGTGGCGTGAAAGCCCAGGACCTCGGCGGCGCGCACGTGATAGCAGACGTTCTTGAAGTGGACCCACGGGGGAACCGCGGTGAGCCACGGCCGGGCCTCGCCGATCTCCCGTTCCGCCCAGATCGCGTAGCCGCCCAGCTCGTGGACGTGCCAGAAGTCCGCCGGGGCCACGATGCCGCCATGCCGCCGCGCCGTCCGCACCGCGAGGCCATGAGCCTTGAGGCCGTCGAGGCCGAGCGCGTTCTGCGGTCCGTGCGGCTCGCAGAGGCCGTAGCCGAAGTAGACCGCCGGGCAGGCCGCGAACGCCGCCTCCAACTCGTGGGGGAACATGCGCTCCCAGCGGACTTCGCGGCGGGGCATCGGGGGAGAATACCAGTACAGGCGGTTCTTGGCGGTTGAGGCGTTCTGCCCTTCGAAGCCTCACCCCCTGTCCCCCTCTCCCCTCTCCCGACCGGCCTCCGCCGGGAGAGGGGGAACGCCTGCATGTGACCGTGCCTGCGCTCGGCCATCCCGCCCGCAAAAGTCCGGGAGAGCACATGGGTCTGTCGCGCCCCATCGGCAGCTTGACATACTGTACAGTATATGCTATTGCTAAAAAAAGGAGTTCACCAATGAAAGCATCGAAGCTTTTGATCCCTGCCGCTGCCCTCCTCCTCGTTCTGCTTGCGTCCAATCCCGCTGGTGCCGACTGCTTCTCCGGGCAGCTGAGCCCGGACGCCAACGTCTGCCGCGACTTCCTCTACTCGACGACGACGATCTGCGCGTCCGGCAACAGCTACCAACCGCGCTTCAAGATCCTCTGGACTGCGGGCGGACAGCCCTACACGACAATCTTGAACACCACGCAAACAAGCTTTTCACAGCGGTACGATACGACTAGCAACCCGACGTACTTTCCCGGCTTCTTTCAGCTCTGTATCCACAACCTTGATACCGTGAACTGGAACAACTTCCAGATTTGCATCGGACCTTGCTAAGTCCCGGAATATCCCGCTACGTGGGATTCACGCTGAGCCGGTGAAGTGCGACTGTGGCGACCTCCCATCGCACTCCCCCAACCGGGAGAGAGGGACCCCTCCCATCTCCTGACCGGCCCCCACCGGGAGATGGGGAACGTCTGGCATGCGACAGTGCCTGCGCTCGGCCATCCCGCCCGCAAAAGCCCCCCCTCTCCCCCCGGGAGAGGAGGGAGGGGGTGAGGCTTCGGAGGGCAGACCGCAACGACCGCCAAGGTCTCCTGTAGACTCCCGCCCCATGCCCTCCGCCCTCACCGAAGAGCAGCGGCTCTTCTTCGACACCCAGGGCTACCTAGTGATCCCCGACGCCCTCTCTCCCGAAGAGCTGGCCGTCCTGCGCCGCGAGGCCGGCTCGGCTGAGGCTCGCTGGCGCGCCGACCTCTCCCTGCCGGGGGTGCGCCGGAGCGACTTGGAGCAGGTGCTCGGCATCATGGAGCACGGCCCGGCGCTCTTCGAGCTGGTGGAGCATCCCGGGATCTTCCCCATGGTGCGCGCGCTCTTGGGCCCGGACGTCATGATGCTCGACCACGACTACTTCATCACCCCGCCGGGCGCCATCATCCCCCAGGGCTGGCATTTCGATTTCGACCTCCCCAGGGTCGACCACCCGCGCTCACGGCTGATGGTCAAGGTCTTCTACGTTCTGGAGAACATCCCGCCGGATGGCGGCGCCACGCTCGTTTTGCCCGCGTCGCACTTTACCCCCGGCGGCACGGCGCTCCCCAACTCCGAGGTCCCGGAAGACCTCCCCGGCGCCGTGGCCATGACCCTCCCGGCCGGCAGCGCCTACCTGATCAACGACCGCACCTATCACTCCGCCGGCAACAACCGCTCGCCCGCCCACCGCCGGCTCCTGATCTATACCTACGGCCACAAATGGATGCGGATGTGGGACGAGTACCGCCCGTCGCCAGAGTTGGCCGCCCGCGCCTCGACGCCGCAGCGCCGGCAGCTCTTGGGCCTCACCGACCCCTACGGGCCGCCCGTGACGTGGGAGGAATCTTGACCGCCCTGAGCGAGGAGCAGCGGAGCTTTTTTGACGCCAACGGCTATTTGATGCTCCCCGGCGCGCTCGCGCCCGCGGAGCTCGCCGCCGTCCGCGCCGCCGCCGATGAGGCCGAGGCGCGCTGGCGCGCCGATCCCACCCTACCGGGCACGCGCATTCCGGAGTTCGTGGAGATCCCGGCGATTATGGAATATCACCCGGCGCTCTTCGACCTCGTCGAGCACCCGCGGGTCTTCCCTCTGATCCGCGAGCTTTTGGGGACCGGCATCGGCCTCATCGATCACGCCTATTACGTCACCCCGCCCGGCGGTCTCATCGACGGCACGGCCTGGCACACCGACGTGCGCACCCGCGTGCCCGGCATCCATCACGCGGGCTCGACGATGATGATCCGCGCCATGTACGCCTTGAGCGACATCCCCCCCGATGGCGGCGCCACCCTGGTGCTGCCGGGGACCCACCGGCAGCCGGACGACACTCCGATCCCCATCGTCGCGACTCCCGAGGAGATGCCTGGCGCCGTCACCCTCGCCTGCGCGGCGGGCACGGCCTACTTCTTCAACGGCAACCTCCTCCACGCCCCGAGCAACAACCGCAGCGCCGTCACCCGCCGCGTGCTGCTCTACAACTACGGCCACAAGTGGATGCGGATGTGGAGCGGGCACGAGCCCTCCCCCCGCCTCGCCGCCGCGGCGCAAACCCCCATGCGCCGCCAACTCCTGGGCCTGACGCCGCCGTACCGGGGTCCGGATGCGGAGATCTAGAGCTCGGCGCCTCCAAGCGCTAACCCGCCGACCCGGGACGACGTGCCCGTAGAGACGACCCAGACCGTCAACGATATCCCCACGCCCACGAGGACGGCGGGTCGTCTCCGCATCGGAGATACCACCGGGGTTACCACAACATTGGACGGCACGAGAAATGGCCGTCGTCTCGGGTTGGCGTGGAGGTCCTGAAACGCCCCGCCGCACGTTGTGCGACGTTCGGATCGTTGATCCCGCCTCGGAGACGACCCGCCGTCATGGCCTCGAGGGGTGTCGTGGACGGTCTGGGTCGTCTCTACGGGCACGGTGTCGTGGAGCGAGCCGGATAAAACCCCAGCGCCTGCACGCTGTTCCCCAGCCACCCCGGAAGCAGCCGCGCCGCCCCGAACATCCCTGGCAGCGGCCAGAGCAGGAATCGCCGGCGCCATAGCAGCTCACCGCTCGCGACATCGTAGACCCGCAGCTCGTTGCTGTCCGCCAAGGCGAAGGCGTAGACGCCGCCGGCGAGTTGCTGCACGTCGTGCAGCCAGCGCGAGCCGGTGCCGAAGCACCGCGCAATCCGCCCGTCGGAATTGAGGAAGACCAGCGTCCCCGCGGCGCTGTCGGCAAAATAGACCTCCCCTTCGGCGCTCACCCGCGCGCCGTGGCAACCCACGAAACCGCGGCAGATCTCCTCGTAGGCACCGCTCGCCAGGTCGAAAAAACCGATCGCTCCCTGGATGAGCGTCGAGACCACGAGACGCGAGCCACCCGCGCGATGCGCTGCATTGATATGAGTCGCCTGCGCCTCGTCGGGAATGGCGTGCCGGCGCAGATCGTCGGATTCCCTCAGCTCGTACCCCTGACCATAGAGAGCCGGCGGCAGCCGCAAGGTGCGCTCCACCCCTCCGCTTTCGAGATCGAGGATCAAGACTGCGTCGGGCGTCGAGCAGGCGAGGGCTACGCGGCCGTCCCCCAGCGGCTCGACGGTATGTAAACCCACCAGGTGAGGATGCTCGAAGCGTCCTACGACCTCGATATCCGACGCTACCAAGCTCCGGCGGCCGAGGGGAGAGCGCAGATGCCAGCGCTCCACCCGATTCTCGAAGCCGGCCAGAAGGTCGTCCGCGCCCAGTATGGCGACGTGCTGAATGCGGTCCCGGCTGCGCACCTGCCCAAAAGGCTCCAGACGCACGCGTCCCCCGTCCATCCATACGCGATAGAAACTGACCGCACCGCTGTACAGCACCTCCGCGGGCGGCAGGCTCTCGAACGGCGGCAGGTCGCGCAGCCGCGCGGGATCGCCGAAGCGGCGAGTGAGGAATTGCACCGAGCAACGCGCCAGATTGGTGGTGCGGCTCGAATGGGTGAGCGTCAGGACGCCCCGCTCTTCACGCGGCATGAGGCTCGCGGTCGTGACGATCGCGACGGTCGGAGTGTACGCGCTCGACGAGATCCAGATACTGGGAGATCACCGCGTCGCGATCGCACAGGCGGGTGATTTTCGCTTTGAGCCTCTCGCCCCAGGCGGGGCCGGTCGCGGCGAGCGCACGGCGGAGCGAGGCCGCATCGGGTACTCCGTCCGTGCCCTCGCGGAAATCGCAGAAAAGGATTTCCTCCCCGAGCAGCTCGGGCAGCACCCCCACCCGCGTCGCGATCACCGGCACACCCAGCATCCCCGCCTCCACCACCACCCTGGGAAATCCCTCCTGTTGGGAGGGGACGACCAGGGCGTCGACGCTGCGCAGCAAAGTCCCCACGTCCCGGCCCGGTGGGAGGAAGCGCACTCGCTCCCCAAGGCCTCGCTCCTCCACCTCGCGCTTCAGCCCAGCGACGGTGAGCAGCGGCGTATCGAGCGCTTGCAGCAGCAGATTGCAGCCGAGGGCCTCCAGGTTTTCGATCAGCCAGGGAACGTTTTTGAGCGGCACGAGGCGCCCCATCCAGCCGAGGGTCCGGCGGCCGGAACCGGCGAAGAATTCCTGGCGCTCCCCTTTCAGATGAGCCGGCGAGCCGGGATTGGGGATGAAGACCGCGCCCGCGATCCGCCGCGCCATGGCCGGCGACACGCAGACCACGGCATCGATCACCGGCCGCCACCGTCGCGCGAAACCGGGGCCGTCCACCGCGCGGTCGGTATGAACCACGCGAATCGATCCCGGCCGTCCTCCGTCCGCGGCCAGCGCCGCCAGCGTCGCGGGGACAGCATTCGACACGCCGTACCACAGCACCACGTCCGCCTCCCGCAACCGCGGGCGCAGCTCCCACCGCTTGCGGATCAAGGTCACCCCA
>DASUEN010000213.1:0-48750 GCA_036275055.1 Thermoanaerobaculia bacterium
CCCAAAGGATTACGGTCTTGTCGTCACCCGCCGAGGCCAGCCGCTTGCCGTCCGGGTTGAAGGCAACGCCATTGACCTCACCCTTGTGCCCCTCCAGCGTGGCCAGCCGCTTGCGGCTGTCCACGTCCCACAGCATCACCGTCTGGTCCCCACTCGCCGAGGCCAGACGTTTCCCGTCAGGGCTGAAGGACACGCCATAGACCGGGGCCTTGTACCCCTCCAGCGTGGCCAGCGGCTTGCGGCTGTCCACGTCCCAAAGGATTACGGTCTTGTCGTCACCCGCCGAGGCCAGCCGCTTGCCGTCCGGGTTGAAGGCAACGCCATTGACCTCACCCTTGTGCCCCTCCAGCGTGGCCAGCGGCTTGCGGCTGTCCACGTCCCACAAGATCACGGACGTGTCGTTACTCGCCGAGGCCAGCCGCTTGCCGTCCGGGCTGAATGCAACGCTGACGACCGGAGCCTTGTGCCCCGGCAGGAACGCGGAGAGTTGGGGGTGGCTTGCGAAGCGCCGCCGCAGCCCAGACGCCACATCAAGGGTCGGAGCGTCCCGGAGCGCTTCCAGGTTGACCAGGAGGGATGTATCGTATTCGATATCCTGGAGCTGATTCGCATAGGCCATCAGTTGCGTGATCTCCGCCTCGCGCAGCAGGTGATCTGCGAGCTTCTCCGCCCGGCTGGCTTTCCACATGGACCACCCGGCAAGCCCTGCGAGAATGACCACGACAAACGCTCCCGCCACCACGAGCGCCGCATTGCGCCGGTTGCGCCGCTGCTGCTCGCGCGCCGCCTGCTGCTCCAGTTTCTGCTCGACCTCACGTCGCAGGGCATCTTCTCTCTCCCTCTGCGTACGTTCGACGGCCGCGGCGCTGGCCTGGACGAACTCTTCCTCCACAGGCGACAGGTTGGACTGGCCCTTCGCCTCCTCCAGTTGCCAGCCGGTCAGCAGACCCTCGGTAGGCTTCCCGCTTTCCGCCCATCGCCGCGCCGCCTGGCTGAGGGAGAGCCGTTGCCGCCGCTCGATGCGCTTCTCGTCGATCCATCCTACGAAGCTCGGCCAGTTGCGCACCAGTGACTCGTGCTTGACCTCGACGACCGCGTCCGCGGCGGTGGCGCCCGCCGTGATGCGGACATAATCGTTCTCGGCCAGCAACTTGATGACTTCCTCGGTGTTCGCCTTGCCCGCCTGGAGCAGACGGCTCTTGGGCACCGGCTGGCGATACGCCTCGAGCAACTCGTCCACCCGCACCAGCTCCAGCAGCACGCGTCGGACCTCGATCTGAGTCTCCGGCGCGAGTGCGTTATAGAAACGGTCTGCGGAGGTTTTCAGCGCGTTCAGAGGGTCCCCGGTCCTGCCATAGACTTCCCAGGTGATCCGGTTGCGATCGCGCTCCTTCCAGAGCAAACGCAAAGTAAATTGCAGCAGCGGCAACGCCGCGGGCTGTCCCAGCACCTTCTTGACGAGGTCGTCCACGATGCCTGCCTGGAACTGGAGGTTCACCAGTGCCGCCGGCTTTTCCACGGCCGCTCTGAGCTCGTCGTAGTTCATGGGGCGCATCGCGTACCAAGCCCTTTCGAGATACGGCGAGAGCGCGCGTAGCTCGACGATGCGGCTCCTGAATTCTTCTCGCATGGTCAGGATTACGCGGTGGCCGGCCTCCAGGAGCTGAGCGAGGCTCGCTGCCAGCACCTCTCTGTCCTCTGCGCTGGAAAGCGTGAACACTTCCTCGAACTGATCGATGGTGATCAGGGTAGGAGGCGCTTCCGCCCCCACCAGGGAGAGCACGCTCTGGGGATTCCCCCGCAGTGCCGAGGCCACAGATGGCGGATTGGCGTCCGTCTCGCCGCGGCTCCGCAGCACCGCCTCCGCCAGATGTTCGAGCACGGCGTTTCCCGGAACGCAAGGTGGAACGACGCGAAACGTTCCCTCGGCCGTGAGCGCTGGCAGCACGCCGCCCATGACGAGGGAAGACTTCCCGCTGCCCGAGGCCCCGAGAACCACCACCAGCGGAGCGTCGCGCACCTGGGCCAGCAACGCCTTCGTGTCGGCCTCGCGGCCGAAGAAATAAGGCCGGTCCTGGTCCCGGAAAGCCTCGAGCCCGACATAAGGACAACGTACTTCCTTCAGGTCTGGCAATTGCTCGGCGTCGAAGCGCGCGAGGCGGACGCTCCCGGCCTGCAGACCCGCTTGCGCGAGGCTGGAAAGCCAATAATCCAACAAAACCTGACAGGAAGTACGCTCCTTGATCTCCTCCAGGTAGACGCCTGTCGCCGCGCCACGCTCCAGAAACAGCCGGATCTCAGGTTCGAGGCGCGCCAACGCGGCGGCCTCCCCCGCTGAGCTGGCGTCCTCTCCGAGCTGAGAGTCGAGCTCTTCCAGGAGACGCGCGTGCGCTTCCCGGAGCTCGCTTGCGCTTTCGAAGGGAGCGGCGGGTTGGGCTACGGTTTCATCAGGCATAAGGCCTCCCGGCCTAGAACATGCTGAGGACTGTTTGCAGGGGCTGAGCGACGGTGCTGAGCCGCAGGCAGAGCTCCTTGAGGCATCCGTCGACGTCCCGAAACACCGAGCTTGCGGCCCGGAAGTACTCACTCACGAGATCCAGAGCCGCCGCCTCGTTCCCTTTCCCTAAGCTTGCCTCGATTTCGCCTTCGATGGCCACGAGGTCTTTGTTCACCGTTCCCAGCTCCGGCGAAAAGGGTGGCGCGAGCCTGGAGCGCACCAGCCGGATCCGTACCCACTCGCCGGCGAGCATCCCCGGCAGGATTCCTCCAACGCACACGGTTCGCAGCTTCGAATCGAGGCGCTGCAACAGCCCGTGCTCGGAGACCCGCTGGTTCAGCTCCTCCCTCAGTCTGCTCAGAGCGTCGATGCCCTGAACGAACGGCTCGAGCTCGGGGTCCTTCCCCGCGGCCGGCGAGGGCAGCGTGTCTCTCACTCTGCCCATGAGCTCCAGGAGGCGATCCAGATTCAGCCCCGCTGCGGCTTCGGCAATCCCCACATCCAATTGCGGAGACACGCCGGAAAGGAACCCATTGAGCTCGCCGACGACGCGCCCATAGGCAGCTTCGCTCGGCGCATCCACCGCGATCTCCAGGGCCGCCGCGGCCGAATCCAGACGGTCCTCGAGATCGCCGCGCAGCACGGCGTTCCATCCTTTTTCCTGGAGCGCCGCCTGGATATGGCGCGCCTCTCCGGTGAACCGGATCTTGAACGGCCGCAGCTTGCCCGCGGGGCCTCCTGCCTGGATCGGGCGGAGGCAATCGACCTCGATGACGTGCAACGAGTCGTGGATCCGCTTGAACAGCACGAGCTTGCCAACTTGGGAATACGTGTTTTCGATGACCTCCTTCGAGCGGCTTACCGCGTCGGCGACCGCTGGTACCTTGGTCATGAGATCCTTGAGCAGCCGGATGCCTGTATTGGCGGAGACGACGTCATCGAGGGGGTGCAGCGAAGTCTGCTTGACCAGATCTTTGACGAGCTCGCCGATGTCGTAGTCCCACCGTGTGTCGGTCACCTCAGCCCGCTGCGGCTTGCACAACGCGTGCAGATCCTCCGGAAGCTCTTCACCGGGGAACGGCGTGCCGCCGAGCAGCACCGGTACGACCAGGACGTTGCGGCGCAAGGCCGTGGAGATCTCGCTCCGGACCCAGTCGTCGGGGACGTCCAGTCTGCGGGTTCCGTCCGATCGAGTGCAGCCAATCCACTGTGGGCCGATGAGAGCCAGCAGCGCATCACATGTCTCGAGTGCGGTCTTCAGCACCTGCTGGAAATCGGCTCCGCGCGGAATGCCTCCGTTGATGTCCATGAAGACCTGGGACGCGCCGAAGCTCTTCCTGAGGTCGGCAAACAGGCGCCCCGCCCAGCCCGAGGAATCGATACGGCGGTAGCTGATGAAAATCCCGGGCATGCCTTACGCTGCCCGTCTGCGGCGGTGGAAGCCGCGCACGAGCTCTTTGAGCAGCTCGGCGACGTCGGGCGTGACGTTTCCGTCCAGCAAGGTCTTGCCTTGCGCTCTCGTGAAGGAGTCCGGCAGCGGAGCGTGATCGATGCGCGTATCGTCGATGGCCACGGGGACGATGAACGCCTCGTCCGGTGCCATCCCGCGAGCGACGTCGGCTGCTTCGTTCCACTCCCGCCAGAAGAACCTCCGCCGGTTCTCCTCGCTCACCGCCTGGCGCGAGATCACCGGCAGGAACAGCGAGCAGCGCTCGATGCCGCGCCGGATGCCGCGTGCCCAGTCCTCTCCCATCTGAAGGGCATGCTTGTCGAACCACACTTCCAGGCCGGCCGAGCGCAGCCCCTCGACCAACCGGCTGGCGGCTGCGGCGTCTTCGTTCGCGTAGCTGACGAAAATCGCCCCGGCCGGAACGTTCCTTCCTCCCGTGCTCGCCTCAGGGGGCTCCGCGCTCTGTGCTGCCGCCGGATGCGCGGCGTGCCAGCGCTCCGCCAGCTCAGTGACGAACTGTGCTGCGGTCAAGGGCACCATGCGGGCGTCCGAGCTGAAGCTTTCGAGGAACAGCGCCAGGTGGGCGTCGTGCGTCATCTGATCGCCCACCAGCACGTCCCAGCGCCGGCGCTTCTGCGACAGCTCGAGGCTCCTGGCGGTGCGCAGGAAGAAGCGCGCGAGCCAGTCCCCGAAGCTGCAGCCGAGGATGAGCAGATGATTGCCGCGCAGCTCGTCGAAGAGGGTCTTCGGTTGCCGCTGCTTGTCCTGCATGCCGTGGAGGAGCTCGAGCAGGTCCTCGTCGCAGATGGCATAGTCCGGGGAGGCGGACGCCCGCCCCAGGAGATGGAACACGACCGGCTGCCGGAGCTCGGCCTTCGGGCATGGGAGGTCACGGACGGTCTTGGGCGAATAGGCGATCTGTTCCACCCGCGGCCCGCCGCTGTGGGAGGCGTTGATCGCGTCCGCCAGCAGCGAGTCGAAGGTGAGGGAGACGAACAGGTCGAATTTCGGAATGCCGGCCAGGGCCTGCAAGGGCTCGGAGGGCGCCAGCGCGGCGTTGCGCAGCATCCTGTGGATCTGTGCGTAAAGCTCCTCCCGCTCGCCTCTCCGGCGCAGGTGCAGCGAGACGGCGTCGTTGAGGTCGAAGCCCTCGGGAAGCTCCGCGATGGGCAGGTTGAGGTCGTTCGCCAGCCGCTCGGCCAGCCAGCGATAGAGGGGCACGTCGCGGTCGCCTTCCCGGACCGTGACGAGCTCCGAGCCGATGACGGGAACGACCGTCCCGTCCTGGACGTAGTCCAGGAGGTTGTCCCAGAAACCCTCTGGCAGGCGGGCCATGGCTGTGTACCCCTCGGGAGCTCCCTGCTGGCTTGGTTGGCCTGCAATTATAGTCCAAGCCGGCTCGCAAGTGCACACGGCTCGTGGCAGGCGGGTGGAGTAGAATGGGCCCTGCTCCGGGCCGCTCCCTCTGCCGGCCTGGAGCTTCCTGCGAGGAGGAGCGAGATGGACCCGAGCTGCGAGATTCCCCAGGGCCGCCGGCTGGCGCCGCACGAGTTTCCTGATCCGGTGATCGATATCACTGCAAGCCCAGGCGCAGGACCGCAGATAGCGGTGCTGGCCGGGGGGTGCTTCTGGTGCGTCGAGGCCGTGTTCAAGGAGATCGAGGGCGTTCTGGAGGTGGCTTCGGGATATTCGGGCGGCACCGCCCAGACGGCCGACTACGACGCGGTTTGCTCCGGCAGGACGGGCCATGCGGAGGCCATCCAGGTGCGCTTCGACCCGGCCCGCGTGAGCTACGGCCAGTTGCTGAAGGTGTTTTTCTCGGTGGCCCACGATCCCACGCAGCTCAACCGCCAGGGCGCGGATTCGGGGACGCAGTACCGCTCCGCCATCTTCTACACGGACGAGGAGCAGAAGCGGGTGGCCGAGGCCTACATCCGGCAGCTCAACGCGGCCGGCGCCTACGACTCGCCGATCGTCACCGAAGTCGCGCCCCTGGAAGCCTTCTACGAGGCCGAGTCGTATCATCAGGACTACGCGGCCCGCCATCCCATGCAGCCCTACGTCCTGTTCACGGCCGCCCCCAAGGTCGCCAAGCTGCGCAAGCAGTTCCCGGAGCGGCTGAAAGCGTAAAGTGATTGGAACGGAGGGGGGCGGTCACCCCAGCACCACCCGCACCCGGTGTGCACCCTCCGTCACCAGCCCGATCTCCGCCCCCTTGCCCTCAGCCACCGGCAACGGCGCCCCGTCGAGTTCGGCAGAGGTGACTCCCCGCATGACGCCGCGCGGGTTTTCGACGGTGATCACATACTCGGCGGCGTGGTAGCGGAAGGTGATCTCGTAGCCGGGCCAGGCGCGGGGGATGGTGGGATCGATCACGAGCGTCGTGCCGCGCAGGCGGAAGCCCAGGATCGCTTCGATGCCGGCGCGGTACATCCAGCCGGCGGAGCCGGTGTACCAGGTCCAGCCGCCGCGGCCGACGTGGGTGGGCTCGGCGTAGACGTCGCCGGCGATGACGTAAGGTTCCACCTTGTAGCGCTGGATGCCGGTCCGCGTCTTGCCGTGATTGATCGGGTTGACGATCGAGAACAGCTCGGAGGCTTTGTCGCCGTCGCCCAGCGCGGCGAAGGCCAGGATGCACCACACCGCCGCATGGGTATATTGGCCGCCGTTCTCGCGCACCCCCGGCAAGTATCCCTTAATATAGCCAGGATCGAGCGGCGTGCGATCGAACGGCGGCGTGAAGAGGAGCACGAGCCCGCCGTCGGCCCGGTGCACCAACTGCTTGTAAACCTCCTCCATGGCCTGCGCCGCGTGCCCGGGCTCGCCCGCCCCCGAGAGCACGGCCCAGGATTGCGCGATCGAATCGATGCGGCACTCCTCGCTCTGCGCTGAGCCCACGGGCGTGCCGTCGTCGAAATAGGCGCGGCGGTACCATGCGCCGTCCCAGCCCGACTGTTCGAGCGCGGTGGCGAGCTCGCCGGCGCGGCGGCGCCAGGCTTTGGCCCTTTTCCGCTCGCCGCGAGTTTCCGCGATCTGTGCGAAGCGGACGAGCAGAGGATGCAGGAACCAGCCGAGCCAGACGCTTTCGCCTTTCCCCAAGCGGCCGATGCGGTTCATGCCGTCGTTCCAGTCGCCGGTGCCCATCAAGGGGAGGCCGTGGCGGCCCGCCGCGAGCGAGCGATCGAGAGCGCGGGCGCAGTGCTCGAAGAGCGTTCCCCGCTGGGCCGAGACGTTGGGCACGAAATACGCGTCCTCCTGCTCGGCCGGCAGCGGCGCGCCTTCGAGAAAGGGCACGGTTTCATCCAGCAAGGTTTCTTCGCCGGTCACCTCCATGTAGTGGAGGAGCGCGAACGGGAGCCAGAGGAGGTCGTCGGACATGTGGGTCCGCACGCCCCGGCCCGAGGGCGGATGCCACCAGTGCTGCACGTCCCCTTCCACGAACTGCCGGCTCGCGGAGCGCAGGATCTGCTCGCGCGTGACCTCCCGCCGCGCCACGGTGAGAGCCATCACGTCCTGCAACTGATCACGGAATCCGAAGGCGCCGCCCGCCTGATAGAAAGCCGAACGCGCCCAGACGCGGCAGGAAAGGGTCTGGTAGAGGAGCCAGCGATTGAGCAGCAGGTCCATCGAACGGTCGGGAGTCTTCACCTGGAGGGCGCTGGAGACGTCCTCCCAGAAGCGGCTCACCTCGCCCAGCACGGCGTCGAGATCGGCCTTGCGGTAGCGTTCGACGAGGGTGCGCACCTCGTCGATGCCGCCGCCCTGGCCGAGGAGGAAGACGATCTCGGTGCGGGAATTCGCGCGCAGCTCCACCCCGGTTTGCAGGGCGCAGCAGGGATCGAGGCCGGCGCCCGCGCGCCCGGAAAGGCGGTCTCCCCGTTCGAGCGACGCCGGATGGCCGTGAGTGCCGTTGCGGCCCAGGAATTCCGTACGGTCTGCCGTCCATGTGGTCTGGCCGCTGCCGCCGGAGAGGGCCGCGAAGGCGAGGCGGCTGCCGAATTCGCCGTTCCAGGCGTTGCGCGCCAGCATCGCTCCGGTCTGGCCGTCGATCTCGGTCACCACGAAAGGCGCCGCGGCGCTGCGCGAATTGCCCAGCACCCACTCGGCGTACGCCGTCACCGAAAGGCGTCGCGGCCGGCTCTCGTGGTTCTCGATCGTCAAGCGGGAAATTTTGATCGTATCGGCCCGCGGCACGAATTGCAGCAACTCGAGCGTCACGCCGTGCGAGGTGTGCTCGAAACGGCTGTAGCCCTGGCCGTGATGCGCGACGTACGGCCACTTTTCCTCGCGGATCGGCAGCACCGTGGGACCCCAGAGCAGCCCGCTCTCTTCGTCGCGGACGTAAAAGGTTTCCCCCGGCGGATCGCTCACGGGATCGTTGGACCACGGCGTGAGCTGGTTCTCGCGGCTGTTGCCCGACCAGGTATAGCCGGCGCCCGATTCGGAGACCTGGAAACCGAAGCCGGGGTTGGCGACGACGTTGATCCATGGCACCGGCGTCCACTGCCCTTCGCCGAGCACCGTCACATATTCGCGCCCGTCCGCGGCGAAGCCGCCCAAGCCGTTCCAGAGCTCCAGCGTCGGGCGCGGCGGCGCGAAATCCGCGGGGGGAGCCTCGGCCGGCGAGGCCTCGCGCTCCGGGAAGCGGCGAAACCGCAGGGCCGGCAGCGCGCGCCGCTCCTCCGCCCGGGCGCGGCGCTCGAGCTGCTCGAAAAGGTTTCCATCGCGGGCTTGAAGCACCGCCCGCGCGGCCACCATCAGCACGTCACGGACCTCGGGTGTGAGGAGGTCCGCGCGCAGGATGAAGGCATTGCCCTGGGGGTGGCGCCCTTCGTGGTGAAGGCTCGACCGGCGCACCAGCGCTTCGAGGGCGGCCTGCAGGTCCTGAACGTACGAAGGCGCCTTTTCGTTGAGGATCACCAGGTCCGTCGCCAGCCCCTTGGCGCGGAAGTATTCGTGCGCTTTGAGGAGCTGGCGGACGACTCCCACGTCTTCGATCTCGTCGATGCGCACGAGCACGATCGGCAGGTCGCCGGAGATGCCGTGGACCCAGAGGGCCGGGGCGCCGTGGGTGTTGCGCGCCAGCAGTTCGACGGGGGCGCGCAGCGAGGGATCCGAATAGATCACACGGTTGGCGATGCGCTGGAAAAGGCTGGCTTCTTCAGGAAGGATGCCGAGGTGCCGGAGCTGCACTTGCGCCTGCGTCCAGGCCATCGCCGCCGCTCGCTCGAAGGCTGCCGGATCGCGGTATTTGTCGGCGAGGGTGATCGCCGCCTCGCGCGACGTTGCCACCAGGGTGGTGAAGGTGACCCGCGCCGTCGTGCCCGGGGCGAGGAGCACTCGGCGCCGCAGGCTGAAGACCGGATCGAGCACCGCGCCCGCGGTGTTCGACAGGGAGAGGCCGTCGGTCACCGACACCGGCGACCGGACCCCGCGCCCGCGGCCGAGGA
Organism: Thermoanaerobaculia bacterium; assembly: GCA_036275055.1. GTDB lineage: Bacteria > Acidobacteriota > Thermoanaerobaculia > Multivoradales > UBA5704 > DATARR01. The sequence continues at coordinate 9,398 of DASUEN010000213.1, forward strand.
ACCGCGCGCGGTCGGTCTCGAACTCGAGGGCCCCCGGCCTGCCGGCGCTCTCCGCCGAAACCGCGGCGACGTGCGCCGCCCAGAGCCGGGGCTCGCCTTCGGAGCGCGGGCGCCGCGAGGCGAGGAGCGCCCCGAGATTGGCGATCCATTCGGTCTCCACGAAAAGGTTCGAAAAGGCGGGATGGGCAAGGTCGGCGGCGGGCGGCGCGAGCACGACCTCGGTGTAGGAGGTCAGCTCGATCTCCCGCGGCCGCAGGCCGTGGTTGGTGAGCGACACCCGGCGCAGCTCGGCGTCGTCCTCCGGGGCCACCACGACCTCCAGCTTGCTGCCGATCGCGCCGTCGCGCCGCACGATCTCCGCGCGGTCTTCCGAGAAAATGGCTTCGTAGCTGTCCGGCTCGGCACCGCTCGCCTGGTAACTGGCGGACCATACCTCGCCGCTGAACGGGTCGCGGAAAAAAACGAAAGTTCCCCAGCAATCGCGGGTCGTATCTTCGCGGAAGCGGGTGATGGCGATCTCGGCGCCAGCGCCAGGGTCTCCAGGGTTCGCGTCGTAGCGGAAGCGGCTGTATCCCGAGCCCGCCGCCGTCAGCATTACCGCATAGCGGCCGTTGCCCAGCAGATGGCTCCGCGGGACCGGATGGTGAGGGGAGCGATAGCGGCGGACGACCGGTGCCATCAGGAGACCGGACCGCGCGGCGGCGGCTTCCACTTCCTCGGCTCGCGGCCGCGCCACGGCGACGTCGCGCGGCGTCCGCTCCTGGAGCAGCAGCTCGGTCGCCTGCACCAGCGGAGAAGCATGGAAGCGGGCCGGCATGGCCCCATCCTCGCGAGCGTCGAGGACGTTGGCGAGCGCCAAGAGGGTCATTCCCTGGTGGTGGGCCATGTAGGCATGCACCACGGCGAGGTCCTTGCCTTCCGGCAGCCGGGAGGCCGTGTAATCGATCGCCTCGTAAAAGCCGTAGAGGCCGCGCCCGCCTTCTCCGCGCAGGTCCGCGAAGTTGAAGATCGCCGCCTGCGGATCGAACATGGCGGCGAGCGCCGTCGCGTAGGGCGCCACTACCACGTCCTCGGAGAGCCCGCGTTTCAGTCCCAAGCCGGGCACGCCGAAATTGGAATATTGATAGGTCAGCTCCAGATCGCGCGCGTTGAACGCCGATTCCGAAACTCCCCACGGCACCCGGCGTTCGTCGCCATATTGGATCTGGCGCTTCACCACCAGCCTGCAGGTCTGATCGAGCAGGCTGTGCGCGGGGGAGCGCATCACCAGTGCCGGCATCAGGTATTCGAACATCGATCCCGACCAGGAGATGAGCGCCGCTCCGCGGCTGACCGGGGTCAGCGGGCGGCCGAGGTGGAACCAGTGCGCCACCGGGACCTCCCCCTTGGCCACGGCGGTGAAGCTCGCGAGCCGCGCCTCCGAAGCGAGAAGATCGTAAAAGCTCGGATCGAGATCCCCATGCTCGACGCGGCCGATCGAAAAAAGCTTTCGCGACGGATCGTAGAGGAAACGGAAATCCATGTCGGTGAAGAAGCCCGAGGCGACGCGGCCGGCCTCCTCCAGCCGGTGCACGAGGGCGGCGGAGGGAGAGAGCCCCTCGCCGAGCGCGCCGAGATCGCGCTTGTGGCTCTCGACGCACGCCAGGGCGATCTCGGCCCAGGCCAGCGCCTCTCCCCAGGCCGCGGCGTCGGCGCCCTCCTTCTGCTCGCGGGAAAGGGCTCGCGCCACGTCCTCCACGGCATGGAGACCCTGGGTCACCTCCTCCAGGCGCGCGGCCCACTCGGCGGGAGTTTCCGGGAGCGCCGCCTCCGGATCGAGCGCGGGAGCGAGCGCCGCGAGCGCTTCGTCGAGCTGGCTGCGAGTGACCGTCTGCGTTCTGCGGCCCGCGGAGGCGGGCGCCGCTTCGCGGATCATCTCCACCGCGTCGCCGATGCCCAAGAGAGCCTGGCGCCCCAGCAGCGGCTGCTCGCGGAGCTGGCGGCAGGCCTCGGCGAGCGTCAGCAGGTGGCCGGCCAGGTTGCCGCTGTCGACGGTGGAGACGTAGCGCGGCTCCAGTGCGCGGAGGTCGCGCGTTGCGTACCAGTTGAAAAAATGTCCATGGCAGCGCTCCAATCCGCCCATTGTCTCCAACGTTTCTTCCAGCCGCGAGACGCAGTCCACGATCCCCAGCCAGCCCAGGTCGCGCGCGGCGACGACGGACAGCAGATAGAGCCCCAGGTTGGTGGGCGAGGTGCGGTGGGCCACCTCCGGCCGCGGATCGTTCTGGAAATTGTCGGGAGGGAGCGCGTGATCCTCCGGCCCGACGAAAGTCTCGAAAAAGCGCCAGGTACGGCGGGCGATGAGCCGCAGCGTCCGCTTGTCCTCGGGCAGCAGCGGTGAAGCCTGCTCCAAGGCGGGCGGCAGGCTGATCCAGCGCGCGATGGCAGGAGCGAGGACCCACAGCACCAAGAGCGGCGCCGGCCACCCCCAAACCTGCCAGGAGCCGAGCTGGTGGCGCAACGCGGCGGTGATCGCGATGGCGCTGGCGGCCACGCCGGCGAAGGTCACTCCGCCGTCCATCCGCCGATAGAAAAGCTCGAGACTGAGACCCAGCCCCGCTTTGGCCTGCGCCGCCGTCACCCACTGGAGGAGGCGGCGATGGCTCACGTAAAGCCGCACCAGCGTGCGCCAGATCGCATCCATCATCAGCCACGCCTGGTGCGAGAGAAACGTGATCGTCAGCGCCACCTGGCAGGCCGCGAGGCGGATATCGGCAAGAACCCCGAGGAAATGGCTGCGTTTGGAGATGCCGGGGCGGCGCGGGATCAGCCCACCGAGGATCCGCAGGATCGCGGGCAGGGCCACCGTCCCCAGAACGAAACCGGTCCATACCGTGGGCGAGGCGCTGGGAAGCGTCCACCCGGCGAGCAAGGTGAGGAAAGCGGCCGGAGCCCACAACGTGCGCCGCAGGTTGTCGAGCATCTTGAACCGGCCGATCACGGGGATCCGCGTGCGCAGCCGGCCGCCGGCGGCCGTGGGGCCGCGGCCGAGGATCCACGGCAGCAGTTGCCAGTCGCCCCGCGCCCAGCGGTGCTGGCGGGCGGCTGCGGCCTCGAAGTGGGCGGGGAACTCCTCGAACAGCTCGACGTCCGTCACCAGGCCGGCGCGGGCGAAAATCCCTTCGAAGAGATCGTGGCTGAGGAGGCGGTCCGCCGGCACCTTGCCGTCGAGCGCCGCGGTGAAAGCGTCGACGTCGTAAATCCCCTTGCCGGTGAACGAGCCCTCGCCGAAAAGGTCTTGATAGAGGTCCGACACCGCGGCCGCGTAGGGATCGATGCCGGCCGGCCCCGAAGAGATGCGCTGGAAGATCGATCCGTCGTGGCCGTCCGGCAGCGTCGCGGTGATCCGCGGCTGGAGCACGCCGTAGCCCGCCGCCACCCGGCCGCGCCGCGCGTCGAAACGCGGCCGGTTGAGCGGGTGCGCCAGGGTGCCGATCAGCCGCCGTGCGGCCTCGCGCGGCAGCCGGGTGTCGGCGTCCAAGGTTAGAACGTAAACGATTCCCGGCGGCGCGGACCCAAGCCCGGGCGTCGAGAGGAACGTGGTGTCCGTGGCGCCGCGCAGCAGCCGGTTGAGCTCCTCCAGCTTGCCGCGCTTGCGCTCCCAGCCGATCCAGGATTGCTCGCTTTTGTCCCACACCCGGCGGCGGTGAAAGATCAGGAATCGGGCGTCGCCGGCCGGCGCCGGACCATAGTGATCATTCAGGCGGGCGATTCCGGCCGTCGCGGCGGCCAGCAGCTCCTCGTCTTCCGGCATGCTCTCTTCGTCCGCATCCCGCCAGTCCGAAAGGAGCGCGAAACGCAGCTCGGCCTCGGGATTGGCGAGATAGTGGACCTCCAGGCGATTGATCTGTTCTTCGATCTCCGCCGGGTTGGTCAGCAGAGTTGGCACCACCACCAGGGTGCGCAGCTCCGGCGGCACGCCATCGCGCAGCTCGAGGCGTGGCATGATGCGCGGCCCCAATTGCCGCGTCACCCAGGCGTTGACGAGCTGAATCGCCAGGTCGGAAGCGGGCACCAGCGCCAATAGGCCGAGGAGGATCAGGGATCGTAATCTCAGCGGGCCGTCGCTTTCCAAACCGAGAGGTATGGCGAGAACCAGCGCGGTGATGGCAACGAAAGCGCCCAGGTAACCGGGTGTGGCCCATTTCACCAGGGTGCGGCGCAGCCAGCGTTCCGGTTTCAAGCGGGCTCCGAGCTCGCGCTCGAAAGCCGGGCGCCCGCTGGAGATCAGATCGTAGCCAGGATCTTGGGGCCTGGTTTCCGGGGCCTCCGCGGCGCGCTTCACGGCCCGCCGGGCGACCTCGATCTCGGACAGGCGGGCGTCGTGCGCCAGCTCCTCCACCGCGTGGCGGTAGCGGTCGCGCGTCTCGAACTCCATCGCCGGATATCCTGCGTATGCCGCCAGCGCCACGTCCACCAGGCTGAGGCTTTCGAAGAAGCCCGCCCAGTTGAATGCCGAGATCAATCGCATGCTGGTGATCACGTTGCGCACCGTGGCGTTCATCGTCGTCTGCCGCCGGTACTCGTCGGCCAGCACCTGCTCGGCCGTCGTCTCTTGATCCTGCAGCCGCTGGTGCAGCCAGCCGAGAGCGGTGGTTTCCGCGGGGTCCCGGTCGCGCAGCCGGCTGAGGAGGGCCACCACGAAGGGGACGTCGAGCGGCCGGTCCTCGAAACGCCGGAGCAGGGCGGCCTCCTGCGGCGGATCGTCCTCGTCGAGCAGCTTATCGGCGAGCTCATCCGCCAGGCGGCGGGCGGCGCGGGCGCGCACCATGCGCTCGGCCAGCCGGCGCAGGTTCTCGACCAGCACCAGCCGCAGGGAGATCGCCACCGCCCACAATTCGCCGATGGTCAGCGGCTGCTTCGTCTGGTAGGCGGCGATGAACCGCCGCAGCACCTCGGCGTCGAACAGGCTGTCCGTATGGGCCACGAAATCGTGCGCGAGGGCGTAGACCCGCGGATAGCCTTGGAAAGGCTCGTTTCCCGGGTCGTCCGTCAGCTTGGGGAGCTCGCGATAGAAGCCCGGCGGCAGGTCCTCGCGGATCTCGCGCACCTGGTCCTCCACGAGGTGAAAATTGTCGACGAGCCATTCCGCGGCCGGCGTGATGGCCTGCTCGTCGCGCATCGCCTCGGCCATCGTGCGGTACGACGCGAGCAGCACCCGGCCGTTCACCCGCAGGCGCGGACGCAGCCGTGGGTCCCCCCAGCGGCGGCCGGGCCTCACCCGCTGCCTCTCGCCGAGGCTCAGCGCGTGCTGCTCGAGGCGCTCGACGCTCCACAGCTCCTCGCGGATCGGTTCTGGAAGACTGGCAAAAGAAGACTGCTGACCGATTTTCATAGGCAGAGCTTATTTTCCATAGCGATGATGGGCTCGAAGGGATGAGTCCGAACGGAAGAATCCCCCCGGCGGCGCGCAGGCTGCCAGGGGGAAAGATTCGCTGGGGAATCTGCTCGGAATCACCGCCGGCTGATCGTGAACTTGCCGAAGCTCACACCGAGATCGACCCCGGTGCCGCTGCCGGCCAACGCCAGGGAGACCTCGCCCTTGGTCATGACCTGCGCTTCGGACGACTTGACCACGCCCGCGGTGGCGGTAGCGGTGGCGTAGCTGCCGAACAGCTCCTTGATGTTCGCGACCTCGGAGAACTTGCCGTGGCCATCGCGGATCTCGGACTTGCCGGCCGTGAGGCCGCCGCCCTTGGCGGAGATCTTCACCTCGGCCGTCTGGCCGTTGTCGCAGGTGATGGTGCCGGCGCCGTGCGACGTTTTGTAAATCGCGGACCACCCCTTGAGCGTGTAATCCATGCGGCAGACCGTCGTATCGGCGACGGCGGCGGCCGGAGCCACCGCGATGAGGGAGAGGACGAGGGCGGACAAACTGAGGGTCCTACGTGCTTTCATGGCAATCCTTCCAAAAGGTACTGGTCCTCGGGCTGCTCTGGCGTGCATCGCCTGCCACGGCAGAGGGCCGGAACCCTAGGGTCAAGCGAAGGAGGTAGCTGCAAGAAGCGAGCCCGATCCCGACCGGGACAGGCGGCCCACCAGACCCCTGCCTGTTAGTGGGAGTCCCGGTCCCCAGCAGTGCCCGCCCTCCGAGGATACCCGTCCCGGGACCGCTGGTGTCCCGCCGGCCCAGGGAGCTCCGCTTCTTCTCCTCTTCCCCCTTCTTCTTTCCCCCGAGAATCTCCCTGAAGACAGTGGTCCAGCCCTTTTCCAGCCCCAAAGCCGCGACCCCAATGGGTCCACCTCCTTTTTCATTGAGACGGGAGGTTTTTCAATGAGAAAACGGCTGAGCACATTGTGGCAACGCTCCGTCCTACTGCCGGGGAAGCTTTCACATTGCGGGAATCTCTGCCGCACCGAGAAACTTCCTCCAACAATGCGGGAGGCGCCATTCACATTGCGGCGGCCCTCCGACCCATTGAAAAAATCCCCGTACCAATGTTGGAGCGGCTGCCACATTGTTGTAGCGCCTCAACACATTGGGGCAGCGCTCGAACACAGCGCGGTAGCGTCCCAAACAATAGAGTAGCTCTCCACGTATTGTGATAGCGGCTGGAACAATGTGTTTGGCGCTGGGAACATTGTTACGGCGACTCAACCCATTGCTTCTGGAGTTTTTCGGCCGGAACGGGAGGCCGGAGCGAGGAAGAGGGACGGCAAGGGCCGAGGGAGAAAAGTGAGACCGACTCGGCCCCTGCCTTTAACCTGACGGGTACACCCCACTGCAAAGGCGTCACCGTGTCCTCTTTCACCGCCGGTTCCTCCCCAATGTAGAGACGCCCCGTTTCCGGGGGGAACCCCCGGTTGGGGCGTCTCCGCAGCGGAGACAACGGTTCGAACCGGAAGGGATCGTCCCGGCGACGCCAGGGCCATCCAGGGCGACCCAGTGCCCGCGGACAGTCTTCGCGGGTGCAGGCATTCTCCCCGCCTCGGAGACGCCCCAACCGGGGGTTCCCCCCGGAAACGGGGCGTCTCTACATTGGGGAGGGACCGGCGGTGAAAGAGGAGACGGTGACGCCTTTGCAGTGGGGTCAGACCGCGAAAATGTCTTATCAGGACTTCGCCAGGAACCAGTTTCGCTACACCTCCAGCCCCGAGCCGGGAGAGCCGAGATAAGCTGGCAGAGCTGCCCGCGCAGGCTCACCCCTGCGCCACCCTCTTGCCGAGCCACCGGTCCACGGCTTCCAGGCACTCCGGCGGAACGCGAACTACACCTTTCTTGAACGACCAAAGGCTCCCCTTCGTCCTCAACGTCAGAGCGCCGCGCTCGTCCCATCCATAGGATTCGATCTTGTCCCACGCCAAGAGGCTGATACCGAACCAGAGCCCGTGCTCGCGGAGCTGGAAACGGCGGAGAGCCATCAGGGCCATGACGACCGCCTGCACCATGAAGAGCCACCCGATGACGCTGCCGTGGGGGAAGAAGCGGTCGAGCACGTTCAGCGCCACACCCATGGTGAAGAAGGTTACGGCAGAGGTCCGAAGGCTCCGCTGCCCTGCATTGGGGCCGCAGTCCAGAAGCACGGCGCCGGCTCGCCGGCGGTCCTGGAGCCATTTCCCCAGTATCAGGAGATAGGTAGCGCCGACGACTGAGGCAAACCCGAGTAGAATCGAGCTTGGAGCCGGTTGACCGAGAAGGACTGCGAACCCGAGGGCAGCGGCCAACACCGCCGCGGCGAGAACAGCACTGCAAACCAAGGCGTTCCGGATTGCCAGCCTCTGGGCATCGACGCTCAGGTCGGTGATCATCTCGACACCTCCTCGCGGTGCGGTCGGCAACACCCTCGCTGGGGGCGGCATGATAAACTTCGAAGCGAGGGTCACGATGATGATACGTCACGCCTTGATCACCTTGCAAGCAGTCGCGCTGCTCTTCGCAGGCTGCCGGCCAGCCCCGGCTCCGGTTGGCGCACCGGGCTTGGCAGCCCCGGCGGTACGCTCGGCCCGCGAAGCTCCTCCCGCCACTCGCAAGTCGCCGGTCGTGGACCGGTATCACGGCGTCGAGGTGGTGGACGACTACCGCTGGCTCGAAAATTGGGACGACCCGGCGGTGAAGGCTTGGAGCGACGCGCAGAACGCCTATGCGCGCTCGATTCTCGATCGGCTGCCCGGCGTCGAAGAGATCCGCAAGGAGGTCGCGGCCATCCGGAAGATCGCGGTCCCGCGCTACGGCAACTTGATCTACGCGGGGGGCCAGCTCTTCGCCCTCAAAGCTCAACCCCCGAAGCAGCAGGCCGCTCTCGTCGTGATGCCGTCGGAAGACGACCCGGCAGCGGCCCGCGTGGTGGTTGACCCCAACGTGATCGATCCGGCCGGTGGGACGAGCCTGGACTGGTACGTGCCGTCCCTCGACGGTGCGCGCGTGGCGGTGTCCCTCTCGGCGGGCGGTTCCGAGAGCGGAAACCTGCACGTTTACGAAACCTCCACCGGCAAGGAAGCCGGCGAGGTGATCCATCACGCGAATTCCGGCACGGCGGGCGGCAGCCTGGCCTGGGACGGCGAGGGGCATGGCTTCTTCTACACGCGGTATCCGCGGGAAGGAGAGCGTCCCCCGGCGGACCAGGGTTGCTACGTTCAGGTCTACTACCACCGCCTCGGGACGCCGGAGGACGCGGATCGCTACGAGCTCGGCAAGGATTTTCCCCGCATCGCCGAGATCGACCTCAAACAGAGCCCGGACGGCCGCTACACCCTGGCGAACGTGCAGAACGGCGACAGCGGCGAATTCGAGCAGCACCTGCGCACTCCCGAGGGACACTGGCTGCGGCTGACGAGCTCCAGCGACAAAGTCCTCCACATGTTGTTCGGTCCGCACGGCTCGCTCTACCTGCTTTCGCGCGCCGGTGCTCCGCGGGGCAAGCTGCTGAAAGTCTCGCTGGAGGACGTGGTGCGGAGCGGGCGCCTCGATCTCGCCGGCGCGGCGCTGGTGGTGCCGGAGGGTGACGGCGTCATCGAGAACGATTTCTACGCACAGGTCATGACGGACACGATCGCCTTGACGGAGACGCGCCTCTTCGTCGTCGAAGGGATCGGCGGACCGCACCGCGTGCGGATTTTCGACCTCGACGGCAAGCCGCTGGGTACGCTGCCGCTGCCGCCCGCGAGCGCCGTCTCTCAGGTGGTGAAGGCCGGGGGGCAGGTCCCCGACGCCGTGGTGTATCGCACCACTTCGTATACCGAGCCCACGGCATGGTACCGGTGGACGCCGGCCGGAGGTGCGGGCAAGACGGCGCTCTCCGTGCCGTTCCCCGTTGACTTGAGCGCCGTCGAGGTCGTACGCGACTGGGCAACGTCGAAGGATGGCACCCGCGTGCCGATGACCATCCTGTACCGAAAAGGAACGAAGCTCGACGGCCACAATCCGACTCTGCTTACCGGTTATGGGGGGTACGGCATCAGCACGACCCCTGGTTTCGATCCAGGATTGAAAATCTGGCTGGACCACGGTGGCGTCAAGGTATTCGCCAACCTGCGCGGCGGCCTCGAATTCGGCGAGGAGTGGCATCGGGGAGGGAACCTCACCCGCAAGCAGAACGTGTTCGACGATTTCATCGCTTGCGCCGAGCACCTCGTGCGCGCCGGCTACACGAGCAAGGACCGCCTCGCCATCGAGGGAGGGAGCAACGGCGGGTTGCTCATGGGCGCGGTGCTCACACAGCGTCCCGAATTGTTCAAGGCGGTGGTCTCGCACGCGGGCAGCTACGACATGCTGCGCGTCGAGCTCGATCCCAATGGCGTGTTCAACGTGCCGGAGCTCGGCTCGGTGAAAGATCCGGAGCAGTTCCGTGCCCTGCACGCGTACTCGCCCTACCACCACGTTCGCGACGGCGTCGCATATCCCCCGATCCTGTTCCTGACGGGCGCCAACGATCCGCGCGTGAACCCCATGCACTCGCGCAAGATGACCGCCCGGCTGCAGGCTGCCGGTGCGCGAACGGTGCTGCTGCGGACGAGCGCGACGAGCGGGCACGGCTTCGGCACCCGGCTCGACGAGCGGATCGAGCAGGAAGTCGACGTGCTGGCGTTCCTTTTCGACCAGTTGCGGATGGGGACGCGTCCGGCCGGCTGACTCTCCACAGCGGAACCTCTCTGTCAGACAACGCAGTCCTCCGGCGAACTCCTCATCGAAGCGGCGCCGTTCAGGCAGACCGTTGTTGACGAGAGGAGAAAACATATGTCGGAGACTCTGCACAAGCCGGTTCACGGGGCTGTCAACATCACCTACGGCCCTTCCAATGGCTACGTCTACTTCTTTCATCCCGGCGGAACCTATTCACGTTTCGACCGCTTGACATGCCAGTTGGAGTACTACTCCGACATCGTCAAGGAGTGGAACGGGTGGCCCCCTCACTGGACCTCTCCGCAAGCGAGCGTCAGTTGGGACAACCAGTACGTATATTTCTTCCACGGCAGTGAATACGTGGCCTATGACATGATCAACGACATAGCAGATGGTGCGGTCAGATCGGTCGAGAAGGAGTGGCTGAGCTGGCCCAAGCCGTGGCTGGACCGCATCGATGCAGGGCTGTACTGGGGATATCATTTCGGGCAGAAAAAAGCTAAAGCCTATTTTTTCCGAGACGACGAATACGTCCGCTACGAGCTCGGCCACGGTGGCGAGGAAGAGGGTGTCGAAGACGGCTATCCTCTGAAGATCAAAGACTCTTGGCCCGGGTGGCCCGTTCGTTGGGGGCGGGTGACGGCCGCCATCGACTGGGGCAATGGCAAAGTCTACTTCTTCTCCGGCGAGGAGTATCTCCGCTATGACAAATTCTATGAGCACGTCGATTCGGGCTATCCGCGCCCTATCTCGGACTTCCTGAAAGAGCACGAAGAAAAGCTTGCCCGAGAAAACAAGTCTCTGGTCCTCGAGGATCAGGTCCCTGCGCCACAGCGCGCTGCGTTTACGTCGACGGTGCGCTCCCTCGCGGCGGAATTCGAAATTCGGCCCAACTGGCTGATGGCAAGCATGTGGACCGAGAGCGGCTTCAAACCAGATGCCGGCGTGAACGGTGTTTTCGTGGGTCTCCATCAGTTGAGCCTCGGGCTCATTTACAACCTCTGGGGGAAAGCAGCCCTCGCAGCTCGATTCCCGGCTCTGTTCGATCAGAAGGCTTTCAAGGATTTGAGCGACGAAGCCAAGAGAGTGCTGGCGAAGGAGTTCGCTGCGTTGGGATTCGACCAGATCCAGGTCGTCGGCAGATGGCTGAGAGCTTCCCTCAAGAACCTCAATGCGAAGTGCCGATCCTACGACCAGTTACGGCTCATCGGTTTCGGTGGGCAGGGGTTGGGCAACGTGGACCGTACTCGGCTGGCTGCGGTGGTTGCGAAAGGGAATCCCAGGTACGATTTGAGCAAAGATGGGACGCTGGACTTGGCAGAGCTTCGCGCTGCTGTCTTCGACCTGCTGCACGAGCGCTTTGGTAAAGATCCGGTCGCGGAGAGCGGTTTACGGCACGATCTCGGCTGAGGGGGGCTCCTGCCCCTGATCTGGTTCGGCCGCACCTGGAATCCGAGGCGTTGACGAGGTCAAGGGACAGGCGTATGATCTCGACCATCCGAAGAATGAGGAAGATACACAGAGCCAACGGGTATCCGTGGGTAAGTCGCCGGAAGATTTCAGACTGAGGTTAGGCTGACTACGCATATGGGGATTTTTGTCATCATTCTTGTGGCCGCAGTCATCGTGGTCCTGATGATTGCGTTGACTCGGCCTTCCGGTTCTTCCAGCCAGGCTGGCGCTGACGATGGAGGTGATGGGTTTTTGTTTGGAGGGGACACAGGCAGCTCGGACCCTCCTGCTCACCACACTCCGCATCATGATTCGTCGCATCACGGAAGCGGTGACGTTGGCGGCTCACATCACGGCGGATTCGACGGCGGCGGGCATGGAGGCGGTTTTGATGGTGGCGGAGGGCATCATTGATGATGTATCGAAAAGAAGGAAGCGCGCGCGCCGGCTAGGGGGGCGCTGGCAGACGTTTCCCCCCGGAGGCACGAGCTTAGCGCCTCCGGGAGGAGAGGAAGAGAGGGGCCGTCGCGATCTTCAGGGCACGCGGACGTGCGTGAGGTCGTGGCTCAGCCGCTCTGGGGGCTGAAGTCCTCTGGCCTTGTCCTGATGGTGGAAGAGGCCGAGTTGGCCCAGGCTGACGGTGAAGTCACAGCCGAGAGGGAAACTCCACTGCGCTTGAACGGGCTTGCATTCGCCCGGCGGGTTGTCGGGGCCTGTGTTCGATCCCGACCACTCGGCCGCAGGCGGACCCCATTTCACGGGGACCGGCCCCGGCTTCGTATCCGCGGTCACCTTGGCGTGATAGCCCATGACGACGATCGGCCCCTTGATGCAGCAGTCGAGGGTCTCGGGATCGCAGTTCTTGCCCACCTCGGCGGAGTAGGCGGTGTGGATCTCCACCCAACTGCCCACCGGCGGCAGCTTCGGGCAATTGCCGGGAGGGCCTCCCTCCGCTGTCGCGTGCTGGCCGGAGCACAGCGGCTGGAGGTTCTCGATCCAGCAGTGGTAGTGCTGGCCGCAGCGATGCAGCGTCGTCGGGGTGCCGCCTCGCGGCGTGAGGACGAGCGTGTTGTCGTCCGCTCCCCGCGCGACGGTCGACGTCGTGCTCTCCGCGTCGTACTTCTCCAAACGGCGCGGCGACTGGTCCTTGCAGGCCGGAGCGGGCTTGACGGGCTTGGCGGGCTTAACGGGCTTGGCGCTCGGCTGCGCGAAGGTGGCGGGCGCGACGAACAGAGCGAGCCCAAAGGCCAGGATGAAGATACGACGGGTCCTCGACGCCGGGGTGAACCGTTGCATGGCTTGTCTCCTAATGAGTTTCCGGGAAGATAGCCCGCTTTCGGGAAACTGGCAAGCCGTCTCGAATGGCTCCCGGCTGCTCCGGCAGCCGCATCGGCTCCCTGCACCAGGGACGCCGTTCGCTGCACGGGCCCGGTCCAGGACGGCCGGAGGCACTACAATCGACCGGTGCGACTCTCCGGCCGTTCTCTGATGATCACCGCCCTCGGGTGGGCGGCCTTCGGGTGGCTGCACGGCACGCAGATCTACTTCGCAATCCGCGCGGAAGATCCCCGGTTGCATCTGCCGTACGGACGCGCCTTGGCGTGGGAGATTGGGAGCTGGCTGCTGTGGGCCGCTTTTACGCCGCTGGTCGTCTGGATGAGCCGGCGCGTTCCGCTGACGTTCCGGCCGCGGCCGATCCTCCTGCACTTCCTGGCCAGCGTCCTCGTGGCGCTCGTCCGGGTGGCCGGTGTCGTGCTCGTCGAATGCCTGGTGAAGCCGTTCCCGTCGTCCGGCAGCCGGCCTTTCTTCGACGAGTACATGGGCTCGCTCAGCTCCTATTTCCATCTCGACCTGTTGGTGTACTGGGCCATCGTCGGCGTGGTGCACGCCTTCGATTCGCGGCAGCGGCTGCGCGAGCGCGAAATCCAGGCCTCCCGCGTGGAAGCGCAACTGGCCCAGGCGCAGCTTGCCAATCTGCGGCTGCAATTGCAGCCCCACTTCCTCTTCAATACGCTGCACGCCACCGCCTCCCTGGTGCGCGAAGGCGATTCGCACGCGGCGGTGACCATGATCGCGGGCCTGAGCGACCTGCTGCGCTATGCCCTCGACAACGCCGGGCGGAACCTCGTCCCGCTCTCGGAGGAGCTCGAAATCGTGCAGCGCTATCTCGAGATCCAGCAGACCCGGTTCTCGGACCGACTGAAGGTTGCGCTCAGCGTCGCCGACGAAACGCGGGACGCCGCCGTGCCGACCCTCCTCCTCCAGCCGCTCGTCGAGAACGCGATCCGCCATGGCATTGCCGCCTCCGCCGGCGCTGGAACGCTCGCTGTGCGCACGCGGCGCGACGGGGGGGATCTCGTGATCGAAGTCTTCAACGACGGCCAACCCTTGTCTGCCGGCTGGCGGCAGCGCGAGGGCGTCGGCCTGTCGAGCACGCGCAACCGCCTGCGGCAGCTCTATGGCGAGAGCGCGCGCCTGGAGCTCGAGAATCAATCCCCGGCGGGAGTCGTGGCGCGCGTGATCCTGCCGTTCTCCCGGGAGCTGCGCGATGCCTGAGCCCAACGATGCCAGGAATCTCAGGGACTCCAAGGAGGCCGGCCTGCTGCGGCTGGTCATCGTGGACGACGAGCCGCTCGCCCGCAATACCCTGCGGCTGCTCGCCCGGCTCGATCCGGAAGTCGTGGTCGTCGCCGAGTGCGGCAACGGCACGGAGGCCATCCAGTCGATCCTGGAGCACCGGCCGGACCTGGTCTTCCTCGACGTGCAAATGCCCGAGCTCGACGGTTTCGCCGTCCTCGAAGCGCTCGCAGACCAGGCGCCGGCGATCGTTTTCGTGACCGCCTACGACCAGTACGCGATCCGGGCCTTCGAGGTCCATGCGCTCGACTATCTGCTCAAACCGTTCTCCGACGAGCGCTTCGAAAAGGCACTGGCGCGCGCGAAGAAACTCGTCCGCCACAACCGCCCCGACGAGACCCGCCGCAACCTCGCGGCGCTCACCGCGGCTCACCGTGTCACGACGCGGCGATTCATGGTGCGCTCGGCCGGGCGCGTGGTCTTCCTGAAGGCGGAAGAGATCGACTGGATCGAGGCCGCGGACTACTACGCCCGCCTGCATGCCGGAGGCCATTCCTATCTCCTGCGCGAGTCGATGAACGACCTCGAAGCCGCGCTCGATCCGGAGGTCTTCGTGCGCATTCACCGCTCGGCGATCGTGAATCTCGACCGTGTGCGCGAGATGCGTCCGCTCTTCCGCGGCGAGCAGATGGTGATCCTCGGCGACGGCACCCAGTTGCGCATGAGCCGCAGCCGGCGCGAGGAGCTGGAGTCGCGGTTCCGGCGCGGGTGAGTGGACGCACTCGCTGCAAAAACCCCCGGTCTCCCTGCATCCCTGCCGCCGCCGGCGGATCTCTCGTAGGGCGTCCCGCCGGCGCGCGCGAGACTCAGGGAGAAAGGAGATTCACGGATGCCAATACGAACGATCGTCCTCGCCATCCTCCTGCTCGCCAGCCCCGGATGGCTGGCAGCAGAGCCCCCGAAGCCCTACACGAAGAACGTCGCCATCGTCGTCTACGACGGCGTCGAGTTGCTCGATTTCGCGGGACCGGTGGAGGTCCTCCAAAATGCGGCCCGCTTTGGTGCCAACGGGCAGGACCCGGCCTTCAAGCTCTACACCGTGTCGCGCACCAAGGAGCCGGTGCTCAGCCTGAGGCTCGTCCATGTCACTCCGGACTACTCGATCGCCGACAGCCCGAAGCCCGACATCCTGATCCTTCCCGGCGGCGGCGCGGAGTCGGTGCTCGATGATCCCGCCTGGATGGAGTGGGTCAAGACCTCCGGCCGCGACGCCGAAGTCGTGATGACGGTCTGCACCGGAGCCTTCATCGCCGGCCGCGCCGGGCTGCTCGACGGTATCGAGGCCACCACCTGGTACGCCGCAATTCCGGGCCTGCGAGAGGAGTTTCCAAACACCCGGGTGCAAACCGGCCGCCGCTTCGTCGACAGCGGCAAGGTGATCACCACTGCGGGAGTCTCGGCCGGTATCGACGGCTCCCTCCACCTCGTGGCCCGCCTCCTCGGGCGCGCCGTCGCCGACCGCACGACCGAGTACATGGAATACAAATGGACGCCGGATTCCTACCTCACCGCGCATTACGTTCAGCTCAACCCGCGGCTCGACGACCATGGACATGCCCTGCAACAGGCCTCGATCCTGACTCGGGAAGGCAACCCGGCCGCGGCGATCGCCATCTACCGCGCGCTGCTCGCCGCCGATGCCAAGGACGCTGAAGCGTGGCTGAACCTGGGCCGGGTCCTCCACGCCGAAAAACGTTACGACGAAGCCATAACGGCCCACCTCGAAGCCGCGAAAGCCGCTCCCCAGCGCCCTATCGCCCTCTTCAACCTGGCCTGCGCCTACGCTCTGAAGGGAGAGCGCGAAAAAGCCATCGACGCAGCCACCAAAGCCGTCGCGGCTGGCTTCCGGATCAAGTGGTACTACGCGCAGGACGCCGACCTCGCCGCGATCCGCGACGATGGCCGGTTCAAAGCCCTGGTGGCGGGGTTGTAGACCGCAGCGGCTCGGATCTCCGCAGATTCGAGCCGCCGTCGCCCCTACGGGAAGTGCGCCAGGACCACCGTGTGATACACGACCTTCGCCGAGCCCCGCGTCGCGGGCGTGTACTGCCAGTCGGAGAGGGCGCGCACGAAAGCCTGGGCAAACTCCTGATTGTCGGTCTTGACGACCACGGGATCGACCACGGACCCCGATTCGGTGATCGTCACCCGGACGCAGGCGTAGCCGCTTTGAGCGCCCTTCGGCGGTGTTGGCTGATCGCCCCGAACCCACTTGGGAGGCGTGACGTCAGGGTTGTTCGACTGCGCATAGGACCGACAGATTGCGTCCTGAGATTTCGCGTCCGCCGCCGGCTGCGAAGACGAGGCACAGCCAGCCAGGCAGACGACGAGGACGAGCAACAGAGTCAGAGATCTGGCGTTCATGGTTCGTTCCTCCGCAGAGATCCTACCGCGAATCTACTCGATCACCACCTCGGACTTCAGCGAGCTCGCGATGAAGCACTCCTCGTGGGCGGCGTCATGGAGTGACCGCAGCTCTTCGGCGGAAGGAATCCTGGGCGCCGAGAACTCGACTTTGGGCCGCAGGGTGATCCGGGTCATGGCGATCTTGCCTTCCGGGTTCTTTCCCATGACTCCGAAGGCTTCATCCACATAGCGGTCGACGACGAACCCACGCTTGGCCGCGATCGACAGGAACCACAGCATGTGGCAGCTCGACGTGGAGGCCACCAAGGCTTCCTCCGGATCGACCGCCGCCGCCACCGAATACGGCAGAGGAACCGACGCTGGAGACGACGAGGCCATGACCTTGACGCCGCCGTCGAAGGACCACTCGTGCCCCCGGCTGTACCGATTGTCGGAGAACTTCGCCTCACCCCGGTTCCAGGAGACTTGGGCTTCGTATTTGTGCACCTGGGACTCCTTTCCGCGCCCCTATTCTATAATCGCCGCCGAGTTGAACGCGTTACGCGCACCGCTCCACGGCCCCAGCAGGCCGTTGGCGCCGAAGGCGGCCACCCGCCACTGGGGCTCTCGGCAGCTCCTGGGGAGGAGCTTATGCGGGAAGGCGGAGCGGCTCGAGTTGCTCGATTCCGGCCGCCTCTTTGCTGTGCAGGGCGTGCCACAGGTCCCAGTCCTGTTGCAGGCCCAGCCAGAAGTCGGCCGAGGTGCCAAGGACGCGTGCCAGGCGGAGGGCTGTGTCAGGAGTGACCGAACGCTTGCCCCGAATGATTTCGTTGAGTCTCGGGAAGGAGACGCCAAGGCGGATCGCAAAGGCCGATTGACTGATTCCGAGCGGCTTAAGGAATTCCTCCAGGAGCATCTCTCCAGGATGCGTCGGCGGACGATGGGTGGGGAGCCTCCGTGCCACCAAACGTTCCCGACCCGGAGTGGCCTTCCTCCGGGATAGGGGTTCAGTGATAGTCCGTGATTTCGACTTCGTCGGCATAACCATCCTCCCAGGAGAAACAGACTCGATACTGATCATTGATGCGGATGCTGTACTGTCCCGAACGTTCGCCTTTCAAGCGCTCCAGCCGATTCCCGGGAGGGACTGCAAGGTCAGAGAGGTCCCGGGCTCGGTTGATCTGATCCAGCTTCCGGCGCGCGATGGCCCACAAGCTGGAGGGGCAGGTCGCACGAGCTTCCCTGCTGTTGACGCCATCGAATACGTCCTCAGTGCCTTGGTTGGCGAAGGAGCGTATCACGGAGTCCATTATAACGGGGAGCGTAGGGGCAATGCAAGGGGCTTCAGGCCCTTAGTTCCCATGGTGGCGGTGGCGTTGACGATGCGTGGTCCTTCGACGGCGGCCGGCTCTGCTCTCCCAGCGGCGGAAGAGGGCCCACAATGAGGTCTTCACAAACAAATTCATTCAAGAGAATCGCGGGCTACCCTTCGCCGCGCGCAGCAGCGCTTCGACGATGGTGCGTTGGAACAAGAAGAGCCGGGGCAGCCCTTGGGCTGCCCCGGCGTTCAACTCGACCGTCTTCTCTTCAGCCTTTATTTGGCTTTATTTGGAGCAGATGCGGTCCGCGTTGGCTTTTGGGGCGTCTTCTCGTTGCCCTTCTGCACCGGCAGGTTGGAGAACGTCACGAGAGCCGCGGTTGCCGTGGGGGCTGCATCCTGGAGGGCGAGCAGAAGCTCCCTGTGGGCCTTCTCGAGGGCTGCGAGCGAGAGGCCTGGCTGATCCAAGGCGGTGGCGGCTTCTTCCAGCTTTGGTTGGTCCAGCGCCTTCGCGGTCTCGTGGAAGCATTCGCTCAGCGAGCGCAACAGTTCCGGATACGACTCTGGCGCCTCCTTCTGGCTGTAGGTCCCGACGAAGTCTTGCGACTCCTCAATGACGCGCTCTGAGCACTCCAGTTGGTGGAGGTCCGGCCGTGCCTGGTAGAGCTTTTCCTGCCAGAGGACCATCTGCAGGATGTCGGCAGGTTCTCCCTGCGCCTTCTGCAGCATGGTGGCCAGGGAGTCGAGCCGGCGCAGCAGCATGCCGTGCTCCGACGCGGCCTGTTCCGCCTGCCTCCCGGCAACGGCGACGCTGAGGTTTTTGAGGGACTCCAGAACGGCGAAGACGTCGTCCGTTCCGCTCTTCGCCACGAGCGGCTTGAGGATGGCGTCCATCGGCTCCACGTGTTGCTTCAGGAAGTCGAGGTACTGAGCGGATGGGACCTCTCTTGTGCGCAGGAGCTTGGTCGCCGCCTCGGCTTCCGCCGTCCCCCCAGTCGCTCCGAAGGCCGCGGCCAGGCGGTTGAAGACCTGGACGTGGTTGCGCAGGTTGTCGACGATGAGGGCCGCGAGGGAAACCGGCTTGGCCAGGATGGTGAAGCCGTTGACGGCGCTGCCCTTGTCGAGCTCGGTGAAGTCGATGGCCACGGGGTCGCTGCTCGCCACCTGATACGTGAGCGAAATCCAGCGGTCTTCACCCGGCTGCATCCCGGGCAGGGTCACGGCGCCGCCGGAGCGGAAGTCCACCGTCTTGCCGCCTACGACTCCGATCTGCGCCCCCTGCAACCGTTCGGCGGCGGGCGACTCGTAGCGCAGGACGACGTCGCGCGGGACGAGGGCGGAGTTGTGCACGAGGGCGAAACCCATGCCGGCGAAGTGCATCATGTTGAGGCTCACGTCCAGATTGCGTTGCGCCTTGTTGTTGTCGTTGATGATGAGGTAGTCGTCAGGCCCCGGAGTCCTGCCGAGCAGGCTGGGCAGGGCGAAAGGATCGCTGGGGGTCGAGATCTGCACCGCCAGGCAAGCGTGGGTCGAGGCGACGGGGTCCTGGTGCCAGTAGTAGCCGGTGGCGAGCACCTGCTCCGTGTCGCCGGCGGCGAAATTGAGTGTGGGATCCGGGGCCGGGTCTGCATCCTGGAAGGCGCTTCCCGTTCCAAAGGGGGAGATCAGGAAGTGCGCGGCGACGGTGGCGGGAGAGCCGCTGGCGTTGCGGTGGACGCGCACGAAGGCGTAGTTGTCGCCCAAGGCTCCCATGACTGCATACATGTTGTCGGTGTCGTACCAGCCGCTGGCATTGGGGGAGCCGGCGGCGTTGGTGCCGTGGTTCCAGACGTCGCTGGTGTGCCAGAAAACTTGGTTCGTGGAGGGCTCCTCGCCGGTGTCGAAGCTGGCCATGGAGGTGGTCCAGTCACGGACGTAGAAATCCTGGTCGGCGGGGAGGCTGGCGGTGATCGTGGCGCAGTTGCTCATGGTGCTGACGCAGGAATCGTTGGCCGTCGCCGCCTGGATACGGTAGTAATAGGTCAGGCCGTGGACGACGGTCGTGTCGTCATCGACGAGCGTCGGGGCGTTCACCGTGGCAATCTTGGTGAATCCCGCATTGCAGCCCGTCTCGTTGCGGAGGACGAAATAGCGGGTGGCGTTGGCGCCGCCGGTGGTCCAGCTCAGGTGGACCGTGTGGCTGTCGGTGGTGGCGCTCACCGTGGGGGTGGTCAGGGATGGGCAGGAGGTCTGGTTTTTATTGGTTGGGTCGCCGGCGGCACCACAGGCGATGCCGTGCCGGTTGAGGGCGGCGAAGATGGCTGCCGCGTGGGGCGTGCCGTTGGCCACGCCGTCGCCGTCGTCGTCGATGGCGCGCATGACGGTGTAGAGGCTGCCGGCGCCGCAGCCGTTGGAGGTCTTCATGTTCACCGGGCCGTTGCAGGTGTACATGCTCGTGGACTGCGGCATGCCGGAGTAGAAGAGCCGGTCCTCAAGCTGCCAGGCGGTGTTGATATCGAGATTGGTAGGCGCGCCCACCAGATCGCGATTGACGAAGTCCCACAGAGCCTGTGTGGCGATCCCCGCTTCGCAGTGAGGCTCCCAGCCGCAGGGGCTGTTGCCGCCGAAGTTGCACACGTTCATGAAGCCCGGGCCCCAGACGGAGTTGAAGTTCTGCGGCGTCCAGGGCGTGGGCGTAGAGTGCTGCGCGAAGTCCACGTCTCGGATGCCGGTGCAGCTCGTGCAGGGGTTGCCATAACCGCCGCAATTGAGACCGTACGCGGGCACGGGGTTGCGGGCCGTGAAGAATCCGCCCCCGGCGCAGGACTGGTGGGTCTGCAGGATGGCCGTCCAGTCGGCGCGCGCTTCGCCGGGTGCGTTGAGGCCGCCCCCGGAGCCATCGTTGGCGTCCATTCCGTGTCCCCACTCGTGGAGCGAGACGCCGGGGAGCTCACCCGTGTTGCCGCAGGTCTGGTCGAACGGACCGAAGAAATTGTTGGGCCCTTGTGGCAGGGTACCCGTCTTGAAAAAGTTGAGGTTCAGGGTAAAGTTGCTCCAGTAGGCATTGCAGGCCTGGGATATGTTGACGACATCCTCGAGCTGGCCTTGGACCCAGGTGTTGGTGGGCAGATAGCTGATGGCCTTCATCTTGATCTCGGAGACGTTCCAGTACTGGGTCCGGGCCGCGTGGGTGTTGCCCAGACCGCCGAAACCGGGCGTTGTGCAGTCGGTGCCGGCTCCAGCGCCGAAATCGATCAATCCCGTGCCGGTCGAGGCGAGGGAGATGGCGCCGCAGTTGTCGTTGATCCTCACGCCGCCGGCGACTCCCATGCCGCCGAGGTCGAGGCCGGTCAGGGTGCACGTGCCGTTGGTGGCCGAGAAATTGCCGGACTCGTCGGCGAAGAGGGCGTTACCGTAGTCGGCCTTGGGGAAGGGCTCGGAGACTTCCACCTGCGGCGCGTCGGTCTTGTAGACGCCGCCCTTGACGTGCCCGTAGGCGTTGGAGTCCTGGAAGCTGAGCAGCTCGCCCGAATGGGCGTCGACGGTCGCCTCCCAGGTCCCCAGCACGCCCGGCCGCAGGAAGGCGAGCTTGTAGACCAGCACGTAATCGATCATCTTGCCGAACGGCACCTTGTCGCTGTCCGGGTCCAGGCCTTTGGGAGTGATGGGCAGGATCACCAGCGTGCCATCGTTGACCACCTGGTCCCTGTCGGTCATGCCGCCGACGTAGGATTTCACGGCTTCCCAGGCCCTTGCGGCGGAAATGCTGGGTTTTGGATCGACGGCTATGTTGCCGATGTTCGTCAGGCCGATCTGGATGAGATTGCCGTTGTTGACGGCGAAGAAGACCGAGCCATCTTCCACGGGCACGCCGCCGCGGGTCCACTGGAAGCGTAGGAGGTAGAGGGAGTTGCCGACGGGCGCCGCGCCCGCCGGGTCCAGGACCAGCTCTTCCGGATTGAGCTGGAAAACGCCCTGGTTGCGGATCAGGAAGTCCCGGGCCAGGGACTCCATCTCGGCGGGGGAAATGCAGGCAGGAGACTGGCAGTCGGCGGTCCCGAAGTCCTGCCACCGCAGCTTGTTGGCGGAGCCGGGGATGAACGGGATGGCGCCGCCGTCCACGAGGTTGAGGCGGCCGGTGCGCTTGTCGACGAGGAAATGCCAGGCCGCGCCGTACTGCGACCGGAAGCGGGCGAGATCGTCCCGGTTGGCGAGCGGCTCCTCGACGGCGTCCGAGTCGGCGAAGGTCTGCGAGACGCGGAGCTCCTGGCTCGAAAACGTGAGCTGGTCCAGCCTGTTTTGGCCATTCTTGACGACCTGGGCGAAGCTGGGCAGAGCCAACACGGCCAACATTGGACCCAGGATGGCGGCTATGAAGATTGAATGTTTACGACGTTCTTTTCCCATCGTATTCTCCTCGGAATTCCTCCGGTTAGAAGGTTGATGACACGCTCGTGCGTCAATAGCGCCAAGTTTCGGCGCTAAGAGCTCCTGCAGTGAAGGACGTTCGAGCTGCGGAGCAGTATTAGGCGAGACCGCGGGGGAGGCAGCGTGCCCGGGGCCGACGGTCGCCGCCTCGTCGAGGCGGCAGACGGTTGGGAGAACAGCAAGACCGTGCAAGGTGCCGGGGTGACCGAACGGAGGCGGAGGTTCCTCGCCGAGCCGCTCCCCGAAGGCTACGGCGTGCTCTCCTTCGTGCGCGTCCTGCACGACTGGCCGGCCGGCGTGGCGCGCACACTCCTCGAAAAAGCCAAACAAGCGCTCCCCTTGGGAGGCCGGCTCGTGATCTGCGAGGAGTTCCGCACCCGTGACCGCGGTGCGGGAAGATCCTGGATCTCTCTCCTGGTCAAAGGCGACCCCATAGGGTATCCTGAAGGCATGTCACTAGCGCAAGCGTATGTCGAGACTTCGATACCAAGCTTCTACTATACGACCCGGACGGGAGCAGCATCTGTGGCTCGGCGTGAATGGACGAGGCAGTGGTGGTCTACGGCGCGAGATCATTATGCTCTGGTGACCAGCGATCCTGTCCTTGATGAGCTTCGGAGAGGTGACTACCCCAGCAAGGAATCTGCTCTCACGATGGTGCAGGAGCTCCCGGTGCTCGAGATGGCGCCTGCCATCGGCGAGATCGTGGAAGCCTACGTCCGGCACCGGCTCATGCCCGAAGACCCCACGGGGGATGCCCTTCACCTGGCGCTGGCCTCTTATCACAACTGCGAGTTTCTGGTAACATGGAACTGTCAGCACTTGGCGAATGCCAACAAGTATGGTCATATCCGCCGAGTGAACAACCTTCTTGGACTGTATGTGCCAATGCTGGCGACTCCGTTGGAATTGCTAGGTGAGAATCATGAATGAGAAGCCTGAACAGACACTGGTGGACGAGGGCGAGGAGGAGATCGCCCGAATTCGCGAGGTACGTCATCGGATCTCGGAGGAGTTTGGGCACGATCCGTATCGGATGGTGGCCCACTACATAGAGCTGCAGAAGGAGCACCCGGAGAAGTTGGTGCGGGCGCCTCACCCGGACGTCGTGGGTAAGGGCAGGGGCGAATAGCGTTATCCTGGAAGTTAGGGTGCCAAGTCCCAGCACCGGGTTCCAGGCGATTCGACGACGATTCCGGCAGCCCGGGTGGTCTGGCCTGTTCCCAATTCTTATGCGGGCTGGCAGAGCGGCTCGAGTTGCTCGATTCCGGTCGCCTCTTTGCTGTGCAGGGCGTGCCACAGGTCCCAGTCCTGTTGCAGGCCCAGCCAGAAGTCGGCCGAGGTGCCAGGGACGCGTGCCAGGCGGAGGGCTGTGTCTGGAGTGACCGAACGCTTGCCCCGAATGATTTCGTTGAGCCTCGGGAAGGAGACTCCAAGGCGGATCGCAAAGGCCGATTGACTGATTCCAAGCGGCTTGAGGAATTCCTCCAGGAGCATCTCTCCAGGATGCGTCGGCGGACGATGAGTGGGGAGCCGCCGTGCCACCAAACGTTCCCGGCCCGGCGCGGCCTTCTTCCGGGACGGGGGCTCAGTGATAGTCCGTGATTTCGACTTCGTCGGCATAGCCGTCCTTCTAGGAGAAACAGATTCGATACTGATCGTTGATACGGAGGCTGTACCGGCGAAGGGGCGTATCACGGAACTCATTATAACAGGGGCAAAGGGCTCCAGTCCTTCGTTCTCCGGAGAGCCAGGTGTGACGGAGCAGTCTCGCTCAGCGTTGACAGCGACAAGGCGGCCGGCGTGAAGGGCGGTTCGGTTACCGAGCGCGCCCGATACGCGGTTTCAACTTATGGGGACCCGGCTGGTTCGGTAGATGGTGGCCGTGGGCGATCGCTCCATGTCGTCTGCATAACCCCCGCTGGGCTCGGCTTCGGCGAGATCCGGGTGATCCCCGTCCCCTTCGACGTGGTTGTCGCAGCGCGGGCGTGAGGCTAGGGCTGCGGCACTGGACGCGCTGACCTCCTGGGTAGATCCTCGAGGTCGGTCTCGTTGTCCTTGGCCAGCAGGACCTCGCTGATCCCGCCGAGCGGCGCCCAGGACTTTCAGCCGCCGATGGGCAGCCCCCGGCCGGGGAGGGTGATTTCACCGGTCATGGCGAGGTCGAACCGTGCCTTGCGGCCCGAGAGGGTCGAGACCAGGGCGGTCGCCATCGTCACGCCCGCCGAGGAACCGTCGGCCTAGAACCCCATTCTTCCTTTACAATGGAATCTTACTAGGAGGAAACCAGCGAGTTCCTAGCTGACATCGAGGTCTGCTCTGAGTATGCAAGGTTCTTGGGAGCCCGATTTTTTCGTCGCCGACTGGCGAGTACGTCCCGCCCTGGGGCAGCTCGAACGAGGGGACCTCACGGTCTCTGTCGAGGCGCGCTCCCTGCAGGTTCTTGCCTGCCTGGCCCGGCATGTGCCCAACGTCGTCTCCAAGCAGCGCCTGATCCGCGAGGTTTGGGGAGAGGAGGCGTTCGTCACTGAGGAGGTGCTGAGCCATGCCATCTGGGAGCTGCGCAAGGCGTTTGGCGACGAGGCGCGCAACCCGCGATTCATTCAGACGATCGCAAGGAAGGGGTACCGGCTGCTGGTGGAGGTCTCCTTCGGAGCTGCCCCGGAGTTGCTCGCCGCCGGCAGCCGGATCGCCCATTACGAGATCCTTGCCCCGGTAGGGGGCGGTGCCATGGGGGAGGTCTACAAGGCCAAGGACCTGCGCCTCGGCCGCGTCGTAGCGCTCAAGTTCCTACCCACTGAGCTCGCCCGTGATCCCGGAGCCCGTCGGCGCTTCCTGCGTGAGGCCCAGGCCGTAGCCCTGCTCGATCACCCGAACGTGGCCACACTCTATGAAGTGGGGGAGAGCGAGGGCGGCCGGGTGTTCCTGGCCCTGGCGTTCTATGAGGGTGAGACCCTTCAGCAGAAGCTCGTGAGCGGACCGTTACCGCTTTCAGAGGCAGTGGCAATCGCCCGCCAGATCGCCCAAGGGCTCGCTGCGGCGCACCGCCGGCAGATCGTTCATCGGGACGTCAAGCCGGCCAACGTGGTGGTCTTGCCTGATGGCATGGTCAAGCTGCTCGACTTCGGGTTGGCCAAGATGGCTGGTGCCACCACGCTCACCCATCTCGGCTCTTCCCCCGGCACCCCTGCCTACAAGTCGCCTGAGCAGACGCGGGGTGAGAAGGTCGATCCGAGGAGCGATCTCTGGGCCTTGGGGGTGGTGCTTTACGAGATGTTGACTGGCCGTGTGCCGTTCGGCGGTGAGTATGAACAGGCGGTGATCTACGCGATCCTGAACGAGCCTCCACGGCCCCTCGACGGCACGGGAGCGTTTCCTTCCGAGCTGGCTGCGGTGATCGAGCGTGCCCTCAGGAAAGATCCGGCGGTGCGCTATGCGACGGCCGAAGATCTGGAGAAGGATCTGGCGCGCATCCCTCTGGACGGGGGCGGCAAGATTACGCCGCGCCGGCCTGTACGGGTCCGCCGCCGGTTGCGCCATCGAGCCGTATGGGCTGCCGTCGTGCTGGCTGTGCTGGTGGTGTTCGGAAGCGCTGTGGGCGTCTGGCAACGGAAGCATCGCTGGGATTTCGGGCCGGAGGTGACGCGCCTGGTCGAGCAGGGAGACCGCCTAGAGTGGCGGGGTGACACCGAGCACATCCTCCACAACGCCGAAGAGGCTTATCGCCGGGCTTTGGCTCGGGACCGTGACAATCCCTTGATCCAGGCCCAACTCGCCGCCTTGCTGGCCCGCCTGCAGACTCAGTTCCCGGATGCCGATCGGCTCCCAGAGATCCGCCGGCTGGTCGCCCAATCTATCGAGCGCGCTCCCGATCACGCGATGCCGTGGGTGGCTCAGACGAAACTCCTGCTACTCGAGGCCAAACCGCGCGAGGCTGAGCAGGCGGCGCGCAAGGCCGTGGACCGGGAACCCGATTTCGATCGCGGCTATACGGTGCTAGGAGAGGCATTGATAGCTCAGAAGCGCTTGGAAGAGGGACTAAATGAGATTCGTCGAGGTGTCGCGGTCGGTCAAGGATATCTGCGTGCGCGTCTGGTTCTAGCAACCATGCTCCAAGAGGCCAGCCGTTACGATGAAGCTGCGGCCGAGCTCCAACAGGTGCTTGCGTACGACCCCGATCATCCGACCGCCAACCAGAATCTGGCGGGAATCTACCTGGACAATGGCCGCAACCTCGACGCTCTCCCCCTGTTTCGTAAAGTCTTCGAGATGACCCACGACGCGCGTGCAGCCAATAGCCTGGGCTTCACTTATTTTAACCTTGACCGCATGGATGAGGCGATCGCGGCCTTCAGTGAGGCTTATCGATTGGATCCTTCTCTTCATACGGCGGCGCGTAACCTTGCTGAGAGCTACGAGAAGATCGGTAAAGCCGATGAGGCACACCGATGGTACACGGCTGCCCTCTCGGGATTCGACCGCTTGCTCGCTCGCGGAGGACCGCGCGCTGAGCTGCTGAACGGCCGGGCCTTCTGCGCTGCCAAGCTCGGCCGCTATAGCGAGGCGTTCGGCAACGTCCAGGAAGCGATGAAGCTCAAACCAAAGCAGAATGCCTTCCTTTTCCGGGCCGCTCAGATTTTTGCCATGGAAGGGCGCCGGGCAGATGCTCTCACCTATATGCAGCGGGCCATCCAGGAAGGTTACTCTCGAGAGGAGTTCCGCCGTGACCTTTCGTTCAAAGCGTTCCGGGACGACCCGCGATTCCAGGCAATCTTGGAATCCTCCGCAAAGCGATGACGCATTGCTGGCCACCAAGATGTCTTGTCTATCCGTACCTCCGCCCCTTGGCCGGACTTGGTCCGGGTCAGGGTTTATCCGCCACCTCCTGGCCGGACTTGATCTGGCTGAGTACCCGTTCCGGTGAGTCCTCCGAGGACGACACTCAGGGGCTGTGCCCCGGTGCCAACCTGGATTTGCATCGCGGCGGGAGTGGGCGGTGGTGGCGCTGAGGTCACGTCCTCATCCCGCAACTCGAGGTATAGAGGGCGGAATGAGAACTTCAGTTGCTCCTCGACAATACTCATGGGGTTGGCGAGCGCATATTCTCCGAATGACGAATGAGGTAGATCACCTGCGAAGTGGAGCCCTACGGCCAAATAACCCTCGTTAGGCGCACTGGTGACCCACACCGAGCCTGAATCTCCGGGTTCACTGATGGGCTCCGGGTATAAGGGAGCGATGTGGATCTGGTCTTCGAACACTTGTACGATGCCGTTGTCGTACTCGATCGCTGCGGAGAAGAAGAGGCCATCGATGAAACCGCCGGTGAAGCCGGTGGAACGGCCGGACTTGCGCACCTTCATCCCGAGGTACGGATCGGTTGATTCCTTGATCGTCTGGAACATGGAGACGATCTCACCCGTGCAATAGCGGCGGCTGCCGGAGAGCTCGGCGATGGCCGCGTCGGTCTGACGGTCGAAGCTCCAGCGCTTCAGGTAAGCCACTACGTCGCTTGAACGTCCCTGATCGAATAGGCCCGGCTGGAAGCAGGGAGTACCGACCTCCGCATTCAGATTGCCGGAAAGTACGTGCCAGTTGCTCAGGATGCAGATGCTGCCATCGATGCGATCCCAGACTAGGGCTCCCAGAGTGCCGGCCGGTACCTGTGGGCTGCCGATGCTGATCCCACCCACCAGTGGATCGATTCGACGTCGTCGGTTGGCCCTTTCCTGAGGGGTCTCGAGGACCACATGCGGTCGTGGCGACAGGCCAAGTTGGACCAATTTGTACTCGGCCTCGATGACGTCCAGAGGGACTGGATTGCCTCCAGGGCTGAGGATCTCCTTGGGAACAAGGTCGTGCGCGTGATCCTTGAAAGAGTCATCGGGCAACTTGCGCTCGACGTGTACCCGAAGGGCGATCTCGTCTGTAAATTCGCCCTTCTCGATCTTGTATCCAATGTCAACAGCCGTGACCCCAGGAATCCTTAACAACCGTCGTCGGTTCGCTTGGAGCGTTTGGACCAGATCTTCCCATGTCTCGGGACTCAAATTATTCTCCTGCGTAGCCTCGGTAGTTACTCGCGCCGAATCGACCTGCCGGCGATCTGGGGTTTCCCTCCCTGCCGTCTTCTTGCTGTCGGGGAGTGGGTATATTGCAGTTGTGTACGGCGTGGGCAGTTTCTTCTGCGAATCGTTATTTCCATTGGCCATGACATCCTCCCAGTGAGAAGGTCCGCACGGACCCGTTATTGTCCGCCCGCCCCCGATCTCTCTCAGAGACGGACAGACAGGACTTTTTACGCCTCCGCGAGAGGCCTTTCCAATCCGAGACTTCCCTGGAGGCAGCCGATGAGCCCGCTGACCTGATTCGAGCCGAGGCCGGCCTCGTCCAGGGATCGCCGGATCTTCGTCAGGCATCGATCCCGCACGGAGTACAGCTCCCGCTGAGGCCGGCTCAGAATCCGTGAGATGGCCGCCATGCTGAGACCCTCGAAGAAATGCAACCTGAGAACGAGGCGGTCCTCGGCTGGAAGCGCTTGAAGGAGCGGCACGAGCAGCTTGCGGAGCCGGTTCGTGGTGCTTGCTCGCTCCCTCTCCTCGATCCGACTTTCCACGTGACCATCGATCGGGATCCGAAGCAGCTCTTCTTCGCTCACCCGCCGCCGCTCGGGACGCCGGGGGAGCGCCGCCACGAGCTGTGCCATTTCCTCAGGAGAGAAGGAGATCCCCTGTTCGGTCCGGAGCCGTTCGAGGGCCTCGTCGCCAGCAAGTCCATCTCGGACGAGAAGCCGTTCGAGGAGCGTGCCCGCCTGTCCCCATCGCCGGGAGGCAGCGCAGGGCCGCCACTTGCCCCAGACATGAGTACGGTAGTCCCGCATCAGGTTCACCAGCGCGACAGTCAGGAAGGTGGGGAAGGAGCTCCTGCCTTCCCATCTGCCGAGGATCCGGTAGTCGTCTTCGACCAGCTTGAAGAGCGCCCAGGAGCGGAATTCCTCGGCCTCGTGATCGGGCAGGCCGCTACGCCAGCCCAGACGGTGGAGTTGGCGCTGGATCAGATCGAGGTGGGCTTCCAGGAGCGCCCGGCCGCGGGCTGCCGGATCGGCCTGGAGATCGGAGCCCGGCAAGAGGGGCGCTGGGGCGATATCATCGGTCCTTTTTCTCATGGCCCCACCGTAGCCGGCCCGAGCCCGTAAAGTCCTGAAGGAACTCTGGTCGTATTCTGTGAAAGTTCTGAGAACGGCAAAGAAAAAGCCGCCGCTCCGAAAAGAGCCAGAGACTTCGACGGCCGGTCCTCGGGATGCGCTCCCGTATAAAACGCCCCCAGTGACCACGCGCCATTCGACAGCGCGTCTACTCCTCCCTCCCGCCGTAATGTGGGCTGCAATAATTCCCGCCTAGGATGCGCTCATTTCACGGGGCGGACCGTGGCAGGGCGTGGCCTGTTTCCAGACGAACCCGGTTGACACCCTCCATGAGAGGCTCCAGCAATCGTAGTCTATTATTTAAGCAATTAGAAGATGGCCTGGCGGCGTGGCAGAATAGGCCCTTTCCTGTGTGAGAGGGCGATCCCGTCGATGGTTGCTTCTGCACGGCGCCACGCGGCCCTGGGCCGAGTTTTTTTCCGCCTGCTGGCGGGAGCGGCTCTGACTCTGCTCGCCGCGGCCCCTGCCTTCTCCGACGTCCCCAGTCTTCCCGGCGGCCGCCCGTCGTTCCGCTTCTTCGGCTCCGAGCAGGGGCTGCCCCAGAACACGCCCCAGTCCTTCGCCCTCGACGCGCGCGGCTTCCTCTGGACCGGTACCCAGGATGGCGCGGCGGTCTACAACGGCCGCGTCTGGAAAACGGTCGACATGCCGAACCGGGAGGAGTCGAATAACATCCTCGACATCCTGGCCGGTGCGGACGGTTCGATGTGGTTCGCGACCACCATCGGCCTCGTCCGCCTGCACGAGGGCCATTGGACCTTGTTTCGCAAGGACGCGGGCCTCCCCTCCAACCGGATCCTGTGCCTGGCCGAGGAGAGGGACGGCGCGAAGACGGTGCTCTGGGCGGGGACGGACCAGGGCCTCGCGCAATGGAACGGCAGGGCTTGGACGGTGCTGGACGCCCGTGCCGCCGGCCTTCCCAACGAGCGGATCCGCTCCCTTCTCGCGCTCCAGACGGAGCAGGGGCCTGTCCTCTGGGTCGGGACCGGCCGCGGAATCGCGCGCCGGTTGGGTGGGCGTTGGCAGACGTTTCCCCTGGGACCCGCGCGTCCCGCGGATCCCGCAGGCAGCGGCCTGCCGGACGCCGAGGTGACCGCTCTGCTCGCGACGCGGGAAGGGAGCCGCCCGGTCTTGTGGGCCGCGACCAACGGCGGCGGTCTCGTGCGGTACGACGGCGAACGTTGGATCCCGGAGAAAGGGCTCCCCAGCGACCGGGTGCTGAGCCTCAGCCTCCTGGACAGCGGAACGGGAAACGAGCTGTGGGCCGGCACGGCCCAGGGGCTGGCACACCGGGCCGGCGGGACCTGGACCGTCTACAACACCGAGAACACCGGCCTGCCGTCGGATCAGATCGTGCGCCTTTTCGCCAGCCGGAGCGGCGGCAGGCCTCTCCTGTGGATCGGCATGAGCACAGGGGGAATGGCCGTCCTCAATCCAGGAGGGTGGAGGATCCTCGACCGCCGCAACTCCAGCCTGCCGCAATCCTGGATCTATGGCATGGCCGAGAGCGGTCCCCCCGAGCGGCCGGTCTATTGGTTCTCCGCCTATGACCGGGGGCTCGCCCGCTGGGAGGCGGGGACCTGGAAGGTCTTTGCGGCCGGCACTCCTCTGGAGAAAGAGGAGGTCAACCTCACCCTGCCGACAGGGCCGCGCGGAACGGCTGTGTGGGTCGGGACGACCCATGGTCTGTTTCGTTGGGAGGGGGGCCGGTGGGCAGGCGCCGGCGAGATCCTCTCGGGCCTGCCGGCCTCCGAGGTGCTCTCGCTCCTCGAAAGCCGGACTCCTGCCGGCCCGGTCCTCTGGGTCGGAACCCGCGACGGCCTGGCGCGTTGCGCCGCGGGGCGATGCCAAGTCTTCACGCCGGAAAACTCCACCCTGCCGGATCGACGGATCTACACCCTCCTGGAGACCCGCGAGGCCGAAGGGCCCGTCCTCTGGATCGGGACCCGCGAGGGCGGGCTGGTGCGTTGGAGCTCCGGAAAACAGGTCCTCTACGATACCCGGACCTCGCCGCTGCGGAACAACTGGATCAACGACCTGCGCGAGACGAAGTCCGGTGGAAAACGGTTTCTTTGGATCGGCACCAACGGCGGCGCCGCCCGTCTCGATCTCTCCGCCGGCGAGCCTCGTTGGCTCGTCCTCGACGAAAAGCAGGCCCGCCTGCCGAGCAACGTGATCTATCAGATTCTCGAGGACGCGCGCGGCAGGATCTATCTCGCCAGCAACCGTGGAATGGTGCGCCTGACTCCCCGTCCCGGCGATCCGAACGCGTACGACGTCTACACCTTCACGACCCACGACGGTTTGGCGTTCAACGAGTGCAATCAGTCGTCTTCTCTGATCGACCGCGCCGGCCGGCTCTGGGTGGGGACGAACAGCGCCGTGTCGTGGCTCGATCCATCCATTCCGGAGCCGAAGCTCGCCCCCAGCCCGCTGTACGTGGAGCGCATCTCCGTGGACGGCCGGGAGCTGGCGCCGGCCGGCGCACCCTTGCGCCTCGGCGAGCGGCCGGCCGAAGTGGTCTTCGAATACGTGCTGCTCAGTTATTTTCGCGAGAAGGACACCCGCTATCGTGTCCAGCTCGTGGGATGGCAGGACGCGCCCTCGGACTGGATCTCCGATCCCGTGCAACGGTTCTCGCATCTGACCCCGGGTCCCTACCGGTTCCGCGTTTGGGGGCGCGATGCCGCGGGAGTCGTCTCCGGGCCGGTCGAGGTCTCCTTCATGATCCCGGTTTCACCCTGGCGGACCGTCTGGGCCTATCTGCTCTATATCGTCGTCGCCGGTCTTTTCATCGGCGGGGGAGTGCGCTGGCGGATCATCGTCTTGCAGCGGATCGCCCGGCGGCTGGAGGAGCTCGTCCAAGAGCGCACGGAGAGCCTCGCCCTCTCCGAAGCCGAATCCCGGGAGAGATCCCAACGCCTCGCCGAGACGGTCCACGAGCTCGAGCGGTCGGAGAAGGAGGCGCGCACGGCCAAGGACGAGGCGGACCGCGCCAACCGGTTCAAGAGCGAGTTCCTGGCCAAAATGAGTCACGAGATCCGCACGCCGATGAACGCGGTCATCGGCATGACCAGTATCCTCGCCAGCTCCCGGCTCACCCCCGAGCAGCGCGAATACGTAGGAACGATCCGCAGCAGCGGCGAGTCGCTGCTCGCCTTGTTGAACGACATCCTGGACTTTTCGAAAATCGAAGCCGGCAAGCTGGTCATCGAGTCGTCCCCGTTCGCCCTCCATCGCTGCGTGGAGGAGGCGGCCGACCTGCTCTGCCTCCAAGCGGCGCGCAAGGGGCTGGAGATCGGCTGCCTGGTCGATCCCGCGGTGCCGGCTCTGATCGAAAGCGACGCCACGCGGCTGCGCCAGATCCTGGTCAATCTCGTGGACAACGCGGTCAAGTTCACCCCCGCGGGAGAGATCCTCATCTCGGTCGAGGCCTTTTCCCCTCCGCTGCCGGAGCTCTCGCGGGGCGAGCTGGTGCTCCGTTTCGCCGTGCGCGACACCGGGATCGGCATCTCCGCAGACCGCATGGATCGCCTGTTCCGCTCGTTCAGCCAGGCGGACTCCTCGACCACGCGGTTGTATGGTGGCACCGGCCTGGGCCTCGCGATCAGCCGCCGGCTGGCGCAGGGACTGGGAGGGCGGATGTGGGTGGAGAGCGAGCCCGAAAAGGGCTCCACGTTCTGGTTCACGATCCGTTGCCGGGTCGTCGATGTCACCCTGCCTCCTTACCTGGCCAGCCGGCCGCCGGATCTCATGGGCCGCTCCCTGCTCGTGGTGACGGAGGCGCCGCAGGCGGAACGCCTCCTGCGCTGGCATGCGGAGTGGTGGGGAATGACTGTGAGTATCGCCCACACGGATCTGGAGGCGCAGGCACTCCTGCATGACGAAACCTTGCCAGACGTGGCGCTGATCGATCTGAAGGGAGGCGCCAAGGAAGGGCTGGACCGCGCTCTGATCACTGCCGGAGTGCCCCGCTGCCAGCTCCTGCCGCTGAGCACCGAGACTTCCCGCGGCGAGCCGGCGGACGGTGGGATCTCGCTGATACGTCCGATCAAGGGAGAGCGCCTCTACCGATCGCTGCTGCAAGCTTTCGGCAAGGCACCGCCGGGAGGCCCGCGCGAGAGCGAAAGCGCGGGCAGGATCGCCGGCTCCGGGCTGCCGCCGCTGCGCATCCTGATTGCCGAGGACAACGTGGTCAACCAGAAGGTGGCGCTGCTGCTGCTGCAACAGCTCGGATATCCCGCGGACGTGGCCGCCGACGGAGAGGAGGCCCTGGCCGCCCTGCGCCGGCAGCGTTACGACGTCATTCTCATGGACGTCCAGATGCCCGGAATGGACGGGCTGGAGGCAGCACGGCACATCCGGGACGAATGGCCGGTCGAAGAGCGCCCGCGGATCATCGCGTTGACCGCCAACGCCCTGCGCGAGGACCGCGAGACCTGTCTGGCCGCCGGAATGGATGACTACCTGAGCAAGCCGGTGCTTCTGGAGGACCTGCGCGCGGTGTTGTACCGCGCCGTGGGAACCGCTGTGCCGGCGCCGCCTCCCGCTGTCGGTGCCGCTGCCAGTGCCAACGGCGGCGAGGAGTCGTTCGATCCGAAGTATCTCGATCAATTGCGGCAACTCCAGGCCATCACCGGCAAGGAGCTGGTGTCACCCATCATCGACCGGTTTTTGGCCGAGGCTCCGCGCCGGCTCGCGGAGCTGCGGCTGGCTCTGGCCGCCAAGGACGACCTCAATTTCGTTTTCGTCGCCCACGCCTTCAAGGGGATCGGTGCGCAGCTCGGCGCCCGCCGGCTGGCGGAGATCTGTCACGACCTCGAGAAGCGGGGGCGCAGGGTGGAATGGCCAGGATTGGAGGAGATCCTCGATCGTCTTCAGAGCGAGATCGAAAACATCGCGCCAGTGCTGCAGGCCCAAGCGGCGGCTGGCTGGGCTCCGGCACCGCAGGTGCAGGAGCCGTGATTCGGCTACACAGAAGGCAGGGTGATCACGAACAGGAGGAAGCGATACAGCCATACGATATGGAAAAAGGACCAGGAGATCACCACGGCCACAGTGGCGCAATACCAGTAGCTTGCAGCATAGACGCGGCGCAGCATGAACGCCATGTACACACCGATAACGATCTGGAGAAAGACCGAAATGGGATTGTCCTTGGCCACGAGCAGTGCCTCGATGCTCGGCGCCTTGAGCCACCACATCAAGATTGCCCCGATCGCCGGAACAAGAACGGCAAGCAAGAGAAGGATGAATGACCAGAGGTGCGTTGCGACCACGACGTGATCGACAAAATAGCGCCGGTGGGTAAAGAACAGCCCGTAGAAAATGACTGCATAGATTGGAATGAACAGAAAGATCAGGGTCTTCGAACGAACACCGGCCTTCTTGTCGTACTTCGTCTCGAGTGTGGCGTAGCTGATCTCTTCGGCTTTGAGCCGGCTCTCGACTTTCCGGTTGGCGAAGCCGGCGTAGTAGTCATTCTTATGGAGCTGGACCGAAAGCGGAGTGGTGAATGTATTGGCACCAAACAGAGAGATGGACAAGTAGTAGATGACGTTGATGGAGACGAAAAGCGAAATCGGCTTCGGGTAGCGCACTCTCCTGCCGCGCAAGTACTCTTCGCTCAGGAATCCGGGCTTGGTCAAGAGGTACCACAACGAGCGGTAGCCCTTCGAATCGAACTGAGTCAGGGGATGGACGACGACGTCAAAGTAGTGCCGCAGTGATCGATCTTCCGTCCCCGGCTTCCTTTCGCTGCAATTGCTACAGAAGTTATCGAGAGATTCAGTGCCACAGGACGGGCAGACGAACGTCGATCGAGCGGGGAATTGGTCGTTGCTCATTCGGTCTCTTATTATGCTTGGCTGCCTGAGTGAGGTCAGCATACGCCAATTCTCAAACCTCGTCAACGCTCGGCGCCTCGTTCGCCGGGAGAAGAGGGAGAATAGCAAGGCCGTTTCAGGCTCGTAGCCTTGGCCGATCTCGTCAACGTGTCCGTAGAGACGACCCAGACCGTCCACGATATCCCTTCGCCTACGGTAACGGCGGGTCGTCTCCGCTGCGGCGATGCCGGTCCGAAGTCGTTCACCTTGGGCGTCAGCGGTCTGTTATCTGCCTTTGCCCCTTCGGGGAATTTTGTTGTCCGCGAAGTCTGTGAGAACCCCAAGCTGTGCAATGCGCAAGGCTCTCCTCCTTCTGAGGACGGCCGTAAGAGCCCTATAGCCACGGCGCCTGGCTCTGACGTAGAATTTCACTGATGGTTGAGACCAATTCAGGTGGAGAAGCAGCCATGGGCATTCGCCGTCGCCGAGTCACCATAATTTTGGGTATCGTTTTCATCGCGTTCGTAGTCGCCTTTACCCTGCGACACGTCCTAGCCGTCCACGATCCCTCTCCGCACCGATCCGGCGGGGTGATCGCGCACGATGTCCCCATCGATTATCTCGATTGGGGCGGCCACGGGACAGCCTTGGTCTTCATCCCGGGCTTCGGTAACACGGCACACGTCTTCGACGACTTCGCGCCGCGCTTCGTCCCTCAATTTCGGGTCGTTGGCATCACCCGCGTGGGCTTCGGCAAGTCAGAGCCACCGACGAGTGGCTATGATCTCGTCTCTCGCATCGGACAGATCCGTGCCGTCCTCGACTCGCTCGGGATCACCCGAGCGGTCCTCATTGGCCACTCTCTTGGAGGCGATGAGCTGACGGCGTTTGCGGGGACCTATCCAGCGCAGACCCTGGGGCTCGTGTACCTGGACGCCGCCTACGATCACGTGAAGGCATTCGAGTTGGAGAAATTCCTAGAGCAGTATGCATATACTGCCCCGAAGCGCACATCCGCGGACCTGGCCGGGGCCAACGCATACCAGGGCTTGCTCGAACGCGAGAGGGGCGTACGGTTCCCCATCGGTGAGGTCCTCGCCACGAGGCGTTTCGACTGGACCGGAGCGGTCGTCGGGAACAGAACACCGGCCCGGGTATTCGATGCGATTGTTGCCGCAGTCCAACCTCCTGACTATATTCGCGTCCGCGCGCCGGCCCTGGCGCTGTACTCCGACTGGGAGACCGCCGCGGATATCTTCCCTTGGCTGCGAGCCAATCCAACCAGGAACGCGCGGATCACGGCGGAGCTCCGCAAAAAGATCTTGCCGCAACAGGCAGCCGCCCGCGCGCGGTTTTCCCGAGAAGTAAAGGGGGCTCAAGTGGTGGCGTTTCCGGCTCACCACTACGACTTCCTCAGCCACCCGGATGAGGTCGAGCGGAGGATACGAGCCTTTCTCGCGGCGCTTCCTCAGTAGGTCGGGGGCTGGCCCATCCCGCTACCCCGAGAGCAAGGGCGGGAATGGATGGGCGGCATATCGGAGTCTTCGGCACTCGCAGGGTATTGGCGCCGGCCTGCGGTGGAGGCGGTGCGGTCGAGGTAGATCCTGAGCCCACTGGCTGCGGCGGAAGGAAGAGGTCCTGCCATGGAGCTCTGCGCCACGCGGCGGCGGATACGAGTCTCTCCCATCCTGATGGGCATCACAACCAAGCCGGTCCGAGGCACCACGCAAGGGATCTGCGTCACGGATGGGTGGGAGTCTGCGCTCGTGCTGCAAGACAGGGATCGCGAGTCCTGCTGGCCGCAGCGGTGCGTCCTCCCGCGGCTTCCATGCCGGCTTCGCCTGGGCCGAGCTCGGTCCAGACTGCCAATTGCTCGTGGGGAGACGCGGCGGCCAAACACGGGCACGGGTACCTTCGTGCCCGGATCGAAGTCGTGAGAGCGTCGCCCCCCAGGGACTCCACTGAGGGAGCGACGCTGAAGGGAGCCCTCGGGAGGACGGACGCCGGTTGTCCCGCTGCCGCCTCCATCCGCACCGTCTCTAGTGAGGAGCAGCGATAGTGCGCCGCATCTCTTTGACGCGCGGACGCAATCCTCCCTCCGAACCCTGCTTCCGTAGGCAGCACCCCATGAAAGGAGACGTTATGACCCGAGCACTGTTGCGCCTGGCCCTCCTCGTCTTTGCCCTTTCCACCGCCTTCGGGCTCACCCTGTCACGTCCGGCGCTGGCGATCTCCTGCGGCACGGGAGACCATTTCGTGAGCTGCACGAGAACGTGCTGTGGCAACGGCGTGACCACCATCTACAACCGCCAAGGCGTCGGCCGCGACTGCGGCAGCGCAAAGGGCGCCTGTTCGGGCTGTCTCCCGGCCTGCCCGGCGGGACAAAGCTTGTGCGGCAGCAGCTTCGGGACCTGTGTGTTCTAGGCGCGTTCGCGAGCCCTCCCGCGCTCCGGATTCGCCCTCCCGGACCATGAGGGCGTAGACTCTCTTCCGTGAGCGCGGAAGACCCGGTCATCGAGTCCCTGAAGAAAGCGCTGAACGGGCGGAAGGACATCCGTCTCGCCATGCTCTTCGGATCCCGTGCGCGAGGGCGGGCCCGCCCTGGGTCCGATGCCGACGTGGCCGTCCTGGGCCACAACCTCGACCTGCTGACACTGGCGGCGGACTTGAGCGACGCCGCGAGAGCGGAGGTCGACGTTGTGAGTCTCGACGACCCCGGCTATCCCCTGCTCAACGCGGTGCTCCGGGACGGCATCGTGCTCCACGAGGGAGAACGCTATGCCGCAGCGTCGTGGCGCACTCGCGCCCTCCTCCAGGCGGAGACGGACCGGCCCGGCTGGGAAAGGATGAGAGACTCCTTCCTCCGCCGGCTTGCGGAGGGGAGACATGGTTGATGCGAACGTCGTGTTCCTTTGACCCAACGCCGCCGAAAACCGATTGGCGCGACCGACTCTAGAGTCTCACCGGTATCGATCCCCCAGCGGTGTGAGGTCTGCGGTCAGAAGGCCCTACGCCTGGCGGGTCAGTGGCGCCAGCCCGGGCACCGAGGGCTCCGCCGCGATGAGCCGACCCTTCATAGCCCGATTCCAATATCTGTTTGCTCAACCGCGGAGCGAGGGATTGGTGTCTCTTGCCGAGCAGTTGCGGTACACTCACCGACACGAAATCGCGGTTGCGGAGCCTGGGCATGCGGCAGAACTCTTCGCTGAACGGTCATCTGAAGCCACACAGTGGCTGTCGGAGGGGTGTGGGGGCCGGCAGGAGTGTCGCGCGAAGCGCCTGCGAAGGTCTGAATCCCCATAGGATGGTGCGCATATGGTAGGGAGAGATGTTCGCGCCTGGATTATGAAGGCATTAGCCTGGACCGCCGTCGCGTACGGGCTCTTTGACATTCTTACCGGAAAGCCAGAGGAACTCTGGGCTTTCTTACTCTTCATGGGCGTGCTATCTGTCGGCCTCACTATC
Source organism: Thermoanaerobaculia bacterium (assembly GCA_036275055.1). Taxonomy (GTDB): domain Bacteria; phylum Acidobacteriota; class Thermoanaerobaculia; order Multivoradales; family UBA5704; genus DATARR01. The sequence continues at coordinate 48,151 of DASUEN010000213.1, forward strand.
CTGTTCACTATCATGCGCGCTAAGGGGGGCTGGTGGAGAAGAGACGAAGCGAAAACTTTGTTTGCGGCCAAGAAAGGTGAGAAGGGCGGGTGACCCCGCCAATCGAGTGGAAGGATACCGCGCTATCGTGCGGTCCCACCGCTCATCAGCATGGCGGTTGTGCGCGTTAGGCCCCACGGGTCGATCTAAACATTAACGAAGGAGATATCAAAATGAGAGCGAGCCAAATCCGGGTAGCCGTCCTGTTGATCCTCCTTGCTGTAGTTGCTCTCCTCTCGCTTGTTCCAAAGACGGTAGTAGCGGCTGATGGGCCAGGGGATATCAGGTGTTGGGGCCTTGTTGAGGATCCGAGTGGAAAACCACACAATGTCCTGGTACTTTTAACCCATCAACTGGCGAGATTTGGGGATATCCTGAGCACGGCCTCGTTGGAAGTCCCGTGTATTTCGGCAAGCTTACAAAACTAGGGCAACCTATCACCAAGTAGATGTTTCTAGATGTTTCGTGCTTAGAGAGACTTGAGGTGGCAACATGGGATGGACTCTAAACGGCGTAAAGTTCCACGCCTATTCCTCTGCTCCGTCTCCGCTGCGGCGATGC
>DASUEN010000214.1:0-9021 GCA_036275055.1 Thermoanaerobaculia bacterium
GGCGACGAGCCCCTGCTCGGGGAAGAGCTTCTTCTCGTAGAAGTCGCGGATGAAGAAGGCCCGCGACTTGTGGAACACCTGCTCCAGGTCCTCCAGCACGGCCTGCGGGTCGCCCACCTGCACGCGCAGCAGGTCGCGGCAGGCGCGGGCGATGGGCCGCCCCTGCTGCACGCCGCTGGTCAGGTAGAAGCCGCGGAAGAGGAACGGCTCCTCGTAGCGCGAGGTGGCGAAGATGGTCTGGAAGTAGTTGGCGAGCGGCTCCTTGAGCGCCTCCAGCTCCTCGGGGAAGACGAAGAGCTTGTCGGCCAGTTGCACGTTCTCCTCGTCCTTGAGGAAGCGCACCCGCTGCTTGTGGGCGCGGTCCACGATCTCGTCGAAGACGCCGGAGAAGGCCTTGAGGTCCCACCCCTCCTCGGGCGCGCCGGGGTTCGACCAGCCGAAGAGCTGGCGCTGGTCCACCGGGTCGAGCTTGGAGAAGAATTCGGTGAAGCCGAGGATACGGTCGGCCTTGGTGATCAGGATGAAGATGGGGAAGCGGATCTCCAGCACCTTCTGGAGGTGCAGCAGCTTCTGGCGGATGTTCTTGGCCTTGCGCTCCTGCTCGTCGGCCGGGTCCTCGACCAGGCTGGTCGCCGGAATCACCACGATGGCGCCGTTGATGGGGCAGTACTTGCGGTGGCGGCGCAGCAGCTTCAGGAAGGTCGCCCACTCCTGCTGGTCGGGAGCGCTCTCCTCCTGGAAGGTGAAGCGGCCGGCGGTGTCGAGGATCACCGCCTCGTTCGAGAACCACCAGTCGCAGTTGCGGGTGCCGCCGGAGCCGGAGAGGGAGTCGGCGCCGACCGGGAACTCGAGGCCCGAGTTCTTGAGCGTCGTGCTCTTGCCCGACTGCGGCTCGCCGATCAGCAGGTACCAGGGGAGGGAGTAGATGGACATCCCCGCCTCGCGGAGCTGGGCGACCGAGGTCTGCCACTTCCCGGCCAATTCGGCCAGGGCCTCGCGGATCTCCTCCTTGCCGACCTCGGACTTGCGGGAGTGGAGCCCGAGGCTCCCCTCGAACTCGCGCGATTTCTTCTTCTCCGATCCCTTGCGCAGGGTCTCCACCAGCCAGTAGGTGAAGCAGAAGGCCAGCACCACCACGGCCGGGATCCACGACCGGCTCCCCATGCCGAGCATGCGGCCGACGGCGTAGGCGACGCCGGAGAGGAGGAAGAACGTGGTCAGCCAGCGGGCCGGCCGCGGGATGGCGCGCAATACCGACAGCAGCTCGTTCATAGCGCGCTCCCTTGAGCCGAGAAGGAATCGACGATGGTGTGCAGGCCCTGCACGGCGCCCGTCCACAAGCCCCAGGAGAGGACCCAGTAGAGGGCGAGCAGCCCGACGCCGACGATGGCCACCCGGGCGAGGGTGACGGCCGGCGAGATCTTGCGCGCCTGCTTGGGCGTGACGTGGTAGGCGGCGGGCGTCAACTGGTGCTGGGAGTCGGCCAGGTACTCGCTCATCTGGCGGTAGAGCTTGCTGCGGATCTCGGCCAGCTTGTCCGGCTTGCGGTGGAAGGTGCCGCGCACCCCGAGGGCGATGGCGGTGAAGAGGATCGCCGCCATCTCCACCTCCTCGTAGCGCAGCTCGCTCGCGAGCTGGAAGATCTTGTCGCCGCCGATGTTGGTGTGGAAGTACTTCTCCTCCAGCAGGTGCTCCTTCTCCCAGGAGGTGGTGTGCTCCCAGTCGGAGTGGAGCAGGATCTCGTCGGCGAGCACGACCAGCGGGTACTTGGCCTTCTCATAGAGGGATTCCAGCCGCACGTCGGTGCGCGCCTTGCGGTCCATTTTGGCGAACAGCTCCTCGAGGTCTCCCTGCACCATGGATTCGCTCACCGGATAGCCCTTCTGGACCTTGCGGCGGAAGGAGACCAGGAAGAGGAAAAGGGGTGACGCGAGGCGGAAGAGCTCGGTCGTATAGTCTTTGCCGTGTTCCATACTGCAATCTCCCGTTGAGGATCAACGCCGGCCCGGCGCTTCGTCGCGTTCCGGCTTGAGGACGATGAAGAGGCTGAAGCGCAGGCGCGGATCGACGCCGCCCGAGATGGCCATCTCGCGGGCGCGGGCCACGCCGTCCCAGTAGGGACCCTCCTTGGCGATCGAGAAGTAGTGCAGGTTCTCGCGCGCCGGCAGGCCGCCGGGGGTGCGCTTGAGCAGGTCGATGTCGAGGCCGAAGAGGCGCCGCTGTTTGAGCAGCGGCAGGTCGGCGGAGGTGCCGATCTTGGCCGTCTCGATGCGCGACAGCAGCTCGCGGTCGGCGAGGTCGCTCTCGATGCAGAGATAGGTGACGGCCTCGCGGGCCAGCCATTCGTCGCGCAGGCGGGCGACCAGGATCTCCCCCTCCAGCTTGAACTCGACGCGGATGAAGCGGCCGGAGAGGATGCGCTCCAGCAGGCGCTCCAGGATGTAGGCGATGGCGTGGAAGCACTCGCCCAGGCGGTCGTGGTCGTAGAGCGGCACGTTCAGGACGTCGCCGTCGTCTTCGAAGATCGACAGCTCGCCGGCCAGCCGCGTCAGCTCCAGGTAGAGCTGGAACGGGTGGATGCCCGGCGAGGCCGTGAGCTGCCGCAGCACGTGGAGGAAGCTGCCGACGATCTGCAGCTTGAGCACCGGCTGCCAGCCGCCCGAGCCCTCGGTGTCGAGCACGATCCGCCCTTCGGCGACCTCGGCGCGCAGGTAGCGGTGCTTGGCCTCGACGCGGTGGACGACCGACTCGCCGAGCTTGACGAGGTCGGGCCAGGCGGAGACGTTGAGCAGCGGCGGGATGAAGTCGGTCGCCAGCACCGGCGCGTTCGCGCCGTAGCCGGCGCGCTGGAGGAGGGCCACGGGCAGGGTCTCGTAGCCTTCGAGGCTCTCGCCGCCGAACAGCAGCCGGCCGTTCAGCTTGCGGATCTCGACCGGCCGCGTGGGGCCGCCGAGGTTCTCGTCCGCTGCCTCGACCGGCTCCACCTGGTAGCGCAGGTCGAGCCCGCCCGTCGCACTGTCGCCGCCATTGCCGCCATCGAGCCCGACGGTGTTGGCTTCGCTCTCGCGCAGCAGGGGAATGGCCAGGTAGACGGGGAGGCGGCCGTCCGAGGCGTTGAGGGCGTCCTTGAAGTCGCGCGGGTTCACCCGCAAGTTGGTGGGGGACTGCACCCAGGTGCCGTCGCGCAGCACGGCCTCGCAGCGGCGCAGGGCGAAGGAGAAGGTCTCCAGGGCATCGTCCGCGATCTCCAGGTCGGAGAACCCCCAGAGGAACGGCTGGGTGCGGCGCCAGACGTCGGCCACCATGCCCCCGAGCTGGCGGGAGAACATCTGGAAATGCTGCGGCCGGAGGAACATCCCCTCCGACCAGTGGACCTCTGGAAACCTGCCCACGAGTCAGCGGCCTTCCTGGATGGTCAGGGTGCTCCCCTGGATGCGGAGCTGGAGGCTTTTGCCTTCCCACTCGGCCTTCTGGCGGAACTGCACGTTGCTCGTCGAGCCGCTGCCGGACTTGAAATCGGAGATCACGGCCAGGGTGTCGTACCCCTTGCGCGCCGGCAGCTTGACCGTCGTGTCGCAACCACCCTGGACGGCGACGGTGCGGGTGCGCGGCTCGAGCTGGCGCCGCAGCTCGGAGTAGAACCACTGGTCGCCGGCCTGGCGGATCTGGGGGACCTCCGCATCGTTGACCTGGACGAGGTCGACGGTGAGCAGCAGCCCGTCGTTGACCTGCGGCTCGCAGCGGAAGCGCAGCGACGCGGGGCTGGCGCAGCCCGCCAGGAGCGCCAACAGGACGGCCCCGCCGCACAGGGCGGGAAGCGACCGCTTCATTGATGACGAGATCGTCAAGGCTTTCTCCTTTCGTACAACTGGTTGTATTGCTCGTCCACGCGCCGCCGCACGATGTGGAGGATCTCGTCCGAGACCAGGTCGGGGCTGACGGTGCGTACCCGCTCCTTGTAGCGGTTCCAGAACTCCAGGGCGTCGATGCCGAAGCTCAGGCGCTTCTTCTTGTTCTCGTCGGCGAGGCGGGACTCGATGGCCGCGGGGCTCACCTTGTGCCAGAACTCTTTGAACCAGAGGTCCGGTCCCTCGTGGTAGGCCGCCACGGCGGCGACGAGCCAGGTCTCGATCGCCGACAGGTACTCCTTGAGCGTCTCGCGCCGCGGCGACTTGCCCGCCGCCAGGTCCCGGGCATGGCGGGAGATCGACGTGCGCGCCCCGGGGAGCTGAAGCGTCTGGGTGCCCGTGCCAGGGGAGCGGAGCTCTTGCACCACGGTGACGATGAACTGCTCCAAGTTGGTGGAGAAGGAGTAGAGGTCGGTGAAGAGCTCGGCCGCGGCGCGGTCTTCGGCAGCGAGGCCGGCCAGCGCCTCCTCCCGGCCCCCGCCTTCCAGCACCGCGCGCCAGGGCACGCCGCTCGCGGGGGGAGCCGGAGGGGCCTCCATCAGGGCGGCCTTCTTGCGCTTCCCGCTCCGCTCCTGGGAGGCCGCCACCGCCAGCTCGACCGCCGGGGGGCCGGCCGCCACGGGGAACAGCCTCTGCACCTGCCGCAGCAGGCGGGGGCGCCCCTCCCCGGTCACCTGCGCGATCTCCTGCACCAGGAACTGGCGCATGGCGTCGCGGCGGTCTTCGGCGGCGGCGAGCTGATAGAGCGCGGCGACACCGTAGAGGCCGCGGGCCATCTCCTGGGCGCGGGCGTCGAGGCCGGGCTCGCCGCTCGAGACCCGCACCGGCTCGGCGGCGGCCGGCGGCGGCGCAGAAGCGGCAGCCTGGCGCCCGGCCGCGGCCTGGCCGAGCAGGGGCAGGAGGCTCTCGGCCTCGATCCCGTCCCGTGCCAGCAGGTCGCGTGGCCGGTTGGCCGGTCCGGCAAAGAAGGCCTGGAGCACGTCCTCGGGCCGGATGAGCGGCGCGCTCGCCTGCCGCGCCGCTTCCTCGGCGGCCAGCAGCAGGCGCAGGAGGCGGGGCGTGGGAGTGAGGTCGTCCTTGAACAGCGATCCGACCTCGATCGCCAGGGCCCGGAGCTGCCGGCTGATCCACGCCTGCGAACCGCTCCAGTACTCGTTGCGCCGCAGGGTCTCGGAGAGGAAACGAGGCGGCACGGGGCCGTGGTTGCGCGCCAGGATACCCAGGCCGGGGTTCATGGTGACCAGGCCGAGGAAGAAATGGCGGTCGCCGAGGGACGGCTTGAGCTCTCCCGCGGCCAGAGCGACGGCGGCGCCGTAGCCTTCCGCCGTCTCGGTCGCGAAGCGGACGGCCAGCCGCGCCGTCTCGTCGCGCAGGTGCTCGGCATCGGGCAGGAAGCTCTCCGCCGCGGCGCCGGCCGAGAGCCGGATCACCGTGTGTCCGGTCATGAAGTCGCCGGTCAACGGCACGACCTCGCCGGCGTTGAGGCGCCGGCCGTCGACCCAGGTGCCATTGGTGCTCCGGATCTCCTCCAGCAGCCAGCCGGTGCCGTCCTCCGTCCGGCGGAGGATGGCGTGATCGCCGGAGACGGAGCGGTCCGAATGCAGCTCCAGGTCGTTGCCGGGGTTGCGCCCGATCGTGATCCGGTCGAATGTGCCGGTGAGGACGGAGCCGTCCATGGGACCGTCGAGCACCTCGAGCGTGATGCCCCGCCGCGCGGCCTCCTCGCCGGGCGACAAGGGCGCCAGGCTCCGCTCGCGGTTCTTCGCCCGGACGGTGGTGGCCTGGGTCTCCTGGTACCTGGAGCTGCTGGCGCTAAAGGATTCAACTATGAGCATGTGTCTTTCGAGACCCGAAGCTGCGTTCGCGGCCCTTCCCTTTTTGTTCTTCGCTTTCGAGCTTCATTCTAACCAAATTGGGGAGGGGGTTGGCAACGCCCCCGGCAAAGCCGCCGCAGGCGCGCAGGGGTGCGCTGGGCGGCCCGCGAGCTTTCCTTCCGGGGTCTCCATCTTTGTCAGCGAGATCCCTTGCCCTGGCTCCGGGGTCCCATTTTCTGCTGCAAAACTCGCGAAGTTTGCTGCAAAACTCGCGAGCCCAGCCGCAAAACTCGCGAGTTTCGCAGCAGAACTCGCGAATTTTCACGAGAATTCGTGAGCCCCGGACCGGGGAACACGGGCCCCGGCTCGCGCTTCGCGAGCCCCGGACCGGGGCTCGCGAGTTTTGCAGCAGAATTCGCGAATCCCAGCCGGAATTCGCCAGTTTTGCAGCACAATTCGCGAGGGGTGGAGGGCGGCTCGCCGTCCCGCATCGCGGGCTCGCGAGCCCCAAGCCGCGATTCCTTTCCCGCTTGACGGAGCTCGCTTTCCCGGGAGCAGAGAAAGGGATCTCGCATCCCGGCGCGGTAGTGCCCGGCGTGGGCTACACGAGGACCGATGCCAGCAGCTTTTGGAGAGCGACAGGATCCACCGGCTTGGTCAGGTGGTGATCGAAGCCCGCTTCCCGGGCCAGCCGCTTGTCTCCCTCCTGCCCCCAGCCGGTAATGGCCACGAGGACCATGTTCCAGCCTTGGGGATGCTCGCGGATGCGGCGCGCCGCCTCGTAGCCGTTGAGCTCCGGCATGCCGATGTCGAGCAGTGCGACGTCGGGACGGAAGGCCGCCGCCGCCTGCACCGCCTCGAGGCCGTCACGAGCCGTCTGCACCTCGTAGCCGGCGTGCTCCAGGAGCATGCTGAGGATTTCGACCGAGTCCGGGTTGTCGTCGGCGATGAGGACGCGGCGCTGCGAGCCGGAGAGGGGATGTGGCTCGGCTCCTGGCTGTGCCGGCGCGCGCACCGGCGCCGCGGCCACCGGCAGGCGGACGACGAGCTCACTCCCCTGGCCCAGGCCGGCGCTGTGCGCCTCGACGCTGCCGCCGTGCAGCTCGACCAGCCCGCGCACCAGGGCCAGGCCGATCCCGAGGCCGCCGGTGGACCTCTCCAGGGCCGGCGCCACTTGCGAGAACATCTCGAAGAGGTGAGGCAGATGCTCGGCGGTGATGCCGATCCCGGTATCGCGGACGGACACCACGGCCTCGTTGCCCTGTCTTTCGGCCGCAAGACGGATGTGACCGCCCGCCTCCGTGAACTTGACGGCGTTGTTGAGCAGGTTGGTGAAGATCTGGGTCAGGCGGGTGGGATCGGCGTCCAGGTGGATCGGCTCCGGAGGGAGCGTGACCGTGACCTCGTGCCCCGCGGTCTCGACGAGCGGCCGGATCGTTTCCATCGCGCTCTGCACCGCCGTCGCCAGCTCCATGCGCTCCTTGCGAAGATGGAGCTTGCTGCGGGTGATCCGGGATACGTCGAGCAGGTCGTCGATGAGCCGCACCATCTGCGCGAGCTGGCGCTCCATCACGCCGCGAGCCTTCTTGCGGAGGCTCGGATCGTCGTCCGCCAGGTGGAGGAGCTGCAGCGCATGGCGGAGGGGAGCCAATGGGTTGCGCAGCTCGTGGGCCAGCGTCGCCAGGAACTCGTCCTTCCGGCGATCGGCGGTCGCCAGCTCTTCCACCTTCTGGCGCAGCTCCTGCTCCAGCCGCATCAGCTCCGCCGTGCGCGTCCGCACCCGCTCTTCCAGCAGGTCCCGCCCCTGCCGCAGCTCCTCCTCCGCGCGCTTCCTCTCGGTGAGGTCGCGGGTGACCTTCGAGAAGCCCAGCAGGTCACGGTGGTGGTCGTAGATGGCCGTGATGATCACGTTCGCCCAGAATTGCGAGCCGTCCTTGCGCACGCGCCAGCCGTAGTCTTCGAACCGGCCCTCCGCGCGCGCGACCTTCAGCTCGTGCTCGGGCCAGCCTCGCGCCACGGCTTCCTCGGGGTAGAAGATGGAGAAGTGGCTGCCGATCACTTCCCGGGCACTGTAACCTTTGATGCGCTCGGCGCCGAGGTTCCACGTCGCCACGATGCCGTTGGGATCGAGCATGAAGATGGCGTAGTCGCTCACGCCCTCGATGAGCAGGCGAAAGAGCTCCTCGCTCTGGCGCAACGACTCCTCGGCCTGCAGGCGGCTGTCGCGCTCCGTCCGGAAGTTGGGATCGCCCTCTGAGGTCTTTTCCATCCCAGACATAACGGCACATTCTATGCCATCCTTCTGATATCGTGATCGGGCCCCCGTGTCTGCTGACCTCTCATGAGCGCCACCGCTGACGGGCAGGACCCGGACCACGCCTACTTCCAGGCCGTCGAAGAGATCTTCGTGGAGCTGCGGGGCTCGCCCCTGCTCCTCTCTCCCGCGGACTGGCAGGTGGCGCGCCGCTGGCACCAGGAGGGCGTGCCCCTCGATCTCGTGCGGCAGACGCTGGAGGAGGTGTTCGCCAAGCGCAAGGAGCGGGGAGCGAAGGGGAAGATCTCCAGCCTGCGCTACTGCGCTCCCGCCGTCGAGGCCGCGTGGTCCGAGCTCAAGGAGCTGGCGGCGCCGGGGCAGCGGGCCGCGGCCCCGGCCTTCGAGGTGGCGCCGCGCCTCGCCGCTCTCGGCGCTACGCTGCCCCGCGACCTCGCGGTGCGCGTCGCCGCCCTCTCCGGCGATCCCCAGCAGGTCGAGGACCGCCTCGCCGCTCTCGATCGCGAGATGCTCGACGCCGCCATGGAGGGCCTGACCCCGGAGGAGCGGGCCGAGGTCGCCGCGGCGGTCGAGAAGACCCTGGCGCTGCTCCAGAGCCGCCTTCCCGCCGGCGAGCTCGAGACCTCCCGCGACCGGCTCTTCCGCCAGACCCTGCGCCGCCGGCTGGGGCTGCCGGTGCTCTCCCTTTTCTCTCCCGAAGCCGAGCCGAAGTAGGGGGCGGCCCTCCCCCAACCGGGAGAACAGACAAGAAAGGACGACAAGGACAGCAAGGACAACAAGGACGAACAGCAAGACCGCTCCAACCGGGCCCCCTCTCCCGGCAGGTGTACCCCCCTCCAGACCGGTACATCCCATCGCAAAGGCATCACCGTCTCCTCTCCCACCACCGTGACCTCCCCAATGTAGCGCCTCAACCGGCCCGGGGCCGGACAATGGCCGGAAGAAACGGGGTCCTTGGTGGGATAGGGTAAGGGCGCGTGTCCGCCCATGGCCGGCGTCTCACTGGTGCGGTTTCAGCCGCCCGTAA
>DASUEN010000215.1:0-5593 GCA_036275055.1 Thermoanaerobaculia bacterium
GGGATCTCCTCCGGCAGGTGCTGGCCGTCGGCGTCGAGGGTGATCACGGCGTCCATGGGATTGGAATCGCGGCCGAAGAGGTCGGCAAAAGCGGCGCAAAGGGCCGCGCCCTTCCCCCGGTTCCTGGGGAAGGAGATCGCCCGCGCCCCCGCCCGCCGCGCCTCCTCGGCCGTCGCGTCCGTGGAGCCATCGTCCACCACCAGCACCTCGGGAAACAGGCGCAGGGTGCCGCGCACCACCTCCCCCACGGACGGCGCGGCCTGATAGGCAGGGATCACGGCGGCGATCCGCAGGGCCGAATCCCCACTCCCCGGTTTTTCCTGGAGGCGATCCATCTGCGGCATCTTATCCGCTTCCCAGCACCACCCAAGCCCCCGCCCCACCCGCGGCGAGGCTGGTCGCAAGGACCACGGAGGGGCGCGGCAGGGGGGAGCCGTCGACGGGGGTGATCCCCAAGGCAGGATCGGCCTCGCCGAATCCGGGGGTGGGTCCCAGGGGCGAGCCGGCGGCGGCCAGCACCGCCGTTGCCAGCAGGCCGCCGCCGTACTCACCGGTCACCGCCTTAGGGGCGGCGACGGGAGGGAGAGGCGCGCCCTTCCAGACGGCGCGGAGCACCTCGGCCTCCAGCCGGTCGCCCTCCCGCGCTCCCGAGGCGCCGGAGACGACGAGGTCCACGTCGGCCGGCGTGAGACCGGCGCGCTCCAGGGTCCGTTCGAGGCCCCGCGCCAGGGAGCGGTGCCCATACCCCCAATCCGAGGGGGGAGCCGTAGGGTCGAAGGCGCTCCCCCAGGCGAGGAGGCGCGCCAGGGCACGGCCCCCCCGGGCGGCGAGGTCCTCCTCCCTTTCGAGCACCATCACCGCTGCCCCCTCTCCCGCCAGGAAACCGTTGCGCCGCCGGTCGAAGGGGCGCGCCCGTTCCTCTTCGTCCCCGGGGTGCGCCAAGGCGCCGAAGCGGCCGAGAACGGCGTGAAGAATGGGGATCATCTCGTCCACGGCGCCGCAGAGCACCCGCCGGGCCCGGCCGGCGGCGATCTCGGCGGCGCCGGTGCCCAGGGCCAGGAGCGGCCCCGCCTCGCGCTGGCAGAGGGTGACGCTCGCCCCCCGCGCCCTGAGGGCGATGGCGATCTGCGCCGCCGGAGCGTTGGCGACGCTCTCCATGAACAAGGAAGGGGACGCCGACTCGGGTCCCTCGAGCAGGATCTGCTTGAGCAGCACCTCGGTGTGGGTGGACGGGCCGAAGGAGGTGGCGATCACCACCGCCGTCCTCTCCTCTTCCTCCCCCGTACCGGCCAACCCTGCGCACTTCAGAGCCATGCGCGAGGCCGCCACCGCCAGCTTCGAGGGGGGGCTCATCCGCCGCGACTCGCCCGCGGAGACCCACCCGGCGAGCTGGCCCGGCGGCACCAGGCAGGCGCGGCGCGCTCCACTGGAAAGGTGATAGCCGGCCGAGCGATCGACTTCGGAGGTGAGGGGGACGCCCGCGGCCAGGGCCGCCGCCAGACGGTCCGAGCCGCCTCCCCAGGCCCCCAGGGTACCGATGCCGGTGATAAGGATCGGCTCGCTCAAGCGTCCGGACCCGCCCACCGCGAGAAGACCAGCGCGGCATTGGAGCCACCGAACGCGAGACTGGTGGAGACCGCGGCGATTTTTTGCAAACTTGCCGCGGGCAGCGGCAGGGGATCGCCGAGCACCAGCGAGACCGGCAACTCCGGGTCCGCCTCGCCATCCCGCCGCACCGGGTGAAGCTCGCCGTGACGAAGGCACAGCACCGTCGCCACGGCCTCGATGGCGCCGGAGGACCCCAGGAGATGGCCGAGAAGCGCCTTGGTCGCCACCAGCGGAACTTCCCCCGCGCGGGCGCCGAAGACCCGCTGCAGGGCCTGCCACTCGGCGGCGTCGTTGAGCGGCGTGCCGGTGCCGTGGACGTTGACGAAGCTCACCGCCTCCGCCTCCAGGCCCGCGTCCGCGAGCGCCGCCGCCATGGCCGCCGCCGCCCCCGTGCCCGCCGGGTCCGGCGCCGTCATGTGATGGGCGTCGCACGAGGCGCCGGCGCCGGCGAAAACCGCCAGCGGCTCGGCGCCCCGGGCCAGGGCGCGCTCCACAGGCTCCAGCACCAGCACAGCCGCCCCCTCGCCGAAGGACATCCCGGACCGGCCGGCACGGAACGGCCGGCAGGGGGCCTCGTCCACCGAACGCAAGGCGTTGAAGCCGGCGTAGGTGAGCTGGCACAGGGAGTCCGAGCCCCCCGCGATCGCGACTTCCACCTCCCCCGAGCGCACCGCCGAGAGGGCCGCGCCCAGGGCCAGCGCCCCGGAGGCGCAAGCCGAGGAGAAGGTCACCACCGGACCGGCCGCCCCAACCTGGCGGGCCACGGCGTCGCCCGGCGCGTTCACCTGCTGCGCCACCAGGAGAGAGAGGCGCGCCCGCCGCGGCTCGCGAAGGAAGTCCGCGAAGAACAGCTCGCTCTCGTACATGCCGCCCGTGCTGCTGCCGAAAAACACCCCCACCTCTCCCGCGTCCTCGGTGTCCTTCCTGTCCCTGCCGTCCCTGTTGTCCCTGAAGTCCCTTTCGTCTTCCCCCACCATCCCCGCCTGCGCCAGGGCCTCCAGGGCCGCGAAAACCGCGAACCGGTCCGCGATCGTGAGCCTTCGCCACCCCGGGCAGGCGCGAGCCAGGTCGGCAGGGGGCTCCTCTGCCTCGGCGGCGAGATGCGTGCGGTGCCGGGAGTGGTCGAAACGGCGGAAGGGGCCGATCCCGGGCTGGCCGGAGCGCAACCCCTGCCACAGGGCATCGACGCCCCAGCCCAGGCCGCTGACAGCTCCCACCCCGGTGACGGCCACCCTCCGGCCTCCGGGGTCCTCTCGCTTCGTCGCTTCCAGGGGGGCTACCTCACGGGCCTTACGTCCGGCCCTCGATGAACTCGGAGAGCGTCGCGACCGAGGAGAAGACCTCGCGGCCGATCTCCTGGCTCTTGATCTTGATGCCGAACTCCTTCTCCAGGGCCACCACCAGCTCCAGGGCGTCCACTGAATCCAGGCCCAGCCCTTCGCCGAAGAGCGGCGCCTCGTCCTCGATCATCTCCGGCCTCATCCCTTCCAGGTTGAGGCTCTCGACGATCAGGCGCTTGATGCGGTCCGCGGTGGTGGCGACTTCTGACATTCTGCAAGCCTCTGACATTTCGGTAAGACCCGGCGAGCTTCAGCCCACCGTGCGGTGACTCCGCAGGCCTCTGTTCTCCGGGCCGTCCATCGTAACAGTGCCAACGAGGGCTGGCAATCCCAACCCTTTCTTCAACAAGTCCTTACGGAGAAACGAACAGCGCGCTGCGCCGTCCTCTAGTATGATCTCCGCCCCCTGCCGGGACCAGGAATTGCAACCGCGGAAAGGAAAAGGAGCCGAGCTGCCGCCGTGACGCCCTGTGACCCCATCCTCCGCGCCTTCGAGCGCGTCGTCCGCCGCGATCCGCTGGCGCCTCTCGTGCTCTCGCCCGAGAGGCGGGCCACGGTGGGCGGCGTGGACGCCCTGTCGCGGGCCGCCGGCTGCGTCCTCGCGGCGGGGGCCTTTCCCCCCGGGACGCCGGTGGGGCTCGCCGCCGCCAATGGGCCGGGCTTCCTCGCCTCCGTCGTCGCCCTGCGCCGGGCGGGCCTCGCCGTCCTGCTGCTCGACGCCAGGATCCCGGAGACCGAGGCCCTGCGCATCCTCTGCCCCCTCGGCGTGCCCGCCCTCCTCCGCTGCCCTTCAGGCTGGCCCGCGGGGCCGGAGGATTGGACTCTCACCCTGGCAGCCCGGTCGGAATGCAAGGGTCATTCCCGGGCCGCCTTCATCAAGCTCACCTCGGGCTCGACCGGCACCCCGCGCGGTATCGCCACTCCCGCCGAAGCGCTGCTGGCGGACGACGAAGCCTTGACCGCCTCCATGGGGCTCGGAGCCGGCGACCGCTTCCTCGCCACCATCCCCCTCTCCCACTCCTACGGGCTGTCGAGCCTCGCCGTGCCTGCCCTGGTGCGCGGCATTCCCCTGGTGATCCCCGAAGAGGGGAACGTCTACGACCCGTTCGTCACCGCCACCCACCTGGGCGCGACCTTCTATCCCACCGTTCCGGCCTATCTCGACGCCCTGGTGCGCCTCTCCGATCCGCCGCCGCGGCCGGAGTGCCTGCGCCTGGTAATCACCGCCGGCGCCCCCCTCTCCGCCGCCACCTCGGAGAGCTTCCGCGAGCGGTTCGGCCTCCCCGTCCACGTCTTCTACGGCTCCAGCGAGTGCGGCGGCATTTGCTACGACCGCGAGGGCGGCGCCGCCGAGCAGGGGACCGTGGGCTCCCCCGTCGAGGGCGTGCGCATCACCCTGGTGCCAATCGACGGCGAGGGCGGCGAGGAAAACCCGGGGTGTGGGACCGTCACCGTCGAATCCGCCGCCGTTTCGTGCGGCTACCTGCCGGAACCGGACGAGCGCCTCTGCGGCGGCAGGTTCCGCGCCGGCGACCTCGCCACCTGGCAGGGCGGCGAGCTCAAGCTCCGGGGGCGGCTGGACAACGTCGTCAACGTCAAGGGGAAGAAGGTCGATCCGCGGGAGGTCGAGGGCGTCCTCGCCCTGCTCGCGGGCGTGGACGAGGCGGCCGTGCTCGGCGTCGGCTGCGCCGGCCGGAGCGGCGAGATGCTGCGGGCCGTCATCGCCTGCCCGCCGGGCCAGCTCACCGCCGAGGAAGTGGTGGCCTGGTGCCGCTCCCACCTCTCGGCCCACAAGGTGCCGCGCAGTGTCATCCTCGTCCCGGCCCTCCCCCGCAACGCCCGGGGGAAGCTCGACCGCGCCGCCCTCCTCGCCCTGGGGACCCGGGTCTCGTGAAAGACGGCCCGCGCGGCTACCGCCCGCCGCCCCTCCTCACCGGCTCCCTCGCCCTGCATGCGGCCGGCGTCCTGGCCCTGGCCGCGGCCCCCCAGCACTGGCGGAAGGTGGCGGGGCTTCTCATGGCCGACCACGTCGTCCTCACCGCCGCCAGCCTCTGGCCGCGCAGCTCCTGGGTGGGGGCCAACCTCAGCCGCCTCCCCTCGGCCGCCGCCCGGCGAGGCGAGGTTGCCCTGACCTTCGACGACGGCCCCGATCCGGACGTCACCCCGCGGGTGCTGGACCTCCTGGACGACCATGGCGCCCGGGCCACCTTCTTCTGTATCGGCGAGCGGGTGCGCGCCTACCCCGAGATCGCGGCCGAGATCGCCCGCCGCGGCCACCGGGTGGAAAACCACACCCAGACGCACCCGCACCTCTTCGCTTGCTACCCCGCGCCGGCCCTGCGGCGGGAGGTCGCGGTAGCCCAGAGGGAGATCACCCGTGCGGCGGGGCGCGCTCCCCGCCTCTTCCGCGCTCCGGCCGGCCTGCGCAATCCCCTGCTCGATTACGTGCTGTACCGCGCCGGCCTCACCCTGGTCTCCTGGACCCGCCGCGGCTTCGACGCCCTGGAGAGGGACCCGCGCCGGATCGTCCGGCGCCTCCTCGCCGGCCTGGCGCCGGGGGACGTCCTCCTCCTCCACGACGGCTCCGCCGTCCGCCGGCAGGGAGGGAACCCCGTGGTCCTGGAGGTCCTCCCCCGCCTGCTGGA
>DASUEN010000216.1:0-116768 GCA_036275055.1 Thermoanaerobaculia bacterium
CTCTACCCGGGGCTGGCAAACAGCGCCAGCCCCGGGCTACATGCCTAAGCTCCTTCGGAGCAAAGGCAGATCAACAAGACCATTCACTCCGTGCCCCAGCGTGGCATAGGCGCTAACTTAGCGGGGAGTGCCGCCCACCCAAGACCCTCACCCCTGCCCCTCTCCCGACCACCCCATCCCCCTCCCCGGGAGAGGGGAACCTGGCCGAACCGTTCTTGCTGTTGGGTGGGGGCTCCCTCTTCTCCCGGTGAGGGGGGAGGCGAGGGGGCGGGAGAAGAGGGCCGGGGTGATGAGGGTCTTGGGCGGGCGGCGCTCCCCGCAAAGTTAGCGCCTAGGCCCCAGCGTGGGGAGGGGGGTGTACCCGGCGGGTACAGGGGTATACCTGCCCGGGGAGGGGGGTATACCTGACGGGTACAGGGGGGTACCCGCCTGGGGAGGGGGGTGTACCCAACCGGTACAGGGGTATACCTGTCTGGGGAGGGGGGTGTACCCGTCAGGTATGGGGGTGTACCTGCCTGGGGAGGGGGGTATACCCGGCGGGTACAGGGGTATACCCGCCTGGGGAGGGGGGCGTACCGGTCGGGTACAGGGGGGTACCCGTTCGTTTGGGCGGCTCCCCCGGGACGGGCGGCGGCGGCAAAGGCAGCGTCCCTCCTCCCAGCGGGAGGGGCGGCGAATGCAGTACACTCCCCGGCGCGTTTTTGAACCCGACGGAGACCGCCCGTCCGCGAAAGGAGCGGCCGCGATGAGCAGGGAGCCCAGCCCGGGGTTTGCCCGGCGTCTGACGCTGTTCGACGCCACGATGATCGTCATCAGCGGCATCATCGGCTCCGGCATCTTCATCAATCCGTACGTCGTGGCCCAGAAGGTCCACACGCCGTTCCTCATCCTCGCGGTGTGGATCGCCGGGGGCGTCATCGCCCTCTTCGGCGCCTTCGTCTTCGCCGAGCTGAGCACGGTGATGCCGAAGGTGGGCGGGCAGTACGCCTTCTTCCGCGAGGCGTTCTCGCCGCTCGTCGCCTTCCTCTATGGCTGGGGGCTGCTGCTCATCGTCCAGTCCGGAGCCACCGCGGCGGTGGCGGTGGCCTTCGCGCAGTACGTGGCCCGCCTCGTGGGCCTCGCGAAAGAGGCCACGCCCTGGCTGGCGGCGGCGATCCTGCTGGCGCTCGCCGCCTTCCACGCCCTCGGGATCAAGCCGGGGGCGGTGGTCATCAATGTCCTCACTTTCGGCAAGACGCTGGCCATCGCGGCGCTGATCGTGGGCGCCTTCGTCCTCACCCAGCATTCGGGGCTCACCTGGAAGCCCCTGGTGCCGCCGGACCTGGGTGGCCTCTCCCTGCTCTCCGCCTTCTTCGCCGGGCTGGTGCCGGCGATGTTCGCCTATGGCGGCTGGCAGAACCTCAACTACGTGGCCGAGGAGGTGAAGGAGCCACAGCGCAACCTGCCGCGGGCGATCCTCATCGGCGTCTTCTGCGTCATCGCCGTCTACGTCTCCGCCAACGTCGCCTACGTGCACGTGCTGGGCGCGAAGGACCTGGCCGCCACGCAGACGCCGGCCGCGGACATGGCGTCGCGCCTGGTGGGGGAAACAGGCGCGCGAGTGATCAGCCTGCTGGTCGTCGTCTCCACCTTCGGCTTCATGAACCTGGCGCTCCTTTCGGCGCCGCGGGTCTACTACGCCATGGCCGCGGACGGCCTCTTCTTCCGCTCGCTGGCGCGCCTCTCGCCCCGCTTCCGGGCGCCCACGGCGGCGATCCTGCTGCAAGGAGGGATCGCCGCCATCTATGCGCTGGCCAACACCTACAGCCAACTGTTGAGCTACGCGGTGTTCGCGGACTGGATCTTCTTCGCCTTCGCCGGCGCCTCGCTGATCGTCTTCCGGCGCACCCTGGCGGATGCGCCGCGGCCCTTCCCCGTGCCGGCCTACCCCTGGGTGCCGCTGCTCTTCATCCTCGCCGGAGCGGGGATCGTGCTCAACATTTTCTTCACGGATACGAAGAACGCCCTCATCGGCACGGCGATCTTTGCGCTCGGCGTGCCGGTCTACTATTTTTGGCGGTCGACGGCAGGGAGGAATTGGCGGTTATGAAAGGCAGCGTCTACATGCGCTGGGCGAAGGAGCACGCGGCGGCCTCCTTCAACCTGGCCAACAGCGGGCTCCTGGGGTGCAGCACGGAGGACCTCGTCCTGGAGCCGGGGGACGTGCAGGTGAACGGCGACAACCGCGACGGCTACCGCCCGCTCCTGGAAGCGATCGGCGCGCTCTATGGCGTGGCCGCCGAGCAGGTGGTGACGGCGGGCGGCACCTCGGGCGCCAACTTCCTCGCCTTGTCCGCGCTCGTCGAGCCCGGGGACGTGGTCTTGATCGAGCAGCCCACCTACGAGCCGATCCTCGCCGTGCTGAGGTTCCTCGGCGCCCGGGTGCGCCGCTTCTCCCGCTCCTTCGAAAACGGCTACCACACGGACCTCGACGAGATCCGCGCGCTCTGCTCGGAACCGGTGCGCCTCGTGGTGCTCACCAATCCCCACAATCCCAGCGGCGTGATGCTACCGCCAGAGGAGGTGGGTGAGATCGGCCGCATCGCCGCGCAGGCCGGCGCCTGGCTGCTGGTGGACGAGGTCTACCGCGACGTCTGGTTCGAGAGCGCGCCGCCGAGCCACGTCCACCTCGGTCCCAACCTCCTCGCCACCAGCAGCCTCACCAAGAGCTACGGCCTCTCGGGGCTGCGCTGCGGCTGGATCCTCGCCGCCGATCCCGAGATCGCGGTGCGGCTGCGCCACGCCTTCGACTTCATGGAGGCGGGGGGCGCCATGCCCGCCGCGTCCCTGGCGGTCGCGGCCCTGCGCCAGCTCCCGCGGCTCATCGCCCGCAGCCGTGCGATTCTCGATCCCAACATCGCCCAGGTCCATGCCTTCCTGGCCGACCACGCCGAGTGGCTCGACTGCGTGGTGCCGGAGCGCTCCATGTGCGTCTTCCCCCGTCTCAAGAAGGAAGAGGACAGCGAGCCCCTCCACGACTGGCTGCGCAGCCGCGACACCTCGATCGTTCCGGGAAAGTACTTCGAGTCGCCGCGCCACTTCCGGCTCGGCTTCGCCGTGCGGCCGGAGGACGTGGCCACGGGGCTGCGGCACCTTTCCGAAGGGCTGCGGCGAGTGGCGTGACCGCGACTTCTCCGGGAAACAGGGACTTCAGGGACAGCAGGGACTTCAGGGACGAGGAAAGATACCGCCGAGGCTGGAGATTCTTCGTCCTTGAAGTCCCCTGAAGTCCCTGTTGTCCCTGAAGTCCTGCTTCGCTTTCTGCGAGGCGCCTCACCCTCTGGCAAGCCGGCCCGGTTCCTGGCATAGTCTGCGGATGCAAACCCAACCGACCTGCCTCGACCTCGCCGAGCTTGCCCGGGACACGGGCGCCAACCCGGACGCCCGGGTCTCGACCATGGCCGCCGGCCTCATCGGCTCGGAGATCCTGCGCATCGCCGGGGAGATCCGGACCCTGGTGGCCGCGGGACGGCAAATCTGCAACCTCACGGTGGGCGACTTCGACCCGCGGTACTTCCCCATTCCGGACGTGCTGCTGGAGGGGGTCCGCGCAGGGCTGGAGCACGGGGAGACCAACTATCCGCCGTCGAACGGCATGCCGGAGCTGCGGCAGGCGGTGGCGGACTTCTACGAGCGCGACCTGGGGCTGCGCTACCCGGTGGACTCGGTGCTCATCGTCGCCGGAGCGCGGCCGGTCATCTACTGCATCTTCCGCACGCTGGTGGACCCCGGCGACCGCGTGGTCTACACCGTGCCGAGCTGGAACAACAACCACTATGCCCACTTGGCAGAGGCGGAGGGGGTGCCCGTGGTCTGTGGCCCCGAGCACCGCTTCCTCCCCACTCGCGAGGAGCTGCTGCCGGTGCTTCCCGGCGCCCGCCTGCTGTGCCTCAACTCGCCCCTCAACCCCACCGGCACGGCCTTCGACCGCGGCACGCTGCTCGGCATCTGTGAGGCGGTGCTGGAGGAGAACGAGGCCCGCGTCCGCCGCGGCGAGCGCCCGCTCTACGTCATGTACGACCACATCTACTGGATGCTCTGCTTCGGCGACACCGTCCACGTGACGCCGCCCGAGCTGCTCCCCGAGATGGCGCGCTACACCCTGTTCGTGGACGGCATCAGCAAGGGGTTCGCCGCCACCGGCCTGCGGGTGGGCTGGGGCGTGGGGCCGGTGGACGTGATCTCCCGCATGTCGGCCGTGCTGGGCCACGTGGGCGCCTGGGCGCCGCGGGCCGAGCAGGTGGCCACCGCCGCCCTGCTCGCCGACGAGGAGGGGATCCGCCGCTATCAGACGAAGTTCAAGCAACAACTCGGAGTCCGCCTCGACCTTCTCCACCACGGCTTCCAGGCGATGAAGGGGCGGGGGCTGGCGGTGGAAAGCATCCCGCCCATGGGCGCCATCTACTTGACCGCCCGCATTCACCCCTTCGGCCGGCGGACGCCGGACGGCACGGTGCTGCGCACCAACCGCGACGTGCGGCGCTACGTACTGGAGGCAGCGGGCATCGGCCTGGTCGCTTTCGGAGCTTTCGGCTCGACGGTGGACGAGGGGTGGTTCCGCCTCTCCGTGGGCGCGGTGTCGGAGGCCGATATCGAGGCGGCCTTGCCGCGGCTGGAAGAGGCGTTGCGGCGGCTGGAGTAGGAGCAGCGGCGGCGATCGAAAGGTTCTCGATCACCGCCGCTTGAGTCGGCGGGCTTCAGGCCTCGATCGGCTGGTCCTTCGTCTCACGAAGGAAGATAATGCCGACGACTACCGTCATCAGCGCCACGACGATTGGGTACCACAGCCCGTAGTAGATGTTCCCTGCCCGCGCCACCATGGCGGTGGCCAAGAGCGGCAGCATACCGCCGAACCAGCCGTTGCCAATGTGGTAGGGCAGGGACATCGAGGTGTACCGAATCTGGGTCGGGAAGAGCTCCACCAGGAAGGCGGCGATCGGTCCGTAGACCATGGTCACGTAGAGGACCATGATGAACAGGATGAGGCCGGCCATGACGTAGTTGATCCGGCTGGGGTCGATGGCAGGGTAGCCTGTCTGCTTCAGCGCGCCTTTGTACTTGTCCTCGTCCCAACCGTTGAGCTCGACCGAGCCGATCTTGGTGACGACCGTCTGGCCGGCGACCGCCGGCAGCGACTGGAACGACAGCCCCGACTTGGTGGTGAGGAAGTCCTTCACCTTGTCGCAGTCCGAGTTGTGGGTCTTCCCCGCGATGATGAAAACGTGGAAGTTGCAGTCGGTCGCGGAAACCGTGATCGGAGTCTTCTCGTTGTACTCCTCGAGCGCCGGATTGACGTAGTGGGTCAGTCCATGGAACAGCGGGATGTAGGTGAGGGCCGCGAGCAGGCAGCCGCCAAGGATGATCTTGAGCCGTCCGATGCGGTCCGAAAGCTTGCCGAAGATGATGAAAAACGGTGTCGCCAGGAGGAGCGAGACCCCGACCAGGATGTAGGCGGGGAGGTAGTCGAGCTTGAGGAAGATGGTGAGGAAGAACAGAGCGTAGAACTGGCCCGTGTACCAAACGACGCCCTGGCCGGCGGTCGCACCGAGCAACGCAAGCAGCACGAGCTTGTTGTTCGGATAGCGCAGGAAGCTGTCGCGCAGCGGCGACTTCGAGCCCTTGCCCTGCGCCTTCATGCGCACGAACACCGGCGACTCCTCGAGCTTGAGCCGGATGTAGATGGAGAAGAGCAGCAACACGATGGAGACGAGGAACGGAATGCGCCAACCCCAGTCGGAGAAAGTTTCTTTTGCCATGAAGTAACGGCAGGCGCCGATGACGAGCAACGACAGGAAGAAGCCGATCGTCGCCGTCGTCTGAATCCAGCTCGTCGCGTACCCGCGCTTGCCGTTGGGCGCATGCTCGGCGACGTACGTCGCGGCGCCGCCGTACTCACCGCCGAGCGCCAGGCCCTGGAGCAGACGCAGGGTGACCAGGATGACCGGGGCGAGAAGGCCGATCGATTCGTACTTGGGCAGGAGCCCGACGGCGCAAGTCGAGGCGCCCATGACCACGATGGTGATCATGAACGTGTGCTTGCGGCCCACCAGGTCTCCCAGGCGCCCGAAGACGAGGGCACCGAAGGGGCGCACCAGGAAGCCGGCGGCGTAGGTGGCGAAGGCCGCGAGCAGCGCCGCCGTGTCGTTGCCTTTGGGGAAGAACAGGGCAGCGAAGAAGGGCGCCAGCGTGGCATAGAGGTAGAAGTCGTACCACTCGAAAACGGTGCCCAGCGAAGAGGCGAAGATGACCCTGCGCTCTTCGGCTGGCGTAACCAGGCGTCCGTCGGACGATGCGGCAGGCGAGGCGGTCGTCATAGCGGCGTACCCTCCAATTTAGAACTGGAAAACCTGCCACTGAAGGTTGATCTGCTTGCGCGAATCTCCGTGTTTCGGCTCGATCCTGGTATAGCTCAGCTTGAGGTTGTTGTTGTGCCCGGCCGGGAAGTAGGCGAGGCCGGCGGTGCTGCGCGTCTCGTCGATGCGCAACGGGTCCTTGAAATCCTCGGACGCCCACTGGATGAACGGCTGCAGCTTGATCGACGCAATGTAGATGCCGGCTTCGATCAGGGTGTCGTCCTGCTTGGGCAGGGTGGTGATGAACTTGCCGCCGTCGATCTGGTTGTAGTCGCCCTGGAGGACCAGGGAATTGCCGCCCCCCAGGGGCTGGTCGAGGTAGACGTCGCCGGCGTAGTTGGTGTACTCCTTCTGCTTGTCGAAGCTGCCGCCGATGGACAGCGAGTGCGTCTTGCCGAGCGACGTGCCCCGGTAGAACAGACCGACCTGGGGGGTGAAAAAGGTGTACATCAGCCGGCCGGCATAGCGGAAGTCATTGTCGTTGTTGACTCCTCGTATCCCCTGGTAGACGCCCAGCCGGTACTCGAGATGGTCGTCAGCGACGTAGCCGCGGGCGCGCAGGCCGTAGTCGCGGCCGGTGCGCGACTGGGTGGGGGTCGATTCGTTGAAGGTGTAGCCGCCGTAGTCGAGGGTCATCAGGCTCGCCGCGGACTGGTTGTGGTTGTAGTCCTGCTCCATCAGCAGCAGGCCGCCGTCGAGTTGGAACTCCTTGGCGAACTTGTAGGTGGCGACGAAGTCCTGGACGAAGACGTTGCCCGTATCCTTGACGCCGGGCTGGTTGAGAGGGGCCGTCGCCTTGCCCAGGTTCGGGCTGTCGGTGTCGAAGAAGATGGAGAGCTGGTCGCTCAGGGTATAGCCCAGGATCAGGCGCAGGCGCCGGAAGGAGAGGTTCTTCGACGTGTCGTTGGTGCCGGCGACGTCCACGTCCTCCGCCTGCATCTGGCCCAGGATACCGACCTTGAACGACTGGCTTCCGTCCTTCGAGCTCCACTGCAACTGCGCGGCGGCGGGCGCCGCCGCGGCCAACAAGGTAAACGTCAAGAGGACTGCGAACGCTCCTGCCTTTCTTCTCGTGCTCACCAGCGTGTCCTTTCTGGCCGCCTCCGGCCGGCAACGAAAACATCGCCCTGAAGAGAAAGTAAACCCAGGTTTCAACACAGAACTACCCCTAGTTGAAGCAAATCGCGGGCCAGCGGAACCGGCCCGGGAGAAGAGGGAGAAGCCGCCCGAGTGTTGCGCTTCGCTACGTTGCGGGACGAGCCCGAACAGTTCCTCGCTTCGTTCTGCTACACTCCTCCACCGTGCTTCCGAAAGCCCGCTCGCGTCCCGACGCTCTCGGGTCCACGCTGCCGCTGGCGGCCTTTTTCGCCGTCCTCGAAGGGTGCCCGGCGCCGGCGCTCACCGTCGATCCCCAGGGGCGGGTGGTGGCGGCCAACGCCAGCGCCCGGCGGCGCCTCGGCCTGCGGGCCGCGGACCAGAACCTCCAGGTTCGCGACCTGCTGGGCGTCGGCTGGCGCGAGCTCGAGCTGGTGGCCGCCGAGGGGCTCTCCGACCTCGTGCTCGACCTGCCGGCGCGCCAGCCGGGGCTGGCGCGCAAGGGCTGGCGGGTGCGTCCCGAGCGGGTGGTCGCGACCGATGGCAGCGCGGTCGCGGTGGTCGCCTATCTCGAGGAGCCCTCCCTGCTCGCCGCCGAGGGATCGCGCAACGAGCGCCGCCTCTCGCGCCCGGGCGACCTCGAGGCCCTCTTCGGCGAGGACCCCAACGTCGTCGCCACCAAACAGGCGGGGGCGCGCTTCGCCCGCACCCGTCTGCCGATCCTCCTCCTCGCCGAGACCGGCACCGGCAAGGACCTCCTGGCCCGCGCCATCCACGCCTTGAGCCCGCGCCGCGAACGTCCCTTCGTCGCCATCAACTGCGGCGCCCTGTCGCCGCACCTGCTGGAAAGCGAGCTTTTCGGCTATGCCCCCGGCGCCTTCACTGACGCGCGCCGCGAGGGGCACGAGGGGAAGATCGGCGCCGCGCGGGGCGGCACCCTGTTCCTCGACGAGGTCGCCGAGATGCCGGGGCCGCTCCAGGCCCTGCTGCTGCGGGTGCTGGAAGATGGGACCTATTACAGAGTCGGCGAGAACGTTCCCCGCCAGGCCGACGTGCGGCTGATCTGCGCCACCTGCCGCGACCTGCCGCGCATGGTCGAGGAGGGCGCCTTCCGCCAGGACCTCTTCTATCGCATCGCCGGCGCCTGCCTGAGCCTGCCGCCGGTGCGCGAGCGCTCCGACGTGCGCGCCCTGGTGCTGCACGTCCTCGCCGACCTGGTGGCCCGCGACGAAGCCGCCGGCGCCACGGAAGCGCGGATCGCACCGGAGGCGCTCGACTGGATGGCCCGGCAGAGCTGGCCGGGCAACGTGCGCCAGATCAAGACCGCGCTGCAGTACGGCCTGACGCTCGCCGACGGCGGCGAGATCCGGCCCGAGCACCTGCCGGCTCTCTTCTCCAGCTTCTCCGCGCGGCCTCCCGAGGCCTCCCGGCAGTCCGCGCCGACGGTGGCTCACCCCGAGGAAATCGCGGCGCCGCGCACGCTCGCCGCCATCGAGCTCGAGCTGGTCCGCCGCACCGTCGCCGAGGCCGACGGCAACCTGGCGCTCGCCGCCCGCCGGCTGGGGATCGCGCGCTCGACCCTCTACCGTTCCCTGCGCCGGGCCGAGGAGGCGTCGCCGTGAGCCCCGAGCGGCTGCGGCCGGCGCGCCTGGTGGCGCTCTTCCTCCTCGGCTGGCTGGGCTTCAACACCCCGCCGCTGCGACTGGTCTCGCGTGACGTGTGGGTGGCCGGGCTGCCCCTGACCTGGGTCTATCTCTTCGGCGTCTGGACGTTGCTCATCGCCTTCGTCGCGATCGCGCTGCGGCCGCCGCGCAGGGAGTGAGCGTGCTCTCGGCGTCGCTCCTGGTCGCGGTCGCACTGGCGTATATCGGCCTGTTGTTCCTCGTCGCCTGGCTGGGCGACCGGCGCGCCGCCCGCGGCGCCAGACCCCTCGCGGGGCCCTGGGTCTACGCGCTCTCGCTCGCCGTCTATTGCACCGCCTGGACGTTCTACGGCAGCGTCGGCCGCGCTGCCGAAGACGGCTACGGCTTCCTGCCCATCTATCTCGGCCCGACCCTGGGGGCGGTGCTCGGCTGGGTCGTCTATCGCAAGATCCTGCGCATCGCCAAGGCCGAGCGCCTGATCTCGATCGCCGACTTCATCGCCTCGCGCTACGGCAAGAGCACGGCGCTGGGCGCGGTGGTGGCGGTGATGGCGGTGGTCGGCACGGTGCCGTACATCGCCCTCCAGCTCAAGGCGGTCGCCAGCAGCTTCGAGCTGCTCTGGCGTTCCACCCACCCCAGGGAGCTCCCCTTCGACCAGCTCTCGCTGCTCTGCGCCGCGCTGCTCGCCGTCTTCGCCATCCTCTTCGGCACTCGCTCCGTGGACCTCACCGAGCACCATTCCGGGCTCGTGCTGGCCATCGCCTTCGAGTCGCTGGTCAAGCTCGTGGCCTTCCTCGCCGTCGGCTGGTTCGTCGTGTGGCGGCTGCACGGGGGCTTGAGCGAGCTCTTCACCCGCGCCGCGGCCGACCCGCACCTGCGCACCCTGATGGCGCGCACCGGCGCCAACGACGGCGATTGGGCGTGGATGACCTTCCTCTCGCTGCTCGCCTTCTGGTTCCTGCCCCGCCAGTTCCACGTCGGCATCGTCGAGAACGTCGACGAACGCCACCTGCGCACCTCGGCCTGGCTGCTGCCGCTCTACCTGTTGGTGATCAATATCTTCGTGCTGCCGATCGCGCTCGCCGGGCGGCTCGCGCCGGCGACGGCGGGGGTTTCGGGAGACAGCTACGTTCTCGCCCTGCCGCTCGCCGCCGGCCGCACGGGCCTCGCGGTCTTCGTCTTCCTGGGCGGCCTCTCCGCGGCGACCGGCATGGTAATCGTGGAGAGCCTGGCGCTTTCCAACATGGTGGCGAACGACCTGGCGCTGCCGTGGCTGCTGCGCCGTGCCGGTCCGGCCGGCGGCGACTTCCGGCGCCCGCTCTTGATCAGCCGGCGCCTGGCGATCGTCGGGGTCGTCCTGCTCGGCCATTTCTATGCCGTGTTCGCCGGCAACGGCGTGTCGCTGGTCACCATCGGCCTGATCTCGTTCGCCGCCGCCGCCCAGGTGGCGCCGGCGCTCCTGGGCGGCCTCTACTGGCGGGGGGCGACCCGCAACGGCGCGCTCGCCGGGCTGATCGGCGGCTTCCTCGTCTGGGGCTACACGCTGACGCTGCCGACGCTGGCGGCGAGCGGCCTGCTGTCGCAGTCCCTGATCGACCACGGCCCTTTCGGCTTCACGTGGCTGCGCCCCTCGGCTCTCTTCGGTCTGGAGGGGCTCGACCCGCTGTCGCACTCGCTCGCCTGGAGCCTGTTGGTCAACGTCCTCGCCTTCGTCGGCATCTCCTCGCTCGGCGGCCAGACGGCGGTCGAGGTGCGCCAGGCCCATCGCTTCGTGGATTTCCGCCGCCGGGAGTCGGAGGAGCCGGTGTGGAGCGCCGATACGCCCGTTGCCTCGGTGCGCGAGTTGCTCGCCCGGTTCCTCGGCGAGGCCCGCACCGAGAGCGCGCTGCAGGGCTGGGCCCAGGAACGCGGCGTCGATCTGCAACACGCCGTCTATGCCGAGCCCGAGCTGCTGGCCTACGCCGAGCGGCTGCTGGCCGGCACCACCGGCGCCGCTTCGGCCCGGGTGGCGCTCACCACGGTCGCCCAGGAGCAGTCGCTCGACGTCGTCCAGGTCGTCGAGCTCCTCGACGAGACGTCGCGGGCGCTCGCCACCAGCCGCGAGCTGGCCGAGAAGTCGCAGCAGCTCGAGGCGGCTTCCGCCGAGCTGCTGCGGGTCAACCAGCGGCTGCGCGAGCTCGACAAGCTCAAGGACGACTACCTCTCGACCATGGCGCACGAGCTGCGGACGCCGCTCGCCGCCATCCGCGCCTTCGCCGAGATCCTGCACGACAACCCCGACCTGCCGGTGGAGCGGCGTGCCGAGTTCCTGCGCATCATCGAGATGGAGAACGACCGGCTGAGCCGGCTGATCCACGACCTCCTCGACCTGGCGAAGCTCGAAGCCGCCAGTGAAGCAGACAATAAGGAGGTGACGCTCAATCCCTTCGGTCTCGCCGAGGCCGTGGGCGAAGCCGTCGAGTCGCTGCGGCAACTGTCGAAAGTGCGCGGCGTGGCGGTGGAGTATCGCCGCGGCGGCGATCCGCTCTCCCTGCACGGCGACCGCGACCGGTTGATCCAGGTGGTGGTCAACCTGCTGTCGAACGCCATCAAGTTCTGCCCAGCGGAGAACGGCCGCGTCGTGGTGGCGGCGGCGCGGCGCGCCGCGGGGCGCATCGAGATCTCCGTCAGCGACAACGGGCCGGGCGTGCCGGCCGCGGACCGCGAGTCCATCTTCGAGCGCTTCCGGCAGCTTTCGCGGCCGGCCGGGGCGCCGGCGGGCACCGGCCTCGGGCTGCCGATCTGCCGCCGGATCGTGGCCCAGCACGGCGGGCGCATCTGGGTCGAGGACGCCGCCGGGGGCGGCGCCCGTTTCGTGGTCCTGGTGCCCATTGCGCCGGGCGAGACCGCAGCCACGGATTCAAGGGTTTTCAGTGGAGGAACGGAATGGAGCCGAAGCACCGCGTCCTGATCGTCGACGACGAGCCGAACATCGTCCTGTCGCTCGAATTCCTGTTGCGCCAGCAGGGCTACGAGGTGAGCGTGGCGCGCGACGGTGAGGAGGCTCTGGCCACCGCGGACGAGCTGCGGCCCGATCTCGTGGTCCTCGACGTGATGCTGCCGGGGCTCGACGGCTTCGAGGTCTGCCGGCGGCTGCGCGAGCGTCCGGAGCTCGCCGGCTTGAAGATCCTCCTGCTGACGGCGCGCGGCCGCGAGGTCGAGCGCGTGCGCGGGCTGGAGGAAGGCGCGGACGCTTACGTGCGCAAGCCGTTCTCCACTCGCCAGCTCATGAAGACGGTGGCCGAGCTGCTGGGGAGGCCCGAGTCGTGAAACGCGGCACCCGGACGGCTGGACAGGATTTCGAGCCCTTGGTGCGCGAGCTGCGGGGATCGCTCGCCAGCCTGCGGGCGGCGTCCGAGGCCCTCGCGCTGCTGGCGCCGCCGGACGAGGACGCCGAAGCCAAGGACCTCCGCTCGGTCGTGCTCTCCGAAGGCGTCCGCCTGACCGGCCTCGTCGACCGTCTGGGCACCGCGGTCCTGCCGGGCGAGAGCCAGTCGCGGGGACGCCGGCCGCTCAAGGAGCTGATCTTCGAGCTGGTGCGCGCCGCCGGAGCGAACCTCGATTTGACGATCGAAGCCGGTACGGCGCCACCGGAGGTGCGCTTAAGCAACGGCTCCGCCCTCGTCGCGACCCTGCTCGCCGCCCTCGGCCGGCTGCGGCGCGACTTCGCGGTCAGCCGGATCACGCTGCGCTCCCGCCTTCACCAGGACCTCGTGGCGCTGGACCTCCTCTGGCCGGCCTCGGAGCCCGAGCTCTGGCGGCTGCGCGAGTCGAACGCCGAGCTGCTCGATGCCGGCGGGCGTGGCGGGCGCGGCGAACGGCCGCTGCGCGAGGTCGTCCAGGCCATGGGCGGCGAAGTCTGGCTGACGGTCGACCGCGCCGCCGCCAGCGCCGGCCTGCGGCTGCTGCTGCCCCCGGCGTGAGCGAGGTTTGGCATAGAGTAAAGAGAAGGGAGGATGGGTATGAGCGAAGGTCAAGAGCTCTCAGGACCCGATTTGGCGACAGGGATTTCTCTCGCGGACTTGGCCGATGGCGGCCAGATCGTGGGGCACAGCGGCGGCGAGGCGGTGCTCGTGGTGCGGCGGGGAGACGAGGTCTTCGCCATCGGCGCCACCTGCACCCACTACGGCGGCCCCCTCGCCGAGGGGCTGGTGGTGGGCGACACGGTACGCTGCCCCTGGCACCACGCCTGTTTCAACCTGCGCACGGGCGAGGCTGTGAAGGCGCCGGCCTTGAACCCCGTGGCGTGCTACAAGGTCGAGAGGGAGGGAGACCGGGTCACCGTCCGCGGCAAGATCGATCCGCCCAAGCGCCACGCCGAGGGGCCGGACACCGTTGTGATCGTGGGAGCCGGCGCGGCGGGCAACGCTGCTGCCGAGGAGCTGCGGCGCCAGGGCTACGGCGGGCGCATCCTGCTGATCGGCCCCGAGGGTGGGACACCCTACGACCGGCCCAATCTTTCGAAGGATTACCTGGCCGGCACCGCCCCCGAGGAGTGGATTCCCCTCCATCCGGAGGACTTCTATGCCGAGCGGCGGATCGAGCTGGTGAAGGCCGCCGCCAAGGCGATCGATCCGAAGGCGAAGACGGTAACCCTGGACGATGGGCGGACGCTCCCCTACGGCGCCCTGATCCTCGCCACGGGGGCCGAGCCGGTCCGTCTCCCTCTGCCCGGCGCGGACAAGCCTCACGTCCACCTCCTCCGTTCTCTGGCGGACAGCCGCTCTCTCGTCGAAAAGGCCAAGACGAGCCGGCGAGCCGTGGTGATCGGGGCGAGCTTCATCGGCCTGGAAGCGGCCGCGGCGCTGCGTACCCGCAACCTGGAGGTGACGGTCGTGGCCCCGGAGGAGCACCCCCTGGAGCGGGTGCTGGGGAAGGAGATCGGCGGCTTCATCCGCGCCCTCCACGAGGAGCACGGCGTGACCTTCCAACTGGGCAAGAAGCCGAAGGCGATCACGGACGGCGAGGTGGAGTTGGAGAGCGGCGAGCGCCTCGCCGCCGACCTCGTGGTGATGGGCGTGGGCGTGCGCCCCCGCCTCGCCCTGGCCCAGGAAGCCGGGCTCGCGGTGGACAACGGCGTGCTGGTCGACGAGCACCTGGAAACCAGCGCTGCGGGGATCTACGCCGTGGGCGACGTCGCCCGCTGGCCCGATCCTTGGTCCGGAGAGAAGATCCGCGTCGAGCACTGGGTGGTGGCCGAGCGCCAGGGGCAGGCGGCGGCCCGCAGCATCCTCGGCCACGGCGAGCCGTTCGCCGACGCTCCCTTCTTCTGGAGCCAGCACTACGACGTCTCGATCAACTATGTGGGGCACGCCACGAAGTGGGACGCCACCGAAGTCCACGGCTCCCTCGCGGACAAGAGCGCCGTCGTCGCCTTCCGCGCCGGCGACCGCATCGCCGCCGTGGCCACGGTCTGGCGCGACAAGGAGAGCCTGGAGGCCGAGCTGGCCATGGAGCGGGGGGACGCGGCGGCTTTGGAGAAGGCGGTGGCGGGGTAGGGGGGAGATGCCTCTCTCCTCATGCGCTCATGACCGCCCTTCCGAGCGCGACAGCCAGTAACAGGCGAGCGGCGCCGGGATCTTGAGGATCGCCGTCTCCACCTTACCTGGGAAAATCGCTACTCCGAAGTCCGAGATCTGGCGGGTGATCACGTAGCCGCGCGGGATCTCCTTCTCCTCGCACAGAAGCCGGAGCCCCTTGAGATCGCTCTCCTGCACGGGGCTCCGGCTGTACTTGACCTCGAAAGGGATCAGCCGGAGTTGGGCCTCGGCAAGGATGTCGACTTCCAGGCTCTTGCGACCTCGCCAGTAGGTGAAGCTCACGCCGGTCTGGTAGTAGCGGGCGAAGACGTGCTTGAAAAAAGCCGTCTCGGCCGCGGCGCCCAGTCGAATGTCATCTTCCAGGAGTCCCCGGCCCTTGAGCAGGACGCTCCCAGCGATGGCCGGGTCGGCGAGGTAGACCTTGAATTTCCCTCGCAGAATCTCCTTGCCGTATCCGTAGGGGGGGAGACGGTACACCAGGTGGGCGGCTTCGAGGAGGTCGATGAACCGGCTGACCGTGGGCTTCTTGAGACCGAGTTGGGTACAGAGGGCCTGGACGTCCAGCAGGCCGCCATCGTGCAGGCAGAGATAGAGGAACGTCCGCTCCAACTCGAGCACCCGCCGGACCCCGAACAGGGCGGTCATGTCCCGTTTGAGGACCTTGTCGACGATGTCCTCGCGCAGTAGCTTCTGAGCCAGAGTGACGCTCTCGATCAGGGCGGTCTGCGGGAAGCCTCCCCGCAGCAGGTACTCGTGAAAGTAGGCGACCAGGGGGCGCGCCGTCTCCACCGTGCGGATGAGGTCCGCCGGGCTCCACGAGAAAAGCTCCGCGAGGGAGTCCACCTCCGGAAGGCTGGGCAGTCGGATTTCCTGGATCTGGAGGTACTCCGAAAAAGACAGTGTGGCCAGCCGGATGGTGTGCCACCTGCCGACTCCGGATTCCAGGCCCTCGGTCTCCAAAGGGACGGCCGAGCCGGTCACCGCGATGCGGGCTCGTTTCTCGAAGTCCACCTGGTGCTTGAGCCAGGTCTGCCAGCCCTGGGTGTACTGGATCTCGTCGAGGAGGATGTACTCGGTCTCCTCGGAGCGGGGCTGGATCTCCCGCCAGACATTGAGGACCCCCTCCAGCCCGATCAACTTGAGCAGGGGATGGTCGAAGGTCGCGTACAGGATGCGTTCGGGCCGGACTCCGCGGCCCAGGAGCTCCTCGACCGCCTGCAGGAGCAGAGTGGTCTTGCCAACCTGACGAGCACCGCTGAGCAGGATGGCCCGTGGCGCCGGAGGCTCCCCCAGCCAGAGGATCAACTCGGAGAAAGCCGTTCGCCGCCATCCGGGGAGATCGCGAACGGCCCCGGACTCCCACCAAGGGTTGTACTGCCGAAGTACCGAGAAGATCTCCTGAATCGGGGCTATCATGCTTATTGGCTCCAAATAAGGTAAGTATACCTTACCTATTGGCAGCGAATAAGGCACCTATGGGGCTTCGGCGGGGACTTTTCCGGTCGTGGCAAGCGGGGTGGGTTCTGCCGAGCGTTCGTTGCTTCCGGCTGGGTGGCCGGATCACTCCGGCCGGGCGTACAGCGCCTCGTGGTGGGGCCGCCCTTCGCTCACCGATTTGAGATGGCCGGCCGCCAGCAGGCGCCGCAGGTGCATCGAAACCATCCGCGGGTTCGCCGGCTTGCGCAGCCGGTCACGGTAGCGGAGGCTGACCTCTCGGGTGATGGCCGTGGTCCCGAACGGCTGGCCGGCGGGAAGGCTCGCAATGACCAGGCTCACCATGCGGCTCAGCCTCGGCTTGCGCCCCGGATCCGGGTCCGGAGCCTGGAGCGGAAGCGTGGCGGTGTCCGGCCTGGTCGCAAGATCCACCACCGCCTCCGCCGCGGAACGGAAGGCCGCGAGGTTCCGCTCCAGGACCTCGAGCTCGGCCGCATGGATCTCCTTCTGCTCCCGGTGGCGAGCTTCCTCCTGTGCATGGAAGGCCGCCTTCTCTCGGCGGAGAGCGATCTGGGCCTCCAGGTTCGAAACGATCGATGACACGCTGGCGTCCGCTTTCACTCCAGCCTCCTTCCTGATGCAAACATGCCTTGGCGAGCTTTTGGCGTCCAGATCTCTGCTGCAACTTGGGGATTCTATGCTGCGAGATTCCTCCCGGCAAGCCCTCGGGAGGCCAAAAGTGCTGCAAACTACAAGATGGAAGCGAAGCGGCTAGCGAGAGAAGCCGCTTCGCTCACGAGCCGAGCTGCAGAGCACTCGACACTTGCAGCGTTTCTCTGACTGGCAGCTCTTTGGCGTCAGTTATTTGCAGCAACTCTCCCTAGAGTTGCAGCATCTCTCCTAAGAGTAGAGGGCGGGATCCGGGGATTGGCGGCTGCCGGGCAAGCCATTGTCTTGTCTATGGTGCCATTTGCAGCTAGCTTCGCATGATTTGCGGCTATTACTCTGGGATTTGCAGCTCCTATAGCGCGCTTTGCAGCTCCCGTCGAGATAGATGCAGCCGGATTCTGGAGGGTTGCAGCAGAGATTCCGATGGGAACCGTTGCTGGATTTGCAGCAGCTTTTCTTGGATAGGTTAGCGCCCTCCGGCCCATCCCGTTGACAATCCCGTCCCCTCCCCCTATCATGAAATTCGTACCGAAACAGTCCTGTTTTAGGACTCGAAGCTCGGGAGCACCCCCAAAATGATTCGCATCACCAAGCAGACCGATTACGGCATCGTCCTTCTCACGCACCTCGCGGCCAATCCGGAGCGGCAGCTCAATGCCCCGGAGCTGGCGGCGGAGACGCGGCTGCCGCTCCCCATGGTGAGCAAGATCCTGAAGCTGCTGGCGCGGGAGGGGTTGCTGGCCTCCCACCGCGGGGTCAAGGGAGGGTACGGCCTGGCCCGCCACGCGGAGGAGATCTCCATGGCGGAGATCATCGCCGCCCTCGAAGGGCCCATCGCCATCACCGAGTGCGTCAGCGTCGAGGGGGACTGCTCCCATGAGCCGCTCTGCCCGGTGCGCTCCAACTGGCAGCGCATCAACACGGCGGTGCGCGCAGCCCTGGAAGGGATCGCCTTGTCGGAAATGACCCATGCCAAGCCCGGCGGTCCGCAGGGTCTGGTGACGCTGGGGAGCGGCGGACGTGCCGCCTTCACCCCCGCCGCAGCCTTTCAGGAGGTTTGACCGCTCCTTCAGGTCCGAACAGCGACCTTTTTCCTAGAGGAAACCATGCAGACGCCGACCGATACCATCGAGCATTTCGCGACCCAGGACTACAAGTTCGGCTTCGTCACCGACGTCGAGCAGGACGTCTTCCCCCCGGGGCTCTCCGAGGACGTCATCCGCGCCCTCTCGGCGAAGAAGGAGGAGCCCGAGTGGATGCTCGCATGGCGCCTCAAGGCCTACCGGCACTGGCTCACCCTGGAGGAGCCCACCTGGGCGAACGTCCACTACTCGCCCATCGACTACCAGTCGATCGCCTACTACGCCGGGCCGAAGCCCAAGGGCTCGGGGCCGAAGAGCCTGGAGGAGGTGGACCCGGAGATCCTCGCCACCTACGAGAAGCTCGGCATCCCCCTGCGGGAGCGGGAGTTGCTGGCCGGTGTCGCCGTGGACGCGGTGTTCGACAGCGTCTCGGTGGCCACCACCTTCAAGGCCAAGCTGGCGGAGGTGGGGATCATCTTTTGCTCCTTCTCCGAGGCGGTGCGCAACCACCCGGACCTCGTGCAGCAGTACCTCGGCTCGGTGGTGCCCTATTCGGACAACTTCTTCGCCACCCTCAACTCGGCCGTGTTCTCGGACGGCTCGTTCGTCTACGTGCCGAAGGGCGTGCGCTGCCCCATGGAGCTTTCCACCTACTTCCGCATCAACGCCATGAACACCGGCCAGTTCGAGCGCACGCTGATCATCGCGGACGAGGGGGCCTACGTCTCCTACCTCGAAGGGTGCACGGCGCCGATGCGCGATGAGAACCAGCTCCACGCCGCCGTGGTCGAGCTGGTGGCGTTGAAGGATGCCACCATCAAGTACTCGACGGTCCAGAACTGGTACCCGGGCGACGAGAATGGCAAGGGGGGAATCTACAACTTCGTCACCAAGCGCGGCAAGTGCGACGGCGCGAATGCCAAGATCTCCTGGACGCAGGTGGAGACGGGTTCGGCCATCACCTGGAAGTACCCGAGCGTCATCCTGAAGGGGGACCACTCGGTGGGCGAGTTCTACTCCGTGGCGCTGACCAAGGGGTACCAGCAGGCCGACACCGGCACCAAGATGATCCACATCGGGAAGAACACCAAGAGCACCATCGTCTCCAAGGGGATCTCGGCCGGCCACGGCCAGAACACCTACCGCGGCCAGGTGAAGATCCTCAAAGGCGCGGACAACGCCCGCAACTTCTCGCAGTGCGATTCGATGCTGATCGGCGATCAGTGCGGCGCCCATACCTTCCCGTACATCGACGTGCAGAACCCCCTCGCCCGCATGGAGCACGAGGCCACGACCTCGAAGATCGGCGAGGACCAGATCTTCTACTGCAACCAGCGCGGCATCGCCACCGAGGATGCCGTTTCCATGATCGTCAACGGCTTCTGCAAGGAGGTCTTCCGCGAGCTGCCCATGGAGTTCGCCGTCGAGGCCCAGAAGCTGCTGGCCGTGAACCTGGAGGGGAGCGTCGGCTGATCCGCGCTTCTCCAATCCAAAATCGAAAATCCAAAATGGAACCCATATGCTAGAGATCAAGAACCTACACGCCGCCGTCGAGGGCACCGAGATCCTCAAGGGGATCGACCTCACCGTCCGGGACGGCGAGGTGCACGCCGTCATGGGCCCCAACGGCTCGGGCAAGAGCACGCTCGCCCGGGTGCTGGCCGGCCAGGAGGCCTACGAGGTCACCGCCGGCCAGGTGCTCTTCAACGGCCAGGACCTGCTGGAGATGGACCCCGAGGAGCGGGCGCGGGAGGGGGTCTTCATGGCCTTCCAGTACCCGGTCGAGATCCCCGGCGTGAGTAACACCTACTTCCTCAAGGCGGCGCTGAACGCCGTGCGCAAGCACCGCGGCCTGCCGGAGATGGACGCCCTGGAGTTCCTCACCATGGTGCGCCAGAAGATGAAGCTGGTGCAGATGGAGGAGACGCTGCTCAATCGCCCGGTCAACGAAGGGTTCTCGGGCGGCGAGAAGAAGCGCAACGAGATCTTCCACATGGCGGTGCTGGAGCCCAGCCTCTGCATCCTCGACGAGACGGACTCGGGGCTCGACATCGACGCCCTGCGCATCGTCGCCGACGGCGTCAACGCCCTGCGCTCGCGGGATCGCTCGTTCCTGGTGATCACCCACTACCAGCGGCTGCTCAACTACATCGTGCCGGACTTCGTGCACGTCCTGGTGGACGGCCGGTTCGTCCGTTCGGGCGGCAAGGAGCTGGCCCTGGAGCTGGAGGAGAAGGGGTACTCCTGGCTCGAGGACCTGGCCGTAGCGCCGGTGGGAGCCTAAGAGATGCCCGCGACGGAGATCCAGATCCAGGCGTCGCTCGCCCCCTACGTCGCCGACTTCGAGCGGCGGCAGCGTGAGCGCCCGACCTCGGAGCCTGCCTTCGTGCAGGCTTTGCGGCGGGCGGGGCTCGACCGCTTCTCGTCCCTCGGCTTCCCCACCACCCGGCAGGAGGAGTGGCGGCTGACCAACGTCGCCTCCATCGCCCAGGGGACGTTCCACCGCGCCCAGGGCGATCCCAACGCGGTGGCGCCGGAGCAGATCGCGCCCTACGACTTCCCGGCCGCGGCGCGGCTGGTGTTCGTGGACGGCCGCTACTCCAGCCGCCTTTCGGCCGCGGGATCCCTCCCCGCCGGGCTGGTCGTCTCCAGCTTGGCGGAGGCCCTGGTTACGGAGCCCGCGCTGGTGGAGCCCTGGCTCGGCCAGCTCGCCGGCTTCGAGCAGCAGCCGTTCGTGGCGCTCAACACGGCGTTCCTGGGTGACGGCGCCTTCATCCACGTCCCCCGCGGCGTCTCCTCAGGACTGATCCACCTGCTCTTCCTCTCCTCCTCCGAGGACGGGCGGGCGACCGTCTCCTACCCGCGGAACCTCTTCGTCACCGGCGAGAACAGCCAGCTCACGGTGGTGGAGACCTACGCTGGTACCGGCGCCTACTTCAACTGCCCGGTGACCGAGATGCTGGCCGGCCCCAACGCCGTGGTGGACCATTACAAGGTGCAGCGGGAGAGCCGCGAGGCATACCACGTCTCCACCTTCCAGGTGCAGGGGGAGCGCAACAGCGTCCCGCGCTCGCACTCGATCTCGCTGGGCGGCGGTTTGGTGAGGAACGACGTCAACGCCGTGCTGGCCGGCGAGGGGATCGACTGCATCCTCAACGGCCTCTACCTGGTGGACGGCCGCCAGCACGTGGACAACCACATGCGGGTGGAGCACGCCAAGCCCCACTGCGCCAGCCACGAGCTGTACAAGGGAGTGCTGGACGGCAAGGCGCGGGCGGTGTTCAACGGCCTGATCCACGTCCACCCCGGCGCCCAGAAGACGGACGCCAAGCAGTCGAACCGCAACCTCCTCCTGTCGCGCGACGCGGTGGCCAACTCCAACCCGCAGCTCGAGATCTTCGCCGACGACGTCAAGTGCACCCACGGCTCGACCGTCGGGCAGCTCGACGAGGACGCCGTCTTCTACCTCCGCTCGCGGGGGATCGGCCAGGAGGCGGCCCGCAGCCTGCTGACCTGGGCCTTCGCCAGCGACATCGTGGAACGCATCCAGGTCGAGCCGGTACGCAAGGACCTCGAGGAGTTCCTCTTCGCCCGCCTGCCCAAGGGCGACGTCGTCCGGCAGGCGGTGTGAGGCCATGATGACCCTCGCGGCTCCCGTGGCAGAGCGAGAGACGGCCGCCCCCGCCTATGACCTCGACCGGGTGCGGGCGGATTTTCCCATCCTCGCGCAAAAAGTACACGGCGCGCCGCTGGCCTACCTGGACAACGCCGCCTCCACCCAGAAGCCGCGGGCGGTGCTCGCCGCCATTGCCACCTGCTACGGCGAGTACTACGCCAACGTCGAGCGCGGCGTGCACACCCTCTCTCAACGCTCCACCGCCGCCCGCGAAGGGGCGCGGGAGACGGTACGCCGGTTCCTGAACGCCGCGAGCGCCGAGGAGGTCGTCTTGGTCCGCGGCACCACCGAGGCGATCAACCTGGTGGCCGCGAGCTGGGGGCGGCGCAACGTGGGGCCGGGCGACGAGATCCTCCTCACCGAGCTCGAGCACCACTCGAACATCGTCCCCTGGCAGCTCCTCTGCGAGGAGCGCGGGGCCGCTCTGAAGGTGGCGCCCATCGACGATCGCGGCGAGGTGATCCTGGACGAGCTCGCGAAGCTCCTCTCCCCCCGCACCCGCTTGGTGGCCGTGGCCCACGTCTCGAACGCCCTGGGCACGGTGAATCCCGTGCGCGAGATCGCCCGGCTCGCCCATGGGGTGGGAGCCGTGGTGATGGTGGACGGCGCCCAGTCCGCCCCCCATCTCACGATTGACGTCCAGGCCCTGGGCGCCGACTTCTATGCCTTCTCCGGTCACAAGGTCTATGGCCCCAGCGGCATCGGCGTCCTCTGGGGGCGCGGTGAGCTGCTGGCCGCCATGCCGCCGTGGCAGGGAGGCGGCGGCATGATCCGCACCGTCAGCTTCGCCAAGACGACGTACGCCCCACCCCCTCACCGCTTCGAGGCCGGCACCCCGGCCATCGAAGCGGCCATCGGCCTCGGCGCCGCCCTCGACTACCTGACCGCCCTGGGGCTGCCGGCCGTGGCGGCCTGGGAAGGGGAGCTGCTGGCCCTGGCCACGGAGCGGCTGGCGGCGGTGCCCGGCCTGCGGCTGATCGGCACGGCACGGGAGAAGGCCGCTGTCCTCTCGTTCGTGCTGGAGGGGATCCACCCGCACGACGTGGGCACCGTCCTCGACCAGGCGGGGATCGCCGTCCGCGCCGGCCACCACTGCGCCCAGCCGGTGATGGAGCATTTCCAGGTGCCGGCCACCACGCGTGCCTCCTTCGCTCTGTACAACACCCGCGCGGAGGTGGAGGCCCTGGCCGCCGCCCTCCATCGGGCGCGGGAGATCTTTAGATGACCGGTATGAGTGAGCTGCGCGACCTCTACCAGGAGATCATCCTCGACCACAACCGCCACCCCCGGAACTTCGGTCCGCTGGCGGCGGCCAACCACCAGGCGGAGGGGAACAACCCCCTCTGCGGCGACCGGGTGACCGTGCGGCTGGACGTGGAGGGCGGGATCGTCCAGGACCTCGCCTTCCAGGGCGTGGGATGCGCCATCTCCATGGCCTCGGCCTCGCTGATGACCGAGGCGCTCAAGGGGCGGACCGTGGAAGAGGCCCGCCGGCTCTTCCACGTCTTCCACGACCTGCTCACCACCGGCGAGGTCCGCGATCCCGGGGGCTCCGCGGACCTCGGCAAGCTCGCCGTCTTCACCGGCGTGCGCGAGTACCCCATGCGGGTCAAGTGCGCCACCCTGCCGTGGCACACTTTGCTCGCGGCGTTGTCCGCCGAAATTCCGCAGGATCAACCCGTCTCCACCGAGTAGCGCTGAAGGAGGAGCCTCAGCATGGACACCCATCCGACCGATCCGCCCCATCCGACTGATCCGAACACGGCGAGCCCTCCGACCGCCGCCAGCTCTCCCGCGGATCCCTCGGACGTCGAGAACGGCATCGTCACCGTCCTGAAGACGGTCTTCGACCCGGAAATCCCGGTCAACATCTACGAGCTGGGGCTGATCTACGACGTCGACATCCAGGAAGGGGGGAAAGTCCAGGTCAAGATGACCCTCACCTCCCCCGGATGCCCGGTAGCCGGTTCCCTCCCCGGCGAGGTCAAGACCAAGGTCGAAAGCGTGCCCGGCGTCGCCTCCGCCGACATCGAGCTGGTCTGGGATCCCGCCTGGAACCCCTCGATGATGTCCGAGGCGGCGCGCCTTCAGCTAGGAATGTTCTGAGAAGGGGAGCACAGGTTGCCGGGGTGAGTGATAAAGTTCGGGTGGATGCCCCGGCGCAATCCCGCGCCGGGATCAGCGAGCCACCCCTTGAGCTCAGCCCTCGAACCCGACGACCTCAAGCCCCAAGAGACCCTGGAGGAGCTGGTGCGGCGGATCCGCTACCGCCTCACCTCCATCCTCCGCAGCTACGACATCCCCTCGGAGGACGCCGACGACCTTCTCCAGGACGCTCTCCTGGAGGCGTTCCGCAAGTGGGACAAGATCTACAACAAGGAGTACTGGCTCCTCGGCACCCTCCGCTTCATCTGCTCGAATTACTGGAAAAAGCTGCGGTTGAATCCCTCCGAGGCCATGGACCTGCCGGCGCTGGAGGGGCTCTGCCCGCCCTTGCCGCCGCCGCAGGCGAAGCGGGAGGATGCGCTCGACCTGCGCCAGATCCTGAAGGGACTCGATCCGCGGCATCAGCGCGCCCTCTGGCTCCGCTTCGCCATGGGTTTCACCCCCCACGAGGTGGCGGACCAACTCGGCTACTCCCGGGCCAGTGTGCGCAAGCTCACCCTGCGAGCCATGTCACGGCTGCGGCGCCAGACCTCCTCTCCGGACCCGCCGGTGGACGAGGAGGAGGGGGAGGTTCCAGAGCCGGAGCTGGACTGAAACCTGCATGTCACCCGGGCAGGAACGGCACACCTTCCCGGTGTCCTCGGCCGTTCCTCGACCGGTCCGCCGCGGACCGAAGGGAAAAGACCCCTATGCGCACGCACCCCAGCAGCACCCCGAGCTTAGTCCGGGCCGTTGAAGACCTCCCCCCCGAGCCGGCCGGAAGCGAGGAGCCTGAGCCCCGCGCCCATCCCCGCCTGGCCGAGGCCCGGCCGCTGACCCCTAAGAGCCAGGAGCCTCCGGAGCTGGCAGAGACCATGGACGCCATGGGCCGGCTGGCCGGCGGCGTCGCTCACGTGTTCAACAACCTGCTGACCGTCATCGCCTTCCAGACCGAGCTGGCCATGGGCGCGCTCGACAGTGACCATCCGGCCCGCCAGCACCTGCGGGAGATCGAGAAGGCCGGCCAGCGGGGAGCCGCCTTGAACCGCCAGCTCCTCGCCTTCAGCGGCCGGCAGGTGCTCCACCCCCGTGTGCTGCAGCTCAACGACCTGGTGACCGGGATGGAGGAACGCATGCGCCGCTTCCTGGGCGAAGGCATCGGGCTGAAGCTGAACCTCGACCCGCAGCTCGACCGCGTGTCGCTCGATCCCGAGCAGCTCGAGCAGGTGATTGCGAACCTGCTCTCCAACTCCCGCGACGCCATGCCGGAGGGCGGCCAGGTGATCCTGGAGACGGAGACCGTGGACGTCCAGCCCGGCGACCTCACCCATCCGCTGCGCGATGCTCCCGGCCGCTGGGTGCTCCTCCGCATGTGCGACACCGGTCCGGGGATGGAGGAGGATTTACGGCGCCACGCCTTCGAGCCGTTCTTCACTACCAAGGGCGGAACCGAGATCACCGGGCTGGGGCTCTCGACGGCCTACGGCGTGGTCACCCAGAGCG
Source organism: Thermoanaerobaculia bacterium (assembly GCA_036275055.1). Lineage (GTDB taxonomy): Bacteria > Acidobacteriota > Thermoanaerobaculia > Multivoradales > UBA5704 > DATARR01. The sequence goes on from DASUEN010000216.1 coordinate 25,219, forward strand.
GCGGGCACATCCTGGCCGAGAGCGATCCGGGCGGCGGCTCCCGCTTCCTCGTCTTCCTGCCGAGCGTCGAGGCGGAAGCCAGCGGCACGGGCGCCATGGGCCGGGACTGGGAGACCCTGCTGATCGTCGAGGACGAGGAGAACGTGCGCCAGCCCCTGGTGCAGATCCTCTCCGCCCGCGGCTACAACGTCCTCGCGGCCCGCGACGGCGCCGAGGCCATTCGCATCAGCCAGAGCTACACCGGCCCCATCCACCTGATGGTGACCGACATTCTGATGGATGGCATGAGCGGCGTCGAGCTCGCCGACCGCCTTTCTTTCAAGCGCCCCGAGATGCGGGTCCTCTTCGCCACCGGCTATCCCGGCGGCCTCGCCGAGAGCCCCAGCCTGGGCCGCCCCGAGGACGCGCCGCTGCTCAAGAAACCCTTCAGCGGGCGGGAGCTGGCGCTCAAGGTGCGGGAGGTCCTGGAAAGCGGGGACTAGCGGAGCTCCGTCTCCTCCAGGGCGCCCCAGTAGAGCGCGTTCCACAGCAGCTTGAACGTGCGGTGCGGCTGCGCCCGGTGCTGGGCATGGAAGCCGAGGAGGACCACTTTCCCCTTCCCTACCCCGTACTCGACGACCGCCGCCTTGCGCGTCAGCTTCTCGGCGCCCTTGACGTAGCCGCTCACCAGGACGTCTTCGGCGCTTTCGGGATACGACGCCACCACCCGGCGCTGGAAGCGGCCGTCGGGCAGGCGGGTCTCGAAGGCCGGTGAATCGGCGAAGAAGGCGACCTCTTCGGCGTCCATCCCCCAGCTCAGGGGGTGGGAGGTGTCCATCAGGATGCGAAGCATCGAACCCGGAACGTGGAACTGCTCCTCGGGGACCTTGTCGAGGACGTTCTTCACCGGCAGATCCAGCAGGGTGATGGCGTAGCCCGACGACTGGTCCAGAGTCACCAGGGTACCCCCCTCCTGCACCCACTTCTTGAGCTTCTCCCCGCCCGCCGTGCCGAGCCCGCCCGCGTAGTCCGGCGGCAGCGGCGCGCCGCTCGGTCCCTTCTCGATGACGTTCGCCTCCACCGAGGGGAGGAGGATGACGTCCACCTTCCCCTGGTAGGCGCCGGTCTTCATCTGCTCGTTGTCGAGGTTCTGGAAGGCAAAGCCATAGCGCTCCAGGAGGAAGCGGGTCCACCCTTCATCCAGGCTCGCCGCCCAGGGCTTGTAGAGGCCCACCCGGATGGGCTTCACCCGGAAGGCCGGTCCCGCGGGCGCCTTGGCGAGGGGCGTGACGGGGAGGTGGAGCTCGCGCGACAGCCGGCTCAGGGCGTCCGGAGTGATCTCCCCGGCCGGCAGGTAGAGGTCCCCGGCCGCGCCGCCCGGCACGGGCTGCTTCAGCCAGTAGACTTTCTTCCCTTCCGCCAGCAGGCGGTTCTGGGCGGTGACGGCCGAGTCGGCCCGGTGGGAGATCAGGTAGCCGCCGGCTCCCTTGGCCACCTCGCCCCCTGGCCACACCGGAGCCGTCATCGGCGAAGCGGCGGCCGTCGCGGGCACGGGCACGCCGGCCTCCCCCACCTCGACGCCGAAAAAGAGGGGGAGTGACCAGGCGGTCACGTCGTACGGCGGCATCACCGGGCCGCCCACGTAGGGGATCACCTGCGGGTAACGCTGCGGGCGGAGCATGGTGAGGAGGAACTGGCGGTAGGGCTGAGCGGCGGGGATGACGTACGTCCCCGCCGGATAGGCGGCGCGGCCGGCGGTGAACGCCGCGGCGGCGCGCTCCACCCGCACGCCGTGGCGGATCAGAAGCTCCACCAGCAGGGCCGCGGACACGGGATCACCCTGGTCCGGCGGCACCAGGAAGGCGTACGGCGCCTCGCGGCCACCGCGGTCGATCGCCTCGTGCGCCATGCGGTAGACGTTGAAGAGGAAGTCCTCGCGATAGCGGGCACCCGTCTCCAGGAAGCTCTTGGTCGCAACCAGCTCGTAGTCTACGATGTCGCGCAGCCGCCACCAGCCGCCCGGCCAGGGAGAGGGGAAGTTCGACTGCCGCTTGTACTCCGGCAATCCCTTGACGCCCCCCTGAAGCTCCCCGGGCTCGACGTAGATGGGGGTGGCGATGCGGGCGCTGGCGATCTCGGTCAACAGGCCGGTGACGTTCTTCCACCACGCCGTGTTGCGGGTGCCCCCCGGCCAGTAGCTGTCGAAGATCATGTTGCTCCCCACCCCGAGGTGGTTCGCCTCCTCCAGGCGCACGCTCATCCCCGTGCCCAGGAGATCGGCCTGGCGGAAGATGAGCGAGTGCACGTCCGGCGCGAGCGGGTCGGCCTGGGGCGGCACGAACATGCGCGGCCCGGCCGAGCCCATCTGGTGCTCGTCGAGGAAGATCTGGGGGTACCAGCGGTGATAGAGGAGGTCGTTGACCGCCTGCGTCTCCTTCTGGGTGAGCATGTAGAAGTCGCGGTTGTTGTCGTGCCCGGCGTAGACGTGGTAGATCCAGGGCATGGCGCCCCCCTCGTAGGGCGTGCCCAGCCACTTGTCGTACCAGTCCACCACCATCACCTGGCCGTCGGGATTGATCGACGGCATGAGGAGGAGGATGGCATCGTCGAGCCAGGAGACGACGGCCGGGTCGCGGGAGGTCGCGAGCTCGTGGACCAGCTCCATGGACATCTGGGTCGAGCCGACCTCGGTGGAATGGATGGAGCAGGTGACGAGGGCGATCGTCTTCCCCTCCTTCGCCAGGGCGCGGGCCTCGGTCTCCGAGAGCCCGTCCGGATTGGCCAGGCGGCGGGCGATCTCGCGGTAGCGGTCCAGGTGCTTCTGGTTCTCTTCCGAGGTGATCACCGCCACCAGCATGTCGTTGCCCTGGGTGGACTTGCCGGCTGACTCCAGGGTGACGCGGCCGGAGGCGGCGGCCACGCGGTGGAAGTACTCGACGACCTTGGGCCAGGGGGCGAGCTTGCGGTCGGCCCCCACGCGGTGGCCCAGGAAGCTCTCCGGCGATGGGACCTCGGCGGCGCCGGACGGCAAAGCGGCGGCCGGCAGGGCCAGGCAGAGCGCGAGCAGGATCGGCAGGAAACGGCGCATGGGCTCTCTCCTCTTCGTAGGCGGGGGGATCTTTTCATGCAATCTTTGGCTTTTGGGCATGGCAGGGCGCTTGCTTCTGTTATAACCCGGTGCAAACACCCTGCGACCCGCTCAGGGGAGAGCCCTCTCCACAAGGAAACCGCATGAAATCGACTGTCCGCAAAGCCATCCTCCTCGGCGTCCTGGCGTCGGTGGCAGCGGCCCCTTGGGCCTCCGCCGAGACGCGGGCCGACGAGGTGTTCCAATACCACTGGCAGCTTCGCAACTTCATCGGCACCATCGCCGGCCTCTTCCTCCCCAACCGGGGCGAAGGGAACCTCACCTTCAAGAAGGACGGCAACGGCCACCTGCGCAGCGAGCTGACCATCACCTCGGACGTGGCCAAGCAGGGCGAGTACTTCCGCTACGGCTCCGAGGTGGACACCCGCACCCTGCAACCGATCCGCGCCTGGAGCTCCTACTCCTGGCGCGGCGAAACCAAGTCGAAGAGCGAGGACATCACCGCCGACGGCGTGCTCGACATCGCCTCCGGCATCTACGCCATCCGGCGGGACCCGCCCCAGAAGACGCGGCGGATGGAGATCTGGTCGGACGGCAAGATCTACCCCGTCGTGGTCATTCCCCAGGAGGTCCAGACCCGGACCCTGCCGGACAGCAAGAGGGTGCAGGTGCAGAAGTTTTCGATTCAGGGGATCGACGTGCCCAACCGTGAACGCTGGAAGGGGCACCTCGACCTGTGGCTGGCCCGCGATGAAGGGTCCACTCCGGTCGAGATCCTGATCTCCCGCAACCTCGCGGACGTACGCTTGGAGCTGAAGTCATTGCGATAGTCTTATCTCGACGCTGGCAGTCATTCTTTCCTCAGGAGGACTAAAGATGAGTCATTCCCGGTATGGCTGGACCTTGTTGGCGGCGGCGGGGCTCCTCGCCCTGGTCGCCTGCGGCCCGAAGATGGAAAAGGCGATGACCACCGACCACGGGAAGGACATGGCGGCTTCGTCCGCCAAGCCGGCCAAGCCCATGCCCGCCTCGCCGGGCGCGACGGCGACGCTCCAGGGCGATGCCGGGTTCTCCGGCACGGTCACCTTCTCGTCCGCGCCGGGCGGCGCCGTCCACGTCGTGGCCGACGTCAAAGGCGCGCCGGCAGGCAAGCACGGCCTGCACCTCCACGCCAACGGCATGTGTGAGCACGGCGACGAGCCCGGCAAGCACTACGCCTCGGCCGGCGGCCACTTCAACCCGGCCAACGCTCCCCATGCCTGCCCGCCCACCGATCCGCGCCACGCGGGCGACTTCGGCAACATCGAGGTCGGCGCCGACGGCACGGGTCACCTGGACCTCACCTCCAAGGACATCTCCGTCGGCACCGGGGCCAACTCGGTGGTGGGCAAGGCCGTCATCCTCCACGCCGGAGCTGACGACTGCACCACCCAGCCCACCGGCAACTCCGGCGACCGGCTGGCCTGCGGCGTGATCCACTAAGGCGGGGGTTCCTACACCACCTCCACCCACTCCAGCCCCACCCCCGGGTCCTGCAGGATCCGGCGGGCGATGCGCTGGAAGGTCTCGCCGGAATCGGTGACGCAGAAGTGATGGGCTGGGGGATGGGTGGATTCGAGGTGGCGGTCGGCGAGGCCGGCCGCCACCATCTCGGCGACGGCTTCCGCGGAATCGACGAGGGTCACGTCCGGCCCGGCCACCCTCTGGAGCACGGGGACGAGCAGGGGATAGTGGGTGCATCCGAGGACCAGGGTGTCGATCCCCGCCTCCAGCAACGGCGCGAGATAGCGCCGCGCCACCTCCTCGGTGACGGGATCGTCGTGCCATCCCTCTTCCACCAGCGGCACGAACAGGGGACAGGCGCGGCTCACGATCTCGAGATCGGGACGCACGGCGCGCAGGGCCTTGGGATAGGCGTCCGAACGGACCGTGGCCTCGGTGGCGATCACTCCCACCCTACCCCGGCTCAAGCGCGCCGCCTTCTGCGCTCCCGGCTCGATCACTCCCCAGGTGGGCAGCTCGTGCATCTCTAGGTTCGGCAATGCCAGAGCCGAGGCCGTGTTGCAGGCGATCACCACGGCCTTGACGCCGCGGCCGGTGAGGAACTCGATGTTCCGCCGGGTGTAGCGGGTCACCGTGTCGGGCGATTTGCTGCCGTAGGGGAGCCGCGCCGTATCCCCCAGGTAGAGAATGGACTCCTCCGGCAGCCGGCGGCGGAGGGCCGAGACCACGGTCAGCCCTCCCACTCCCGAGTCGAAGACTCCGATGGCGTCGATCATGGCGGAATCCGGGAGTCAGCTCCCGGCACGCGTCCTGTCCGGCACCAGCGGGCGGGAGAGGTCGAGGTGGCCGGAGAAGGTGTCCCGCTGCACGCCGTTCCACAGCAGGACCACCCGCTGCGCCTCGGGGACGTTCAGGGTCAACGAGTCCACCACGCTGTAGACCCGCTGGATCTCCTCCGTGGAGCCCCCGGGCGGGGGCTCTTCATGGCCCGGCCAGCGGAGGTCGACGTAGGCCGTGCCGTCCTTGCCCAGCAGGACGCCCCCCACCATCACCCCCTCGGGGAGCGGGCGTGCCAGCCCCGCCGCCTTGGGACCGACGAGCAGCGCGTCGAGGATCTTGCGCATGCGGTCCCTGGGCGAATCCGAGACCTGGAGCTCGCGCGGCTCGGGTTTCAGCGTTCCGCCGTCCGCGGGGAAGAAGAGCTGGAAGGTCACCTTCTGGGCGGGCTGGGCCGCCGCGCCCGCGGCGCCGCGCCCCCGGCCCGCTTGCGGGCGGCCAGCGAGCCACCACCAAAGCCCTCCTCCCACCAGGAGCGCCAGCGCGAACCCGAGGACGAAGCTCGCCGCCCGGCGGCTCATGCGGGCCGGCCCACTTTCGCCGGTTTTCCGGGCGTTCCGGGCGGCTTGGCGGCGGGAGTCTGGCCCGGAGCGGGAGTGCCGGCCGGGGGCGTCGTCTGTGGGCTGGCACCCGGAGTCGCAGCCGGCTCCGGCTGGTTCTCCACCAGGGCCTTGTAGCGCGCGATGGCGCGCGCCAGGGCGTCCACGAGCTGCCCGCGGTAGGCCGGGTCTTTGAGCTTCTTCTCCTCGTCCGGATTGCTGATGAACCCCAACTCCACCAGCACGGCCGGCATGGTGGCGCCCATCAGCACGCGGAAGGGGGCCTGCTTCACCCCCCGGTCCTTGAGCTGCAGCATCTCGTTGAGCTCGCCCTGGATCATGTTGGCGAGCCGCTGGCTCTCGGCCAGGTGGTGGGTCTGCGCCAGGTCCCAGAGGATGAGCTGGAGGTCCTGCGTGTCGTCCGCACCCGCGGGGTTCGCGGCGTCCGAGGTGGCGGCGGTGCCGGCCGCGGCCGTGCGGTTCTCGGCGGCGGCGGAGCTCGACGCCCGGGTGTCCGTGGCCTGCGGGCTCAGGAAGTAGGTCTCCGTGCCGTAGGCTCCGGAGCCCAGCGAGGAGTTCAGGTGGATGGAGACGAAGAGGTCCGCCTTGTTCTGGTTGGCGATGGCCGGGCGCATGTCGAGCGGCACCAGGGCATCCTCGGTGCGGGTGAGCACCACCCGCACCGGCAGGCGCTGGGCGAGCCTCGCCTCCAACTCGCGGGCGAGCTGCAGGGTGAGCTCCTTCTCCTGGATGCCGCTGGGGCCGATGGCCCCCACCTCTACGCCGCCATGGCCCGGATCGATGACGATGGTATGGATCCCCCCCGGCCTCGCGGCCGGGGCGGAGGGCGACGACGGCGTCTCGACCGAGGCGGTCTTGTGCACGTCGAACACCAGACGGAACGGCTTCTCCAGCACGTAGCTCTCGGCCTGCGCGCCCTCGGCGAGCTGCAGGCGGATCTGCCCGGGATCGATAGTGGCCCCCTGCACCAGTGGGTCCTGGATCTCCTTGGGCGGCGGAGGGGTGAGGCGGTCCGCCAGCATCTGCACCTGGATGGTGGTCCCCTGGCGGTTGATCTTGTAGCGGGGCTCCTCCGGGAAGGTGAGCACGATCGTGGTCATCCCCTGGAGGTGGACGACGTCGAGCGAGACCGCCAGCTCGCGGGTGCCGCGGCGGGCGATGGTGAGGCGCTGCGTCTCCGGCCGCCAGTCGAAGCTGTAGCCCAAGAGATCGCCGAAGCTCTTGCGCAGGAAGTCGAGGGGCACCTGGAGCCCGCCCTCGCCCTGCACCGGCGGCTGGGAGAGGGAGACGATGGCGTCGCCCACGGTGATGATGGCGTTCCCCTGGCCGATCACCACCTCCTTGTCGGCGACCTTGAGCGTCACGCTCTCGCCCGAGGCATCGGTCGAGAGGGTGCCGCCCAGCGCCTCCGCAAGGGGAGTCAAGCCGAACATCGGCCCGTTGCCGGCGAGAGTGACGGGCACGGCGATCTCGCGCCCCTCCAACACCACCGTGGGACGGGCGGGAGCCGGAGCGGCGGGCGCCTGGCCTGGGCCGCCCTGGGCCGCGACGAGCATCGGCAGAAGCAGGCAGAGGAGGGGGAGGAGGGCCCAGATACGGCGGTCTGTCACAGCGGGGAAGGATACCACCGGGGGCGGGCCGGGGCGCGCCTTTGAAACTCTCGCGCCGAGTGTGGTAAATGCTGGGGGAGGCCGGCCCCGCGCCAGTCCAATTTCGGCTCAAGGAGAGAAACGAGATGGAGATCCGGCAGTTTCGCATCGTGGTCCGCGCGATGTACTACGATCGCGCGCTGAAGTTCTACGGCGAGTCCCTGGCGCTGCCGCGGCTCCATTCCTGGGAGCGGGACGACGCCCGCGGCACCACGTTCCAGGCGGGCGCCGCCGTCCTCGAAGTCATCGGCCCTCCGCCCAGCGAGGACCCCCGCCGCGCTCACGACGAGCGCTTCGAGACCCACGGCCCGCAGAACAAGACGAGCCTGGTCTTCGAGGTCCCCTCCGCCCAGAAAGCCTTCGAAGAGATCCAGTTCCGCGACCGCAACATCCCCGGCGGCCTGCGCAAGGACGGCGACGGCGGGCTGATCTTCGAGACCCACGACCCGGATGGGGTGCGGGTGGTGTTCAAGGAGGCTCAGGGGTAGGTCCCGTCAGGCGGGGAGCAGATCGAAGGGGATAGCCCCTTGGACGGCGCCGAAGTGACGCCGATCGGTCGTCCCGATTCGGCCCAGGCCCAGATGCTCGGCGACCGCCATGACGGCAGCGTCGACGAAGCCGAGACGAAGGGTCCGATACTTCTCGTTGAGCTCCAGGACCCGCGGATAGCTCTCCTGCGGAAGGTCGGCGACAAAGAATGAGCCTTCGGTGAGACCTTGATAGAAGAGGATCTGGGCGTCGGGACCCAATCGTTCGCCCAAGAGGTAATCGACTTCCGGGATTACCGGTGCGGGCACGATAAGCCCCCCGACCTCGTCTTCGATGAGCTGTCGGGAGGCAGTATGCCAACTGTCACGGCGGTCGTAATAGGCGTAGAGGACTCCGGTGTCGAGAACGATCGCCATCACCCGGGCCTCTCTCCAAACCTCAACTCTCCCAGAACCTCCTCAGCGCGCTCTGCGGTATCCAGGTGACCGCTGTCGAAGGCTCCGGCGCCTGGAGGAGCTTTCCTCGGTACCTGTAGGAGAAAACTCCGCAGAGCTTCCCTGAAAAGCTCAGCCATAGGCTGCTTTCGGCGCATTGCCTCCAGTTTCAGCAGGATCTCCAGGTCAGCGTCGAGATAGATCGTCGTGCGCTTCATAGAGACGATGCTAGCATATACGTCACACCCTCCGTCGCCGGAGCCGCAGCAAACCCACCCCCGCCAGCAGCAGCCCCAGCGCCGCCAGGCTGGCTCCGGAGAGCGTGGGAATGGCCGAAACCGGCAGCACCTCGAAGCAGCAGGGGTCCGCCGTGCCCGGCTCGTCGGGATCGTCGGAGAACCGGATGGTGTCGTTGACCCCGTCGCCGTCGGAATCGAAGGAGATCGACGCCTGATTGCAGAGCGTCATTCCCAGCGTCCCGGGATCGACCTTCACCGAGATGGTGATGGTGACGCTCCCTCCCACGGGGATGGCACCGTTCCAGGTCACCGGGTTCGTCAAGGTCACGATACCGCTGGTGGCCGCGACGGACGTCACCGTCAAGCCGGCCGGCAGGAGGTCCGTGAATTCGTTGCCGGGGTTGTCCGCCTGGGCCGCCGGACCGTGGTTGACCAGCACGAAGGTGTACGTCATCGTGCCCCCCTCGACCGGCAGCCCCTGCAAGCCGTCGCAGAACGCCTTGACGCCGGTGAAGCCGACGTCCGTCGTGTCGGTCGCGGAGACGGTGCCGGAGGGCGCCGTCGCCGAGGCGACGTTGGTCACGGTCCCCGTGAACGACTCGGCCACGATGCCGCTGAACTGGTAGGTTGCCGAGGCCCCCGCCGGCAGGGAGAGGGTATCCAGAAGGTTGCCCAGGTGATCGGGCGTGCAACCCGCTCCCCGGCACCAGCGCGCCTTGGTGAGACCGTCGGGACAGACGTCCGAGACGGTCGCTCCGTCGACCTGGCAGGCCCCGGGATTGCTGACGACGATCGTATAGAGGAGCCCCTGCCCCGGCATGGCATTCGTCAGCCCATCGGTCTTGGTGATCGTGAGGGGCGTGGAGGCGACCACCGCCGTGGACGTCGCCGGAGGGGCGGGCTGAGGATCGGCGCTGCCGGTGCTCGCCGTGGCGGTGTTGGTGATCTGACCCCCGCAGGGGGTACCCTGCGGCACGGTGAAGCTCAAGGCGACCGACTTCTGCGCTGCCGGCAGAAGATCGCCGAGCGGGCAGTGGATCGTTCCCTGCACCTGCGAGCAGCCGGGAGGGATCACCGGAGAGATCAGCCCCTGGGGGACGGCGTCCTGGATCTCCACCTCCGTGGCGCAATCCGGACCCTGATTGGTGACCGTGACGGTGTACTGTACCGGATCGCCCGGCTTCACGGCCGCGGGCCCGGTCTTCTGCATGGCCAGGTGGGCCTCCAGGATCAGGTCCGAAGGGACATCCGAGTGGTTGTTGTCGTGGTTGGGATCGTCCTCGTTCGCCTTCACTTCCGCATGGTTGGTGAAGTGGCTGGCGCACGGATCGGTCACCTCGAAGCTGAGGACAAGCTCCGTCTGATCATTGGGCTTGGAGGGACTTGGCGCATTCAGGTCACGGAGGGTGCAGGTCACCTCTCCGCCGGTTAGGAGGCAGTGGTCAGGCATGTCCACGAGCTTGAGGCCGGAGCCTGGCGAATCCGTCAACGTCACGCCCGTGGCCTTGCCCGGACCATGGTTCGTTACCGTGATCGTAAAAAGGGCGCGGTCGGCTGCCTTCGCGATCGGCGATGCCGTCATGGTCAGCTCAAGATCCGCGCTGATAGGAGGGATCGGGATGATCTCGTCCGGAGGATCGTCCATGCACACGGGGGGCTTCCCTGGGAGCTGCGCACAGGCATGGTTCGTGATCGTGCCCGTCGCGCCGTCCCGGACGGTCCCCGTCGCGGTGAAGACGACGCGCCCGCCCGGCGCCAGCGAGCTGATCGTCTGATCGGACCACGAGAACCCCTGGAGCTTCGGCGAGAACACGTCAGTCACTGTGACTCCCGTCGCCGTAGCATCGCCCACGTTGGCGACCGTGATCGTATAGGTCAGGGTGTCGCCGGTCCGCACCTGGATCCGGCCGTCCGTATCGGTGACCTGGAGCCTGGGAGGCGTCGGGGTAGATCCACTGGAGCACACCGTGGCCGAGCCCGCGTTCGTGAGGGAACCAAAGTCCGCCAGGTAGGAGCCCACCACCAGCGTAGTCCCATCGATTGCCACGGCCTGCCCGAACGCGTCGCCGGCCGCGGGGTTCCCATTCACGGAATCTCCCGGCACCCACGCTCCCGCGTTCCGCTTGAACAGATAGGCGGCGCCCTTGCCGGCATGAAAGAGGGCTCCCACCAGGAGCTGATCGCCGCTCAACGCAGCGGAGACGCCGAACAGGTCCCCCGCCCCGGCGTCGCCGGCCGTCAGCAGCGTGCGAAAATTCCAAGCCGTCCCCGCCCTTTCGAAGACGTAGACGGCTCCGGCGTCGGTGAGCCCGCCGACGTCTTTCCGGCGGGCTCCCACCGCCAGGTCGCTGCCGCTCACCGTCACAGCCGAGCCGAATTCGTCGTTCGCCGCGCCGTCGCCGGCCGTCAGCTCGGCCTGCTGGACCCAGGGTCCGCCGGTCGTCGGGGGCATCTTGAGGAGACTGGCGGCGGCGTTCCCCGTCTGCTGGAAGACGTAGGCCGCTCCGGCGTTCCCCTTCGCCGAGCCGCGATCGTGGAACGGGGCGCCCACCACCGCGGTATTGCCGTCGAAAGCCAGGGAGAAGCCGAAGTTGTCGAAGGGGGCCGCGTCGGCCGCCGTGACCTTCTGCTGCTGGACCCACGTTCCGGAGACGAGCCCGAAGACGTAGACCGCCCCGGAGAGGCTCCCCGCATGGGCGTCATTGGGTGCACCCACCAGTAGGGTGCTGCCGCTCAGCGCCACCGTGAGGCCGAACTGGTCCCCCCGCGCGGCGTCGGACGCGGCGATCGTTTGCACCTCCGACCAGCTCTCATCCTGCTGTTTCTTGAAGACGTGGACCACGCCCGACCCGCCGGTCCGGGGACCGTCCGCGAACGGCGCGCCCACGGCGAGCCAGCCGCCGTCCTCCGCCATCGAGCGCCCGAACTCGTCTCCGGGCTTGCCACCTTGGGGGGTGAGCGTGGCGTAGGGGGCCGAGTCCTCTGGATGGAACAGACTCACCTTGCCGGCGCCATCGAGATTGGAGCTGACGGCGAGGATGCCGTCGTGATTCAGGACTCCGCAGCCGAATTGCCCTCCCGCCTGCGGCGTCTTCGGCTGGAGCGGGGTGCAGGTGATCTCCCCCTGAAGCTGCGCGGACGCAGAGAGGGCCAGGAGGACGGCGGCGAGGAGAGGGGTCGGTTTCACAGGATCTCCTCGTCATTGGGGCGGTTTGGGAGGCTCGACGCCGGTGCAGCAGCCGAGAAGGGGAGGATCGTCATGATCGAAGTTCCGGGAGGGCCGGCCCGGGCGCTTCGGCAATCCGCCCGGCGGCACCAGCACCCACTGGCCCGCCTTGACCTCCACGGGCTCGCCGCCTGCCTCGGCCTGCACCATGACGCTCCCCTCGTCCACGCCGACGAAAGTCCCCGCCACCGAATCGACCAGGACCCGGAAAGCGGTTCCTTGCGGGCGGATGACGGCGTGGGGAGTTCGCGTCTCAGGAGGAGGGCAGCCCGAGTTGGGGAGCAGCTTCATCGCGATCCGCCCCAAAGCCAGCCACAACCTGGACGCCGAGGGGTCCTTGGGATCGCCGAAGTCCATCTCCGTCCGGCCGTCGAGACTGGCGGTCCCGGTAAACTGATGGCTGAGGCCCCCTTCCCGCGTTACCGGCAGGCACCCACCGAGATTGAACCCCACCAGCAGGAAGGAGCTTGGATCGCGGAGCAGGACCGTGAGCCCACGCTCAATGGGGTCGTTACGGCGCAGAGGATGAACCTCCTTGCCCACCAGGTACGCGTCGACCTGGGGATTGACCCGGATGGCGACGCCGACCGACTGGGCCAGAAGCGGCGTTCCGGCCAGGAGCCAGAGGGCCAGCAGCACGGACGCCCGGCAGAGGAGCTTCGGAGGCATCAGAAGACCCAACCCACCCCGAGGGTGAAGGACGTCCGCCGGTAGTCCAGGTCTGGGAGGGCGTCTCCCAGATCGACGTTCGAGGTGCGCGAGGCCAAGGCTCCCCGGGCTATCCAGCGCAGCCGGTCCGTAGCCTCCCAGATCACGGCCAGGGAGCCACGCCGCAGCGTGTCCCGCCGCGGCGGTCCTGCAAGGTCGAAGAGGTTGGACTCCTGGTCGTCGTAGCGGTCCCGGCGCAGCTCCCCCTCCAGCTCCATCTTCCAGCGCAGACCCAGGGGCCACTTCAGACCCGCGTTCCCCGCCAGCCGCGACGCGGCGAACGCCTGATGAGCCTGGCGGTCCATGGCCAGGACGCCGAGACGCAGGACGCGGTCCCGCCGGCCCCTCCAGAGGAGCTGGCTCACCTGGAGCGAGAGGTCCCTCCCGGTGCGCCGCGCGTCGGACAGACCACGGCCCGAGAAACCGCGGCTCGCGCCGGCAAGGTCCAGCCGGGTCGCCGTGCCGGGCGTCTCCTGCAAGACCAGCGAAGCCGCTCCCTCCCAGACCCGCAGGTAGGAAGCGCCGTCCAGCCGGTAGTCCGAACCGCCCGCCTGCAGCAGAGCAGACAGCCGGCTGGTGCCGAACGGCACTCGCGCGGTGCCCAGAGGTCCCTCCAGGAATCCCAGAGGATCACGGCCGAAGGCGATCCCCACCAGGCCGCGCGCCGTACCGAGGTCCAGATAGCCGAAGTCCCGGTAGTGGGACTGCCGCACCTCCAGGCTCGCTCCAACGTTCGGGCCTTCGCGGGCATGGAAGGGATAGACCCCGAGCTGCGCGTCCAGAAGGCCCAGGGCGTCTCCCTCCCCACCGCGAACCAGCGCGCCGCTCGGCCGGGGGAGGATCAGCTCCTTGGAAAGAAGGTTGGGGTTGGAGTCGATCCCCGCGCTCAGCCCCACGCTCCCTTCCCAAAGACCCCGGTCGTCGATGGGCCGCTCATCCGGCACGACCTCCGGCGGCTCCAGCCGAACCGGCTCCGCCCTTCGGGCCGTCTCCAGGTCCGCCAGCACCCGCTCCCGTGCCACGTCCGGCGGACGTTTCACTGCAAGGCTCGCAGCCAACTCCTCCACTGCCTCGGCCGCACGACCCAGCCGCAGAAGAGTGAGCCCGTGCCAGTACCGCGGCGAGCCGGACTCCGGATCGAGCCGCGCCGCCTCGGCGAACCAGTCGGCCGCCTCCGCCTCCCGCCCGGCCTCGAGCGCCGCGAGCCCCTCGACCAGGTCGACCCCGGACGCCGCGATCTGGGGCGCGGTTCCGCCCCCGGCCTTCGCCGCGGAAAACAGGGAGAGACCCCCGAAGAGCAAGACCGAAAATCGCACGGCTCGGGTCAAGCGAGCGTCCTTTCTCGGGAATTCTGGAATTTCTTAATGATACGATACCGGCACCCCTAGCTCAACCGTCAGGGACCGCATGGAAAAGGCCAAGTACGATGTCTTCCTGTCGCATGCGACGCCGGACAAGCCGGTGGTGGAGGAGCTGGCTCGCATTCTGCGCCTGCAGGGAATCGAGCCCTGGTTGGACGTCTGGAACCTGATCCCGGGCGAGCCCTGGCAGGAAGCGCTCGAGGAGGCCCTGGAATCCTGCGCCACCTGCGCCGTCTGCCTCGGCCCGAGCGGCACCGGTCCCTGGCAGAACGAGGAGATGCGGACGGCCATTGAACGGCGGGTCTCCGGAAAGGGGGAGCGCTTCCGGGTGATCCCAGTCCTCCTCCCCCGATCGACGAGAGGAGAGCCGAGCCGTCTCCCGCCCTTCCTCCGCAACACCGGCTGGGTCGAATTCCGGGAAACCCTGGACGACGAGAAGGTCCTGCACCGCCTGATCTCGGGCATCCGCGGCGTGCAGCCGGGACCAGGCCCTGGCGAGGCGGTGGCCGAAGGCGCCCAGCCTTACCGCGGTCTCCAGGTCTTCGACGTTGACGATGCCCCATTCTTCTTTGGCCGCGAAGCCCTCACCGAGTGGCTCCTCGACAAGCTCCGCCCGGTCCCCAACGGCAGCCGCTTCCTGGCCATCTTCGGTCCTTCCGGCAGCGGCAAGTCCTCGCTCGCCCGCGCCGGCCTGCTCGCCGCCGTCAAGCGCGGCGAGATCGCGGGCAGCGACTCCTGGCCCACCATCGTTTTCAAACCTGGCGAGAAGCCTCTGGAAACTCTTGCGGTGCAACTGGCCGCGCTCGGCGGGTTCCCCTCCGTCTTCGAGCTACTCCGGGACCTCGCCGCCGACAAGCGGGCGCTTCACCTCAATGCCCGGGTCGCCCTCTCGCGGGCTCCAGCCGACCGGCGCCTCCTCGTGCTCGTAGACCAGTTCGAGGAGGTCTTCACCCTTTGCTCCGACGAAGCCCAGCGTACGGCGTTCATCGACAACCTCCTCCACGCCGCCATGGCGGCCGACGGGCCTACCCTCGTCGTCCTTACCCTGCGAGCGGACTTCTACGGTCGCTGCGCCGTCTACCCGGACCTGGCGCCGGCTGTCTCTGACCGGCAGACCCTGGTGGGGCCGATGAACCGGGACGAGCTGCGGAGCGCCATCGAGCGCCCGGCCTACCTCGCCGGCTGCGAGCTGGAAGGCGGCCTGACCGAGCTCCTCCTGAAAGAGGTGGAGACCCAGCCGGGCTGCCTGCCACTCCTCGAATACGCCCTTCTCCAGATCTGGCAGCACCGCGAAGGCCGGCGGCTCACCACCACCGCCTACAACGAGGTCCACGGTGTGACCGGCGCCCTAGAAACGCGCGCCGAGGAGGTGTACGCAAAGCTCACCACGGCCGAGGGCGAGGCCTGCCGGCAGATCCTCCTGAAGCTGGTCCAGGTGGACGATCAGGGGAGGGCCACGAAGCGGCGCCTCGGCCTCGCCGAGCTGGCGCCGGAGGCCGAGCCCGAGGGCAAGGCCACGGCAAGCGTCGTCGCTCGCCTCACCGACGCCCGCCTGCTGATCGCCGAAGCCGAGGGGGATGAGAAGCGCCCCACCATCGAGGTGGCACACGAAGCGCTCCTCACCGGCTGGAAGCGCCTCAAGGACTGGATCGAGCAGGACCGGGAATCTCTCCAGACCCGCCGCCGGCTTGAGGAGGCGGTAGTGGAGTGGACTGGAAAAGATCGCGACCCTTCCTATTTGTATACAGGCTCCCGTCTGGCCCGGGCGGAGGAGTGGGCCGGGAGCCACCCGGGAGAGTCGCGCCCGGAGGCGCAGGAATTCCTCGCCGCGAGTCGCACCCAGGAAGAGCAGGAGGCGCAACGCGAGCTGGCCCAGGCCCGGGCCCTCGAAGACGAACAGCGGCGCCGGGCAGACGCCGAGCAGCAGCGTGCCCAGGAGCAGGCGTCGGCTCGCCAGCGGCTGAAGAAGTGGACGATCGCCTTCGCAGCCACGGCCGTGGCTGCCGCGGTCGGCTTCGTCATCGCGCTTCGCCTTTTTCAAGAAGCGGAGCAGAACCGGCTGCTCGTCACCGCCACCGAGCTCGGCAGGCAAGCCCGAACCGTGCTCACGAAGCAAAAGGACCCAGCGCTCAGCCTTCTGCTGTCCATCGCAGCGGTCCGCCGTACCCAAAGAGCTGGACAGCCTCACCTGCCAGCCGCTGAGGAGCCCCTGCGAGAAGCCCTGATGGTTTTTCATGGGACACCTCTGCCGACAGGGAGAGTCCAGGCCGCGTCCCTCAGCGCTGATCGCGAGTGGCTGGCTGTAGCAGGCACTGATGGCGCGATCTCGTTATGGCACCTGACCGACGGTGGGCCAGTCAAAGCTGCCGGCCTTGAGTTGGAGTCGAGCTTCCACTTGGCACAGATCGCAGTGAGCCCCGGAGGCCGGTGGGTCCTCGTCTCCTTCAAGGGCAGTCCTCCCTCCCTCCTCTTGGGCGTGGATTTGAAGGCGGGCCACGAACTGAGCCGCCAAAAGTGGCCGGGGGAGGACTGGCAAGGCAATCCCTTCAGCCCTGACGGCCGGTGGCTCCTGACCCGGCGACTAGGTCGTTGGATCGTTCGGGACCTGAGGCGTTCCTCCGTCCCAACCGTCATGTCTCTGGAAGTCGCCCCCAAGGCCTCGGCCTTCAGCCCCGACGGCCGGTGGCTAGCCATCGCCGAGGATGGCGCCCTTCGGATCAGAGATATGACGACGGGTCGCGAGTTTCAGCAGCCCCCGCAGGTCAATGGTTCCATGAAAGTCCGACTCTCTTTCAGCTCGGATTCGCAGTGGCTGGTTGAGTCCTGGCAGATGGAGGAGATGAAGACTGGTTACGACGTTTACGCCTGGAGGATGCCCCCCCTCCAGGGATCGGAGCCGCCAGCCCATCTGGATTTGGAGGCCTGTGCCACGAGCAATCCAGTCGCCCCGAACTGGCAAGACTCCTTGCTTGTCTCCCAGATCCCGGTTCTGGTGGAGTGCCTCCCCACGATCCAGCCACTGAGGTCGAGCGCTCTTTGTCCCCAGCAGATCATTACTGCTGTTGCCACCGATCCCGCAGCCCGACGGTTCGCTGTTGGCTGTGGGGACGGCAGTGTTGTACTGAAGAATTGGGATTCGGGATCTATCGGACATCCGAGAACGAACTCGCAGGTGGGCCCTGTTCAGTTCCTCGCCTTGCGGGGTTCCTGGTTGTTCGCGCAAGGAGGAAATGATCCGCCGAGAGCCTTGAAGATCGGGAATGGTACAACACCAACCGAGTTGGAGCCTGCCGTCCTCGACTCCCTCGATGACAGCAAAGAAGCTACTCAATCCGCTGAGAGTGTTCCTCGGCCGCGGCCGGGATGGATCGCGGTGGCTTCAAATGGCTTTGGGCTTATTCTGGAAGGCTCGAATCTTCGACTCCGGAACTCTCGCGGTCCTCAGCCGCTTCCAGATGGAGAGAATGCTTCGGTGCCGGCAGCTTTCAGCCCGGATGCTCACTGGCTCGCCGCCGCTGGCTCTGACGGCCAACCCCGGGTCTGGAGGGTCCAAGAGGACGGAACGGTTTCTCCCCCGATCTCGTTCCCGGGCCAGTATCGGCATTCACAGCGCCTGACTCGGCTGGCCTTCAGCCCCGACGGACACTGGCTCGCCACCAGCGACTCAGCCGGCGAATCCCGGCTGTGGGATCTAAAGCAACCCTCTAAAGAGCCGCAGCCCTTAACCAACCACACCGGCCCAGTGAAGGGACTTGCTTTCAGCATCGACGGCCGGCAGGTCGCTACTGCGGGCGAGGATGGAGCGGTCTGGGTCCGCGAGCTGAATAGGGAACTGGCCCGCGCTGATCTGCCCTACTCTTACAAGAGCAAAGAACCTGTCATAGCTCTGGCCTTCCTGTCGGATGGCCAGCTTGCCCTCGACGGTCATGGCCGTGGTGTTCGGCTTTGGACATTAGGCAAACAAGAAATCCCGCTGGACAGCGTCTCACAAGAGACCACGAAACTATTAACCAGCCCTAAAGGTAATCGCCTCGCCAGAGGCTCTCTCATGGGAACAATCGAGGTCTGGAGTTCGGAAGGAGGAGACCTGCCGAAGACACCAGTCCGGTGGGCCTCAGGCCTCTTGCTCGCCTTCACGCCGGATGGCAATGGATTGCTGACCGTCAATCTTCTGGGAAGGCTCCTCCGCTGGGAGCTGCGGACCGACAAGCTCCTCGCCACCGCCTGCCAGGCCGTTGGCCGCAACCTTACCGAGAAGGAGTGGAGGACCTACATCCCCTCCGAGCCCTACCGGGAGAGGGAGCCGTGCCCTGATCTTCCGAAGGCGTTCGACTGAGGGGGTTCTCGCCAGGCTGCCCGGGTGAGAGAGGTGTGAGCCCCTGGCTCGCGGCAGGACGGGACCTACACCTGTAGGATGGAGAGACATGCTGGCGCATTCCAGCACCGGCATCAACACCATCAACACCCGGAGAACCATCCATGAAGAAGAGCCTGAAGAAACTCACCCTGCACCGCGAGACCCTGGCGGCTCTCTGCCACACCGAGCTGGACCAGATCCAGGCCGGCGCCCCGACCAAGCTCTGTGAGACGGGCAATACCTGCGGGACCTGCGGCCTCCCGTGCAGCAACGCTTGTACGATCCCCTGCTCGCGAGCCTGCTGACCGGGCTTCGTCCCTCCAGCCCAGCTCTGCGGTAGCGGGCTGGGCTGCCCAGCCCTCCAGTTCCTCTCCCTCGCCAGGGAGGAGACATCCTCCGGAATCAAGAAGACGTGCCCAGCAACCGGATTCGCGAGCTTGCCTTCCGGGACCTCTAGTCCCGGCAGCGGAAGCCCCTGCCCAATATGCTAGACCTCTTCCCCTGTTGCAAAACTCCCCTGCCCAGACCCCGGCTACCGACGGTAGTCCCTGCGGGACCGCAGTTTCGTTCTCCCTGGGTCCCGTAGGGACTACCGTCGGTAGCCGGGGATTTCAATCCCCGGCGGGGCTTCAGCGGTGCGCCCGAGCCCGCCCAGCGCCGCCGCGGCCCAGGACCTCCGGGATCGAGGGCTTCAGAAATGGAGGTGAAGCCGCGAATGTCCGGAAAGACGGTCATCGCCTGCCGCTCGACCAAGTTTACCCAGATGACGACGTCCGGCGGCAAAAACCGCATAGGCCAGCAGGGGCCAGGTGATCACCGAGGCCAGGAGGAGCAGTGCGAGCAGAGAGACGCCGTGCAGGAGCCCGGTATCCTGTATGTAGCAGCGGTTCAGCCAGTTGTCCGCGACGTTGGCGTGGACCTCGGCGCCGGAGGTCCCGGAGCCGAAAGGGATTGACTGGAGGCCGCCCACCGCGGTTTCGGTGACGCCTACCGAGCACCAACCTGTTGCGGAAGGAGGGAGAACAGAAGGTTGAAACGCGGCTGCCGTTTCGTATAGACTAGACCAAGGAGCGGTGAACGAGAAGAGCCAAGAAGGGAAAGAAGAATCCATGGCAACCGCGCACGACGTGGCCTCGTACATCTTGCAGGAGTTGGGCGAGATCACGGCCATGAAGCTTCAAAAGCTGCTCTACTACTCCCAGGCGTGGTCCCTGGTCTGGGATGAGGCACCGCTTTTCCGCGAGCGGATCGAGGCTTGGGCGAACGGTCCGGTGGTTCCCGCCCTCTACCAACGGCATCGCGGTCAGTTCAAGGTCCGCTCTTGGTCGCAGGGCAACCCCCAAGCGCTGACCGGCGAGCAGCGCGAGACGGTCGATGCCGTTCTCAAGTACTACGGGGACAAGCCGTCTCAGTGGCTGAGCGACCTCACCCATGCGGAAGCTCCCTGGCGGGATGCGCGCCGGGGGCTCGGGCCGGGAGAGCGTGGAAACCACGTGATCACCCACGCCGCCATGGCCGAGTACTACAGCAGTCTCTAGTCTCCTCTTCATGGGGAGCAAGGCCAGCGGCAAGAAGCCGAAACGCCAGATCCAACCCTCTCCGGTCAAGCAGCCCAGATCCGAACGCGTGGTCTCCTCCATGCAGGAGAAGCCCGCTTGGCGCGTATCCAAGATGGAGATGGCCGATCCTTCGGCTGGCACCGGCTGGCGCCTGCCAAGGCGATCCAGTTGCGCGAGAAGCTGGCCAACTTCGAGTCGATGACCTGGCACGAGATCCTCACCGACGCCAAGAAGCGCAATCATGCGATCCCGATCGAGGATCTGTGTAAAGAGGCTCAGGACCGGCTGGAGGAAGTCGGCTTGGGAGACCTCGACGAGCTCGTCTCTCTCCGGCTGAGCGGCACCGAAAGAGTGTGGGGCATGCGGGACGCCAACGTCCTCGTCCTGGTCTGGTGGGACCCGGACCATGCGGTCTGTCCTTCTCTGAAGAAGCACACCTGAGCTACTACTTCCGAGAATCGGCGCGCGGCGCGCAAATGCATGCCTTCCTGGTGCGCCCAGCGCACCCGGGCCAAAGGCCCGAGACACCTTAGCCCAGCCCACCGGGCTGGGTTAACGGCCCCACCGCGGCCGGAGCCCCAACGGGGCGTGATAATCCCTTGCTTGTCCCGGCGATGATTATCACGCCCCTTTGGGGCTTGCGGTGGAGGGCGCCGTTACCCACCCAGCCCGGTGGGCTGGGCTAAGGTGTCTCGGGCCTTCAGCCCGGTGCCGCCGAGGATTCCTCTCGATGTGGGCTGTCAGTTGCCGACAGTGCTGCCAGAAGCGCAGCAGAGTCAGATGCTTCACAGGGGTTGAGCCAACCCTGCTTCATACTCGTCATCTACCTCGGCAAGCAGCGCATCGAGACGACCGGTCTCCAAGTCTTCTTCGATCTGCTGGTCCCAAAGCTGGTGGTGATGCTCCTCAAGCCACGTCATAGCTCTTCAGTCTACTCAGGTCGGTTCGTCAAAAGCACTGGGCTTCCTCGTGCACGGGTTACGCCTGCGTCACCGGTCCCTCCCGCCGGCTGCCGCTGCCTTCGGCGTCCGGGGCTTCGCGCCATTCCACGCGGAAGACGGGCACCGGCTGGGCCTTCCCCTTGAGCGGCAGAGGGTCGAGGGCGGTCACCGGCGGCGGCTCGGCGAGGGCTTCGATCAGCCCGCCGGCCACCAGGATCTCCCCCGGACCCGCCTCGGCGCAGAGGCGGGCGGCGGTGTTGACGGCGTCGCCGAGCACCGTGTACTCCAGCCGGCGCTCGCTGCCGATGTTGCCGGCGAAGACCTCGCCCGCGTCGAGGCCGATCCCCACCGCCAGGGGGCGCCGGCCCCTGGCCTCCCACTCCTGGTTCAGCCGCGCCAGGCGCTGCTGCATGGCGATCGCCGCCCGCACCGCGCGGCCGGCGTCGTCCCAATGGGCGCGGGGCGCTCCCCAGAGGGCCATCAGGGCGTCGCCGATGAATTTGTCGAGCGTGCCGCCGTGCTCGAAGACGATCTCCACCATCTCGGTGAAGTAGCCGGTGAGGAGGGTCGCGATCTCGTCCGGGCTCATGGGCTCCGAGAGGGCGGTGAAATCCCGGATGTCCGAGAAGAGGATGACCACCCGCCGCTTGGCGCCGCCGAGCTGGACGGCGCCCTCTTCGCCGGCGATCTGGCGCGCCAGGTCCGGCCCGAAGTAGCGCTGGAAGTTCGAGACCACCACCGCCTCGCGGCGCATCCGGCCGATGAGCTGGCTGTTCTCGATCGCCACCGCCGCCATGCCGGAGAAGGCGGAAAGGAACTCCAGGTCCTCCTCGCTGAAGGAGTGGGTGGCCCCCAGGTTGTCCAGGTAGATGACGCCGAGCACCATCCCCTGCTTGCCCAGCATGGGCGCGCAGAGGGCGCTCCTCAGGGCGGTGGGCACCGAGGTCCCCTGGAAGCGCCGGTCGGCCGCGGCGTTCTCGATGAGCACCGCCACCCGGTCCGCCACCGCCCGGCGGACGATGGAGCGCGGCACCCGCCAGCTCGGCGCCGGCCCCGCGGCGGGGACTCCCGCCCGGCTGCGCCACACCCGCGGCACGAGATCACCCTCCGCAGCGCCGGGCTCCGGCATGAGGATCGCGACCCGGTCGACGTCCATCACCTGGAAGGTGAGCCCGACGATGCGGTCCAGGAGCAGGTCCACGTCGGGCTGCTGCGAGAGCTCCTTGGCAACGTCGAGGAGAAGGGCGAGCTTGCGCTCCTGGCGGTCCCCCGGGGAGGCCCCAAGGATGCGCAGCGCCGAGGCCCCCGCGGGCTCGGCCGAGAGCTGGGCCGCGATGTCCGCCGGGCCGCGCAGCCGCACCTGGCGCAGGATGGTGGCGTCGAGCGAGCCATCGCCGGGAGTCTGCGTGGGAGCCGCCTCCTCCCGCACCTCGAAGTCCACCTTGCCGAAGGAGAGGCGCGCGCCGGGCATGGCGACGGCGTCGCTCACCCGCTCGCCGTTCAGGAAGGTGCCGTTGGTCGAGCCCAGGTCGCGCACCCGCAACCCGGCGCCGGCGAGCTGCAGCTCCGCATGCTGCCGCGACACGGTGGGGTCCTGAATCGCCAGGTCACAGGCGATGGACCTTCCCACCTGGTACGGCCGTCCGCTGGCGATCAGGACCGCGGGGCTGCCGGACGGCGCGACGAGCTTCAAAGCCAAACCCTTCCTCCCTGCGCGAGGCGCAGCCGGGGCGGCCGGCCGCGAACCGATTACCCTACTACAAAAGGGTGCTCGTACCCGCCCAAGGCGGAATATCGGAGGATACCGGAGGAATACCGGCGGCTGCGAACGGGTTGTCTGACCCTGCCGTCTGTGTTACCCTTCGCGGCGGTTCGATGGGGCGGCTCATCGGGCAATGTGGCGCATTCGTCTAGGGGTCCAGGACGCCGGCCTCTCACGCCGGTAACACGGGTTCGAATCCCGTATGCGCTACCAACCAGAAGACGATTCCCAAGCCCGGCGCCCGCTGGGCTTTTCCGCTTCCAGCCCCCGCCTCTTCGCCGACGCCATGCTGGGCGCCCTCGCCCGGTGGCTGCGTATCCTCGACTTCGACACCGCCTACGATCCCGCGCTGGACGACCCCGCGCTGGTGGCCTTCTCCAATGCCGAGGGGAGGACGATCCTCACCCGCGACCGCCGCCTGACCGAGCGGCGCCAGGCGAGCAATCACCTGCTGATCCGCTCCGGCGTGGTGGACGAGCAGGTGCGCCAAGTGCTCGCGGAGCTCGGCCTGCGCCCCGATCCCGCGCGCCTCCTCCATCGCTGCCTCTGCTGCAATACGCCGCTCGCGCCGCTCGACGCCGCGGCCGCCCGCGCCCGCGTTCCCCCCTGGGTGGCCCGCACCCAGACGGAGTTCCGTGCCTGCCCCGGCTGCGGCCGGGTGTACTGGCGCGGCACCCACGTGCGACGGATGACGGAAAGGCTCGCGGCGATGCGGGTCGAGCCGGCGCGATAGACTCTCTGCCATGCCGCGCCGTTCCGCCATCGTCCTGCTCATCCTCGTGGCGCTGATCCTGGCCGCCCTGGCCTTGCGGGTATGGCTCGTCCGGCGATCCGGCGCGGGACAGGCCTTCGCCGGGTGGTTCGAGCCGTATCCGGCCGGCGACCGGCTGGTCCTGGAGCCGGCGAAGGTCGAGGACCTGCCGGGTTTCAGGGAAGACGCCCTGGAGGAGGCCGTGCCCGTCTTCCTGCGCTCGTGCCGGGTGCTCGCCGCCCAGCCGGACGGCACCTCCCTGGGCGGCCTGGGGCTCGCCGGCACCGCGGGCGACTGGAAGAGCGCCTGCCAGGAGGCGGCGCAGCTCCCGGCGGGCGACCGCGCGGCGGCCCAGCGGTTCTTCGCGTCGGCTTTCCGGGCCTTCTCCGTGCGCAACCACCACAACCCGGTGGGGCTCTTCACCGGCTACTACGAGCCCCTCCTCCAGGGGAGCCGCCAGCGGCACGGGCGCTTCACGGTGCCGCTCTACGCCCGGCCGCCGGACCTGGTGATGGTCGACCTCGGCCGCTTCCGCGACAGCCTCAAGGGGCAGCGGATCGCCGGCCAGGTGGTGAAGGGGAACCTCCTCCCCTACCCGGACCGGCATGCCATCGACTCCGGCGTCCTGGCAGGGCGCAAGCTGGAGATCGCCTGGGTGGACGACCCCGTGGGCGCCTTCTTCCTGGAGGTCCAGGGCTCCGGCCGGGTGCGCTTGGAGGACGGCCGGGAGATCCGCGTCGGCTACGCCGCCCAGAACGGCTACCCCTACACCGCGATCGGCCGCGAGCTGATCAACCGCAAGGCCCTGGAGGCCAAGAACGTCTCCCTGCAGACGATCCGCGCCTGGCTGGAGGCCCATCCCGATCAGGCGCGGGAGGTGCTGGAGAAAAACGCCTCCTACGTCTTCTTCCAGACGACGCAGGGGGATGCGCCCCTCGGCGCCCAGGGCATTCCCCTCACCCCGGGGCGCTCTCTCGCCGTGGACCTGACGCAGCATGCCCTGGGCGTCCCCGTCTGGCTCGCCGCCAGCGCCCCGTCACCCCGGCCGAACGAGCCCGACCGCGGGCTCCACCGGCTCCTCGTCGCCCAGGACACGGGCGGCGCCATCCGCGGTCCCGTGCGCGGCGACGTCTTCTGGGGATTCGGCCCGGACGCCGAGGCGGTCGCCGGGCGGATGAAGAACCGGGGGAAGATGTGGCTGCTGCTGCCGAAGGCGCTGAATCCCAGCCGCTAGCGGGCTCGTTCAGTTCACCCAGGGTCCCTTGCGCACGTTGCGGTCCCCCTCGATCACCCGGAACCCCCGCTTGCGCCGGTTGCGCTCCAGCTTCTTCTGGATCCACCAGCGCTCCAGCTTGAGCCGCATCTCCCGCAGGGTCCGCCTCCCTCCCTTGGCGATGGAGCCGTTGGCACGGACGTAGAAGAAGGAGAGCCCCACGGCCGTGCAGATCCCCAGGAACCCGGGGAAGTCCCGGGTGCCCAGGAAGCCCATGAAGGCGAAGAGGATCTCCAGCCACAGGAACCACCGCGCCCGGATCGGCAGGATGAAGAACAGGAGGATCGTGGCGTCCGCGTGGGCGGTGGCGAAGGCGGCGATGAAGATGGTGGTCAGCAGGAGCTGGCCCTGCATCAGGATAAAGGGTGCGGGCACCGCCATCAGCCCGGTCAGGGAGAGCAGCGCGTGGATCCCCACCGCCACCAGGCCGGACCCTAAGGCCGCGAAGGCGATCAGCCGCCAGAAGTGCCGGCGGTAGAGGCCGAAGTACACGTCCTTGCCGAACATGTAGAGGATGAGGAGCTGCACCAGGAACCAGATCCCCGCGCTCCCCGCTCCCACGAACGGGTAGGTGGCCAGCCGCCAGACCTGCCCGCTATTCCACGCCTCCGGCGCCAGGACCAACGCCTGCGGCACCGCCCGCGTCGCCGGGAAGAACCACAGAGAGAACGTGACGAACAGGACCGCCAGGATGGCGAGGAGGTCCCGTGGCGCCGGTCCCGAAAGGCCGAAGTCGATCCGTGAGGGAAAGGGGTTGCGAGTCACCAAAGACGATTCCTCCCAGGGCATCTTAGCCTAGTCCCCAGGAGAAGGTAGGACCCCGGAGAGCGGCCGGCCTCCGCCCCCCGGGGTTTGATCGAATCGATTGTCAAAGAGCAGGCCGCCCTCTTGTTCGGGCTACCTTGATTCACTACAATCAATCTACCATGGAATGAAGACCTCCTCAAGACTATAGGTTGACTCCAAGGAATCTTCGTCGTTTCATTCATGGCGGTCGTATCCGAATGGATCGTCTGCGCCGAATTCAAGAGGTCCGGACCTTGCTCCTGGTGACCCGGAGCAAGCTCCAGGCAACCCAGACCGAGGTCTGAAGGATCCAGACCTCGCTCCGGATCTCCAGGACCTGGGTCGCGAGGATCTGGAGATCGGTCCGAGGGGCTTGGAGAGCGGAGGGGAGGACTTGGAGCTTGGTCTGGAGGGTCCCGACCTTGCTCCAGACCCTCTGAAGCTCGGTTTGGAGGATCTGGAGATCGGCCGGAGGGACTTGGAAACCGGCGAGGACGACTCAGAGCGTTCTTTGACAACTGAAGTACGAGAAGCGCCCTCCCGGTTCGAGGCGGCCGGGGGCTCTCCGCGTTCATGGGCGGAGGGTCCCCGGCTTTTTCCTGGCGTGGAGCTCAGGGCCGCGGTCCTGCTCTCGCGACCTTTCAGGCCGCATGATTGGATGTGGTCTCCTGACCCAGGGCATCGGCCTCCGGCCTCAGCCCTGGGCTGAAATCTCTCGGCCCGTTGGGCCGGCCGGGAGCTGGTCGGAAGGGTGCCTGAACGCGTCGGGCCTCGCGGCCGTCAGCAAGACCGGGCTGACGCAATTCTGCGCCTATTTCACAATGACGACATGGGCAACGACTACACTGGCCACTACTCGGGCGAAGAGACCTAGGCCAACCGGCCGCAGCTTGGCGGTTTGGGACGAGTCTTTGCTGAAACGCCGGTCAGGGAGAGAGCTCACCTTGGAGGCCGCCGGCCTCGGAATGAGCGGGGCCGTGATGACCGTATCAGTAAAGATGGCTCGCAACTCCGTACGGGCGGGCCGGCCCAACGGGCCGAGAGATTTCAGCCCAGGGCTGAGGCCGAAGGCCGATGCCCTGGGTAAACAGGCACCCTATCCGGGCGGCCTGAAAGGCCGCGAGAAACCCGGCTTGACAGTTGCGCAGACAGGTGCTTGAGTCACCGATGCCATGGCTCAATCCCTCGCAAAAATTTACGTTCATCTGATCTTTTCGACGAAGCAGCGCGAGCGAACCCTGCCTGACGAGGTTCGCTCCGACCTCCATGCGTACATGGGCGGAACACTCAAAGGCCTCGGCTGTCCTCCGATCGAGATCAACACCGAGCCAGACCACTTGCACGCCCTGTTTCTTCTCGCACGGACCGAAGCACTGAGCGACGTTGTCGGCCACCTCAAGAAAAGCTCGAACGACTGGCTTCGCAGCCGTGGCCCTCAGTTCGAGAGGTTCTTCTGGCAGGCGGGATTCGGGGCGTTCTCGGTGAGCCAATCGCAAGTCGAAGACGTTCGGGCCTACATCCGCAACCAACGCGAGCATCACCGAGTCAAGTCCTTTCAAGAGGAGCTCCGTGCATTCCTCAAGGCGTATGAAGTGGAGTTCGACGAACGCTACGTGTGGGATTGAAAGCTCTCGCGGCCTTTCAGGCCGCATGACACCTTTGTTTCCCTCCACCCAGGGCATCGGCCTTCGGCCTCAGCCCTGGGCTGAAATCTCTCGGCCCGTTGGGCCGGCTCGAACTGGTCGGAAGGGTGCCTGAACGCGTCGGGCCTCGCGGCCGTCAGCAGACCGGGACGACGCGATTCCGCGTCTATTTCAACCTCGACAACAACGACGACATGTGCAACGACGACGTCGGCCGGGCGAAGCGACCTCGGCCAACCGGCCGCAACTCGTGGTGACGTGCAAGTAAGGATGGCTTCGCGACTTCGTACGGGCCGGCCGGCCCAACGGGCCGAGAGATTTCAGCCCAGGGCTGAGGCCGAAGGCCGATGCCCTGGGTAAACAGGCAACCCCCATTCCGTGCGGCCTGAAAGGCCGCGAGAGCCTGTTCTGAGGCTGGATCTCCCGGCCCGAAGCCTACTTCACCCCTAGCAGCTCCACCTCGAAGATCAGCGTCGCGTTCGGCGGGATCACGCCGCCGGCGCCGCGCGCGCCGTAGCCGAGGTTGGCGGGGATGGTGAGCTTCCGCTTGCCGCCGACCTTCATGCCCGCGACGCCCTCGTCCCAGCCGCGAATGACCTGGCCGCCGCCGAGGTGGAAGCTGAAGGGGCTCCGGCGGTCATGGCTGGAGTCGAACTTGGTGCCGTTCTCCAGCCAGCCGGTGTAGTGGACGCTGACGGTCTGGCCGGCCTTGGCCTCCGCTCCTTCGCCGACCGCAAGGTCGGTGTACTTGAGGCCGGACGGGGTGGTGGTCTCTTCTGCCATGGGCTCGCTCCTCTCTCTCAAGAGCTCACGAGCTTATCGCACTGCCAGCAGCTCGAGCTCGTAGATGAGGACGGCGTTGGGAGGGACGACGCTCCCCACCCCCTGCTTGCCGAAGCCGAGCTCGGGGGGATGACGAGCCGGCGCTTGCCGCCGACCTTCATCCCCAGGAGCCCCTCGTCCCACCCCTTGATGGCATCGCCCGCGCCGAGGCGGAAGGTGAAGGGGTGGTCCTCCATGCTGGATTCGAAGCGGACGCCGTTGGCGGCGAGCTTCCCCCAATAGCTCACTTCCAGGATCTTCCCCTCGACGGCCGCCTCCCCCACACCGATCTTCAGGTCCACGTACTTGAGGCCCGAGGGGGTGACGACCTCTCGCCCGGGCGGAGCCGGGCTTTCACTGGGCTGGGCCAGGAGGGGAAGCCCCGCCATGGCCAACAGGACGGCGATCAGGACGCTGGGAAGGATCCGCTGTCGCATGGACGATCCTCCTCGATCGGTTTGCTACGTCCGTTCTCTCGGGAGGTGATGGCCGATTCTACGTCAAATGGCCCGCCGGACCACCCTTCCCCCCTTGACCACGGCGGCGACGGGGTTGATCCCGTAGTGGTAGACGAGGTGGAGGAGGTTGGGCGCGTCCAGCAGAACGAGGTCGGCTCGCTTGCCAGCCTCGATGGAGCCGATCTCGCCGCCCAGTCCCAGGGAGCAGGCGGAGTTCAGGGTGGCGGCGGTGAGGCTCTCTTCGATGGTGAGGCCCAGCTCCAGCACCGCCAGCACCACGACCATCGGCATGGACTCGGTGTGCGAGGAGCCGGGATTGCAGTCCGTGGCGAGCGCCACGGGCACGCCGGCTTCGATCAAGGCGCGGGCCGGCGCGTAGCGATGCTTCATGAGGAAGAAGCTGGTGCCGGGGAGGAGCACGGCGGTGACGCCCGAGCGGGCCAGGGCTTCGATCCCCAGGGGAGAGACGGCCATCAGGTGGTCGGCGGAGAGGGCGCCCAACTCCGCCGCCAGCTCGGCGCCGCCCGAATCCGCGAACTCGTCGGCGTGGAGGCGGGGGGCGAGCCCATGCCGCGCGCCCGCTTCCAGCACCCGGCGCGACTCGGCGGCGGAGAAGACCCCGGTCTCGCAGAAGACGTCGCAGAAGCGGGCGAGCCCAGCCTCGGCCGTGGCCGGGATGATCTCCTCGCAGATCAGGTCCACGTAGCGCCCGCGGTCCTGCCGGTGCTCGGGGGGGACCTCGTGGGCGGCGAGCAGCGTGGGCACCAGGTCCACCGGGTGCCTGTTCGCGGCGCGGCGGATGGCGCGGAGCTGCTTGAGCTCGTCGTCCTGGTTGAGGCCGTAGCCGCTCTTGGCCTCGGCCGTGGTGGTGCCCCAGGCGAGCATCTGGTCCATCCGCCGCCGGACGTTCGCCACCAGCTCGTCCTCGCTCGCCCGGCGGGTGGCCGCGACGGTCGAGAGGATGCCGCCGCCGGCCGCCGCGATCTCCTGGTAGGTCTTGCCGGCCAGCCGCGCCGCGAACTCCTCTTCACGCGTGCCGGCCCAGGGGAGGTGGGTGTGAGGATCGACGAAGCCGGGGATCAGGGTGCCTCCCCGCCCGTCGAGCCGCTCGGCCGCCGGCAGCTCGCCGAAGCGGCGTAGCCGCTCTCTGGGATCGCCCACGAAGGCGATCCGCCCATCGCGGCACAGCACCTCGGCGCCCGGGAGCCGGCTCACCTGCCGCTGCTCAGCTCCCCGGCGAGGGGTCGTCCCCTGCGGAGTCGCCACCTCGGCGAGGTCGTGGATCAGGAGATCGGTCATGTCTGGCTCAATCCTATCCGTGCCCGCCCCAGCTCCCGCACCTCGGAGCGCAGCCACTCCTCCACCTCTCTCCACTCCAGGGGGACGGCCAGGCGCGGCATGGGATCGCCCTCGATACCGGTGAGATCGGCCAAACCCTTCAGGGCCTGGAGGTAGAAGTCGCGGACGTGGCCGAACTTGTCCTCGGCCAGGTGGAGGAGGCCGGCCAGCGGCAGCTCGCGGCAGAGGAGGTAGAGGTCCACGAAATCGCGGCGGCTGGCGCGGCTGATGATGGCGCCGAGCTTCATCAGGCCGAGGTCCGCGGCGGAGATCACGGCGAGGCCGGCAAGCCCGGCGGTCTCCGCGAACGGCTGCACCAGGGGGTAGGGATAGTAGAAGAAGCGCACGCCCACGCCGCCGAGACGGGCGAAGAGGTAGCCGTCGCGGGCCGTCTCCACCTCGGTCGCCGGATCGAGGGCGAGGAGGGAGGCGAGCAGGTCGCGCCGCTCGGGGCTGGTGAGCCGGCTGGCGTTGGACATGAGGTCGAGGTCCGTCACCGGGCGGTGGCCGGTATGGAGGGCCAGGGCCGCGGAGCCGGCGAGGTAGAAGTCCTCGGCCCAGGGGAGCGGCGCGATGCGCGCCAGCAGCTCCTGGGAGCGGGGAGCGAGCGATTCGAGGTGGGAGAGGGTCACAAGGGCCACAGGGCCTGAGCCTCCGGATGGGCGGGACCGGGCTCGCAATCCAGCAGCACCCGCCAGAGCTCGCGGCTGCGGACGGAAAGCCGGCGGCCGCCATGGCGGCCGAACCACCCGGCGATCTCCGCCTCGGGGAGAGCCGTCACCAGCCAGCCGAGGTCGGCGCTGTCGCCGTCCTCCAGCAGGCCGGCGAGGATCAGGGTGCGGCTCCCCTCCAGGTCCAGATCGCTTTCCTCGTAGTGGGGAAACAGGCGGCGGGCACCGGCCTCCCCGGCTGGTAACTTCAAGCTCCGGCCTCCCGCCGCTTGCGCTGGGCGCTCAGGGTATGGACCGTGGCCGTGCTGCGGTCGTCGTCCATCTCGGCCTCCAGAATGCGCTGGAAGAGGTCGAGGGTGTTCTTGAACTTGAGCTGCAGCTCGCGCCGGGCGGTGCGCAGCTCGGTGATCTTCCCCTCGAAGCGGGTGGACTGGTCGACCGCCTGCTGCACGATCTTGTCGGCCATCATCTCGGCCTCCTTGACCATCAGCTCGGCTTCGCGGCGGGCATTGGCGGTGATGTCCTCGGAGACCTTCTGGGCCCGCAGGAGGGTCTGCTGGAGCTGGTGCTCGCGGTGCTCGGTCTCGTCAAGGCGCTGCTTGAAGTAGTGGTTCTCCCGCTCGAGCTTCTCGATGAGGGCGAGGCGGGTGGCGAGGTCCTCGGCCAGCAGGGACAGGAACCCCTCCACCTCGGTGGGATCGTAGCCTCTCATCTTCTGCGAGAAGCGCATCTTCTGGATCTCGAGCGGGGTGATGGCCATGACTTCAACCTCCTGGCGAACGTCCTGAAACGGTGCTCATGCTGAGAAACGCCTTGAAGAAAGAATAGCCATCCTAGCATGGGCGTAGAGACGTTCCCAGCCCGCCCACGATACCCACCGCAGCCCGGGGACGGCGGGACGTCTCTCTCTCAGGGGTGCGGCGTCCGGCGCGCTCCGAAGAGGGCCGTGCCCACGCGCACGTGGGTGGCCCCTTCCTCGACGGCGACGGCGAAGTCGTCGCTCATCCCCATGGAGAGCCAGCCGGGGAAACCCTGCCACTCGGGGCGAGCGGCGAGCTCGTCGCGCAGCTCGCGGAGCCGGCCGAACCAGGGACGGGAATCCTCGGGATCGTCCCCCTGGGGCGGAATGGCCATGAGACCCACGATGCGCAGATGGGTGAGGGCGGCGAGGGGGCGCACGATCTCTGCGAGCCCGGCGGCAGGGAAGCCGTGCTTGCTCTCCTCACCGCCGAGGTTGACCTCCAGGAAGCCGTCCAGCGTCCGGCCCTGGGCGGCCGCCTCGCGGTCGAGGGCCTCGGCGATGCGCAGGCGGTCGATGGAATGAACGGCCCGGAACAGCTCGGCCGCCGGACGGACCTTGTTGGTCTGGAGAGGACCGATCAGGTGCCACTCGATGCCTTGCGGCAGCTCGCGGCTCTTGGCCACGGCTTCCTGGACCCGGTTTTCGCCGAAGACGCGGAGACCGGCCTCCCAAGCCGCGGCCAGCGCCGCCGGAGGCTGCGTCTTGCTGGCGCCCACCAGCACCACGCTGCCCGCCGGGCGGCCGCTGCGCCGGCAGGCCTCCGCGATGCGGTCGCGGATGCGGGCGAGGCGCTCCGCCACCGGCGCGTCGTCGTTCACGGTCGCTCAGCCCGGCTCGGCCGTCTCCAGGTAGAGGATGCGCTTGCAGGATTCGCACTGGATCAGGCTGTCGCCGTTGCGGATCTCCACCACCACCTGCGGGCGCACCCGGTAGTTGCAGGCGGCGCAGTGCCACTCCCGCTGCTTCTGGCCCGGCCGCTCGATGATGCGCACCGCCGCCACCGCTCCCGAAGGGTAGCGCTCGAGGATGCGCTCGAAGTTCGCGACGACGCCCCGGGGAAGCTCCTGGCGCAGGGTGGCGATGCGGCCATTGAGCTCCTCCACCAGCCGGGCGATGCCGGGCTTCTCCGCCTCCCAGCGCGACTGCTCGGCCGCATAGCGCTCCTCGATCTCGCGGAAGCTCTCGCGCAGCGTCTCCAGCTCCTTCTGCGCCTTCTCGGCCGCTTCCAGCGAGGAGAACGCCTGCTGCTCACCGGCGGCGATCTGCCCCTTGACGGTGTCGATCTCCTGGAGCAGCGCGCCGTACTCGCGCTGGGTGCTCACCTTGTTGATCTGCTGCTGGTACTTCTTGAGCTTTTCCTGGGAATCCTGCACGGCGGCTTCGGCTGTCCTGCGCTCCCGGGCAGCTTCCTCCGAGGCAGTCTCGAGGGTTTCGATTTCGGCTTTGCGGGTTTCGTGCTCTTCGTGCAGCTCGCGCATCCAATCGGGGATCCCGTGGAGTCGCTGGTCGGCATCCCGGAGCTGGCTGAGCGCCTGCTGCAGCTCCAGGATGGTTTGGAGGTTTTGACTCATCTAGAGTGTTCGCTCCTCTCCAAAGAAAATCACCTCATCATGCATAGAGGCCCTTAGGGCCGTGATTCCCCAACGTCGTCCAAGGCCCGGAGCGCGCCGAAGTGGGTCCACCTGGGTTCGAACCAGGGACCGTCCGGTTATGAGCCGGATGCTCTCACCGCTGAGCTATGGACCCGGGAAGCCCTCCAGTTCAGGGCAATTCGGCAGTATACCATTCGCGAGCCTCGGCGCCGGGCGCCGGCTCGCCTGGAAGGAACTCGTTCCACTGCCGGACCAGGAGCTGCGCCAACGCGGCCGTGCGCCCCGGGTCGCCGAGCGGCACGCTCTGCGTCCCCAGGCCCACCCAGCGCTCCAGCGTCAGCTTCGGCTTCCCCCGCCCGTGCAAGGGAGGCGTCACCCGAAAGGCGGCGAGCAGCCGGCCGAAGATCGCCTCCGGCGGCTCCGAGAGGGTGGCGCGGGCGATCTCGGCGTTGCCGCGCACCATCGACGCCAGGCGGGCCCGCCAGTACTCGGGCTCCGGCGGCGCGAAGCGGGCCTCCCAGAAGAGCTGATCGCCGCCGTCCACCAGGGAAAGCTGGTTCGTGCCGTTGACGCAGTACAACTCCGAGAGCACGGCGGAGGGGGCGTCGTGGAAGAGGCTGGGGGCGACAGCCGGGGGGACCTCGCCGCCCGCCGCCTCCACCAGGGTGGCCCAGATCCGCGCCGCGGCCACCCGGCGGTCTTTGGGGACCTTGATCCTGAAGGCCGAGCCGGCCGGGAGCTTGACGGCCAGCGGCACCTCCAGGAGCTGCCGGCCGAGGTTGCCGCCGTTCAGGATCTGGTGGCGCTCGCCGAATTCCTCGCCGTGGGTGGAGGTGACCACCAGCAGCGTCCGCTCCCACTGACCGCTCTCGCGCAGGGCCTGGAGGAAGCGGCCGAGGCGGTCGTCAGCGAAGGCGACGTTCTGCCGGTACAGGGCCCAGAAGCGCTGCTTGAGCTCGGGTGGCAGGGGGACGGCGGGATCGAAGTAGGGAGCCAGCTCGTTGGGCGCCACTCGTTGGGGCAGAGGGAGCCCGCCCACCCTGCCGGCATCGACGCGGTCTTCGAAGCTCGGCCGCCTGACGTAGGGAGCCGCCGGCTCCGGCACGTGGATCCAGACGAACCGGCGGCCATGCAGGTCCTTCAGCCGGCCGGCGGCCTCGCTCCCCTTCCCCAGGTCCCAGAGCTCGTCGAAGCCATGGTCGTAGCCGAAGGCCTTGGAATACGAGCCCTCGCCGGAGAACCCGGCGGTCTTGTAGCCCGCCGACTGCAAAGCCGCGGGCAGGGTGACGAGAGACCTGGAGAGCGTGGCGTTCCCCTCGTGGAGCACCTGGTGCTGCCAGGGGCGCAGGCCGGTGAAGAGCGAGGCCATGGACGAGACGCCGAGGCTCGACGGCGCGATCGCCCGGCCGCCCCAGTCCGCGTCGCGGAGCAGGGCGTCGAGGTTGGGCGTCAGCCCCGGCTCACCGCCTAGCCCCCCCACGACGTCCGCGCGCAGCGAGTCGAAGGTGATGAGGACGATGGCCCCCCCCGCCGCGGACGTTGGCTCGCCGCCGCGGCACGAGGCCAGGCCGAGGAGACCCAAGAGGCCGAGGACGAGAGCCGGAAGCCAGGCGCGCAGAGAAGTGCCGCCTCACCCGGCCTGGGGATAGAGCTGACGGTAGCTGTCCGACAGCACCAGGATCCGCTTGACGTAGACCTTCGACTCCTCGACTCCGAGGCCTTCGAGGAAGCGGTCCACCTCGGCTCCCCCCGACTCGTTCCACAGCCGCTTGATGCGGTAGGGGCCGCCGTTGTAGCCGGCGAGCGAGAGCTCCAGGTTCTCGCCGAACATGCTGTAGACCTGCCGGAAGTAGGTGGTGCCCAGCCGGACGTTGAACGACGGATCGGCCAGCAGGTCGTGCGAATAGGTGAGGCCGTTGCGCAGCGCCAGCTCCCTGGCCGTCGACGGCATGAGCTGCATGAGGCCGCGCGCCCCGGCCCAGCTCTGGGCGGTGTTGTCGAAGGCGCTCTCCTGGCGAATCATGCCGCACACCAGGTACGACGGGAGACGGTTGAGCGCCGCCCAGGTGCGGATGGGCTCCTCGAAATCGATGGGGTAGTAGAGCCGCCGCGCCTCGTCGGGCACGCTGGCCTGGAACGGGCCGCCCAGCGCCGGGAAGGCGTCGCGGATCACCTGCACACTCTGGCGGCGCTCGCCGCGGCGGGCGAGGATCACCGCCTCCAGGGCGCGCAGAGAGCGCGGTTGCACCTTTTCGCGCACCAGCTCGCTTTCGGAGAGGGCGAGGTCGTCCAGCCCGAGGTCGCTCAGGAGCCGCGCCCGGTCGAGGCCGGGCTCGACGGGCCAGGGGTCCGTGCGCAGTTGCGCCGTGGCCGCCGAGGCCGCGGAGCTGCCACGGATGCGGGCTACGGCGTTCTTGCGATAGAAGTCGTTGGTGTCGGCCCGCGCGATCTCGGAGTAGATCTGCTGCGCCCTCGCCGCCTCGCCCAGCGCCTCGAAGGCGCGCGCCGTCCAGTAGCGTCCCCGGCGCGCGCTCGCGTCCTCCGGGTAGAGGGCGAAAAGCTCGCTCCAGTACCCCACGGAGCCCGTGTAGTTCTTCTTGCCGTACTCCCGCCAGCCGAGCTGCCAGAGGTTGTTGGCGCCGGTGGTATCCCGCGGATCGATGCGGCGCAGGCGCCGCAGCACCTCGACGGCGCGGTCGAAGAGACCCTCGTCCTGATAGTCGGCGTAGAGGGATTTGAGCGCCCGGCCCGCCAGGTCGCCGTCATTCCCGTACTGCGCCACCCATTCGAGGTTCTGCTGCGCGAAGAGGCGCAGTTGCTGCCGCCCGGCGGAGGTCAGGTTGGTGCGGCCACGCTGGGCCGTGGCGGCCTCGTCGGCGGCCTGAGCCCGGGCCCAGGCGAGGCCCGCTCCCTTCTTGGGGTCGGCGGAGTCGTAGCCGGAGAGGAGCTGCAAGGCCTCGGCGCCGCGGTGGGAGCGGGTGAGGGTCTGAGCGTAGAGCAAGGCCCAGTCGAGGTCGCGCCGCGCCGCCGGCACGGCGTCCAGCGACGACAGCGCGTTCGGCTCCAGCTTCAGGTCGAGCAGGCTCCTGGCCCGCCGTTCGAGCTGGTCCGCGTCGAGCACGCGCGCCAGGTCGAGCGCGCCGCCGGGATCGCGGAAAGCCTCCGTCACCTTGAGCTCGGCGGCCTTGGGAGGGAAGCTCACCAGCAGCCGCCGGGCCGCTTCGGCCTGGACCTTGCGGTCCCCCGTCCGGCCGCCGATCTCCCAGGCCAGGGCTTCGAGCTGGGCCGCGTCGTCACCGGCCAGCTCCTCGCTCCGTGCCGCCTGGACGAGCTCCAGGGCGCGGGGAGCGTCACCACGCTGCCAGGCGAGCCCTGCCGCCTTGACCAGGGCGCGGGGGCGCAACACCGAGCCGGGGTAGTCGCCCAGCAAGCGGGCGAGCGAGGTCTGGGCCAGAAGGACGTGGCCGCGGGCTGCCGCGGCGTCGCTCAGGATGTAGAGCCGCCAGTCCTCCAGGGGGCCGTCGGGATCGGCCGCGGCGAACAGCCGCTCCTCGGCATAGGCCACCTGCTCGCACGAATGGGCGTAGAAGCCGAGGAGGAGCCCGGCGAAGCGCCCCTCCTGCCCCTTGGCAGCCAGGATGGGCTGAAGCGCCTTGTAGGCGGCGGAGCAGTCCTTCTTGCGCACGGCGGCGGCGGCGTCCGCGTAGGCCAGCGCCGCCCGGTCGGAGTGGCCGGGCAGGGGACCGGCGCCTCCCAGGCGCGGGGGGGGCGCCGAGGCGGCGCCCAGGAGGAGGGGCACGAGGAGAAAGGGCGTGGCGCGGTGCCGGAGCGGTTTTCTACGTCTCAACTTCCGATACCTCAACAGCTACTCCGGAGAACGCCGGAGCCCGTGAATCAGATTCCCAGCGCGCGTGAGTCGCCGGCGGCCAGGATGCGCACCAGCTCCTGATAAAAATAGTCGGTCGAGCGCAGGATCTTGGGGTCGACCCGCTCGTCGTACATCTGGCGTGAGCGGTCGATGTCCTCCTTCAGCCGCTCGTAGATGTCGCGGTTGCGCCGCCCCTCTTCGACCTGCTCCTCGTTGTACAGCTTGATCTCGCTCACCAGCAGGCGGGCGAGCCGCCGGGCCTCCTCGTGCATGGCTTCCTCGTTGGGTGAGACGGGAACCCGGGTGGTATTGAAGGCCCAGCCCGGACCGTCGACGCCGGAAGGCGGCCGCACCTCGGGGGTGCCGGGCGGCGCGGCCGGACGCTCGAACGGCGCCGGCTCCGGAGCGGGCACGGGGCGCAACGGTACCGGCGCGGGAGGGGCCGGCGCCGGGGCGGCCTCCGCGAGGGGCAGGGCCGAGCGCGGCAGCAGCACCGTGGCCTCCGGGCTGGCGTCCTGCGCCGCCGGTGCCACGGGCTCCGGCTCTACCGACCGGGGGTAGCGGGGAACGTCCTCCGTCATGGCTCCGGACGGCGCGGCCCTTTGCGTGGTGAGCGGGCTCTCCGGCGCCGACGCCGCAGCAGCGGCCGCGATCGAGTCCGTCGACAGCTCGGCGGTGTAGTGCGACGACCCCGGCTCCCCGCCCGGGAAGGCAGGAGCCGTATCGTCGGCGACTGCACTCGCGGTCTCTTCCGGGGCGTCGAGCGAGACGGCGGACTGCTCGTCCTCGATCGTCCAGGGCGCGCCGGCCGCGGGCTCGGGCTCGGCTTCCAGCTCCACCTCCGGCTCTTCGTACGCCGCGGGCTCAGGGGCGGCGGGGGGCGGAGCCGGAGCGGCGGCGGCCGGAGCGGGCACGGCCACCTCAGTCGTCTCAGCAGGCGCGGCAGCCGGCGAGGGAGGAGCGGCGGCGGGGGCAGGGGCCGGAGCGGCGGCGGGCTCGTCGCCGCTCAGCGTCAGCGTCGGCGTCACGGCGCGCTCGCGGAAGGGGAGGGTCTCGATCCCCAGGGCCGCCGTGTGGGCGAGGACCTGGAGGGCCTCGACGTTCAGCCCGGCATCCCCCAGATGGTCGGCATAGAGTCCGGCGGCGACGCGGTCGCGCAACACCAGGGGGATGAGCACGCCCCCTTGCGGGAGAGGTGCCTCGATCCGGCTGCACAGCGCGGCGCAGTCGGCGGCCGAGAGACGCAAGGTGCCCTCGCTGTGGAGGAACCGGCCCCAGGCCCCGTCCTCGGGCTTCAACGCCAGCTCGCGCACCGCCGCCTCGGCGTCGCCGAAACCTTCGCTCCCCCAGCCGCGAAGCTCGCCGCCGCGGACCAGCAGCAGCGCCACCCGCGAAGCATGGCGCGCCGCCTCGCGCAGCAACGCCGTCAGGATCTCCGCCTGCGAGCGGGCGCGGTCGATGGCCGCCACACCGTCGCGCAGCTCGGAGAAGGCGACGCTGCGGGCCGTCGCGCCCACCTCGCGCTCGTGGGGAACGAAGTCTTCGTGAGAGAGGAAGGAAGCCGGCAGCCGGGGAGCACGCTCCTCGACCCACCGCTGGATCTCTTCGTTGCTGGTCCGCAGCCGCTGGGAGATCTCCTGGCGCAGCTCGGCGATCGACTGCTCGATGGAGGAGCCGATCTCCTGGTTCAACCGTTGGATTCTTTCCGAAAGGGACATCCGTTGCTCTCCGCGGCCGTCCTCGTGGAGTCAATTCTAACTAAAGGACCTTGATTATTCTGTAGCCGGCCGGACGGTGTCAAGCTGAGGCCACCCGAAAATGCCTCTGCAACAAGGGCTTAGCGAAGCCGCCCCAAGGGGGGCGACGGGGACGGAGCGCCTTGCCGGGTTTTTGGCGCCTGTGCTACGGTCGCGCGGGATGCATAGGAGATTGTCGATGGACGGAAGTCCCGGCCCCAAACGCCCGCGCGGGCTCCAGCTTCTCGCCCTGGCTCTCGCCTGCGCCGTCTGGGGTGCCGCCGCGCTCAGCCTCGGCTGCGGCCCCTCGGGGCCGTCCGGGAAAGCGGGGCCAAGCCGGCAGAGCCCGGCCTCCGCCGCGGAGTGGCAGTGGCTCCAGAAGACCCAGGCGGCGCTCACGGAGCAACGCCATCGGCTGGCCGCGGCCGACCCCGCGGGCGCCGCCGCCGCCCGCGAAGCCCTGCGCCAGCAAACCGCCACGCTCGCCGCCGAGCTCGACCGCCGGCTGGTGGCGTTCATCAACGCTGATCCGCCGGTCGAGGGACAGCCGCTGACGGCACGGCAGAAGGCGGCCATCCGGATGAAGAGCGACGAGGACGCCGTCCTCGCCCGTCGGTTCATTGACGAGGGGGGAGACTACCAGCGTGCGATCGCCATCTACGAGGAGGCTCTGGCCGTGGATCCGGACTACCCGCAGCTCGTGGAAGAGCTGGCGAGGGCCCGGTCCCGCCGTTACACCTCCCGGGAGGCCTTCGCTCAGTTGAAGAAGGGGATGAGCCCGGAAGAGGTCCGCGGCCTCCTCGGCCCCCCCAACCTCCACAACGTCCGGGACTACCCGGACCGCGGCGTCGCCGGCTGGTTCTATCCCCGGGACGCGAGCGGCGCGGCGGCCGCCGTGTGGTTCGCGAAAAACGAGGGACGGATGACCGTCTACCTCCTGGACTTCGACGCCCTCAAGCCGGTTGACCCGCAGACAGTGCCGCAAAAACCGGCGCCGAAGGCGCCGGCGGCGACTTGACTTCCGGCCCCTCTTGGGCGAGAGTTACGAGGCTTGCGCCCCCGCATCTTGGGGGGCGCTTTCATCTGGGAAAAGAAAAGAGGTGAGTTCGGATGCCCGTTGTCCACGTGCGCGAGGAAGAGAGCTTCGAGAACGCGTTGCGCCGCTTCAAGCGCAAGGTCGAGAAGTCAGGGATTCTGACCGAGTTGCGCAAGCGCCAGCATTTTGAGAAGCCCTCGGTGAAGCGCAAGCGCAAGGCCGTTCAGGCCAAGAAGAAGATCATGCGGAAGCTGTTGGAAGAGCGCCGGCAGGGTCTGGCCTGAGCCATCGGCTGAAAGCGCGGTTCGGAACGGGAGGAGGCCTGTGAGGCTTCCTCCCGTTTTGTGTTTCTAGTCCCCTGACTCCCCGTCCGAGGAGAGCCCGAAGAGCGATACGAAGGCGGCGGGGAGCGCCGCCGTCCGCTTCCCGTCTTCCTTCTCCCACTCCTCCCGGCTCTTGGCCTTGAGCGGCTCGAGTTTGCGCTTTTCGAGCTCGCGGTTGACGGCGGCCACTTCCCCCCGCTGGAGGGCGTCCAGACGGGTGGCGGCCTGGCCGAGCTGGCCGTCGAGCACCTTGGCCTGATCGAGCTGCGACCGGGTCGGCCGGCCGTCGTAGCCGTTGACCGCACCGTAGACCTTGGCCATCTTCTCGCGCAGTTGCTCCTCGCCGGAGAGCCATCCCCCCTCGCTGGTGGCGACCAGCGTGGCACGGAAGCCCTCCAGCGTACCGGCGAGCGCGTCGAGCTGCTGGCGCAGCCGGTCGCCCTTGGGCAGCCCCGCGGAGCGCTGCTGGGCCGCGTCCTCCAGCGACTTCACCGTCTCGGCGACGTAGGTGAGGCGCCCGAGCATGCCGTAGAGGGTCGTCACCGTCTCGTGCTGCAGCGCGCGGTCCGCGTCCGAGTGGGTGGTGCGCGGGTCCGGCACCAGCACGACCTCGCCGGCGTAGGTCTTGTCGCCCTCGACCAGCTTGGCCGTGTAGGTGCCGGGGGGCACGCGCGGGCCGAACATGGCGAACGAGGAGCCGATCACCAGCGAGTTGGCCGGCGGCAGCTTGGGCGGCGGCAGCCGCATAGGCCAGCTCACCCGGTTGATGCCGCGCCGCTTGCCGGCCGGTAGGGTCGAGACGAGCTTGCCCTGAGAGTCGTAGACCTCCACCTTGAGGTCGCCGAAGAGATGCCGCTTCTTCAAGTAGTAGGTGATGGTGGCCGCCTCCTCCGGGTTCGCGGCGAAGAACTCGTCGCCGCCGGGGAACTCCTGGAAACCGGAGGGGATGGTCATGGCGGCCGGGCGCGACGGCAGCATCACCACCTCGGCGGCGACCGCTTCGCGGGTCAGCTTGCGCAGGGGGGTGATGTCGTCCACGACGTAGACGCCGCGGCCGTGGGTGGCGATGATCAGGTCCGCGTCGCGGGGGTGGATGGCGAGGTCGCGCACCGCCACCTTGGGGAGCTTGCCGGTGAAGCGGGCCCAGCGGGCGCCGCCGTCCACCGAGACGAAGAGCCCCTGCTCGGTCCCCAGGAAGAGGAGGTCCGGGTTCACCAGGTCCTGCCGCACGACGTGGGCGTAACCGGCGAGGGCGTC
The DNA here is from genome assembly GCA_036275055.1 of Thermoanaerobaculia bacterium. Classification (GTDB taxonomy): domain Bacteria; phylum Acidobacteriota; class Thermoanaerobaculia; order Multivoradales; family UBA5704; genus DATARR01. Next base: position 66,267 of record DASUEN010000216.1, read on the forward strand.
GCTCATGAGCGGCGTCCAGGTCTTGCCGAAGTCGGCCGTCTTGTAGACGTAGGTCTTCATGTCGCCGGTCTGGTGATGGTCGAAGGTGGCGAAGGCGGTCGCCTCGTCGAAGCGGCCGGCCTCCACTCCCGACACCCAGGTCCCCTTGGCGAGGCCCGGCACGTTCGGCGCCACGTTGGTCCAGTGGGCGCCGCCGTCGCGGGTCACCTGCAGGTTGCCGTCGTCGGTCCCCGCCCAGACCACCTGGCCGTTCTTCGGCGATTCGCTGATGGTGAAGATCGTGGTGTAGTTCTCGGCCGTCGAGTTGTCGACCGTGAGCCCCCCGGATTTGCCCTGCTGCTGCTTGGTGGAGTCGTTGGTCGTCAAGTCCGGGGAGATGCGCTCCCAGGAGTCTCCCTTGTCGCGCGAGCGGAAGAGGAACTGGGCGCCGATGTAGATCGTGCCGGGCGCGGTGGGGCTGGCGTGCATGGGCGTGTTCCAGTTGAACCGGTACGGCGGCTCGCCCGCCCCGGGGAGCGGTTTGATCGACTTCTCCTCGCCCGTCGAGAGGCGCCGGCGCGAGACCTCGCCCCCCTGGTACTCGGAATAGACCAGGTCGGGGTCGGTGGGATCGGGGAAGGCGTGGAAACCGTCGCCGCCGCCGACGTTCGTCCAGTCGCGGTTGGCGATGCTGCCGCCGAGCCCCGCCGAAGGCCCGCACCAGGAGCCGTTGTCCTGCAGGCCGCCGCAGACCCGGTAGGGCCGCCGCATGTCATAGCTCACGTGGTAAAACTGCGACACCGGCAGCGCCTTCAAGAAACGCCACTGGAGCCCCTTGTTGTACGACATGTAGACGCCGCCGTCGGTGCCGAGCAGCACCTCGTTCGGGTTCTGCGGGTTGATCCACACGGCGTGATGGTCGCTGTGGGGGCCGCCCAACCCTCCGGCCCCCAAGGCGGAGGTGAACGACTTGCCACCGTCCGTGCTGACGGTCAGCGACAGGCCGGGCTTGTAGACGGTGTTGAAGTCCGCGGGATCGACCACGACGCGCGCGAAGTAGAAGGGGCGGGCCTGGACGTTGAACGAGGAGTTGACCTCCCGCCAGCTCTCGCCCACGTCATCGGAGCGGAAGAGGGCGGTCTTCTCCGATTCCACCAGGGCGTAGACCACGCTCGTCCGCGACGGCGCCACGGCCACGGCGATCCGTCCCTTCTCTCCCCCCGGCAGGCCGCTCTTCAACGGCCGCCAGGTCTCGCCGCCGTCCGTCGACTTGTAGAGCCCGCTCCCCTTGCCGCCGGAGCGGAACGACCAGGGCGTGCGCCGGAACTGCCACATGCCCGCATAGAGGATCGACGGGTCCTGCGGATCGACGGCGAGGTCGGAGCAGCCGGTGTCGGGATCGACGTAGAGCACCTTTTTCCAGGTCTTGCCGCCGTCGGCCGTCTTGTAGACACCGCGGTCGGGGTGGCTGTCCCAGAGATGGCCGGTGGCGCAGACCCAGACCGTGTTGCCGTCGGCCGGGCTCACCTGGATGCGGGCGATCCGTTCGGTCGTCTCCAGGCCGGAGCGCTGCCAGGAGTCGCCGCCGTCGGCCGACTTGTAGAGGCCGTCGCCCACCGAGGTGCTGTTGCGGGTCCACGACTCGCCGGTGCCCACCCAGACCGTCTTGGGGTTCTTGAGGTCGATGGCGATGGCGCCGATCGACTGCACGTTGTCGTCGAAAATAGGCTTCCAGGCGACACCGCCGTCGGTCGACCGCCAGACGCCGCCGCCGGCCGCGCCCACGTAGATGGTGAGCGGGGCCTGGGGCACGGCGTCGATGGCGGCGATGCGGCCGCCCATGACGGCCGGGCCGATCGAGCGCGCCTCCAGGCCGCCGAAGGTGTTCGAGTCGATCTCCGTGTCGGCGGCTTGCAGCCCGCCGGCCAGCGCCAGGCCGGCAGCCGCCAGGCAGAGGGCTCTGAATCTCCGTTCCATTTGCGAGGCTCCTCGTCGTCTCTTATCGCTGCGGCGGCTTCGGCGGCGCCGGGCTGTCCGGTTTCTTCTCGGGCACCGCCGGTTTCTTCTCGGCCGGGGCTGGCATGGTGTAACGCGCGTCGGTGACGCTCGGATTGAGCTCGATCTTCGAAACCGTCATCACCATGCCGCCGGGCATGCCCGCGGCCTTCTGCTCGATCGAGTAGGGGAAGACCAGGCCGTCGACGGTCTTGAAGTCGCCGAAGATGACCTCGCTCTCGACCTCCTGCCCGCGGACCTTGCTCTTGCCGGTCTGCTTGATCTGCATGTACTGCTCGGCGTCGATGTAGACGTAGACCACGTCGCCGCTCTTCTGGGTCACCTTGAGCTTGTAGACCGGAGTGCCCTCGAGCTCCTCCTTGCCCACCAGCTCGACGGTGCGCCCATGCTCCTTGTAGTCCATCAGCAGGCCGTCCATGTTCCCCTGCTCCTGGAGCCTCTTGGTCTCGTCTTCCGGCATGGCTTCGGGCTCGGTCTTGCCCATGAACGGCATCACCGACCAGGCGGTCTTGCCGTCGAAGGCCTGCACCCCCGTCATCCCCTGGAAGGTGAACTCCATGCGCATCCGGTTCGGACGCGACATCTCCATGGTGAAAGGCGCCTCCATCCCCTGCCCCATCACCATCTTGCCGGTGATGCGCTCGGACTGGACGGCCTTGAGCTTGTCCTTGCCGCCCATCGCCTTCAGATGTTTCTCGATGATCTCGTCAGCCGTCTGGGCCCACGCGGCGGCGCTGGTCAGGCCGGCCACGAGCAGCCACGCAAAGGTCTTGCGGGTCATGAATCTCTCCTTGTCGTTGGTTTGCATGCGTTGCCACGGGGCAGGCGTCGAGCCCACAACCAGGTACGCTTCGGCACGCCGGAAGTTTATCCATCCACCCCGTGGCAGGGAGTCTATCCTTCTCCGAAGCCGATTCGCTTGACCTCGCCCGGCGCCGGCTCCAGCATCTCGTGCAGGGTGGCGAAGACCTGGGTGAACTGCGCATCGTGCCGCCTTTCGAGCTCGTCCAGCCGGCGCGCCAGCTCGACGTGCGAGGAGAGCATCTCGCGCAGCCGCAGGAACGTGCGCACCACCTCCAGGCTCACCTCGATCGCCTTCGGGCTGTTGAGCACGCTCGCCAGCATGATGGCACCGTGCTCGGTGAAGGCCTGGGGCAGGCTCGTCGAATAGCGCAACCTGCCGAGGTGGTCACAATCTGTGACCACCTTCTCTTTCTCCCGCCGGTTGAGGCGGAACATGAAGTCCGGCGGGAACCTTTCCCGGTTCCGCTTGACCGCCTGGTTCAGCACCTTCGTGGGCACGCCATACAGGGCCGCGAGGTCCGTGTCGAGCATCACCCTCCGTTTGCGCAGCCACAGGATCGCCCGTTCGATCCGGTGCACCTCGACCAATGCCGTCGCCGAGCCCTCTTTTCTCCTGACAGCCATCATGCCTCCTTTCGTCGCTCGAGAGCGTTCTCCTTATAAAGACGGAAAAACGAGCTCTCATCGCTCAGCTTTAGGCATGACTTGAATACGGAGGCCCCGGGAGGCGGTCACAATCTGTGACCACCTCCCAGGCAAAATTCTCGTAAATCGTTGGGAAAAAGAGGCTTGCGGCGGAGGTGGTCACAATCTGTGACCACCTCCCGCCGGCTACGACTCGTCGTAGCTGATCTCCATGCCGCGGATCCGCCAGCCGGAGATGGCCACCAGGAGGACGCCCAGGCCCAGGATGCCCAGGACGGAGACCCAAGGGGAAGGCGCGTCGGAGAGCACCGCCAGCGGCCCTTCGGAGATCGGCACCGGGCAGAGCGACTGGAGGTAGTGGATGACGCTGAACTGCTTGAGGAGGGGCGGCAGCAGGAAGTGGATCGACTCCCAGCCGAACATCCCGAGAGCCGGCACGGCCGGGCTCTTGAAGAAGAAGCCGAGGGCGAGGAAGACGGCGCCATAGCCCACGCAGGCGAGGAAGGTCACCAGCAGGTACGAGCCCAACTCGCGCAGGCCCGGCCCGTGGAAGAGGAAGTGGCTCACGGCCGTGCCGTCGTGCGGCAGGTAGGCCAGCCCGAAAGAGATCACCGTCGACAGGCCGAAGAGGGTGAAGGTGACGAGCACCCCCGTCAGGTACTTGGCGGCGATCAGCAGCTCCCGCCGGACGGGCGACAGGAAGTAGTAGTGGAGCGTGCGGTCCAGGACCTCGCGGCGGATGAGGTTGCCGAACACGGCCACGCCGGCGAGGAAAAGCTCCAGCCGGAGGATGAGGATCTGGTACATCCAGGCGTAGAAGTTGGTGCCCTCGGCCACGTCGGAGCGGTCGTGCACGGCGTGCTCGGAGAAGATCACCCGGATGAGGGCGATGGCGATCGGCGCCGCGGCCAGCAGCACGAGGCCCACGGGACGCCGGAAGCCCTTGCGCAGGTCGAGCCGCACGACGGCGCCGGCCTGCGAGGCCCAGCGGCGCCAGGGGAGCCCCGCCGCCGCGGAGGAAGGGGCGAGGGATGCGGTCTCGCTCATGACTTTTCTCCATTCGAGCCGATCAGGTACTGGTAGACGGCGTTGACGTCGGCGTCCGCCGGGGCCACCGTTTCGATGGCGAGCCCGTTCTCCAGCACCACCTGGTTGAGCAGCAGGTGGAAGCGGTCGGCGTCGCGGGTACGGATCAGGAGTCCCTTGCCGTCGTCGTGGATGCTGGCCTCGACCACGCTGTCGAGCGCGAAGACCCGCGAGGCCAGGAGAGACGGCCGGTCGCAACGGATCAGCACCTGGGCCGGATGCTCCTCCTCCATCTCGTCGCGGACGTTGGCGATGTCCCCCTCGGCCACCACGTAGCCGCCGTGGATGAGCACCACCTGGTCCGAGATCAGGTCCACCTCGTGCAGGATGTGGCTGGAGACGATGACGTGGAGCCCGCCGTCCGCCAGCTCACGGAACAGGCTGATGACCTCGGCGCGGGCCATGGGGTCGAGGCCGTTGAGCGGCTCGTCGAGCACCAGGACCGACGGCTGGTGGGCGATGGCCTGGGCGAGCTTCACCCGCTGGCGCATCCCCTTGCTGTAGCCCGCCACCTTGCGGCCGGCAGCCTCGGTGAGCCCCACCCGCTCCAGGGACTTCCAGGTCATCGCGTCGGCCTCGCGGGCGCCGTAGCCGTGCACCCGCAGGTAGGACTGGAGGAACTGATAGCCGGTGAGGCCGGGCGGGAAGGCGTCGTACTGCGTCGAGTAGCCGACGTGCCGGAACAGCTCCTCGGGGTGCCGCGGGTCCATCCCCAGCACCGAGACCCTCCCCCGCGAGGGGCGCAGCAGCCCCACCAGGAGGTTCATCAGCGTCGTCTTCCCCGAGCCGTTGGGACCCACCAGGCCGGTGATCCCCGGCGGGATCGAGAGGCTCACCCGGTTGACCCCGAGCACCTCGCCGTAGAACTTGGAGACATTCTCGAAAACCACCCGGCGGTCCTGGCGGCCGGCGGCGGCAACCTCTGGCGCGCTCATCGCACCACCTCATAGGCGCGGATGCGCCGGGACAGGAGTGCCAGGGAGATCAGGCAGCAGACCACGAGGGCGAACCAGGCCGCCCCCAGCGGCATGGTCCTGCCGCTGTAGTCGGCCGCCTCCAGGGGGAGCCCGAAGAGGCGCGTCCACACCGTGGTCATGGTTGGCCACAGGGCCACCAGGTACCCCCACCAGGTGTCCTGCGTGGCGTTGAGCACCCTGGCGAACCCCCAGGGAACGTAGAACAGGATGAGGAGCGAGATGCGCGCCACCGGCTTCCACTTCACCCACGCCGAGACGGCCAGCGTGAGCAGCGAGAGCACCACGATCCAGAGCCAGCTCCCGAAGAAGATGGCGAAGCCGATCGCTAGGTTGTCCCCCATCCACGAGGCACCCTCCAGGTAGCTCTGGAAGAAGAAAAGGAGCAACCCCGGGATCCAGGTGATGGCCGACATCAGGATGGCGAGGACGGACGCCTTTCCCAGCACGTACTCGGTGCGCGAGAACGGCCGCGAGAGGTAGAGCGGCAGACCGTTGTTGCGCAGGTCAGGAGAGATCAGGGCCGGCCCTACCAGGAGCGCCAGCAGGAAGCAGAGCCCGCCCTGGAGCTCCAGCCCCCGGCGGAAGAACCTGGCGTTGATCGGTATCGCTTCCTGCAGGCGGTCGAGCGGCAGGTTCAGGAAGTTGAGCGCCGCCAGGTTGTGGTGCAGGTAGATGATCAGCAGCCCGGCGAAGGGGATCAGGAAGCAGAACCCCAGGAAGGCCACGAAGAGGCGGCTTTGGAAGACCTCTTGATAGGCGTAGCGGGGGACGATGAGGAAGCGCGACCAGGTCGGCGTCCTCACTCCCTGGTAGATGCCGAAGTTACGGTCATACACGGCCATGGCCGGCGACCTCCGTCTCCATGGCCTTCAGGAAGATGTCCTGAAGGGAGTCTCGCTTGGAGTCGAGGCGGCGGATCTGCACCTGCCGCTCGGCGGCGACACGATAGAGCTCGCGGATCTCCACGCCTTCGGGGAGCACGAGCTTGAAGCGCTGCTTGCCGTCGACCGCCATCTCGCAGCCGAGCGCCTCGACGGCGGCGGCGAAGGCGGCCTCGTCGCCCCCCCGTACCTCGAGCTGCAGGAACTTGCGGTTGGCCTCGCGCTCCGCTTCGAGGTTGCAGTAGGTGGCCACCCGGCCGTCCTTGAGCACCAGCACCTCCTCGCAGCACTCCTCGACGTCGCGCAGGAGGTGGGAGGAGAGGATGATGTTGACCTTCCCCTCGTCGCGGATGTCGCGCACCAGCTTGAGCATGCGCTCGCGGGCCGCGGGGTCGAGACCGTTGGTGGGCTCGTCGAGGAAGATCAGCCGCGGGCCGTGGACCAGGGCCTGGGCGAGCTTGGCCATCTGCTTCATGCCGAGCGAGTAGCTGTCCACCTTGCGGTAGCGGGCCTCGCCCAGGCCGACGTAGAAGAGGGCCTCGTGGGAGCGCTCCAGGGCCTGCTCGGCCGGCAGCCCCGAGAGCTCCCCCATCAGGCGGACGAAGCGGATGCCGCTCATGCCGGCGATGAAGGCGTCGTTCTCGGGCATGTAGCCCATGAGGCCGCGGATCTGCCGCGCCTCGGTCTGAATGTCCTTGCCGAAGATGCGGGCCGTTCCGGCGGAAGGGGGATGGAAGCCGAGCAGGGTATGGAGCAGGGTCGTCTTCCCCGCTCCGTTGGGACCCAGCAGGCCGATACAGCGGCCGGTCAGGGAGGCGCTCAATCCCTTGAGGATCGGGCGCCCCCCGAACTTGACCTCCAGGCCCTGGAGCTCGATGACGGGTTGCGACGGGTTTGCCACGGTCGTCACGGTCGTTTCCCTCCAGGGCTTCAAGAGGCTCGAAGCCCTTACCGGGCCTCCTCAGCTTGAGAGTGCGCCTGGTTCATCATCCCGACGATGCTGCCCATGCCGGCCAGCGTGCCGAGGTTCAGACCCAGGGGGTTCTGGTTGCTGCCGGCGAAGACGATGCGGTCCGTCTCCGCGTAGGCGTAGTAGAGGGTGGGACCCTGCGCGGCGAGGAGCTTGCCGAGCTTGGCCGGCCCGTCGGTGTGGTGTTTGGCATCGCCTTCCGGCAGCACCTTGTTGGCGGCCTGGGCGAGCGGCCCCAGGTTCTGGTAGACCAGAGCGGAGACGTTGACTTGGCCGTCCGGCCCCAGGAGGTCGCGGAACTTGGGCGTCGTCGCGAGCGTCACGCCGGACTCCCGCTGCTGGAGCGTCCGCTCGAGGAGCGCCTGGCTGGGGCCGGCTACCAGGTAACCGTCCTCGAACAGGTAGTGGACCTCGAGCTTCGGATCGGCCGACTGGAGGGCGTAGAACGTCCGGCTGCCGGAGGTGGTGTGGCTGATGGTGATCCCGGTCTTGCCATGGGCGTGCAGCTCGGTGTTCACGTCGGCCACCGCCTTCTCGATGGTCTGCTGGAGGCGCGCCGGGTCGTAGACCTCGGCCACCAGCTTCCAGGAAGGCGAGGGGAGGACGGGGCCGTCGAGCCCCATCGCCAGCTCGGCACCCAGCGGCGCCACCAGGTCGTTGCGCACGTCGAAGCCGTGCTTGGCCTGGGCTTCCGCCAGGTGCTGCGCCAGCTCGGGGTTGACGCTCAGCAGCTCGTCGAGGATGCTCACCGGGCTCTTTACGGCAAAAGCGGCCGCCAGGTTTGCGTCCGGCGAGAAGAAGGAGAGGCTCCCCATGGGGGCCGGCGCCGCCAGCCAGGCTGCCACACCGCGGCGCGGCTGGCTGAAGGTCAAGGCGGCGCGGGTCTCGGCCCGGCCGTCGACCTCGCGGCGATCGACGATGAAGTGGTCGAGGTCCAGGATGCCGAGCTGCTCGGCCCGCTGGCGCGCCTCGCCGGACTTCTGGGCCTCGCCCTTCGCCACCAGGGTGCCGAGGTCGGCCGCGAACAGCCAGCCGGCGCCATCCTGGTAGTCCTCGGCGATACGCTGATGGAAGGTCGAGGTGGTGAACGGATTGCTGCCGCCGGCGGCGATCTTCGCGATCTGGGCACCGCTCGGCGAGGCCACGAACAGGCCGTTGTGGATCCACAGGAGCATCGCCTGGCCGGAAGCCGGAGCGGTGGCCGGATCGTCGATGATCTGGAGCGCGGTCTTGCCCTCGCTGCCGTTCAAGCGGGCGACCTCGGCCGCCAGCGAAGCGCGGAACGACGCCTCGTTGGTTACCTCGGCCAGCAGCACCGGCTCGCCGTGGGCGCCGTCGCCGGCGTTCATGGCGATCACCACCTCGTCGCCCAGGGACTGCCCGAGGTCGCCGAGGCGCTGGATCATGTCGTGGAACTTCGCTTCGCTCCCGGTCGAGCCGAGGGTCTCGGCCCACCAGCCGGCAAGCGACGGGCTCTCGGCGATCTTCTGGTCGAGGATCTGTTGCGTCTGGGTGAGGCTCTTCGAGAGGTTGGGCAGCGCGATGTAGATGGTGGTCCCCTCGGGAGCGAGGTCGAGCAGGCGCGTCGAATAGCGCAGGCCCGGCCGCTCGACGCGGGCGTCGATGTCCTTGCCCAGGGCCGTCAGCTCGGCCAGGAGGTCCTGGTACTGCTTGGCGTTGCGGCTCCAGGCGATCTCGTCCTTGACGGGCACGGCCTGCACGCTGGCATGGGTCGCCACCTGGCCGCCGGGATGGAGGACGGTGTCCTTGGCTCCCTGCGCCACGTGCACCTCGCCCTCGACCACCGACACGCGGGAGCCCTTGGTGCCGCTGTTGACCGCGAAGATCGTGCCGGTGACCGACACCAGGGCGTCGCGGGTGGCGACGTAGAGGTGCCGGGGGCGCTGCTTGGCGGCCTGGACGATGATGCGGCCGCGCTCGAGCTGGATGGTGTTCCCCTTACGGGCGGCGTCGAGCGACAGACCGGCCCGCTCGCTCATCTCGATGCGCGAGCCGTCGGCCATCCGCAGCATGGCAGTGGACCCCTTGGCGGTGCGCACCTCCTCACCCCTGGCGATGTTGGCGCCGGCGGCGATGGGCTGGCTCACGTCGCCGGCCACGCGGTAGAGGGTGCCGTCCACCACCTCGACGCGCGCCATCTGGGCACCGCCCGCCAGGCGGTCCTGGATCAGCGTCACGATGCCGAACCCCAAGGCCAAGAGGAGGACGGCGGCGAGCGCCTGCCACACCCGGCGGTCCGCGGGACGCGCCGCAGCGGGCCGGACTGCTTCGACCTTGCGCCCTTCCCGGGCTTCCCGCAGCGCCCGCCGGCAGGGCACGCAACTGCGGGTGTGGTCCTCGACGAGCAGCGCGCGCGCCGGGGAGAGCTCGCCCCGCAGGTAGGCGGGAATCTGGGACTGGTAGTCCTCACAGCCATGGAGGCTGTGGGGGACGGAGGACGGAGAGGAGGAGGGCTCCGAGGCTTCGGCCAGGGCGGCGGCAGGAGCTCCCTGCGCCGCTTCCTGTGACAGCCGCGCCCAGACGCGGGAGGCGGCGGCCTCGACCTCGTGCGGATCGACCGGGTCGTTCACCACTTGGGCGACGGCGTCGTCCAGCAGGTCGTCATTCTTCGAAAACAGGCTCATGACAGGTCTCCTTCAAGCGACCCCAGCTCTTTCTGAAGCCGGTGCCGCGCGCGATGCAATAAAACGGCGATGGAGGTCTGGGAGGCTCCGAGCATGCGGGCGATCTCCAGGTTTCCCAGCCCTTCGAGGTAGCGCAGAGTGAAGATCTCGGCCTGGCGGGGAGAGAGGTGTGACATCGCCTCCCGCAGCCGGGTCTTGAGCTCCCGGCTCCCCCGCAAGCGCTCCGGACCGGGATCGGCGGTGTCGATGAGCGACTCCCCGACCTCGTCCAGATCGACCTTGCGGCTCCGCTTGCGCCGCCGCATCAGGTCGAGCGCGGCGTTGACCGCGGCCCGATGCAGGTAGCTCCCTGCGCTCTCCGAGAGGTCCGGCTGCTCCTCTCGCCGCAGAAGACGGGCGAAAACGGTTTGCAGAACGTCCTCCGCGTCCATGGCGTTACCGGTGATCCGGTACGCGGCGCGGTAAACCGCCCCGTGATGCTCCCGGAACAGCGCTTCCAGGGCGCCCGGGGGGCTCGTGAGCGGTTGTTCATAGACTGCAGCTTGCACGCCTCCTGCCCTCCTTTCTCCTTCACCCATAGAGACGCTCCTCCTAGAAATTTCTTACAGGGTACTCCTGATCGGGGAGAACTGGCCGTTGGAGCCATTGAGGACCAGCTTGACCCGAGCGCCTCCCCCTGATAGCGTGTCGTCTCTCAAAGACACCTTCCCATAGGACGAGTGGCATGGACCAGGAACTGCTCACCTTTCTCGAAGACCGCTTCCGCGAGGCGTCGCAGCAGGTTGAGGCCCTTCGCGAGGAGAACACCCAGCAGATCGGATCCCTTCGCAAGGAGACCTCCCAGCAGGTCAAGTCCCTTCGCGAGGAGTTCACCGAACAATTCGCGTCCCTCACCCAGCAACTCGCGTCCTTCCGCCAAGAGACCACCCAGAAGTTCGCCTCCTTGGAAGACAAGGTCCACCTCAATCAGGTAGCGCTCGAGGGTCTGCGGGACGACGTGCGCCAGGTCGCCGACGGAGTAGCCGGCGTCAGCGAGAGACTGGACGCTTTTCGGGGCGAGACGGCGCTCGAGCTCAAGGGAGTCCATCGCCGCCTCTCCATCCTGGAAGCCCACGCCGAGAGCAAAGGCCGGGAATCCCTCAAGGCCATCCGCGAACGGGAAGACAACAGGCCACTTTAAGCAGCCGTAGCTTCCACCCGCACCACGAATTCATCCAGCAGGTGATTGAACACCTCGGGACGATCCATCATCACCCAGTGGCCGGTGCCGGTCATCAGGCTGACGGGGAGGTCCGGCAGGAGGTTGTGGAGGCTGTAGGGGAGGCGGTTCATGTCGCTGATGACGGAGAGCTTCGGTCCCGGGTAGCGCGCCAGGGCCGGCAGGGGCTCGTAGCGCAACGCCCCCTCGGCGGCCTTGGCCACGGCGTCCTCGTGGGTGAGGCGCAGATCCTCCAGCACCCAGGCGGCGGCGTCGGGATCGCCGCCCACCACGAGCTGGCGGAAGTAGGACTCCAACTCCCCCAGGGGATCGGCCTGCAGGGTGGCGAGGAAGGACCGCGACTCCTCCTGCGGCAGCCGGCTCATGTCGCCGTTGGGGTCCACCAGGAGGAGGCCGGCCACCCTCTCGGGATGGCGGCCGGCATACTCGATCGCCACCGCCGACCCCAGGCTGTGCCCCGCGAGGACGAAACGGCGCAGGCCGAGCTGGTCCGCCACCGCCGCCACGTCGCCCGCAAGTCCTGCGATGGAGTAGTCGCCGTTCTCCGCCGGGTCCGACTCGCCATGGCCGCGGAAGTCGAGGGCCACGCCCCGCCGGTGCCGGCGCACGTGGTCGAGCTGCAGGGACCACTGGCCGCCGTTGCCGCCCAGGCTGTGAAGGAAGAGGATGGGGAGCGTCTCCGGGTGCTCCTCGGCGCCGCCGTCGCGCACGTAGAGGTTGCCCGCCGGGCCGCCGAGCCAGAGCGACTCGCCTTCCACCTCGGGAACGGCGTCCTCGGGGACGGGCGCCGGCCCGCCGGAACGCGCGGGCTCGGGGGGAGGTGCGAAATCCTCGAAGATCTCGCGCCAGCGCCCGGCGCCGAGAAAGGCCGCGACCACCCCCAGAGTCAGCACGCTCAGCAAGGTCCAGAGGAGCCCCCGGGAACGCCGCCGCGGGCGCGGGTAGCTGGACCTGCGTAACCTCTTGTCGCTCATCGCCTCACCTCGATCGCCCTACCCCATTCCCAGGGCTTCCGTGTCCCTGCCCAACGTAGCACGACAGACTGCGGCAATGCTACGCGAAGGTGACAGTCCGGGGTCGGAATTCAGGCGAAAGGTTGACAGGGCGATGGGGCGCCGTATATCAATGCCCTCGCCCAAAGCCGGCAGCACCCAAGGCCAGGAGCAGCGTCGCCTGCTCGTCCCAAGTTATTGAGCACCCCTAAGACGGGAGGCACGTGTGCAGAGGAAGCTTGATCGACCCACCGTCCTCGTCCTCATCGTTGCGGCCCTCCGGCGCCTCTCGCGGAGCTCCAGCCCGCTCTGCTGCGGGGCCTTCGCCTTCGCCCTGACCCATCTGGCCGCGGCCGGCCCCATTCCCGTTCCCGCGCCGGAAGCCGCCGTCCGGCCACCGCTCCAGGCCGCCGCGGATCACGCTCCCCTCCCCTCTCCGGCCGCGGCCATTGCAAATGCCAAGGCAACGCCGCTGCCCGCCGTGGCCGAGGAGCCCAGGCCCGCCGCTCCGGAGCCGCCGAAGCCTGCGGCCATTGCTCTCCCGCCGGCCGCCGAGGCGCCGAAGCCGCAGACCGCGCCCGCCGCCCCTCAGCCGCCCGCGCCTCCCGCTCCCGCCGCGATCGCCCTCCCCGAGGCCCCTTCAGCCCAGCAGAAGCTGGAGCAGTTGCGGAAGGCCACGGACATGCTGATCGAGGTCAACGCGGCCCTCGGGGCTCCGCAGTCGCCCTACGGCCAAATCATCTATGACATCGCCATCCGCCACTCGATCAATCCTCAGCTCGTCGCTGCCCTGATCCACGTCGAATCCGACTTCAACCCGCGGGCCGTCTCCCGCAAGGGAGCCCGCGGCTTGATGCAGCTCCTGCCGGAGACCGCCCGCCGCTTCGGGGTGAACCGCAAGCGGGACCTGTTCAACCCGTCGAAAAATCTGGAGGCGGGGATCAAGTACCTGCGGTGGCTGACCGACCGCTTCAGCGGCGACGCCCAAAAGATCCTCGCCGCCTACAACGCCGGAGAAGGCGCGGTGGACCGCTTCGGCGGCATCCCGCCTTACCACGAGACCCAGCAGTACGTGCAGAGGATCTTCGGCCTGCTGGGAATCGCCCTCCCCGACCCGCCGCCGGCGGACCCGTCGCCGGCTCCGGCCGCCGCACCCGCGGGCATCGTACCGGCGGGGCGGTAGCACAAACCTTCCCCGGCTTCCCTCGTACTTACCTTCCAGCCACGCGCCCTGCCCGGGCGGAGCTTTGCTCTGGGCTCGACCTATCCTCGATCGCTGGAGGTTTGCATGCTGCGGAAATCCATTTCCCTTCAGATTCTCTTCCTTCTCCTCCTGACACTGCCGGCGACCGTCCATGCCGCCATCGATCCCGACCTGCTGGCCGGGATGCGGGCGCGCTCCATCGGTCCGGCGGGGATGAGCGGCCGGGTGGCTGCCATCGCCGGCGTCGGCGCGAATCCTGACGTGGTCTACGTGGGCGCGGCCTCGGGCGGCGTCTGGAAGTCGACCAACGGCGGCCTCACCTTCACCCCGGTCTTCGACGACCAGCCGGTGGCGTCGATCGGCGCCATCGCCGTCTTCCAGCCCAATCCGGACGTCGTCTGGGTGGGCACGGGCGAAGGGAACCCGCGCAACAGCGCCTCGATCGGCAACGGCGTCTACCGTTCGCTCGACGGCGGCAAGACCTGGAGCCACCTGGGATTGGAGAAGACGGAGCGCATCGACACCATCGTCCTCCATCCCTCCAACCCGGACGTGGCCTGGGCCGCCGCCCTGGGGCAGGAGTGGGGCGAGAACCCGGACCGCGGCGTGTTCAAGACCGAGGATGGCGGCAAGACCTGGAGCAAGGTGCTCTACGTCGACGAGCGCACCGGCGCCTCGGACCTGGCGATCGACCCGTCGAACCCCAACAAGCTCTTCGCCGGCATGTGGCAATTCCGGCGCTGGCCCTGGTTCTTCAAGTCCGGCGGCCCCGGCTCCGGCCTCTACGTGACCTGGGACGGCGGCAAGACCTGGAAGCCCATCACCCAGGAGGACGGCCTGCCCAAGGGGGACCTCGGGCGCATCGGCGTCGCCGTCTCCCCCTCCCATCCCGAGGTGGTCTATGCCACCGTCGAGGCCGAGAAGAGCGCCGTGGTGCGCTCGGACGACGGCGGGCGCACCTGGAAGATCGTCAACCAGCGCTACGACGCCAACCCGCGCCCCTTCTACTTCTCCCACCTGCGGGTGGACCCGGAGCTCTCCGACCGCATCTACAGCCTGGACTTCAACGTGCGGGTGTCGAACGACGGCGGCAAGAGCTTCGGCGACCTGATCCCGGGCTTCCTCATCCATGGCGACTACCATGCGATGTGGATCGCCCCGCGCAACCCCAACCTGATCTACCTGGGCAACGACGGCGGCGTCGCCGTCAGCCGCGACCGGGGGCGGACGGCCGCCTTCGTCTCCACCCTCCCCCTCGCCCAGTTCTACCACGTGGCCGTGGACATGCAGACGCCCTACAACGTCTACGGCGGCCTGCAGGACAACGGTTCCTGGCGCGGCCCGAACTCGGTCTGGAGGGGTGGGGGGATCCGGACTCACGAGTGGACGGTGGTGGGGGGCGGCGACGGCTTCCAGACTCTGCCCGATCCGTTCGATCCGAGCTACGTCTACTCCCTCTCGCAGGGCGGCGAGCTCGGCCGCTACGACCTGCGCACTGGCGAGTTGCGCGCCGCCAAACCCGCTCCGCCCGTGGGCGGCAGGAACCGCTTCAACTGGAACACCGGCCTCGCCACCGATCCCTTCGACGCCGGCATCCTCTACATCGGCAGCCAGTTCCTCTACAAGTCCACCGACCGCGGCGAGAGCTGGACCGCCATCAGCCCGGATTTGACCTCCAACAACCCGGAGTGGCAGAAGCAGAGCCAGAGCGGCGGCCTGACGCCGGACGTCTCCAACGCCGAGAACTTCACCACCATCATCTCGATCGCCCCGAGCCCGAAAGAGAAGGGCGTGATCTGGGTGGGGACCGACGACGGCCGCCTCCACCTCACCCGCGACGGCGGCAAGACCTGGACGAGCCTGGAGAAGAACGTCCCCGGCGTGCCCGCCAACTCCTGGATCCCCAAGATCACCCCGTCGAAGTTCGACCCCGCCGGGGCCTTCGTGGTCTTCGACAACCATAGGCGCGAGGACTTCACCCCCTACGTCTACCAGACGAACGACTGGGGGAAGACCTGGAAGAGCCTGGCGACCAAAGACCTCAAGGGTTACGCCCTGGCCCTGGAGCAGGACCCGGTGGACCGCGACCTCCTCTTCCTCGGCACCGAATTCGGTCTCTGGGTCTCACTCGACGGCGGCGGGCGCTGGCTGCCGTGGAAGCACGGGGTGCCCACCGCCTCGGTGATGGACCTCGTCATCCACCCGCGGGATCACGACCTGGTGATCGGCACCCACGGCCGCGCCCTCTACGTGCTGGACGACCTCCGGCCGCTGCGCACCCTCTCCGAGAAGACGATGGCCGAGCCGCTCCACCTCTATGACCTGGGCGATGTCCAGCAGCACTGGGATGCTCCCGAAGCCGGCGGCTTCGGGCTCGGCTCCGGCGAATTCCGGGGGAAGAGCCGGGACTACGGTGCTCTCATCACCTTCTCCTTGAACGCGCCCGGCCTCCCCCTTCCCGACTCGGACAAAGAGCGCCAGCGCAAGATCGATGAACGGGCCGCCCAGCGTAAGGAGCAGGAGACGACCCCGCCGCCGAAATCCGCCCGCGAGCTCAAAGCCAAGGAGCCCCAGGCAGGGACGGCCACGGCCAAGCCCGGCGAGGAGAAGAAGCCCGAGGCCGAGGCGAAGCCCAAACCCGGCGAAGAGAAGCCGCCCGAGGCCGAGATCCGCATCGCGGACGCCGCCGGCAAGACGGTCCGCACCTTCACCGCACCCGTCTACCGCGGGCTCAACCGCGTGGCCTGGGGCCTGCAGCGCGACTCCTTCAAGCTGTTCCCCCAGGAGAACCCGCCGGACCCGCACCCTGCCGGACCCGAGGTGGCACCCGGCACCTACACGGTGACGGTGAAGTACGGCGACCACGAGGCGAAAGGCACCGTCCGCGTGATGGCCGATCCCCGCAGCCACAACACCGAGGCCGACTGGCGCCAGCGGGAGGATGCCCTCGCCCGCCTGGGCGTCCTGAACGACGCCCTGGCCGACGCCGTCGAGCGCCTCCGCAAGACCCGCTCCGACGTGGACGCCCTCCTCGCCAAGATGCCGAAGAAGGAAGGAGCACCCGCCGACGCCAAACCGGACCCCCTGGCCGAGGCGGGCGGCAAGCTCAAGGACGCGCTGACCAAGCTCGAAAGGCGGATCTGGACCCCCTACGACATCGCCGGCATCCAGCCGGATACCGACGTGCTGAGCCGGGTTGGCTACCCCTTCGGCTACATCCTCTCCTCCTGGGCGCCGCCGAGCCCCACCCATCAGGAGTATTTCCGCCAAGCCGAGACAGCCGTAGCCGCCCTCCTCGCCGACTTCAACAAGCTCTACGCCACCGACGTAGCCGCCTTCCGCAAGCAGGTGGACGACGCCAAGCTCCGGCTGCTGCCGGAGGAGAAACCGATCGAGGTGAAGAAGGGGGACGGGTAAGGCAGAAAGCCGGAGAAAGGGACAGCAGGGACTCCAGGGACAAACAGCCAGCCTGGGCAGAGAGGAGACACCCCGCGGAATCGCGACGGCGAGCCCGGCATCCACGCCCGCGAGCTTTCGTTCCGGGTTCGCCATCTTTAGCAGCGAGATCCCTTGCCGCGGCTCCCGGGTCCCATTTTCTGCTGCAAAACTCGCGAACTTTGTTGCAAAATTCGCTTGCCGAGCCGCAAATCTCGCGAACTTTGCAGCAAAGTTCGCGGATTTTCACGAGAATCCGTGAAGCGCGGACCGGAGGACACGAACCCCGGCTCGCGGTTCGCGAACTTTGGACCGCGGCTCGCGAGTTTTGCAGCAAAGTTCGCGAGCCCAAGCCGAAATTCGCCAACTTTGCAGCACAATTCGCGAGGGTGGGAGGCGGGAGGGGCTTCCCAGCCTCCGGCGCCGCGAGCTAAGTCTCACAGATAGGGAGCTCCAAGCCACGGCTGCCCTTCCCGATTCCGCAGTTCGCCTTCCCCGAGTCCGGGGATCGGAGCTTGTCAGCGCAAGGGCGCCACGTTACGCGGCAGCCTTGGTGCGCGGCCGTGCCTTCGGCTCCCTCAGCTCTTCGCGCACCACCTGCCGCACGGCTTCGAGCACCGTCCGCTGGTGGAGGTAGGCGACCAGCGCGTCGTTGATCAAGGTCTGGTAGCTACCCCCTCCAGCCTGGTCGGCGAGCGCACGGAAGGAGTCGATGACCGAGTTGTCCAGGCGGATGGAGATCTTGGTCTTGCCCGGCTCGGGCTTGGCCACAGGCCCTCGCTTTGCCTGGGAGAAGTCGACGTCCCGATAGGGTTCAGCGGTGATTTCTTTCATACTCCAACCTCTGCCGGCTGTTGGCCTTCCAGGCCGAGATGACCCGAAGGATGTCCGGCTTGCGATATGTGAAGACGACCACCAGGAGGTTTCCCGTGTCGCTGAGCCCGAGGGTCACGAGGCGCTGCTCGCCGGAGGCTTGCGGGTCTTCGCGCGTGAGGGCGAAGTCGTCGGAAAAAACCGTGGATGCCTCGGAAAAGCTCACTCTGTGTCCCTCGAGATTCGCTGCCGCCTTGGCAGGATCCCATTGGTATCGCAACACGGCTAGTGTATAGACAATTGTCCTCCTTGTCCAGCTCTCATTGCGTCGCGCAGACCTCGGCCTCCAGGGCCACGGGCACGGCCGGCTCCGGCAGGGGCTTGGCGCGATCCGCGGGCTCTTTTTCCGGCGCGGGCCGCTTCGCATGGGCGATGCTGATCAACGCCACGCCGGTGAGGATTACCGCCGCCGCGGCAAGGGTCTTGCCGGTCAGCGGCTCGCCGGCGAAGAGCCAGCCCAAGAGCACGGCCACCACCGGGTTGACGTAGGCGTAGGTGGAAACCAGCACCGGCGAGGCCACCCGCAGCAGCCAGACGTAGGCGGTGAAGGCCACGATGGCGCCGAAGACGATCAGGTAGCCGAGCGACAGGAGCGACTTCGCAGTCACCGCCGCGAGGGTGAAGCGCGCCGGCTCGCCCGTCACGGCCGAGGCGAGGAGGAGCAGGCCGCCGCCGCACAGCATCTGCATGCCGGTGGTGGTGAGCGGCGACGCGGGGACCGGTGCCCGCTGGCCGTAGAGCGAGCCCCAGGCCCAACACAGGGAAGCCAGCACCAGGGCCGCGGCGCCCAGGGCGTTGACGCTCCCCGAGCCGGGGCGCACCAGCAGGACCAGCCCGATGAAGCCGAGGACGAGCCCGGCCAGCACCCGCCAGTCCGGACGCTTGCGCCCCGTGCGCTGCCAGACGAGGAGCACGATCCACAGCGGCTCGGTCGAGATGAGGAGCGCCGCGAGCCCAGAGTCCACGTGCTGCTCTGCCCATACCACGCCGCCGTTGCCGGCCAGCAGGAGGAAGGCGCCGAGGATCACCGCCGAGCGCCAGTGGATCCACGCCGGTCGCGGCGCGCCGCGCAGACGGGACCAGGTGTAGAGGATCGCCCCGGCCGTCAGGTAGCGGCACCCCGCCATCAGGAACGGCGGGATGGTGTCGATCGCGAAGCGGATCGCCAGGTAGGTCGATCCCCAAATAAGGTAGACGGCGCCCATGGCCACCGCCACCTGAAGGGAGGCGCGTCGCGCCCCCGTGATTTTGTCAACCATGGAACACCTCCTCCGACACCAGATCCGGCTCCTCCGCCCCTGGCCGACCCAGGGGAAGCCGGCTGCTCTCATGGAGCGTTTCGAGCACCACAGTCGTACGGGTGGAATGCACGGTGGGGATGATGCTGATGCGTTCCCGCAGCAGCCGGCCCAGGCTCTTGGCGTCCGGCACCCGCACCTTGAGCACGAAGCAGTCCTCGCCCGCGATGTGATGCACTTCCTGCACTTCGGGGATGGCGGCCAGCACCTCCGACGTCCTCATCTCCGCCGTCATGTCGCTCGACCGCACGAAGATGAAGGCCAGGAGGCCGAGCCCCAGCGCCTCGGGGCTGATCCGCACCTCGTACCCCTGGATCACTCCCCGCGACTCCAGCCGGCGGATGCGCTCCAGCACGGCCGACGGCGCCATCTCCACCTGCCGCGCGATCTCCGCGTTGGAGGTTCGCGCGTTCTGCTGAAGGATCGTCAGGATCTTGGCGTCTGTCTCGTCGATCATTCGGAAATCTCCTCAGGAGGGAGATCATACTACGGGTAGCTGAGGAGCGAAAGCGGATTCTTCGCTCTCTTTGCTCTTTGGCCGAACGAACATCGGTCCCAGGAGCATAACGCCGTGGATTCGGCGTTCCCCTCAGGGGAAACGGCTTCAGATCGCGATCCGGCTCTCCGCTTCCGCCGCGAACAGGTCGTCCGCGGCACCCTGGCGGTGACGCAGGAGGGCGGCGTGGGCGATCATGGCGGCGTTGTCGCCGGAGTAGACGAGGGGGACGAGGCGGAGGTCCACGCCGTGACGCTCCGCCCAGGCGGGGAGCTCACGGCGCAGCAGGCGGTTGGCGGCCACGCCGCCGGAGACGGCGAGGATGCCGACCGGCTCGCGCTGGTGGAGGCGGTCGAGCCGGTCGAGGACCTGCCCCACGGCCGAGGCCCGGAAGCCGGCGAGGAGGTCGAGGATCTCTTGGGGCGACTCGTCGAGCTCCCCGAGGTCGATCGGGCCGAGCGTCCGCTCCAGGCGCTCGATCTCCAGCAGGGCCTGGCTCTTGAGACCCGAGTAGGAGAAGTCGAGCCCTGGAAAGCGGGAGACGGGGAGCGGCCGGGCTCCGGGTCTCCCGAGCTCCGCCAGCTCGTCCACCTTCGGCCCCTGGGGATAGGGGAGGCCGAGGCGCTTCCCCACTTTGTCGAAGACCTCGCCCATGGCGTCGTCCCGCGTCTCCCCCAGGGTGGAGACCTCCCCGTCCGCCACCGCGAAGAGCGAGGTGTGGCCGCCCGAGACCACCAGCCCCACGAAGCGGGCCGGTGGCGGCTCGGGCACGGTCGGGTCGCCCGGAGCGCGGAGGAAGGGGGAGAAGAGGTGCCCCTCCAGGTGATGCACGGCGAAAAACGGCCGCCTCTTCGCGAAGGCGATGGCCTTGCCGAGGGAGAGCCCCACCAGCAGGGCACCCACCAGGCCGGGGCCGCGGGTGGCGGCCACCACCTCCACCTCGCTCAGAGAGACCTCCGCCCGCTCCAGGGCCTCGCGGCTCACCGCCGGCCAGTTGGCGAGGTGCTCCCGCGAGGCGATCTCGGGCACCACGCCCCCATAGGGACGGTGGGCGGCGAGCTGGCTCGAAACCACGGACGCCAGCACCCGGCCGGCACCGTCCACCAGGGCGCAGGCCGTGTCGTCGCAGGAGGTCTCGATGCCAAGGACCAGGGGGTGGTGCATGGGTCAGTGTAGCGCGCGGCTCCCCCAAAAAGACGAAACCCTGCCCGGCGGCAGGGTCTCGAGAACCGTCCGGAGAACCGCGAGAGGGCTAGCCGTTGCTCGCCGTGGTGGCTTCGGCGGGCTCGGTGGGCTCGGCGTGCTTGATCTCGATGGGCTCGTAGACCGGAATCTCGAAGGCCAACGTCCCGTGACAGTACTCCTTCCACTCGTCCGTGACGTTGTCGAAAATGATGTTCTGATCCTTGAAGATCCCGTCCGTGACGATATAGTTCTCCTGGAGGTAGAGGATGGAGTCGTCGTTGAGCGTGCGCTCCACTTCGACCTCTTTGCCGTCGACCTCCTTCTTCTCCTTGCGCACGTTGGCGGCGTTCTCGGTCCAGCCCGGATACTCCCGGAACTGCTTCGCCAGGTACGCCTTGCAGTACTTTCCCATTTCCGCCATGGGTGAATCCTCCTCACTTCCTTATCGATTCAATCTCTATCCGCGTTTGAAGCTGCGAGCTCACGGCCCACATAGTATCCGCCTGAACGGCGCGGCGGAAGACGAGAGGGTACCACTGTACAAGTGCGCCAAAACCGCCAGGCGTGACACCGCTGGTAAACTAGGCGCCCTGAAGCCCGGCGGCGGGCCGCCGAAGAGCCGCGTGAAGAGAGACTGGAACCCATGCCCATCCGCTTCGCCATCAACGGCCTCGGCCGTGTAGGCCGCGCCCTGCTGCGCATCGCCCACGGCCGGGACGGCCTCCATCTGGCGGCCGTCAACGACGTCGTGCCGGCGGCCCAGCTCGCCCGCCTGGTGGCTCGCGACACCGTCCACGGCCCCTTCTCGGCAGAGGTGGGGGCCGTAGAAGGCGGGCTCGTGATCGCCGGCCGCACGATCCCCGTCTTCCAGCAGCCCGACCCCGGAGAGATCGACTGGCCGCGGGAAGGGGTCGAGGTGGTGGTGGAGGCCACCGGCCGCTTCCTGGGACGGACGGCGGCGGCGGCCCACCTGGGCGGCACGGTACGCTGGGTCATCCTCACCGCCAATGCCGCTCCGGCCGATCCCGCGGACGCGACGATCGCCCTCGGCGTCAACGAGGGCAATCTCGACCCGGGCCGGCAGGCGGTGATCAGCAACTCCTCCTGCACCACCAACGCCCTGGCCCTGATGGCCAAGGTGTTGCACGACCGCTTCGGCGTCCGCAGGGCGCTGATGAGCACCGTCCACAGCTATACCGAGAACCAGCGGCTCCTCGACCTGCCGCATCCCGACCCCCGGCGGGCGCGGGCGGCGGCGCTCAACGTCATCCCCACGGGGACGACCTCCCCCCGCACCCTCGGGCTCCTGCTGCCGGAGCTGGCCGGCCGCGTCGAGGGGTTCGCCGTGCGGGTGCCGACGCCGTGCGGGGCGATGCTGGACCTGGCCGCCGATCTCGCCCGGGAGGCCACGGCCGGGGAGGTCCGCCAGGCCTTCCGCGCCGCGGCGGCGGGGGCGATGGCCGGCTTCCTGGGAGTGACGGAGGAGGAGCTGGTCTCCTCGGACTTCCTCGGCGACCCGCGCTCGGCGGTGGTGGACCTCCCCCTCGTACAGGTGGCGGGGGGACGGCTCGCGCGGGTCGTCGCCTGGTACGACAACGAGTGGGGATATGCTCACCGCCTCGCCGACCTCCTCGGGCGGCTGGCGGCCCCTTCCTTTAGATAGAGGTATAGAGAGAGCGAGAGGGAACGATCATGGCAGACCTCCTCACCCTGGACGACCTCGGCCTGGCGAGCCTGCGTGGCAAGCGGGTGTTCGTGCGCGTCGACTTCAACGTCCCCTTGTCGGACACCGGCGAGGTCGGCGACGCGACCCGGCTGGAGGAGGCGGTGCCCACCCTCCGGGAGCTCGCCGCCGCGGGCGGCATCCTCCTCCTCGCCTCCCACCTCGGGCGCCCCAAGGGGAAGCGCGATCCCCGCTACTCCCTGCGGCCGGTGGCGGCCAAGCTCGCGGAGATCCTGGGGCAGGGCGTGCGTTTCGCCACGGACTGCGTGGGGGAGGAGGTCGAGAAGGTGGTGCGGGAGATGGCGCCCGGCGACGTGGCGCTGCTCGAAAACCTCCGCTTCCATGCGGGGGAGGAGAAGAACGAGCCGGTCTTCGCCGGTCAGCTCGCCGCCCTGGCCGAGGTCTACGTGGACGATGCCTTCGGCGCCGCCCACCGCGCCCACGCCTCGGTGGTGGGGGTGCCGGAGCGACTGGGCGCCAAGGCCGCCGGCCGGCTCCTGGAGCGGGAGGTCATTGCCCTCTCCCGCCTCCTCGGCGAGCCGGAGCGGCCGTTCACGGCCCTCCTCGGCGGCGCCAAAATCGAGGGGAAGATCGACACCCTGGAAAACCTCCTGCCGCGGCTCGACGTCCTCCTTTTGGGCGGCGGCATGGCCAACACCTTCCTCGCCGCCCAGGGGTACGAGCTGGGCGCCTCGCTCTTCGAGCCCGACCGGGTCGGCCTGGCCAAGGAGATCCTGGAGCGGACTCTAGGGAAGGGGATCGAGGTCCTCCTCCCCCGCGACCTGGTGGTGACGGACGACCTCGCCAACCCACAAAGGATCGAGACCGTGCCCGCGGACCGGATTCCGGCGGGGCTGAAGGCGGTGGACGTGGGCCCCGAGACGCGCCAGGCCTTCGCGGCGGCCATCGGCCAGGCCCGCACCCTGTTCTGGAACGGTCCGCTGGGGGTCTTCGAGAAGCCGCCGTTCGACGCCGGCACCCGCGCCGTGGCGCAGGCGCTCGCGAGCTGCCCGGGGTTTTCGGTGATCGGCGGCGGCGAGACCGTGGCCGCCGCCCATCAGGCGGGGGTGACCGGCCGCATCGGCCACGTCTCCACCGGCGGCGGCGCCTCCCTCGAGCTGCTGGCCGGCAAGACCCTCCCCGGCGTCGCCGTGCTGGAGAAGCGGGCATGACCCGGCGCCCCGTGGTGGCGGCCAACTGGAAGATGAACCACCTGCGGGCGGACGCCGTGGCCTGCTGCCGCGCCCTGAAGGAGGAGCTCAGCCGGCGCCCCGGGGCGGCGCGGGTGGCGATCTTCCCCTCCTTCCCCCTGATCCCAGCGGTGGCCGCCGAGCTCGCAGGCAGTGACATCCTGGTGGGCGGGCAGGACCTCCACCCCGACGACAAGGGCGCCCACACCGGCGACGTTTCGGGGCCGCAGCTCGCCGACGCCGGTTGCACCTGGGTGCTCTGCGGCCACAGCGAGCGGCGGCAGGACCACGGCGAGGACGACGCCCTGGTGGCCCGCAAGGTCGCTGCGGCCGTGCGCCACGGCCTCTCGCCCCTGGTCTGCGTCGGCGAGACCCGGGCGGAGCGCCTCGCCGGCCACACCTTCGGCGTGCTGGAGCGGCAGGTGCGGGCGGCGATCGCCCCCCTGGCGGCAGCCTCCGGGCGGTTCGCCGTGGCCTACGAGCCGGTGTGGGCCATCGGCACCGGGGAGACGGCGTCTCCCGAGACGGCGCAGGAGGTCCACGCCTTCCTCCGCCTGCTGCTGGGCGAGCTGGTGGGGAGCGAAAACGCGGCCCTGCCGATCCTCTACGGCGGCTCGGCGACGCCGGAAAACGCCGCCGGCCTCTTCGCCCAACCGGACGTCGATGGCTTCCTGGTGGGCGGCGCCAGTCTTGACCCACAGAAATTCCTTGCTATCATTCGGCATTCCGGCTGACCCCCTGCCGGCGTCCATCGTGCCCACTGGAGGCTTCGCCCTGTGATTTACGTGTTGGAAGCGGTTCACGTCCTCGTTTGCGTCTTCCTGATCCTCGTCGTCCTCCTGCAGCAGGGGAAGGGCGCGGATCTTTCGGTCTTCGGCGGCGGCAGCACGCAGACCGCCTTCGGTGCCCGCAGCGCCACCACGCTGCTCCACAAGCTCACCGTGGCCTCGTTCGTGATCTTCATCGTCACCACGGTGTCGATCGCCCTAGCCAAGGGCACGGTCAGCACCGTGATGTCGGGAGCGGCCAAGAAGAAGCCCGTGGCGGCCAAGACCACGCCGGCGAAGCCGGCCCCGGTTCCGGTGGCCCCTGCCGCTCCAGCGCCCGTAGCGCCGGCGCCGGCTCCGGCTCCCAGCAGCACCCCGCGGTAACCCGGGAATAGCGGTCCCGGCCCACGGGTTGGTACAGAAGTTCTTTGAGCCCAAGTGGCGGAATTGGTAGACGCGCACGTTTGAGGGGCGTGTGGGGCAACCCGTGCCGGTTCGAGTCCGGCCTTGGGCACCATCCTTTCTAGGTTTCCGAAACAAGTCTCGGCGATTTTAAGCGTTTTACGCTGCAGCGCTTGATTTTTCCCCGCGCTGGTGGCACCATTCCGCCAAATTCTCGGACTTGCGTAGGACCACTCCACGTGGCGAGAAGCGCTGACCCGCGAGGCGGACTGCCTTTGGCAATGGTTGCGTCGTTCTCCGGCCCCCGGCCACGGGGCGCCGTGTTTCGCTTAGAAAGGAGCGGCAGGACAATGGCTGATCACGGGACCGTCAAGTGGTTCAACAATGCCAAGGGATACGGTTTCATCCAGCCCGAGACGGGAGGGGATGACGTCTTCGTTCACCACACCGCCATCGTCGCCGACGGCTTCAGGACGCTGAACCAGGGTGAGAGGGTGAACTTCGAGATGGTGCAGGGTCCCAAGGGGCTGCAAGCCCGCAACGTGCTGCGCACCTGACGGCCGCGCCGGAGCCGGCGGCACAGGCTCCAGGAGCTTCTCTCCCTGCCTCCGCCGGACCCGGCGGAGAGGGGAAAGTGTCCTCTAACTCGAGTCCTCGGACCAAAACCGGCTCGCCGCGGGCGGGGAATCTGGATAGACTACGCTGCCATGACCGAACCGATCGAAGTCAGCAAGCCCGAAGCGCCGGCCAAGCCCGCTCCGCCGCCCCCCGTCGCCGCACGTCCCCTGCCGTCCCCCGAAGAGATCGGCGAATGGATCTACGGCGCGGACCTGCCCACCCTCGGCGCCCTCTTCGACGGGCTGCCGGTGGCCAAGTTCGACGTCCTGGTGATGCAGGTACGCAAGGAGGAGCTGGTCCCCCAGCACTGGCAGGCCCTCTCCAGTCACACGCCGCCGGACGACCTCGCCTTCGAGCAGCTTTCCGAGGTGGGGCGTCTGCGGGTGCGTTACAAGGACCAGGAGCTGTCGCGCCGGCGGGTGGAGCAGCTCCGCTACGGCTGGCGGGAGCTGGGAGGCCTGCGGCCGGCGATGTGGACGGTCGCCGACCTACTGGCCGCCATGCGCCGCATCATCGACAAGAAACGGCCGGTGATCTGGAACGACTTCCTCGCCGCCCAGCGCGACGTGTGGCGGGACCTCTCCCTCCCCCATGGCAAGGAGCAGCTCGAGGTCCTTTGGAACTGCCTGGTGCAGATGCGGAAGAGCACCAAGAAATAGGGGCGTCCCCGGCCTTCCGGTATCCCCGGCGCAGGGCGCCCCTCGGCCGCCTACTTCTTGGCGTGGACGACCGTGGCCTTCTTGATGGTGACCACCTGGGTGGGGACGTTCTGGAACATCCCCTTGTTGCCGGTCGGCACCTGGGCGATGGCGTCCACCACGTCCATCCCCTCCACCACCTTGCCGAACACGCAGTAGCCCCAGCCGCTCACGCTCTTGCCCGTGAAGTTGAGGCTGCCGTTATTGGCGTGGTTGATGAAGAACTGGGCCGTGGCGCTGTTCGGATCGTTCGTGCGCGCCATGGCGATGGTGCCCCGCTCGTTGAGCAGACGGTTGTCCGCCTCGTTCTGGACGGGGGGCTTGGTTTCCTTCTGCTTCATGTCGGCGGTGAAGCCGCCCCCCTGGATCATAAAGTTGGGGATGACGCGATGGAAGATGGTGCCGTCGTAGAAGCCCGACTTGACGTACTGGAGGAAGTTCTCCACCGTCTTGGGGGCTTTGTCGGGGTAGAGCTCGAGAACGATGTTCCCCTTGCTGGTCTCCAGCAGGACCTGGGGATGGGCGGAGGGGGCCGCCGGGGCCTTCTGCGGTTCCGCACCGGAGGCGGACCCCACGATGGCGAGCAGACAGGCGAGGCAGGCGAGAGTAAAGTTCATGCCAGGTTCTCCTTTGAATTCAGCGCGCGATGGTAGCACGCCGCCGGCCGGCCTCGTCCTCGCGGGCGGTGAGTCGCGCCGCCTGGGGGAAGACAAGGCGCGGCTCGACGGCGCGGCCCTGCCGTCGCTGGCGGCGGCGCGGCTGGCTCCCCTCTGCG
The DNA here is from genome assembly GCA_036275055.1 of Thermoanaerobaculia bacterium. Taxonomy (GTDB): domain Bacteria; phylum Acidobacteriota; class Thermoanaerobaculia; order Multivoradales; family UBA5704; genus DATARR01. The sequence goes on from DASUEN010000216.1 coordinate 93,145, forward strand.
CCGGGGTGGCGGTGGCGGACCGCGGCCGGAACCTCGTCCCCGGCCGGCCGTCGCTGGCGGACGGCGCGGGACGAGGCCCCGCCGCCGGCATCCTGGGCGGCGCGGCGGCCTACCCCGGCCGGCCTCTCCTGGTGTTGGCCTGCGACCTTCCCCAGGTGCCGCCAGGTCTCCTCGCCGCACTGGCCCTATCCAGTGGATGGGACTGGGCGGTCCCCCGCTGGGCGGGAGGACTGGAGCCCCTCTGCGCCCTCTACGGACCGGCCGCCCTGGCCGCCCTGGCGGCGCGGGTGGCGGCGGGGCGCCTCGACCTCCACGGCCTGGCCGGGGAAGACGGGCTCGCCATCCGCTTCCTGGAGGAGGCCGACCTTCGCCCCTTCGGCGATCCGGCGGAGCTCTTCTTCAACCTCAACACGCCGCCCGATCTCGCGCGCTGGCGGCGCCGGGTGTGACGGGCCTCAGGCTTCCAGCTCGTCCGGCGTTTCGCCGTGGCCGCCGCAGGGGCAGATCTCGCGCAGGAACTCGAAGCGGTAGATGCCGGTGCCGTGGCCGTCGGAGAAACCGATGGAGATGGCGTAGTTCCCCACCGGCTTGATCGACTCGGCGGTCACCGGTCGCGCCGGCGGCTGGTAACGGATCTTGAAGCCGGAGTGCCCCTGGCAGCCGGCACACGGGCACCATCCCCGCAGGTAGTCGTAGTCGTACTCGGCGGCGTGGCCGTCGCTCCAGGTGAGCCGCAGGCGCCGCTCCTCGGGGAGCCGGCGGACTTCGGTGAGAACAGGTGCCACGTCTGCCATGAGCGGGATGGTACCACCCGTTCCCAGACCGGGGGACCTGGGGTAGGATTGCGGACCGCCATGCCACGCCACCCCGATTTCTCCCCATCGGTCCACAACATCGCGGGCGCCGTCTACTCGAACCTGGCGCACCGGCTCGCCACCCACCGCGGCGAGGTCTACCCCCTGCACGTGGGCGACACCTGGATGGAGCCCGCCGAAGGGTGCCGCATGGAGGACCTCAAGGTGGCGGAGAACCCCGGCATGCACCGCTACGCCGCCCCGCAGGGGATGGCCCCGCTGATCGACGCCATCGTCGAACGGGTGCGGGAGAAGACCGGCGTCCCCACCGAGCGGGAGAACGTCCTGGTCACCACCGGGGCCACGGGAGGCCTGGGAGCGGTGGCGGGAGCCATCGTCGCCCCCGGCGACGAGGTCCTCCTCCTCGCCCCCCACTGGCCGCTCATCACCGGCATCGTCCAGTCGTTCCATGGCGTGCCGGTGGACGTCTCCTTCTTCGGCGCGGCCGACTCGCCGGAAACCGCCGTCGAGGCCGTGCGTGCGCGGCGGACGGAGCGCACCATCGCCCTCTACCTCAACACGCCGAGCAATCCCACTGGGCGGGTGATCCCCCGCGCCTGGATCGAGGCGCTCGCCGAGTGGGCCCGCCGCGAGGACCTGTGGATCCTCGCCGACGAGGTCTACGAGGACTACGTCTACGACGGGGAGCACACCTACACCCGGCCGCTGGCACCCGAGCGCACCTTCGCCGCCCACTCCTTCTCCAAGGCCTACGGCATGGCCGGCAACCGCTGCGGCTACGTGATCGGCCCCGCCGCGGCCGTCACCGAGCTGCGCAAGGTCGGCATGCACAGCTTCTACAGCACGCCCACGGCGGCGCAGCTCGCCGCCCTGCGCGTCCTGGGGCCGAAAGGAGACGAGTGGATCGCCCGCGCCCGCGAGCTCTACCGGCAGGCCGGCGAGAAGACGGCGGCGCGCCTGGGGCTCGATCCCCCGGCGGGGAGCTCCTTCCTCTTCTTCGACGCCGCCCCCCACCTGGACGAGACGGGCCTCGCCGGCTTCCTTGAGCGCTGCGTCGACCGCGGCCTCTTCCTCTCCCCGGGATCGAGCTTCGGCCCCTACCCCACCCACGTCCGCCTCTGCTTCACCGCGGCGCCACCCGATGTCGTCGAGCGGGGCGTGGAAGCCCTGGCGCCCCTGCTGGGGCGGTAGAAGAAACCAGGGACTTCAGGGACAACAGGGACTCCAGGGACAACAGCTTCTTCGTCCCTGTCGTCCCTGAAGTCCCTGTTGGCCCTTTTCCCCTACGCGCAGTACCGCGCCAGCTCCCGGCGGTTGCGCAGGTGAATCCGGTGCCCAGGGTCCACCGAGATCAGGCCGCGCTGCTTGAGCTCGCCCATGACCTGGTTCACCCGCTCGCGGGAGGCCCCCACGATCTCCCCCAGGTCCGTCTGGGTGAGCCGCAGGGGGATGCGCACCTCGCCCCCTGCTTCCGGCCGGCCGTAGCGGTCCGCCAGGGCGAGGATCTGCCGCGCCAGCCGGCCAGGGACGTCCAGGGTGCAGAGGGCCTGGATCTGCTCGTTGGCGAAACGCAGGCGGTGGGAGAGGAGGCGCACCAGGTTGTTGGAGAGCGGCGAGAGGGTGCGCACACAGGTCTGGAAGGTCGCCCGGTCCATCCACAGCAGACGCGACCGCTCCGTGGTGACCACGTTGGCCGAGCGGCCGGCGCTGTCCACCAGGCTCATCTCCCCCACCGTGTCGCCGCGGCCCAGGAAGGCGAGGATCACCTCCCGGCCGTCGGCGCGGGTGACGTAGATCTTCACCGTCCCCTCCAGCAGCACGTAGACCACCTCGCCCGGTTGCTCGGCGGTGATGAAATGGGTGCCCGACCGCACCGTGGAGCATCGCAGCATCCCATTGAGCTCTGCCAGATCCGAGGGGGCAAGCCCCTGGAACAGCTCCAGCTCACCCAGGCAGGCCGGATCATCCACGGCATTCATAGATATATAGCATCCTATCAATGAAGTGCGGCGTTCCCCCGATACCGCGACAACCGCGGGAAGAAAAGTAAGAAGACGACGGGCAGGGTGAGCCCGAAGGCCGCGCAGCCGGCGGTGAAACCGGGTGGCAGGAAGTGTAGCGTGACACGGGTGGCCCCCGCCGGCAGGCGTACGCCGAGGAAGGCGCCGTCAACGTGGAGGGTGGGGAGCAGGCGTCCGCCGGCCCGCGCCGACCAGCCGCGCGAGAAGGGGACGGAGGAGGCCAGGAGCGCCTCCCCTCCCCGGGGAACCTCCAGGACCACCCGGCCGGGGACGGCGGAGATCACCCGTGGATCGGGGGGCGCCGGGGAGCCGGCCGCCGGCCGCCAATCCCCCGCCTCCTCGCGGAAGACGGCCACCTGGCGGGCCGTGGTCATCCCCGCGATCCAGCGCTCCACCTCCGGGCGGCCGATGGCGACCACCTCCCGTGGGAAGAACCAGCGCGGCAGGGCCTCGGGGTTGCGCATCAGGGTGAAGGGGAGGAAGCGGTCCCCGTCGATCCGCGGCAGATCGGAAGAGGGGGGGACGGCGGGGCTCCCCACCACGGCGCGCACGCCCAAGACGTCGAGGAGCGGATGACCGAGGTTGCCGAGCGGCGCGAAGTACCGGTCCATCGAGGGGTTGTACCCGAACGCCGCGTTCAGCACCCGCAGGTAGTCGGCCGGGGCCAGAGGGTCGTGGGGCCGAAGCTCGGCGATCCCGTAAACCGGCAGGAGGTTCGGGTAGAGCAGATAGTCGCCGCCGGTGGCACGGCCGGTCGCCGGATCTCCCACTTCTCGGGCGAGGAGGTCCACGAATTCGGTGCGGGGATAGAAGAGTGCCGGGGGACCTACCGGCAGGAAATGGCGAGACCAGGGGACCAGATCGACGAGGATCACCCCGGCGAGGGCCACCGCGGCCCAGCGCGGCCGCCACCGGGCCATCACGGCCGCCGCCGCCAGCGCCAGCCAGAGGGAAATCGTCCATCCATCGGCCGCCGCCGCCAGGCTCAGCCCTCCCGCCAGGGCCAGGGTGATCCAGAGGATCGCCTCCCGTCGCGCGCCGTCCCGCCGGCGGCTGAAGAGGAGATCGGTGCCGAAGGCTCCGGCCACCGAGAGCGCCAGCGAGGTCACCGGCAGCAAGCGGGCGTAGGCAGGAATCCGCAGCCACGGCACCGCGTGCAGCAGATAGGCGAGGGGAAGGAGGCGCCCCACCAGGAGGAGACCGCCAATGGCGAAGCCCAGGAAGGGCCAGGCGCGCCGGTCGCGAGCGGCGAGGAGGGCCAGCCAGGCCCCGGCGAACGCCACCAGCCCAGAGTAGCCGGCCTCCGACTCCGCCCAGTTGTAAGGCCCCCGGAACGGCCCTTCATAGGGAAGGCCGAAGACGTGCGGGCTGGCCGGGGCCACCACGAAACCGCCATAGCCCGTCTGGAACCAGGTGAGCGGATGGAGCAGGCTCACCGTGCCGCCGGCCGGGCGCACCTGCTCGAGCGTGTCCTGGGCGCGCTGCGACAAGGGGATGCTCGCCAGGAACGGACCGAGGAGGGGGGCCGCGAGCCCGAAGCCCAGGGCCGCGGCCAGAGCCGCCGCCGCGAGCCCTCGCCCGAACCCCGCTGCCCACCGTCGCAGGCCGAAGCCGCACACCCCCGCGAAGGCGCCGCCGAACGCCGCCGTCTCGGGATGCCCGGAGAGCAGGAGCGCGGCGGTGATCGCCGCCACGGTGGCGATCCGCCGCCGGCTGGGGCAGCGGAAGAGGCAGACCGTGCCGGCCGCGAGCCAGGGGACCCACACCACCGTCGTGGTCACCGGGAACAGGGCCCAGGAGAAGAGGCCCCCTCCGAGGGCGAAGCCGGCCGCCGCCAGCAGCGACGAGGCCCGGCTGCGGCCGGCCACGCGGGCGAGGAGCCACGTCCCCTGAAAGGCCACCAGCAGCTTGAGGATCAGGGCGCCCAGCAGGTGGTGCTGGAGCGGCAGGGGGCGCACGGCCATCTGGAGCGGCGAGAGTGCCCCGGCCTGCGGGTTCGCCCACGGCGAGCTGCCGCCGCCCAGGGTATCCGACCACAGAGGGAGCCGCCCCTGGGCGAACGCATGCCGCACCTCCAGCTCCCAGGGGAGGATCTGATAGAGGACATCGTTGAGCAGGTCGTGCTTGCGCTCGATGCCGAGGAGGTAGGGCGCCCCGGGCACCACCTCCCGCAGCATCTCGCAGGGCGCCAGCACGGCATGGCCGGCCAGCCAGGGAGCCAGCACCAGGAACGGCGCGATCCATCCCCCGAGCACCGCCGCCCTCTCCAGGCGCTTCCCCAGCCCGCGCGCGAGCAGCCAGCAGACGGCCTGCGTCACAAGCATGGCCGCCAGCAGCAGCCCCGCCACCTGGAGGTTGTGAAAGCTCATCTGTACGGATTCCAGCAGACTTTCAGACCTTCAGTCTACGTGACAGGGGGCGAACCCGTCGCGATTCTCCAAGATCTTTTCCGGCAGGTGTCCCACTTTTCCCCCGAAACGATACTTGGTGAGATAGAGAATCCGATTCCCGGCAGATTCACCTATTGCTGGGCGATCCGTTACGGAAAAGGAGGGACGGTTTGTTATCGAAAAACATGTTGCGCAGTATGACGGCGACGCTGATCGTGCTGGCATTCCTGACTCCCGCCGTGGCCCAAGGTGCGGGGAGCCGGAGTCCTCTGCGGAGAGACTCCAAGCCCGCAGCCTCCCGGGTACAGGACCGGGGAGGCGTTCTGAAGTCTCTCTGGAACGGGCTGTCCCGCATCTTCGAGAAGGAGGGCGCCTCAATCGATCCCGATGGGCAGCACGGAACGGGGACGGGGACTGGAAGTGGTGGTACTGGGACTGGCGGAACTGGGACCAACGAGGGGGCCTCGATAGACCCAAGCGGTATTCCCGGCGGTTAGAGCTTGAGAGTTTCTGGGGTTCGAGGGCGGGGCTGGGAGACCAGTCCCGGATTTTTTTTCCGGCTGTGCCACGATTTCCCGGCTTTCTGATACTTATCTTGATAGGGGCGGTCTCAATCTGAGATAGTTCCGCGTCCCCATATCCCATCGGAGGGAGGAAAGCTTGGAAACTCACCTGACACTCGAAACCATGGCGAAGTTGCTGGCAGGAGACCTGGGCCACGATGAATTGTTGGCCCAGGTGATACCTCATTTCCTCAGTCGATGCCGGGTGTGCCGCCGGCGATATGAGGAGGTTCGGCGTCTCCAGGAGGAGATCGGGCACTGGGACGAGAGAGTGGCCGTGATGGAAGGACCGGATGCGAAGGAGCTCTTCGCCGTCCTGAAAGATCTCTCCTTCGAAGCGCAGCTCGCCCTCGTCGGAGAAGACGAGAGCTTCCAGACCTGGGGCCTCTGCCAACTGTTGCTCAAGGAAAGCCTGAAGTTGGGCTTCGACGACGCAGTCAAGGCGATCAACTATACCGAGCTGGCGGTGAAGATCTCCCAGAACCTCGAAGACACCTACGACCCGCATTGGGTCCTCGATCTCCAGACTCGTGCCCAGGCGCATCTGGGCAACGCCAAGCGGGTTCTCGGGGAGCTGCGGAGTGCCGAGATGTCGTTTCGTGAGGCCGAGCGGCTTCTCGCTCTGAGCATGACCGGCAACGAGCTCATCCGCGCTGAGGTCCTTCGGCTCAAGGCGTCCTTACGGCGGGCTCAGCGTCGTTTCCCGGAAGCCCTCGCTCTGATCGACCAGGCGCTCGCCATCTATGGTGAGAACGAGGATCGGTACGGTATCGGCTTCTCTCTCCTCAAGAAGGCCAAGATCCTGGAGGACAGTGAAGATCTCGAAGGAGCCATCCGTATCCTCAAGGATCTGCGGGAGGAGCTGGACGCGGAGCGGGAACCCCAGTTGTCCGCCTATGCCCGCCACAACCTCGTCCTCTGCCTGACCGAGGCCGGACGTTACGAAGAGGCCGAGCTTCTGCTGCCGGAGGTTCGCGACCAGCTCGCCGCTCAGGGGAAGCCGCTGAACCAGATCCGCCTCCGCTGGACGGAAGGCAAGATCGACCTCGGGCTGGGCCGGACCGGCGAAGCCGAGGCGGCGTTCAGGGACGTCCAGCAGGACTTCCTGGCGCGGAGCATGGGCTACGACGCCGCCCTCGTCTCCCTGGACCTCGCCATCCTCTATGCCCGCGAGGGGCGCATCGCCGAGCTGAAACGGCTGGCCGCCGAGATGACGCCCATCTTCGAGTCCCGGGACGTCCACCGTGAAGCCATGGCCGCCCTCCTCATGTTCCGCAGCGCCTGCGACGAGGAGAGGATGACCGTCGATCTCGCGACCCAGCTCGCCCTCCAGCTCCGCCGCCAGCGGCGGGCTTCGCCGTAGGCCATGGATTGCCGGAACGCACCCGGGATCGAAGATCCCGGGTGCAGAAGTCCGTGCCGCCTCCCTCCCAAGATCCTCACCCCTGCCCCTCTCCCGACTCCCTCGCCGGAAGAGGGGGCCCGGTTGGGGCGGTCTCGCAGTTTTCCCTCGTCCCTGTTGTCCTTGCTGTCCCTTTTGTCCCTTCTGCTTTTCTCCCTCTTCTCCCGGTGAGGGGGGAGGCGAGGGGGCGGGAGAAGAGGCCCGGGGTGATGAGGGTCTTGGGCGGGGGGCCTCTGAGGGGAACGTCGAAGTTGGCCCTCTATGGGGACAGGGCCGAGCACCCCCGTGCTAGGCTCCACTTCTATCGCGTTCTTCATAGGAGGGAGAGAATGCCGAACCGTTATCCTCTGGAGGCCGTGCTGCGCGACGGACGCCGCCTGCTGGTGCGGCCGTTCACAGCGAACGACGTCGACGCCCTGTACGAGTTCTTTCAGCACCTGCCCCAGGAGGTGCGCCGCTTCGCCTGGGACCGCATCGACAACCGCTCCCTGGTCGAGGGGTGGGGGCGCGAGCTCGACTATTCGAAAGTCCTCCCCCTTCTCGCCTTCGACGGCCGCAAGGTGGTGGCCGACGCCACCCTCCACCGCCGCCAGGGGAGCCCCCTGCGCCTGGTGGGGCGCGTCAAGTGGCTCCTCGATCCCGCCTACCGCGGCGCCGGATTGGGGACGATGCTGGTCAATCAGTTCATCGACACGGCCCGGGCCGACGGCCTGCGCCACCTCACCTGCATGCTGATCTCCGATTCCGAGGCCGACGCCGTCCGCACCCTGAGCGACTTGGGCTTCGCCGGCTACACCATCCCCGGCTACGGCACCGACCCCGACGGCAATCAACACGACATGATCAAGATGGTGCTGAAGCTCTGAGGGGTTGCGCCGACCGTCATCGCCAGATATGGCCCGTCATCCCGGGGTATGGCGCGTTGTCGCCAGACATGAGCCGTCATCCCCAGAGGCGTGCTCGCGACTCGACGCCGGCGACAGCTTGTGCCACATTGGGTAACTTCATGGAAATAAACCACATCGCTCGCCCCGTCATTCAGGTCTCCGGCATTCGTAAGGCCTACGGCAAGACCCTGGCAGTGGATGACGTGTCGTTCGAGGTGAGCGACGGCGAGATTTTCGGTCTCATCGGCCCCAACGGAGCGGGCAAGACCACGACGATGGAGTGCGTCGAGGGGATCCGCAGGCCGAGCTCCGGCTCGATCACGGTTCTCGGCCTCGATCCCGTCCGCGACGTCTATGAGCTGCAGGAACGGATTGGCGTCCAACTCCAGCAGGCGCAGCTCCAGAAGCGGATCAAGGTGTGGGAGGCGATGCACCTGTGGGCATCGATCTACCGGAAGATGTCCTCCACGGCCGACCAACTGCTCGACCAGCTCGGGCTTGCCGACAAACGCAACGCCTGGTTCATGACGCTCTCCGGTGGCCAGAAACAGCGCCTGTTCATCGCGCTCGCCCTGATCAACGATCCCGAGGTCGTCTTTCTCGACGAGCTGACCACTGGGCTCGATCCGCAAGCGCGCCGGAAGATCTGGGAGCTCGTGCGCGACATTCGCGACCGCGGGAAGACGGTCTTCCTCACGACGCATCTGATGGAGGAGGCCGAGCGGTTGTGCGATCGAGTGGCGATCATCGAACATGGCCGGATCATCGATATCGACTCACCACAACGACTGGTCGACAAGTACAGTCCCGAGCGCAGCGTGACACTCGCGACGGCCGACGCGAATGCCGCCGAGTGCCTCGAGCGAATTCCGGGAGTCGTGTCAGTGACGCGAGAAGAGTCACGCTATACGATCCGGGGCCTCGGCGACCGATTCGTCACGGACACGATTCGATGCCTGTCGGAGAACCACGTCACGGTCACCGATTTCCGGACCGACATGTCGAACCTCGAGGATGTCTTCCTCAAGCTCACCGGCCACTCCATCCGCGACTGAATTATGACGAACCTTCTGCGCGGACTGCGGCAGCTCACGTGGATCGAGATCAAGATCTTCCTACGCGAGCCGCTCGGCGCAATCGGAACGATCGTCGTACCCGTTCTCTTGTTCGTTCTGCTCGGCCGAGCGACGGCCGGCAAGCGCGCACCGTCAAATCCCACCTTGAGCGGTCTGCTCAGCGCAGGCGGAGTGCCGACTCTCGTTTCGATACTCATCACCATTAGCGCAGTACTATCACTAGTGGCGATCATCTCCATCTACCGCGAGGGCGGCATACTCAAGCGGCTGCGCGCGACACCGCTAAGACCGTGGACAATTCTTACTTCACACATTCTGGTAAAGCTCCTGCTGACAGCGCTGACGATGGCGCTGATGATGCTCGCGGGGCGGCGCTACTTCGCGATCGGACCGCAGGTTCCGCTCATGAGCTTCACGATCGCCCTGCTGATCAGCACGCTCAGCATCCTGTCCATTGGATTCATCGTTGCGAGCGTCGTCCCTACGGCCCGATTCGCGCAACCGATCGGCGCTGTCATCTTCTATCCTATGATCGGCCTCTCGGGATTGTTCGTGCCGATCGATTCCCTTCCGCCGGTGTTGCGAACGGTCGCCCGTGTATTGCCGCTCAGCCACTCGGCGTCATTGCTCCAGGGGATCTGGACCGGCGACCCGTGGTCGGCGCACCTGGGAGACGTCGCCGCGCTGGCGGCGGTGTTCGTCGGCTGTATTGCGGTGTCGTCGCGCGTGTTTCGGTGGGAGTGACTTTCGCGATGGCCAGCCCGGCCAAGAACGACGATCCCCCAGGTCCGCTTGAGCAGCGGGGGCCCGGCGAGGCGGAAGGCTTCTTTGCCGCCTCTGCCGGGCGGAATTCGGAGAGGGCGGACCGGGCCGCCGTATCAAGCGGCTGTGGTTGTGCCGCAGAAACAGGTGTTGTATTCGATGCAGGAGTTGTAGCAGGTAGGCAGGCAGGTTTGAAAGCAGCTCCCGCTCCCGCCCTGCACGCGCGAGAGTCCTTGCCCTTCGAGGTGACGCAGCGTCTCGCGGTTGAGCTTCAGGGTGGGGAGCTGTCCTTGCTTTTTCATCGACTTTCTCCTTCTGTTGCCTTTGGGCGTGGCTCGGTTCCGGTTTGACCTGGATGCGAGGCTATCTCACTCCCCGGATACGGAGCAAGACATCGCCCACCGTCACGGGCGCCCTAGCGCCACGGCGCCAGCCGACAGGGCAGTCCAGCTACCGATGCTGCTGCGCTCAACCGGGGGCCTTGCGGCGGCGTCAGGTCCGATTGAGCAGCGGGTTGGGGGCGGATCGAACTGGATTCAGAGCCAGCGGCGAACCTTCATCTTGTAGCCCAAGTACTCCGGACCGAAGCGGCGTTCAAGGTAACGCTCCTCGCGCGGAATGACGATAAAGCTCATGAGGCCCACAGCAACGGCGAGCGTTCCGAGCAACCAGACGCTGTTGCGCCAGAAAGCAATCCCGAGCACAAGAAGCGAAAATGAGAGATAGATGGGATTCCGGCTGAAACGGTAAGGACCCGAGCGCACGATTCTGGTCGTTGGTTGGTCGCCGGGCACCGGTGTGCCAGCAGCTTTGAACCGGTTGGTCGATGTGAGGAAGATTGCCAGCGCAGCGATCACGAGGGGCACCCCGAAGCAGGGTCCGATGATGCCTGGCAGCCAGCGAAGAGGCCGAAGGAGATCGAGCCCTATCCCGCCGAGAATAGCTATGAGGTAAATCTGCGGTGGACGGACGAATCCAGGATTCGCAGCTTCTTCGCTGTCGCTCTCTGCGGACATGGTCAGTGATTCCCTATCGGTTGTTCCGGCGCAGCCAAATTTAGCCGGCCGGCGGGACACCGGCGCTCCCAGGGGGCCTGGCTGGCACGGCAGACGGCTCCTCAGCCCCCCGCCCGCTTCGCCTTGTATCCAGCCCGGACGAGCTCGGCTACCAGCCGGTCCGCATGGTCGCCCTGCACCTCGAGCTCGAAGGCGGGTGAGCCGTCTGCCGTCCTCGACGCCTTGAGGGTCCCGCCGCTGCCGCACATCTTCTTCCAGGCGGCGAGGAGGGCTTCGGCCTCGGGGCGGACGAGCACCAGGGGACCCACGGTCGTCACCGTCTTGCCGCCTCGCCCGCCGGTCTCCCGGCGTACCCGGGGAGACTGTTCCCAGGGGAGCCGGCTCGCCGCGGGCTCGCAGCGGCAGGGCGAGCTCTCGCAGCGGCGGCAGGCATCCCGCTGCCTTGCGACGAGAGATTCCGTAGAATAGGCGGCGCGGCCTGGCTTCGGCTTCAAGACTCCCCCCAGCCGTTGTAGGATCTCCCTCAGCACTTCGAGAGACGGGAAGGTATCTGCTTGGACGACATTCGTAACTTCTGCATCATCGCCCACATCGACCACGGCAAGTCTACCCTGGCCGACCGGCTGATCCAACGCTGCGGCGGCGTCGAGGACCGTGACTTCCGGGACCAGATCCTGGATTCGATGGACATCGAGCGCGAGCGCGGCATCACCATCAAGAGCAACACCATCACCCTGCGCTATACCGCCCGGGACGGCAAGACCTACCGCCTGAACCTCATCGATACCCCGGGCCACGTGGACTTCTCCCACGAGGTGCGCCGCTCGCTGATGTCCTGCGAGGGGGCGCTCCTGCTGGTGGACGCCTCCCAAGGGGTCGAGGCGCAGACCGTCGCCAACCTCTACCTGGCGATGGAGTACGACCTGACGATCATCCCGGTGATCAACAAGATCGACCTCCCCTCGGCCGACGTCGACCGCATCCGCGAGGAGATCGACTCCGACCTTGGGCTCGATCCCTTCGAGGCCGTCCTCTGCTCGGCCAAGCAGGGGATCGGCATCGACGACGTGCTGGAGGCGATCGTCACCCGCCTCCCCCCGCCGCAGGGAGACCCCGAAGCCCCCCTGCGCGCCCTGATCTTCGACGCCCAGTACGATCCCTACCGGGGCGTCGTCCTCATCTGCCGCGTCAAGGAGGGGACCATCCGCCCCGGCCAGAAGGTCCTCCTCATGCACACCGACAAGCAATACGAGGTGGAGGAGGTCGGCCTGCTGCAGCTCAAGCGGGTGAAGGCAGAGCAGCTCGAGGCCGGCGCCGTGGGCTACGTCATCGCTGGCGTCAAGGCGGTGTCGGAGATCAACGTCGGCGACACCATCACCGAGTCCGCCCGTCCGGCCCCGGAGCCCCTTCCCGGCTACAAAGAGGCGAAGCCGGTGGTCTTCTCCTCCATCTACCCCATCGCCGCCGACGACTACGAGGACCTCGCCAAGGCGCTCGACAAGCTGAAGCTCAACGACGCCGCCCTCACCTATCAGAAGGACGCCTCCCAGGCCCTCGGCTTCGGCTTCCGCTGCGGCTTCCTCGGCCTGCTCCACCTGGAGATCGTCCAGGAACGGCTGGAGCGGGAGTACGACCTCTCCCTCCTCCTCTCCGCTCCCTCCGTGCAGTATGAGGTGGTGCTCAACGACGGCACCCTGGTGATGGTGGACAACCCTGCCCTCTACCCGGACCCGGGGAGCATCAAGCTCACCCGCGAGCCGTACATCAAGGCCTCGATCATGATTCCCGAGCGCTACCTCGGGGCGGTGATGGAGCTCTGCCGCGAGCGGCGTGGCTACAGCACCACCTACGAGTTCCTCTCCGTGGGACGCCTCCAGGTGACCTCGGAGCTGCCGCTCGCCGAGATCCTCTTCGACTTCTACGACCGCCTGAAGACCATCACCCAGGGTTACGGCTCCTTCGACTACGACATCACGGACTACCGCGAGTCCGACCTGGTGAAGGTGGACATCCTGGTCAACGGCGACAAGGTGGACGCCCTCTCGCAGCTCGTCCACCGCGAAAAGGCGCGCCAGCGGGCCCTTCACTACTGCGAGCGGCTGGCAGAGACCATCCACCGGCAGAACTTCAAGATCGCCATTCAGGGGGCGATCGGCGGCAACGTCATCGCCCGTTCCACGATCAACGCCTACCGCAAGGACGTCACCGCCAAGTGCTACGGCGGCGACATCAGCCGCAAGCGCAAGCTGCTCGAAAAGCAGAAGGAAGGGAAGAAGCGGATGAAGATGGTGGGCTCCGTCGAGATCCCCCAGGAAGCCTTCCTGGCCGTGCTCAAGGCAGGTCCGGACTCGTAGGAATGCCCGGCCGCGCCCACCGGTTCTCTAGAGCATCGAGATGTCTGAGCTGAGCCTCCCGCCCGTCCTCCCCGTCTTCCCCCTCACCGGCTCGCTGCTGCTCCCGGGCAACCTGCTGCCGCTCAACGTGTTCGAGCCGCGCTACCGGAACCTGGTGGCCGATGCCGTAGAGGGCGAGCGGCTCATCGGCATGATCCAGCCCCTCGTCCCCCGCCAGGACAACTGGGTGGAAGCCGCGCAGGGTTCCGACGATCCGGAGCTCTACACCGTGGGCTGCGTGGGCCGCATCGAAGAATGCGAGCCCCAGCCGGACGGTCGCTACCTCATCCTCCTGCGGGGAGTCTGCCGCTTTCGCATCCGCCGCGAGCTGCCCGTGCAGCGCTCCTACCGGCGGGTGCAGGCCGAGTACGCGGAGTTCCAGCGCGACCTCGGCGAGCTGCAGGTGGACGTGAACCCCTCCCGCATCATGCGCGCCCTCCGCACCTTCGGCCAGGCGCACGACCTGGAGCTCGACTTCGACCTCCTGGCGAGCGTGCCGGGGATCTCGCTCTTGAACGGCCTCTCCGTGGCCCTCCCCTTCCGGCCCGCCGAAAAGCAGGCCCTCCTCGAAGCCGCCGGCCCCGCCGAGCGGGAGGAGATGCTGCTGGCGCTGATGGGAATGGGCCTCGAACCTCTCTCGACGGACGAGTACTACTCGCCGCCGATCCTCAACTGAAGGAGCCTCCCATCTCCCAGATCGACGGCGACGTCCGCGGTATCAAAGCGTCCGAAATCCGTGCCTTGGAGCGCACCTACCGCCGCCGGGTCGATCCCCGTCAGGTGGTCTCCCCCGAGCTCGCCCGCCACCTCACGGAAATCTCCCGCCGCCTGAACCGCCAGGTCGGCGTGCTGCTGGGGCGTGAGGGAACGGTGCGCAACGTCATCGTGGGCGACGCTCACAGCCTGACGCTCCCCGACATCGGCCGCCTGCGGGGCGGCGTCGGCCGCTTCCGCGGCCTGCGCCTCGTCCACACGCACCTCAAGGGCGAGCCGCTGACCCGCGACGACCTGAACGACCTCGCCCTGCTGCGGCTCGACCTCGTCGCCATGGTCGAGGTGCTGGAGAACGGCCTCCCGGGCCGGATCGAGCTGGCGCACCTCGCGCCGGCGTTCTCCCTCTCGGACGGGAACGGCGGGAACGGCAACGCCGCCGAGCCCTTCGAGCGCATCCAGGCCGCGGACGTCCACCAGCTCGACTTCGACGTCGAAGCCACCCTGCGCGCCCTGGAGGCCGAGCTCGCCCGCATCGCCAGCGACGCCGGGGAGACCCATCAGGAACGCGCCCTGGTGGTGGGCATCGTCCCCGAGGACGAGCACTTCGAGGAGATGCTGGAGCTGGTCCGCTCGGCCGGAGTCGCCATCGCCGGCACCGTCCGCCAGAAGCGCTCGCAGGTCCATCCCCACACCGTGGTGGGCAAGGGGAAGCTTCAGGAGATCGTGCTCGAAGCCATGCGCGGCCGGGCCACGGTGGCCATCTTCGACATCGACTTGAAGCCTGCGCAGGCAAGGGCCTTCGAGGACGCCACGGGCCTCAAGGCGATCGATCGCACGCAGCTCATCCTCGACGTCTTCGCCCAGCGCGCCCGCAGCCGGGACGGCAAGCTCCAGGTCGAGCTCGCCCAGCTCAAGTACTCGCTGCCGCGGCTGACGGAGAAAGACGCCGGCCTCTCGCGCCTGACCGGCGGCATCGGCGGGCGCGGGCCTGGAGAGACCGTGGTCGAGATTGGCCGCCGGCGGATCCGCGACCGTATTCGCGCCCTGGAAAAGCAGGTCGAGGGGCTCTCCCGCCAGCGCGACCTGAGGCGCCGCCGACGCCGCGAGGAGGCGGTGCCCGTCCTTTCCATCATTGGCTACACCAACGCCGGCAAGAGCACGCTCTTGAACGCCATGACCGGCAGCGAGGTCGAGGCCGCGGACAAGCTCTTCATGACCCTCGATCCCACCAGCCGCCGCCTGCGCTTCCCGCGAGAGGGCGAAGTGGTAATCACCGACACCGTGGGCTTCCTCGCCGACCTCCCCCCGGATCTCGTAGCCGCTTTCCGTGCCACCCTGGAAGAGCTGGCGGACGCCGACCTCCTCCTCCACGTCGTGGACGCAGCGGATCCGCGCCTGGAGGCGAAGCTCGAAGCCGTGCAGAGGATTCTCACCGAGCTTCACCTTGACGAGTCTCCCCGCCTCCTCGTCCTCAACAAGGCCGACCTCCTCCCGCCCCACGAGGCGCAAGCCCTGGCCCACCGCTTCGGAGGAGTCGCCGTCAGCGCCGTAAAGCGCCAAGGTCTCGCCGACCTCATCCACGCCGCCGAGGAGAGGCTGGGGCGGGAGAAGCCGTTGATGAAAAGGTATGGGGAGGAGGGGCGGGGGACGGTGACGGACCCGGTGGAGTTGATGTAGAATGGCGCCCTGAGGAGAAGAATTATGTCCTTCGAAGACGCCAAGCGCGAAGCCCTGAAGCTCTCCTTCGACGAGAGAGAGGATCTCGCCCGCACTCTCTACGCCAGCTTGGACGAAGAAGATCCAGAGCCGGAATCCGTTCTCCCACCAGAGGTTAGGCGCCGGTATCAGGCGTATAGGGAGGGGAAGACCAAATCTCTCTCCCTTGAGGAGTTGCTCGCGGGGCTCGTTTGAAGCGCATCACTTTCGATCCCGGGGTGCAGTCCGATCTTCGGAGCACCACCAGATACCTCGAAAAGCAGGAACCCGGCCTCGGCAAGGATTTTATGACCCGGATTTTGAGACAATTTCAGCACATCAGTCTCTATCCACTAGCAGCCCCTATCGTTGAAGGACGCGTCCGCAAGTCAGGAATGGAGAAGTTTCGATACCATGTCTACTACCAAGTGGATGCCGAGGAAGTCTTTGTCATCGCTGTGGTCCACCAACGTCAGCACCAGGACACCTGGAAGAAGCGACTCTGAGGCAGGCTGCTCATGACAACCCTATCCGTTTTCAACGATATTCTTCCAGCGACGTCGAAGCTCTCCCTCGGGGAAAGAACTGAGTTGGTCGATTGTCTCCTCAAGAGTGTTGAGGACGAAGCCGATCCTGAGTATGAGCGGCTGTGGATGGAGGAGATCGAACGCCGCCTGCGAGAGGTCGACGAGGGAACCGTCGAGTCGATCCCGGCCGAGGAGGTCTTCGCGCGCCTGAAAGAGACTATTACCTCAACTGCGGCGACTCCCAAGCGTGAAGTCCGAATCGAAGTTGTCATGACCGTTGAAGAAATTAGAAGCCAAAGTTTGAAGCTCCCCAGAGATGAAAGGCTGGATCTGGCCTACGCCATTTTGCGAGATCTAGCAGATGAGGGGTTCGAGATCGATTGGGAGAGGTTAAAGGTCGTGGGGAGGAGCGAAGACTCTCGCACCACTCAGCCATGAAATCCTTTGAGGCCAACCCCGGCCTCTACCTCCACATCCCCTTCTGCTCGAAGATCTGCCCGTACTGCGACTTCGCCGTCCTGACCGGCGGACCGGAGCGCAGACGGCGGTTCGCGGATCATCTCGTCCGCGAGATTGCGATGTGGACGGACGAGCGATCGACATTCAAGTCCATTGATACGGTCTACTTCGGGGGCGGCACGCCGTCCGCTCTGGCTCCGGAGGATCTCGCCCGCATCCTGACGGCAGCACGGGAGAACCTTGCGATTCAGGACGACGCCTGGGTTTTCTTCGAGGCCAATCCCGAGGACGTCACGCCTGAGAGCGTCCGGATCTGGCGGGATCTCGGCGTTCGTTTCCTATCCCTCGGAATCCAGTCGTTCGACGCGGACGCTCTGAAGTTCCTGGGCCGCCGGCATACTCCGGAAGAGGCGCGACGGAGCATCGAGATCGCCCGCGGGGCCGGCTTCGAGACGATTTCTATCGACCTGATCTACGGCCTTCCCGATCAACCTTTCGAGATCTGGAAGCGCACGCTGGAGCAAGCCGTGGAGCTCCAGCCAGACCACCTGTCCTGCTATCAACTGACGATTCAGGAAGGGACGCCGTTCGGATTCCGGCTGCAACGGGGAAAGATGACCGAGCTGCCGGAGGACGCCCAAGGCGAGCTGTTCCTGTTCACCCATTCCTATCTCAGGGATGCGGGATATCCCGCCTACGAGGTCTCCAACTTCTCCCGCTCTCCGCAGCACCGCTCGCGGCACAACCAGAAATACTGGCACCACGTCCCCTATCTCGGCGTCGGCCCTTCGGCACATTCCTTCTCTGGAACGCACCGCTGGTGGAACGAGCGGAAGCTCGGCCCTTACGAGAAGCGGATCGAGGCCTGGGAGAAACCGGTCGAGGGAAGCGAGGAGCTGACGCCCTCCGATCTCGCCCTCGAAGCCTTGATGTTGGGCCTGCGGACGACGGACGGGATCGATCTGATCTCCTTCCGGCAGCGCTACGGCGTGGATCTCCAAAAACGCAACGAGCCGCTCATGGAGCGGCTCTACAGCGAGGGTCTACTGCGACAGGAAGGGAATACACTGGCCCCCACGCTCTCCGGTCTCGCCGTCACCGATTCGCTGGCACGGGCCTTCGACCTCGGAGAGCGTTGAATCCGGCCCGCCTCCTACTTCCGCTTCGCCACGATCTCCATCATCTTCATTTCCTTGCCGTCCGGGCCGGGGCCGTACATCTCGTTCTTGAAGGTGTTGTCGTCCATCCAGGTGATCACCGACTTGGTCGTGGTTTTCTTGCCGGTCATCGGGTCCCACATGTCGCCGCTGTAGGTGCAGACCTTGACGCCGTCATCGCACTTGCCCGTCGAGTGGATGATGCCGGTGCCCATGTTGTCCAACCAGGAGGCGACATATTCCTTGCCGACGTTGTCGTAGGCATCGGTTCCCCGCCCCTCGAAGGGCATGCCCATCATGTCTCCCTTCCAGGTGTGCTCGACGTAACGGCCGCCCATCAGGGCTACGCCATGCATCGTGCCGTTGGAGGTCACCGGCGGCTGGCCGGGGGCCATCCACATCGTGTTGGTGAAGGTCCAGTCCCCCACCAAGCGGCCCAGCTTCTTCTGCGGCTCGCCGGGAGTCATGGCCTTCTGCATGGCCTCCATCTCGGCCTGGCTCATGGCGGGAGGGGACGCCGGCTTCGACTTGTCCTGGGCGAAGGCAGAGAGGACGGTGCTACAGAGGGCCAGCAAGAACAGGACGGCGACGGTGGAGCGCAGTTTCATCGTTCGTTCTCCTTTGGGTTGGTTGCGTTACGCCTCGTTTCCGCGTAGACTACCACCGGGCTCGATTTTCGTCAAGAGACGATTCCAGCCTGCCTCTCCGGTCTTGATCGGGCGCGACCGGCCTCCTATATGATGGGCCGCTCGCCCGGATGGGCGGCTTTGACTGACTTCACCCATGACCTACGACGCCTCTTCGATTGAAGTCCTCACGGGACTCGAGCCGGTGCGCAAACGCCCCGGCATGTATACCTTCACCGATCGGCCGGACCACCTCGCCCAGGAAGTCGTCGACAACTCGGTCGACGAAGCCGTGGCCGGCCACGCCAACGACATCCTGGTGACCCTCTACGCAGACAACTCCCTCTCGGTGGCGGACAACGGCCGCGGCATGCCGGTCGACGTCCACAAGGAGGAGAAGGTGCCCGGGGTCGAGGTCATCCTCACCCGGCTCCACTCCGGCGCCAAGTTCTCGGACAAGAGCTACCGCTTCTCCGGCGGCCTCCACGGCGTGGGGGTCTCGGTGGTCAACGCCCTCTCCGCCAAGCTGGAGGTGTGGGTCAAGCGCGACGGCAAGGTCCATCACATGGCCTTCGCCGACGGCAACAAGACCTCGAAGCTGCGGGTGGTGGACACGGTCGGCCTGCGCAACACGGGGACCACCGTCCGCTTCTGGCCCGATCCCAAGTTCTTCGACTCGCCCAAGTTCAGCATCCCCAAGCTCAAGCACGTGCTGCGGGCGAAGGCCGTGCTCTGCCCCAAGCTGCGCATCCACTTCGTCCACGAGCAGCACCCGGAAGACGACGAAGAGTGGTTCTTCGAGGACGGCCTGCGCGACTACCTGATGGGCGAGCTCGAAGGTGCTCAACTCGTACCGGACGAGCCCTTCCTCGGCCACTTCCGCGGCAAAGAGGAAGAGGTCGACTGGGCCGTGGTCTGGCTCGGAGAGGAAGAGGAGTCCGCGGACCTCCTGGCCGAAAGTTACGTCAACTTGATCCCCACCACCCAGGGGGGCACCCACGTCAACGGCTTCCGCGCCGGCCTGACGGACGCCATCCGCGAGTTCTGCGAGTTCCGCGACCTCCTGCCGCGCGGCGTCAAGCTGGCGCCCGAGGACGTGTGGGCCCGCTGCTGCTACGTCCTCTCGGTGCGAATGAAGGAGCCGCAGTTCACCGGCCAGACCAAGGAGCGCCTCTCCTCCCGCGAGGCCGCGGCCTTCGTCTCCGGCGTGGCGAAAGACGCCTTCGCCCTCTGGCTCAACCAACACACGACGGAGGCCGAGAGGATCGCGCGCCTCGCCATCGACAGCGCCCAGGCGCGGCTGCGCTCCGGCAAGCAGATCAAGAGGAAGACGGTGACGGCCGGGCCGGCCCTCCCCGGCAAGCTTTCCGACTGCGCCAGCCAGGACCTTGGGCTTACCGAGCTGTTCCTCGTCGAAGGCGATTCGGCGGGGGGCTCCGCCAAGCAGGCGCGGAGCAAGGAGTACCAGGCCATCCTGCCGCTGCGGGGAAAGATCCTCAACACCTGGGAGGTGGACCCGGCCGAGGTGCTGGCCTCGCAGGAGGTGCACGACATCGCCGTGGCCCTGGGAGTCGATCCCGGCTCGCCCAAGGTCGACGGCCTGCGCTACGGCAAGGTGTGCATCCTGGCCGACGCCGATTCTGATGGCGCCCACATCGCCACCCTCCTCTGCGCCCTCTTCCTGCGCCACTTCCGGCCGCTGGTGGAAGACGGCCGCATCCACGTCGCCATGCCCCCTCTCTACCGCATCGACGTGGGCAAGGAGGTCTACTACGCCCTCGACGAGCGGGAAAAGAAAGGGATCCTCGACCGCATCGAAGCCGAGGGGAAGCGAGGCAAGCCCAACGTGCAGCGCTTCAAGGGGCTGGGCGAGATGAACCCCCTCCAGCTCCGCGAGACCACCATGGCTCCCGAGACCCGCCGCCTCGTCCAGCTCGTCCTCGACGGCGAGATCGACCCCTCGAAGCTCCTCGACAAGCTCCTCGCCAAAGCTCGCGCCGGCGACCGCAAGGAGTGGCTCATGGACGTGGGGAACCGGGCCGAGGTGGAGGTGTAGACTTGTAGAAGGAGGACATCCCGATGACACAGGTAACTGTTCTTTTTCCTGAAGACCTCAAAGAACGTGCCGAGCGGACTGCCGCCGAAAAGGGGGCCTCTCTCGAGGATTTCGTCCGGGAGTCGGTGGAGATTCGTCTCGGCAGAGTGGAGACCTCCTGGAGCACAGATCCCTTCCTCTCTGACCACGAGGTTTGGGACGGTCCAGGCCCTTCCGACATGTCGGAGCACCATGACGACTACCTCTACGGAGATAAAGATTGATCTTCGTCGACACCGGCGCCTTTGTTGCAAAATATATCCGGCGCGATCAGCATTACGCCAACGCCCGCCCCATCTGGGAGCGTATCGAGCGAAAGAATGAGCAGTTATGCACGAGTAACTTCGTCATCGATGAGCTGGCGACTCTTCTTGCCCGTGGCTCGAACTATTCGTTTGCAGCCCAGAAAATCGGCCTCCTCTACGAATCCGGAGCCGTCAAGATCCTACGACCCGTGGAAGAGGATGAACGTCTTGCTCTCCAATTTTTCGCGAAATATGCTGACCAGGAAGTCAGCTTTACGGACTGCATTTCTTTTGCCCTGATGCAAGCCCACCGGCTGACGCGGGTCTTCTGCTTCGACCGGCATTTCGACCTCCCAGGCTTCACACGCATTCCTCCAGGTTTCCAGATCTGACCATGCCCAGAACCACCCGCAGAAAAAACGGCAACGGCGACGCGCCGCTCTTCCGGCCAGCGTTCGCCGAAGTCGAGAAGATGGCCCTCGCCGAGTTCACCGAGAAGGCGTACCTCGATTATTCGATGTACGTCATCCTCGACCGCGCCCTCCCCCACGTGGCGGACGGCTTGAAGCCCGTGCAGCGGCGAATCGTCTACGCCATGTCAGAGCTGGGGCTCTCGGCCAACGCCAAGTACAAGAAATCGGCACGCACCGTGGGCGACGTGCTCGGCAAATACCACCCGCACGGCGACGTCGCCTGCTACGAGGCCATGGTGCTCATGGCGCAGCCGTTCAGCCTGCGCTATCCGCTCGTCGACGGCCAGGGGAACTGGGGCTCGCAGGACGATCCCAAATCCTTCGCCGCCATGCGCTACACCGAGTCGCGGCTGACCCAGTTCGCCCAGATCCTGCTCTCCGAGCTCGAACAGGGAACGGTCGAATGGGGACCGAACTTCGACGGCACCCTCGAAGAGCCGAAGCTCATGCCGGCGCGGCTCCCGCACGTGCTTTTGAACGGCGCCTCCGGTATCGCCGTGGGCATGGCGACGGACATTCCGCCGCACAACGTCGCCGAGGTCGTGGCCGCCTGCATCCGCCTGCTGGATAATCCGAAAGTGGCGGACGACGCGCTCTACGAAGTCCTCCTCGGCCCGGATTTTCCCACCGCGGCGGAGATCATCACCCCCCGCGCCGAAATCCGCAAGATGTACGAAACCGGATCGGGCTCCCTGCGCATGCGCTCCACCTGGGAGACCGAAGACGGCGACGTGGTCGTCACCGCCCTTCCCTATCAGGTTTCCGGCAGCAAAGTGATCACCCAGATCGCGGCTCAGATGACGGCCAAGAAGCTCCCCATGGTGGAAGACGTGCGGGACGAGTCCGATCACGAGAACCCGACGCGCCTCGTCATAACGCCGCGCTCCAACCGTGTCGATCTCGAAGGGCTGATGGCCCACCTCTTCGCCACCACCGACCTCGAGCGCACCTACCGCGTGAACCTGACGATGATCGGCCTCGACGGCCGGCCGCGGCAGTTCAACCTGCGCGAGCTGCTGACGGAGTGGCTGCGTTTCCGCGTCGAGACCGTCCGCCGGCGGCTGCAGTTCCGCTACGACAAGGTTTTGACGCGCCTCCACGTCCTCGACGGCTACCTGATCGCCTACCTGAACATCGACGAGGTGATCCGCATCATCCGCACCGAGGACCATCCCAAAGCGAAGCTCATGGAACGCTTCAAGCTGAGCGATGCCCAGGCCGAAGCCATCCTCGAGCTCAAGCTGCGTCACTTGGCCAAGCTCGAGGAAATGGAGATCCGCACCGAGCAGAGCAACCTCCAGAAAGAGCGGGATGCGCTGGCGAAGCTCCTCAGCTCCGAGACCCGCCTGCGCCGCAAAGTGCGCGACGAGTTGACCGCCGACGCCGAGAAATTCGGCGACACTCGCCGCTCCCCTATCGTGGAGCGCGGCGCCGCCAAGGCCATGGACGAGACGGCCTTCATCCCCACCGAGCCCGTCACCGTGGTCCTCTCCGAAAAGGGCTGGGTGCGCGCCGGCAAGGGGCACGAGCTGGACCCGCGCGAGCTTTCCTACAAGGCGGGCGACGCCTTCTTCATGGCGGTCCACGGGCGGACCAACCAGTCCGCCGTCTTCCTCGACTCCACGGGGCGCACCTACTCGCTCGCCGCCCACGCCCTCCCCTCCGCGCGAGGCCAGGGCGAGCCCCTTTCCAGCCACGTCGCCCCGCCGCCGGGAGCCACCTTCGTGGGAGTGATGATCGGAGGCGACGACGACCTCTACCTCCTGGCCACCAGCGCCGGCTACGGCTTCCTCGCCAAGCTGGGCGATCTCCAAACCCGTCAGAAAGCCGGCAAGGCCGTGATCACCGTGCCCGAGGGCGCCAAAGTCCTTCCGCCCCTGCGAGTCGCCAACCCGGGCCTCGGGCTCCTCGCCGCCGCCAGCAACGGCGGCCGCATGCTCATCTTCCCCATCAAAGAGCTGCCCCAACTCCCCCGGGGCAAGGGAGTGAAGATCCTCAATCTCGCCTCGAAGGGAGAGCCCGAAGATCTGACCGCCCTGACCATCTTGGAGCCAGGAGCCCACCTCCACGTCCACTCCGGCAAGCGCTACCTCAACCTGAAGCCCTCGGATTGGAGAGAGTTCCTGGGCAACCGCGCGCTGAGGGGCAACAAGCTGCCGCGGGGATACCACAACGTGGCTTTGTTGGAGGTGGCGGAGAAGTAGGGGGAATCAACGCCGATGGACATCCACCTAGCCCCGAAGGGGCGGCAGCATAAAGCCTGGGGCGTGAGCCCCAGGAAACGGATTTCCCAACACCTATTGAAAGC
>DASUEN010000217.1:0-16942 GCA_036275055.1 Thermoanaerobaculia bacterium
AGAGCTTCGACATCGCCGCCCTTGCCATGGCGGTGAATACCAAAGCATCGCGGAATGAGACCTATATGTTCTATAAAGGGTCCGGCTCTGACACCGGCATTTACCTGGCGCACTCTCCGGACAGCAACCTCGCGAATGGAAGCGCCTGGGGTGCGACCCCATTGAACCCCGGCATCAACACCAGCGATGCGCCGGCAGCCGTCTCCTTCAACGGGAGCCTCTATTTCCTCTACAAAGGGTCCGGCGGCGATTCGAGGATCTACGTTGCGCAACCTCCGAGCGGCGACATCCTGGACGGCGCCGCTTGGAGCGCGAATCCCTTGAATCCCGGGATCAACACCAGTACCGCACCCGCGGTTGCCGCTTTCAACGGTACTCTGTACATGCTCTACAAAGGAGTGCCCGGTGATTCCAACGTGTATATTGCGCGGCCCACTGCGAACAACGTCGGCGACGGAGCAGGCTGGAGCGCGAACCGTCTCAATCCCGGGATCAACACCAGCGCCGCACCGGCGGTTGCCACTCTCAACAGCAACCTCTACATGCTCTACAAAGGATCCGGCGGTGACACCAACGTCTATATCGCGAGCTCCAACGCACCCGCAACGGGAGGCGACATCTTCGATGGGAGCACCTGGAGCGCAACCCGCCTGAACCCAGGCATCAACACCAGCGTCGCACCCGGAGTCGTGGTCTTCAATGGCGTCCTCTACATGTTCTACAAAGGATCCGGCAACGACACCAACATCTATATCGCGAGGTCAACCGGAGGAAATATCCTCGATGGGAGCACTTGGAGCGCAACCCGCCTGAACCTAGGCATCAATACCGTCTCCGCACCGCGACCTGTGGTCGTGGGAAACTCGCTGTATTTGTTCTACATGGGATCAGGAGGGGACACCAAGATCTGGGTCGCGCAACCCTCGGGTAGCGACCCTTTCAACGGGGATGCCTGGCAGACGCAGCCTTTGAATCCTGGGATCAACACCAGCACCGCGCCGGGGGCTGCCGTTATGTGAGAGAGAAAAGCAAGGAGCGCCGCCGTCAAAGCTCCCGCGCCGCCGGCAGCATCCCGAAGCCGTCCGCCTCCGCGACCCCGGTGAGGATCGCCTCGGCCACGGCCCGCTCGGCGAGGACGCCGACCTGGTTGACGTGGGCGCGGCGCTGGCTGGAGGAGAGGACGACGACGAGGTCGCCGTCGAAGAGGGAGAGGGCGGGGGAGAGCGTGCGGTAGAAGCCGCCGAAGGCCATGGCGGCGACCTTGAGGGCGGTGGGCTTGGAGAGGAGGGCGTCGGTCATCACCACCGTGAGCGTGGTGTTCCCCTCCCAGGGGTTGGCGGCTTCGGGCGGCAGGTGGGCGAGCACCCGCTCGGCGTGGGCCAGCTCCAGGGAGTCCGGGGCCGTGCGGCAGCCGGCGAGAAGGGTGCCATCGAGCCGGCGGACGTCGCCGAAGGCGTTGACGGCCACGGCGGCGGCGACCGTGGGGCCGCCCGGCACGGTGAGGCTGGCGAAGCCGAATCCCCCTTTCATCCCGCAGAGCGGCCCCAGGGCCTTCCCCACCGTGGCGCCTACCCCGGCGCCCACGCTCCCCACGGCGACGAGCCCGGCGGCGGCGTTCGCCAGCGCCTGTTCCGAGAGCGCGCGGGTGGGGCGGGTGAGGGGGTCGCTCCGGTAAAGGTCGAAGAGGATGGCGGTGGGGACCAGGGGCACCGGGGCGACGCCGGTCTGGAAGCCGATGCCCTGGCGCGCCAGCCAGTCCACCACCGGATCAGCGGCCGAGAGCCCGTAGCCGCTCCCTCCCGAGAGGACCACCGCGTGGGCCTTGCTCCCCACGTGCTGGACGGAGACCAGCGAATCGAACTGCCGCGTACCGGTCGCCGAGCCGCGGACCTCGGCGGCGGCGGTCATCCCTTCGGGGCAGAGGATGACGGTGGTGCCGGTCAAGGCCTGCCGGTCCGAGCCGTGGCCGATCGTGAAACCGGCGAGATCCAGGACGCGCGAGGGCGGCGGGAAAGGAGGCGGTGTGGACACTTTGCGATTGTAGCGGCCCTTTTCGCCGGGAGCACCGGCTAGAATGGCGCTATGACCGCCGAGGACCGCATCCTCTCGGGCGTCCCCGACCCCGAGGACCTGGGAGTGGAGCTCTCGCTCCGCCCCCACAGGCTCGACGAGTACATCGGCCAGACCAAGGTCCTCGACAACCTCAAGGTGTTCATCCGCGCGGCGCGGGAGCGGCGGGAGTCGCTCGATCACGTCCTCCTCTTCGGCCCCCCGGGGCTGGGCAAGACGACGCTCGCCCACATCATCGCCGCCGAGATGGGCGTCCCCCTGCGCCTCACCTCCGGCCCGGTGCTGGAGCGGGCGGGCGACCTCGCGGCTATCGTCACCAATCTGGACGCCGGGGAGGTGCTGTTCATCGACGAGATCCACCGCCTGGGGCCGACCGTGGAGGAGATCCTCTACCCGGCGCTGGAGGACTTCCGGCTCGACCTGGTGATCGGCCAGGGGCCGGCGGCGCGGACGGTGAAGATCGACCTCCCCCGCTTCACCCTGGTGGGGGCCACCACCCGCGCCGGCCTGATCAGCGCGCCGTTGCGCGCCCGCTTCGGCATCGTCCACCGGCTCGACTTCTACCGGCCGGAGGAGCTGACGAAGATCGTGCAGCGCTCCGCCGGCCTCCTGGGGATCCCCATCGAGCAGGACGGCGCCGAGGAGATCGCCCGCCGCAGCCGGGGGACGCCGCGCGTCGCCAACCGCCTGCTGCGCCGGGTGCGCGACTTCGCCCAGGTGGCGCGGGCGAAGCGGATCGACCTCGAAGCCGCGAAACGGGCCCTCACCCTGCTGGAGGTGGACGAGTTCGGCTTCGACGACCTCGACCGCAAGATCCTCTCCACCCTGATCGAGCACTACGACGGCGGCCCGGCCGGCATCAAGGCGCTGGCCGTCGCCGTGGGCGAGGACCGCGGGACCCTCGAGGACCTCTACGAGCCCTTCCTCATTCAGGAGGGCTTCCTGCAACGGACTCCCCGCGGACGGGTCGCCACCCGCCGCGCCTACCAGCACCTGGGGTATGCGCCCCCGCCCGGCACCACCGGGACGCTCTTCTGATCTCTCGCCCGCGATGCGCCGCGCCGCCCTGATCTACAACCCGCGCTCGGGCCGCCAGCGGCACGCGCAGGTGCTGGAAGCGATCCGCCAAGCGCTGCGCGCGGGAGGGTTCGACGCCGAGCCCACGCCCACCTCCCATCCCGGGCACGCCACCGAGCTGGCGCGGGAGAAGGGGCGGGAGGTGGAGGTGGTGTTCGTCTTTGGCGGCGACGGCACCATGCGGGAGGCGGCGGCCGGCCTGCTGGGGAGCCCGGCGGCGCTGGGAGTGATCCCGGGCGGCACGGCCAACCTGCTGGGGCTGGCCCTGGGGCTGCCGCGCGATCCCGTCGCCGCGGCAGCAGCTCTCACCCGGTATTCGGTGCGGCCGTTCGACGTCGGTCTCGCGGGAGGGAGCCCCTTCCTCATGATGGTCTCCGCCGGGCTCGACGCCGTCCTCCTGGGCTCGCTCGACACCCGCTTCAAGTGGCGGTTCGGCAAGGCGGCGATCGCCGCTCAAGGATTGCGGGAGTGGTGGCGCTATTCCTATCCCACGCTGGGCCTGGTGGCCGACGGCGAACGGCTGGAGGCCACCTTCGCCGTGGTCTCGAACATCCCTTTCTATGGCGGCGCCTTCCGCCTCGCGCCGGAGGCCCGGCCGGACGACGGCTGGCTCGACCTGGTGATTTTCCGCGGCGCCGGGCGCGCCGCCGCGCTATCGTTTACCCTGGACGTGGCCCGCTCCGCCCACGTCCGCCGCCGCGACGTCACGGTCCGCCGCGTCCGCGAGGTGCTCTTCGAAGCTCCCTCCGGCGCGCCGGCCCAGGTCGACGGCGACCTCTGCCAGGAGCGGCTACCTCTGTCGGTGCGGCTGGCGCCGGAGAGGCTCTCGGTGCTGGCGCCCGGAGAGGGTTTGCTTTGAAACTTGAAAGGAGGAGGCCGAATGCTGAGAAAGCTGATGCAGACGGACGAGCACGCCGGGATGATGATCGTGCGCCTGGCGCTGGGGATCGTGATGTTCCCCCACGGCGCCCAGAAGATGCTGGGCTGGTTCGGCGGTCAGGGGTTTTCGGCGACGGTGAAGGGGATGTCTGGAATGGGCTTGCCGGCCGCGCTGGTGGTCGCGGTGATCCTCTGCGAATTTCTCGGCTCGCTGTCTCTGATCACCGGCTGTCTCGGAAGGCTTGGGGCGCTGGCCATCCTTTCCGTGATGGTAGGGGCGATCTTCACCGTGCATCAGAAATTCGGCTTCTTCATGAATTGGATGGGTAACCAGAAAGGCGAAGGCTACGAATACCACATCCTCGCCATCGGCATCGCCCTGGCGGTGCTGGTCAAAGGAAGCGGCAGCCTGTCGATCGACCGGGCGATGTCGGACAAGTCGCGGTATTACTTGCGGTAGGGGGCGGACCGAACGTGGTGCGGCTCACCGCCCGTTAAGCTCCCTGCGCAGCTCCGATCGCCGCTCGATACCGCCGGGGTCCAGCGTGTCGAGATCGTCCAGATGTTCGAGAGCCTGTCGAGAAAGGGCTTGGCCTTCCTCGCGCCGGTGCTCGCCCTGTCGCGCGATGACGACGCCTAGCTGGTCAAGGTCGGCGATATTGGTGATCCGGACCGGAAGGTCCGTCGCATCAATGGCGACGCACGCCGCCGCTGCGGCCGAGGACGCGCGATAGAAACGCTCGGCTCCAGCCAAGTCCAAATTTTGGTCGCGTTCGTCACCTTTTCGGCGGACGGCACGAAGCGCCTCGTCTCGCGCTAGTCGCAGCGCAGCCTGGACCTCCTGTGGCTGCTGCGCCGCGAGCTTGAGGCATGCCTGCCACCCCGGCGCGGCTCGCGCTTGCCGCATCGCCGCCGTATCGCCGTCGCCCAGTGCAGCCAATGCCTCGGCTTGCGCGGTCAGCGCGTGCGCGACAGCCGCCGTTGATGCCGTGAGCGCCTCGGCCTCCAGCGCCGCCTGCAGCGCCGCCACCCATCGTGTCGCGGACGCATATCCGGCGATGCAGTGCATCAACGCCTGCAACTGCTCCTTCGTGTCGCCGAGCGTCTCCGCCGCGTCGGCGGCGCGTGCCCACGCATCGGCCGCCGCGGCCGGATCGTTGCGACTGGAGGCCTGTTCCGCCTCCAGCTTGGCCGCGGCCAGGTCGCGCGGCGCCGTTTCCACAAGGCGCTCAAGCGCTTCGGCTTCCGCGAGCGTGGCCGGCGCGGCGCCGGACTCCAGGGCCTGTTCCAACACGCTCTGATTACGGAGCGCGTTCGCGCGGATGCGTGCGTCGCCAGGGCGATCAGCGAGCGCGGCCTGAATCTTCAGACATTCAAGTGCCTGCCCCAGTTCCCGCCGCTGGAAATTCACTAGTGTCAGCCGGTTCGCCAACGCCAGCATTGAACGCGTGTCTTGGAGCTCGGCGAGGAGTTTGAACAGCTCGGCGCCAAACAACTGCGCTGCTTCGTGCTGCTCGGCATCGAGGGCTGCCTGGGTCTTTTTCGCCAGCTCGAACAATCCGGCATGGTCCGCGCTCAGCCTCCCCTGGAGTAGCGCGAAGCGCTTCTCGAAGCCACGGCTCATCAGCTTCCGGCCCCCAGGCTGGTTGACGGCCCCGGTCAGGAACTCGAACGCCTCGTCATATTTCTTCCTGGCCTGTTCGAGTGTGTCGATGCTGCGCGAGGCGATGAGCGCCTGCATGAACAACGCGTTAGCCGCATCGGCATTGGCCTCAAGCTCCGGATCGTGGGCGTGGACGATGTCGATGAGGAGACCGAGCACGGCCATCGCCGCCGCACTGCGCGTGTCCAGGTCATGCCTCGCGACACCGATCAGCACGCCGGTCAGCGCCGACACGTCCTTGAGATCGAATAGCAGCCGGAACGCGTCCGCCTGCGCGGCACGCGCCGCGACGGCATCGCCGCCGTCCCGCAGGGCCGCCGCGGCCTCCATCAGGGCGCCGGCCTCGGCGAGGGGCAAGGCCCATTGGCGAAACGTGGTCGCGGCCCGGACGGCGAGTGCGGCGGCCTGCGTGTGCTCGCCCGTGCTGCGCAGCGCCTTCGCGCGCTTCACCAGCGCCGTGACATTGGCGTGCTCCGCGGCCAAGGTCGCAACGACACGGCCCACGTGCGGGGAATACTCGATCATGCGGCACTGCAATTCGCGCTTGCAGGTCCCGCAGATGACCGTCGCCACGCCGGGCTCTCGTCCCTGTGGCGCTGCGTAATCGCCGCACCGAGGACAGCACACCATACCGAGGCTGAACTTGTCGGTGATGCCGACCACCACCGTGGTCGACATGAACAGGCGAAGCGCGTTCTTTAGCACCTCGAGGTCCGAGGTCATGTGTGGGGCGAGAAAGGCGCGGATGTCGTCGGTGGGCGAGCCGCGGATGAGCCCTGGAGCACGCGTATCCACGTGCTCGAACATCGTGGCGACAT
The DNA here is from genome assembly GCA_036275055.1 of Thermoanaerobaculia bacterium. Lineage (GTDB taxonomy): Bacteria > Acidobacteriota > Thermoanaerobaculia > Multivoradales > UBA5704 > DATARR01. The sequence goes on from DASUEN010000217.1 coordinate 6,508, forward strand.
CGGCGATCCATTTGCGATCCTCCTCGTCGAGCGCGGCGTCCGGCTCGATGGGCTCGGCCGCCGCACTCTCGCCGTCGAGCGGCGGCGCTTCGACGCGGAGCAACGACGCCATACTCAACTCCAGCGCCGCATCGCCGACGCCGCGGGCGAGACTGGCTGCTTCGGCCGCCATGTCCCGCGCCCTCGCGGCTTCGCCCAGCCCAGCCAGCTTCAGCGCGAGATCTGAGAGCGTGGCGGAAAGCGGCCCAGGCTCCTGCGTCAGCCGTGCGACACCAGCACGCACAAACAGCAACCGGCAGGCGTCGGCCTTGGCACCGGCCTCTTCTAATCGCGCGGCGCGGCGAGCGATGGCGTTGGCGATCAACTCGTATGCCTGCATGATCTCGGCCCGTTGCTTTAAGGGTTTGGGCGGCTCGGCGAACATCTCGGCGCGAGGCTGATACAGCTTCGCCAGCCTGGCCGCCTCGTCGACGCTGTGAATGGCGCGTTGAATACAGTCCAGCGCGAGGGCGGGAGCGTCGAGCGGCAGCTCCGGCTGCGTCGCGAAGATCGCACGGGCAGCGGCATTGAGCTCGAGCGGAAACAGCTCGAACGACAGGGCGAGGAACCCCGCAGCCACAAGGTACGCGCGGATCAACTCCTCTTCCGCCCCAAGCGCCCGTAGGATCTTGATCTTCGGCTCGAGGATTCGCTCGGCGTCGGCGAGCGCCTCAAGCGGGTCTCCGTTCGTTGGATTCACGTGATCGGTGAGGTAGATCAGCGATCGCCGCAGTATCGCGTGCCCATCCTTGGAGTCACCGCTTGCGGCAAGCCGGGTCGCGGCGGCGTCCAGCAACGGCAGGGCCTTTCTGGTGTCTCCGCTGAGAACGGCGGGGACCGCCGCGCGCGCCAGGAAATGGACGCCGGCGGTGGGCAGCTTCCATTCCTCCTCCCATCGCCGCAGCCGTTCGGCAAACCCCTCGGCCACCGATGGGTCGTCGAAGTCGGCCGCCATCATCCGGCCGCCAATCTTGTCGGCGGCGATCTGCGCCACCCGTATCACGGCGGCTCGAGGTTCGGCGTCGGCTACCGGGTCGAGGAGAACTCGCGCCTCGTCGAGGAGTTCGAGCGCCTGGTCGAGCCTCTGGTCTCTCGTCAGCAGGAGTAGCGCGTAGTTGCTCAGGCAACGAGTGAGCGTGACCGCCGGTCCGAGGCGCCTGGCCATCGCGATGGCTTCCACATGGCACTGCTCGGCCTCCTCGTCGCGGCCCATCGCCGAGAGGATCACGGCCTTCGTGCTCAGAGCCGCTTCGAGATTTGCGCTCTCGCCAGCGCCGGCCCCACGGAAATAGCTCAGGGCCTCGTTGGCGTAGCCGAGCGCGCCTTCGCGATCGGTTCCGCTGAGGCCGGATGCGCGACTCAACTGGGTGCGAGCCAACAGGTTGGCGTTGCCGATCCGCTTTGCATAGGCTTCGCTCTTGTCGTACCACTTCTTGGCCTGATACCAGCGATCGAGGTTCTGGAGCACGACTGCGCGGTTGAAATAGAACACGCTCAGAAGGTCGGGCTCGCCAAGCCCGAGCAGCACGTTCTCCGCCTCCTCATACGCCTTGCCCGCGTCATCGCTGTGTTGGGTCTCCTCGAGCAGGTCGCCCAATTGCGACAGCGACGCGACGAGCCCGAGCAAATCGTCTTCGTCACGACTGACCTGCGCTGCGCGTTCGAGGCACTCGCGCGCCGAGTCGCGGTCCCCCCGCTCCTGGTGGATCCCGGCCTGAATACGGAAGGTTCGGTTGGCCTCGTCAGTGATCCCGAGCCGCTTCAGGATGGCCACCGCCTCCCGCTCGAGCGCGAGCGCGCGATCGAGGTCGCCTCGTTGAGTCGCGATGTCCGACAGCAACCGCAGTGTTTCCGCCTGCTGCGCCTGCTTATCGGTGCGCGCGAACGTCTCCATCGCGGCGGCGCATGCCTTCTCCGCCGCGTCGAAATCGGCTGCGCCGATGAGTGCGTGGACGTGTGTGAACAACGCCGTAGCGAGCTCTTCGGATCCGTCGGGGACCGCCTCGACGACGCGCGCGGCCAGCCGTTCCAAGTGCTCCGTATGCCCCAGCGCCGACAGCACGTTCATGGCGAGCGAAATCGATTCGTGGTGCTGTTCAGGCGCCTCCAGGACCGGCCGCAACAGATCCACTGCGCGCAGGTCGGAACTCGCTTCAACCTGCGCCCAGTAGTGGAGGACGTCGGGCCTCGCCTTGAGAAACCCGAACAGCGCGTCCGGCAGGCTGGACAACCAGCGGGCAAGCTCCGTCCACTGCTGGGCTTGCTCGAGCTGCCAAGGGTATTCCTCCGTTCGGCGATCGACCGGCAGCCTTGTCGACTGCATTCGCTTGCGCCACATCCGGCCGCCAGCGGCCTGGATTGCGTGCGCCTGATCGGTCACCGGATCCGTGTGGCGGCTGCCGAAGTAGGCGGCGAGTGTCCGATGGGCTCGGTGCTTTTCCGCCTCAGTGGATACGAACTGTTGCTCGACGGCCGCGCGCAAATGGGCGTGCGAAAAAGTCAGCAGGCCCGAACGCAGCAGGAACATCCGATCCGCACGAAGCGCAAGCTCGGACCAGTGTGCGCTGGGCAGCGGCTGACCACCACTGCCGAGGAGATCGAGCAGCTCGGCCTCGCTGAGGCCACGCCGCGATGCCCAAATCAGCGAGAAGGCGTCGCGCACGAGCCCTGGGCGGTCCGCGTGATGGTCGCGCGCGTAGCGCGCCAGCACCTTCTCGTACAGCGCCGACACGTCCTTCGCCGGCAGAAGATCGGCCAATGACGTTTCGACATCCAAGCGGCTCCCCAGGGGTACGAGCTCGTCGAGCAGCGTGAACAGGAACAGCGGATTGGCCGCCTGCGGCGCATCGGTGATCTCCTCCAGCTCCGCTTTACGCAAGCCCTCTTTCTTGCCGTGCGCGTCGAGATGTTGCCGGATGAGCTCCGCCGCCTGCTTCGGCTTCAGCAGCGGCATGTCCACGAGGCGCCACTTGCGATCCTGGGCGGCAGTGGCGGATCGGCCGGGAAGCGTGCTAAGGAACACCCGCATCTTTGGCGGAAACCGGTTTGGCAGCCAAGCCAAGTCGAGGGCTCCGCCGCGGTCTTCGAGCTGATCGATCCCATCGATGACGAGGATCACGCGCCGATGCTGAGAGGCTTGCCTGAGAGCGTGAGCCAACGCGTCCGCGTCCGGCGCTTTTCCGTCCGCCACGGCATCGGTCCCGTCGTCGGCGCGCAAGGCGGCGACGAGCTGGCGTAGGACCACATCGAGCCTACCGCCGTCGGCGGCACCACCGACGAAATGTGTCACCACGAGATCTTCCGCTTCCGGATGGCGCTGGGCGTACGAGTCAACCCAGTTCGCGAGCGCCGCGGACTTGCCGGATCCCGACTCTCCGACCAAGACGAGTGGCGTGTCCCCGGTGCCAGTGGCGTGAACGTCCAACTCCAGGACGACGCCGGGATCCGGCACGTATAGACGCTTCCGCGACAGCGCGAATGCGCGTTGATCTAGCGCATAGCGCTCCTGCGCCGTCGGCACCCCGCTGAGCGGATAGAGCTCGTCGATCGTGCGAATGAAGTCCTGCTCTACCCACTCGGCCAATTCCTCGGGGCTGCGGAACCCGGTGCGCAACACCCCAGGGTGCATTCGCCGGATGCGCCGCTTCAGGTACTTCAGCCTCTTCGCGTCCGCGCGACGCCGATCGGGAGGAGTGTCCTCCTGTGGGCCGCCGGCGCTCTGCGGATCCCGAAAATAGAAGAACGGTATGACCGGTCCCTGGCACTCCTCGAGCGCGCCGCGAATGATCTCCAACTCAGCGATCGACCGGTGCGGATACCGCTCGAGCCATGGATAGCGAATCTTTAGATGCTCCGGGATCGACTCGAGCACGGTGCCGTAGCGCTCCCCGAGCACACCGATGAAGAAGGGTTGACTGCGCGCGACCTCTTCCAAGCACACCGGCAGGATTCTGTCTTCCGAGTCGATGCCCCACCGGAGATCGACGGCCGACCACGTGATGCCGCGCGTATCGCAGTATCGGCGAATGCGCGGGAATGCTATGTTGACCAGCGCGTCGCGCTCCTCCTTCAGGTCAAGAAACGTCGAGGAGACGAAGGGACGGATATAGCGTGACGCGGCGGCGTTTACGTTCATCGAAGAAACCTCGCGATGACGACGGGATTGGACGCTCCCGTGGCCTAACCTTTAGGGCCGGCCGACCCGATCACCAGCCTATCGTCTTCCGCGGACACCCTCTCACAGATCGAGCAGTGCTGCACCCTTCAGTTGAGACACGGGCTGGGTCAGTTTTGTTGAGGCGCTACCTCGTTTCTCCCGCTATATAATCATTTGCATCGACCCTACAACTTTGCTTAGCGGTTTGGCCGATTCGGCTATAAGCTTCCCAGAGGCCGTCCGTCGCGTGACGTGCCGCGGGCGCCGGAGTGGACGTCGACGATGCCGGGACGGCCCTCCGTCTCCGGGCGGTTTTCGAGGGTCAGCCGCCACGTCGCTTGGCTTTTGGTGTAGGGGTCTATGGGAACCCTGCGCAGATAGCCGGCGGTGATCAGATCGTCGAGGCTCTCGGGGTAGCGCCCCCGGTCCCCGTGATACTGGCTGATGACGTCGCGCAGCGCGTGGAGGTTGGCCCGCAGGACCCTCTCGTATGCCCTTTCAGGATTCCCGCAACAGGATGGGGTGAGGAAGAGAACCGCCAGAGCTCCAACGAGGACCACTGTCGAGAACGCCAGGGTTTTTCTCATACTCCTTCTACGGAGGGGAAGAGAGGGGCGTCGTAAAGCGTCGCCCCGGCGACCTCAGAGAGTTCAGCGTCAGCCTTCGACGGCCCATCGGACACGTTCGACGGAGCCACTACCGCGTTCGACGGCCCATCGGACACGTTCGATGGAACGTCTGCCGCGTTCGACGGCCCATCGGACACGTTCGATGGAACGTCTGCCGTGTTTGACGGCCCATCGGACACGTTCGATGGAGCGTCTGTCGTGTTCGACGGCTCATCGGTCGCGTTCGATGGAGCGTCTGCCGTGTTCGACGGCTCATCGGTCGCGTTCGATGGAGCGTCTGCCATGTTCGACGGCTCATCGGTCACGTTCGCTGGAGCGTCTGCCGTGTTTGACGGCCCATCGGTCACGTTCGACGGAGCGTCTGTCGTGTTCGACGGTCCATTGGTCGCGTTCGACGGAGCGTCTGTCAGCCCGTCTTCCGCGCCTCAGGCCCGCCAGCGTAGCGCCGCCCTGGTGGCCGTACTTAGCCGTAGTCTGTAGTTGACTCCCCTCTTCAGCCGCTGCTACTCTCCTCCCAAAAGCTCCTTGGACGAGCCCAGCTCATGGCCTTCGTACGCACTGCCTTGCCGCAGCCCCCGGCGCCGGCTCCCACCGCCGCTTCGGCTCCCGCCTTTGGCGTCTCCGGCGCGTTCAGGATTCAGCCCAAGCTCCAGATCGGCCCTCCCGGCGACCGCCATGAGCGGGAAGCCGAGCGCGTGGCCACGCAGGTGGTCAACGTGCTGCGGGCGCCCGCCGTGCCGCAACCGGCCAAGCCGAAGCAGCGCAAGGCGGCGGGCATCTCCAGCCTGCAGCCCCCGTCCGGCAAGCTGCTTCAGGGCTGCGACGCCTGCGGCGGCACCGGCGGCAGCGAGCCGGAACTCGAGCACACGCTCCGGCGGGCGCGGGAGAGCGGCGGGGAGTCCTTCTCCCAGGCCGTGCGTCAGCCCATGGAGCGCGCCTTTGGCGCCGACTTCAGCGGCGTCACCATCCATCGCGACCGGGAGTCGGACCAGCTCAACCAGGCCATCCACGCTCGCGCCTTCACCACCGGTCAGGACGTCTTCTTCCGTCGCGGCGAGTACAGCCCGGCGAGCCGCAGCGGCCAGGAGCTCCTGGCCCACGAGCTGACGCACGTCGTGCAGCAGGGAGGCAGCGAGGTGCGGCGGGCTCCGGCGGAGCCGGAAAGCAACGACGGCGAGCCCTCCGTCGAGATCGATGACACGGCGCCGGAGGGCGCCGTGCAGCGCGCCTGTACCCGCAATGAATGCGACGCGGATTATCCGCTACCGCTACCGGCAAGGAAGCGACGGCGGCGTGGCGGTGGTGGCGACGGCGGTGGCGGCGGTGCCTTCAAGCGGGTCAAGAGACCGGTGCCCGAGGCCCAGCCCGAGGCTCAGCCCGAGGCGCACCAGCACCAAGAAGATGAGGAAATGGAGGAAATCAAGATCCCCATCGCCACCCGGTTGGAGAATGGCCGCCACAGCGTGCCCACCCTCCAGCGGCGCGCCGTAGGGGGCGGCCCTGCCGTGGGTTCGGGAGCCCTGTTCCTGAACGTGGCCGCGGTGCCGGGCAGAGGCGACACCCTGGTGCAGCGCGCTGGCATCGTGACGGGCCCGCCGCTCAATACTGGCGCGGCGGCATTCACTAAAGCCCTTGCAGGAGCGCCTCCGGTGGCAGGTCCTGCCTATGGAGCGCTGACTCATCCCTACAAGACGGCGACCCAAATGAACGTGCAGGGCCTTCACCAGCAGATCCTGGGAACGGGCGTAAATGGCAAGCGCCCTCTCGAGTGGAAGGCTCACTTCCAGAGGGTGGCGGGCAGCAACTTTTGCCAGGGGCACTTCCTCAGCCAGAAGCTTTCCGGAAAGGGTGAGCACCAAAACCTTGCCCCTTTTACCCGTTCGCTCAACGGGCTTCATTCCGCCCACGTGGAGCAACCCATCATCGACTGGACCCGCGCCGGCGGTAACAACGAGTGGGCTGATTACGAGGTGAAAGCCAATTATCTCGGCAATCCGGGTATCTCAGCCTGGGCGAAGAACAAATACGGGGGCAAATCGGTGGCGACAAGGGTGAACGAAACCAACTTGCTCCCCGGCGTCGCTGGCGCCGGCGGGCCTTTCACGGCTGCCACCGTGGCCGCCGCGGATCTATTTGCGGAGGCCTGGCTCGATGCCTACGTCAATGCCGCGTTCCCGAGCTCGATCGATTGCGAAGTCACATTTATCAAGGATACGACTGGCGCAGGAAATTTCGCGGCCACTGCCCCGCAGAAGATCAACATCACGAACGATCTCTGACCGCCCGGAAACCCTCTTCGATCCGCTCGCGGATCTGCGCCAGAAGACCGCAGGACCTTCGGCAGAGTGCGCTTCGCCACTCGTGAAACCCTGATCCTCTCTCGCCACACCTCAGCCACTATTGATGACTCTTTGTCGTCTCAAGAAATCGCCGTACTTCCGCTGCAAGCTCGATACCGTTTAACCTTTGCAAGGGGTCTGCTTGGTTCTTGTCACCAATTTTTGCGCTCTGCCGGAATCGGTCGGGCAGCGGCGGCGACGCTGCCCAGGACCTGTCCGGCCCGAATAGCATGCAGGGATTCGTTATTGGTTTATAAAGCGCCAGTATAGGCTCGAGAACGTTGAGAAGCGACCGATCGGTCGACCAGAAGTGGGTGATGCGAGGATCTGGGGCTAACCCGGCCAAGCGTTGGATCACCTTCATCAACTCCGGCTTGTCAGGGGCTATCCAGACGACGTAGACTCGAAGTTTGGAGTCACTGATCTGATCCATCACAAACCGCTCAACGATCCTGAGCTCCACCCGCGAGGGGAAGGAGATCGGGTTGAGCAGGAGGAGCATGCGGACATTGCCGACGTCTGCGTTGAAGGCATTTATCAGTTCAGCCCCGTTGCCCACAAGCTTGTGGATGGAGACCTCCCGCGTTGGCGCTTCCTTGACTCGGTGCAGAGTGAAGGACATGACTCTTCCGCTCTCCTTCATCGTGCCTTGCAAGCTTGCGCCGTCAGGCGAGAGAGTGCCGTCGAACGCCGATATGACACCGGCCGAGTCGTGCACGGTAAAACTCACGTGAGAGCCCTCGACATGGAGGTCCTCCACCTCGTGTGTACCGTCAGAGGTAACCGGAAATTTTAGCTGGCCTTTGATCTGTCCTGCCGTTGCGTTGAAATCGACAACCACGTCAACCTCCTGTTCAGCGGGCACAAGAATGTTAGCTCCCTCCCAGTGCCCGGCCATGCTCGCTTCTTGAGCAACGAGGACTGCAGCGAAACATACTCCAACGAGCGGGACCAGTACGGCTACCATCGATCTCATCGGTCTCTCCTCGGCATGAAGTTGGGCATGATGGTTGCGACGGCCAGCGATCAGGGTATTTCAGGTCACCGCGGGCGAAAGAGTGGACGCCAGGTCGCGTAGACGGGCCTCCACTTCGGCGCGGTCATCTGCGTCGGGCTGGAGCTCGAGATACCGCTGGAGGTCGCACGAGGCCTCCTGATAGCGCCCCAGATCGGCGTGCGCAACAGCTCGGTTCTGGTACAGGTCGGGCCGGTCGGGAGCCAGGGCGACCGCTCGGTCGAGATCCGTTAGGCAATCGTTCACCTTGCCTTGCTCGTAGAGCAGGACAGCTCGGCCTGCGAGTGCCGGCCAGAGTGTGGAACTGAGACTCAAGGCCTGGCTGTAGGAGTCGATAGCCTGATCTAGTCTGCCGAGAGCCTCGAGCGCTTGCGCGCGAACAACCCAGACCATGGGCTGATTGGGCTGCAGGTCCAGGGAGCGGTCGTAGGCAGCGATCGCCTCCTCCATGTGGCCACGAATTCGACAACACTGGCCCAGGTTGGACCACACCTCGAAGTATGGTGGGCCGAGCGCAATTGCGCGGCGGTAATCCCAGTCGGCCTCGTCGAGCCGACCGAGCTTGAGCAGTAGATTTCCCCGTTCATTGTAATACTCGGAATAGTTAGGGTCCATGCGCATCGCCGCGGAATAGTGCTCGATGGCAAGGTCGAACGACTGGGTGTGAGTATAGACTTGCGCCATGTTATAGAGCAGCACGGATCGGTGCAGGCGATGCTTGGTGGAATCAAGATGCTTGTCGAGTAGCTCCCAGGCCCCCCAGCACAGATCCAGCGCCTCCTGGTGATGCCCCTGAAAGCTGCGGATCATCGCCAGGCCGTTACGATTGAACGCCCGCAAGAAATAACGCTCACTCTCCGGTAGAGTAGCCTTGCTCAGGTAAGTCAGGCCGAGCTCAAGATACTGCTCGCCCGTAGAGAAGTCGCGAACCGGCAGGTAGCGGGCATGCAGCATAGCCATCAGGTAGGAAACACGGACTCGCATGGCGGCTTCCTGGCCGTCGCCGTCATCCGCTGGAATGTCTTCCTTGGCGAGTCGCTGGGCAGTGTCCAGTGCGTTGATCCCGAGATAGCACATGAAGAGCTTGAAGAAGATTCCCCAACGCAGGGATCGCGCGTGGATCGACTGTTGGTTGACCGCTCTCTTGAAATATTCCCGTGCCGACTCACCGTAGCGAATGGCGTCCACGTAGAGTCCGAGCGTGTTGAATGCAAGGAGAGCCTTGTACTGCCACTCGAAGACTTTGTTCGGCCGCTCTGCAATCTTCCAAAGTCGAAGCACCTCTGGGGTTTGCCCTGTGCTTAGCAAAATGTCATCGTCCACCTGGGCCTCGAGAGCTTTGGCGAGCTCCGCGGCTTCGTTCTTGTCTGGCACCTGCGGCCTTTCAAGTGCTTCGATTCCGAAGGGAAGCGTTCGGCAGGAAACAGCGGCTGGGAAGTCGGGCTCTTCGCTGCCGGAGATCAACGGAATGAGGAGGAGGCGCAATCTCGCTCCTGCCCGGCGCATGAGCTCTTGCATGAAAACCTTGGTCATGTGGCCCGCGCAGTCATAGTCGGCGCAGAGCAGGATCCAGGTCTCGTGCGCCGAGCGGTCCTCCCGCTCTTTGAGCGCGATCAGAAGGTCGACCAGGCCGTGTACGATCCGCAGTGCACGGTCGGCTGGATAGTTGCGAACCCGCTCTTCGTTCGAGGCGAGATCGGTCAGGCATGGGTTGCGGATTCCGAGTGCAGGTTTGAGGTCTGGAAGGAGGTGAGCCAGCTCGTAATCATGCTTGTCGAGCAACTCCGCGGCCCCGGAGTCGGGCCCAGGGAGCAGTTCCCTGAAGAAGTCTCGCATGCCGGCCCAGGGCCCGCCTTCATCGAAATGGCATCGCAGGGTGAAAAGTCTGGAACCTTGGGGCAGCATCCGCGAGAGCGCGTGGACAGACAGCGTGCGCGAGGGGTCGCGCGCTGGCAGGAGAACTTTGCCGATACTTTCGAAAGGGGTATCGCCGTGTTCGCTCAAATCAACCTCCTCTTGCGGACGATGCTCGTAATCCAGAGAGACAACCCGAGGACCAGCGGCGTCAGGTTAAGCGCTCCGACCAGCACGGAATCGATGTACTGATAGTGATTGCCGCTGTAGCCTTGGCGCAAGGCCAGAAAGGCGCCGCTGAGGTAGTGGAACAAGACTGGCAGCGTGATGAGGAAAAGCGAGAAGATGGCCACGCCACGACCGAAGACCCACAACACGGAGTACATTCTTATGACCCGCCTCT
>DASUEN010000218.1:0-38538 GCA_036275055.1 Thermoanaerobaculia bacterium
TCGGCCCCGACACCACGCACAGCGCCGGCCCGTTCACCGCCGCCAGCGCCAGCGCCGGCGTCAGCCGCGGCGTCAGCGCCGCCTCGCTCAGCGGCACCGCCAGCATCGCCCCTGCCGGCCGCGCCTGCATCAGCCGGCCGCGCGCCGCCACCAGCCGCAGCGCATCCTCCAGCGCAAACACTCCTGCCAGGCAGGCCGCGACGTACTCCCCGAGGCTGTGTCCCAGCAACGCCGCCGGCTCGACGCCCCACCGCATCCACAGACGGGCGAGGGCGTATTCGACGGCGAAGAGAGCCGGCTGGGCGAGCCCGGTCTCCTGGAGCCGGCGGCCGGCCTCGGCGTCGCCGGGCTCCGGATGGAGCGCGCGCCGCAGGTCGAGGCCGCCCAGGCGAGAGGCAAGGATCTCGGCGCAGGCGTCGAGAGCGGCGCGATAGTCCGGCTCCCGTTCGTAGAGCTCCCGGCCCATGCCGGCATACTGTGCGCCCTGGCCGGGGAAGAGGAAGACGACCGGCCGCCGGCCGCCCTCGGCGGTGCGGGTGAGGAGACGCTCGGGGTCTCTCCCGGCCAGAGCCGCCGCGGCGTCGGCGGCATCGCGGGCCACCAGCACCCGCCGGTGGGCCAGCGCCCGGCGCCCCACCTGGAGGGTGAAGGCGGCGTCCGCCAGCGGCGCCCCGGGATGCTCCGCGAGGTACGCCGCCAGGTTGGCGGTCGCCTTCTCCAGGGCTTCGCCCGAGCGGGCCGAGAGCACCAGGAGCTGAAGCGGGCGCGACTCTCCCGAGGTCGCCGGGGCGGGCGCCTCCTCCAGCACGGCGTGGGCGTTGGTGCCGCCGATGCCGAACGAGCTCACCGCCGCCCGGCGCGGCTCGCCGCCGGCGGGCCAGGGGCGCAGCTCGGCATTGACGAAGAAAGGGCTCGACGCGAAGTCGATCCGCGGGTTCGGCTCCCGGAAGTGGAGGCTCGGCGGGATCTCCTCCCGCTTCAGCACCAGACTGGTCTTGATCAGGCCGGCGATACCAGCCGCCGCGTCCAGGTGACCGAGGTTGGTCTTGACCGAGCCCAAGGCACAGAAGCCCCGCCGCCCGGTGCCGGCGCGGAAGACCCGGGTCAAGGCCGCGATCTCGATGGGATCGCCCAGCGGTGTGCCGGTGCCGTGTGCCTCGACGTAGCCGATCTCGTCCGGCGACACCCCGGCCAAGGCCTGGGCCGCGGCGATGACGGCCGCCTGGCCGTCGACGCCGGGGGCGGTGTAGCCCACCTTCTGGGAACCATCGTTGTTGATGGCCGTGCCGCGGATCACGGCGTGGATGGTGTCGCCCGCCGCCAAGGCGTCGCTCAACCGCTTGAGCACCACCACCCCCACGCCACTGCCGCCGACCGTGCCCTGAGCCGCGGCGTCGAAGGCCCGGCAATGGCCGTCGGGCGAGTTGATGCCGCCTTCCTGGTAGAAGTAGCCCGCCACCTGCGGCACCGCGGCCGAGACGCCTCCGGCCAAGGCCATGTCGCACTCGCGGCCGAGGAGCGCCCGGCAGGCGAGATGGGTGGCGACGAGCGAGGTCGAGCAGGCGGTCTGCACCGTGAAGCTGGGTCCCCGCAGGTTGAGCTTGTACGACAGCCGGGTGGCCAGGAAGTCCTTCTCTCCCCCCAGCATGGCCTGATTGGCGCCACCATCCCGCAGGGCGCCCGGAGTGGCCAGGACGTTTCTCAGCACATACAGGTTGGCGCTCACTCCGGCGTAGACGCCGATGGCGCCGGGATACCGGGCCGGATCGTAGCCCGCGTTCTCCAGGGCATGGTAAGCCTGCTCCAGGAAGAGCCGGTGCTGCGGGTCCGTCATCTCGGCTTCGCGCGGTGTGAAGTCGAAGAAGGATGCGTCGAAGAGGTCGATGCCGTCGAGCGCTCCATGGGCCTTGACGTAGGCGGGATCGGCCAGCGCCTCGGGCGGCACGCCCTCGGCAGCGAGCTCCTCGTCAGTGAAGAAGCGGATGCACTCCTTGCCTGTCCGCAGGTTGCTCCACAGCTCCTCGACGTCGGCCGAGCCCGGAAAACGGCCGGCCAGGCCCACGATGGCGATCCCTTCCTGACCTCCTCCCCACTCCATCTGCTGGCGGGCCCGCGTCTGAGCGGCAGCGACGACGGCATCGCGTCCTCCCTCCTCGCGGGCGTCGAGACGCCGGGCGAGAGCGCCGATCGTCGGATGGTTGAACAGGTCGACGACCGGGATCTCGCGGTCCAGCAGCTTCTGCAGTCGCCCGTGCACGCGGATGAGCAGCAGGGAGTGGCCGCCGCGGTCGAAGAAGTTGTCCTCGACCCCTACGTCCTCGACACCCAGCACCTCCCGCCAGGCTTGGGCGATGATCCGCTCGAGCCCTGTGCGCGGCGCCGGTCCAGCGCCGGTGCCCGCCGCCTCCTCCGGCGCCGGCAGGGCCTGGGGATCGACTTTGCCGCTCACCGTCCGCGGCAGCGCGGCCAGCGGCACCAGGGCCGCCGGCATCATGTACGACGGCAGGCTCGAGCGCAGGAAGAGGCGCAGCTCGCCGGCGGTCAGCGAGCTGCCCGGCACGGTTGCGAACCAGGCGGCGATCCTCGGCTGGCCCGCGGGATCCTGGCGCACCTCGACGGCCACTTCCCGGACCGCGGGATGGAGGGCGACGGCGGCTTCGACCTCCCCCAGCTCCACCCGGAAGCCGCGGATCTTGACCTGCCGGTCGACACGGCCCAGGAACTCCAGGAGGCCGTCGGCCAAGTGGCGCACCGCGTCGCCCGTGCGGTAGAGGCGCTCGCCCGGCCCGGCGGCCCAGGGGTCCGGCAGGAACCGCTCCGCGGTCAGCGCCGGCTCTCCCAGGTAACCGCGGGCGAGCCCGGCGCCGCCGATGTACAGCTCGCCGGGAACGCCGAGAGGGACGGGGGCGAGCCGGCGGTCGAGCACCAGCAGGCGGCGGCCGGCCACCGGTCGGCCGATGGGCACCGTGCGGCCTGCCGGCAGCGGCGCACAGGTCCAGGTGGCGGCGTCGATGGCGACCTCGGTGGGGCCATAGATGTTCTGCAGGGCCGCAGCCGGGAAACGCTCCTTGAAGCGCGCGGCCAGATCGGCAGGCAGCGCCTGACCGCCGGCGAACAACAGCCGCAACCGGTCGCAGCCTTCGAGCCCGTCCTGGTCGAGGAAGGCCTCCAGCATGGGGGGCGCGAGGTCGGTGATGGTCACCCCGAGCCGCGCCGCCGTGCGCACCAGTCCCGCGAAGTCCTGCTGGCCGCCGGGTGGAACCGGGACGAGCCGGGCACCGGAGAGCAGGGCGCCGAAAATCTGCCAGATCGAAGGATCGAAGGTAAAGGCGATGTTCTGGAGGATGCAGTCCGAATCCGACAGGGCAAAGCAGGCGAGGCGCCAGAGCAGGGTGCCGCAAACCCCGCGGTGAGGGATCATCACCCCCTTGGGCTTGCCCGTCGAGCCCGAGGTATAGATCACGTAGGCCAGGTTGTCGGTGCCCGCGCCCCCCGCAAGGTTTTCGTCCTCCCCTTTTCCCACGCGCTCCGGGACCAGCACCCGGACGCCGTGCTCGGCGATCCCCGCCGCCAGCCGCTCGCCGGCCACCGCCACCCGCACGCCGGCGTCCGCCAGCATGAAGGCGGTACGCTCGGCCGGCGCCTCGGGATCGAGGGGGAGGTAAGCGCCTCCCGCCTTGAGCACGGCGAGGATCGCCGCCATCAAATCCGGCGAGCGGTCCATGCAGAGGCCGACCACCGCGTCGGGTCCCACGCCCAAGCCGCGCAGGTGGCGGGCCAGCCCGTTGGCCCGGCGGTTGAGCTCGCCGTAGGTCACCTCCGTGTCGTCCCAGAGGAGCGCCGGGCGATCCGGCCCCGCCGCCACCTGCGCCTCGAACAGCCGGTGCAGGAGGGGCTCCGGCTGAGGCTCCGCCTCGCCGAGCGTGCGGTCGTTCCATTCGGCCAGCACCTGATGGCGCTCGCTCCACGGTACCCCAGGCTGAGCCGAGAGCCGCGCGTCGGGGGCCGCGACACATGCAGCGGCCAGGGTGGCCAGCCGGGCGAGCAGGCGCCGCATGGTGGTGGCATCGAAGAGGTCGGCATCGTACTCCACCGCCAGGTCGAGCCACCCTTCGCCCTGGAAAGCGGTGAAAGCGAGGTCGATCCGCGCCTGGCCGAAGCTGGTCGGCAGGCGGGAGACGCGCAGCTCCGGCAGCTCCATCGCCGGCGCCGACGCGGTGGCGGAGGCGGTCTGCAGCGCCAGCATCACCTGGAACAGGGGCATGTGACCCAGCCGCCGCTCGGGCTGCAGCTCCTCGACCAGCCGGTCGAAGGGCACGTCCTGATGGGCGAAAGCGTCGAGAGCCGTCTCCCGTGCCCGCCCCAAAAGCTCGCGGAAGCTGGGGTCGCCGCCGATGTCGGCGCGCAGCACCAGGGTGTTGACGAAGAAGCCGATGAGCCCCGAGATGTCCGGCCGCTGGCGGTTGGCTGCCGGCGAGCCCACCAGCAGGTCGTCCTGGCCCGTGTGGCGGCGCAGCAGCTCGGCGACGAGGGCGAAGACCGCCATGAAAGGCGTCGCGTTCTCCTGGCGGGCGAGCTCGGCGAGCCCTGCGCTCACTGCCGCTGGGAGGGTGAGCGGCTCGATGGCGACCTGGTGATCGGAACCGGAGCGGGGGCGGTCGGCCGGCAGCTCGAGGACGGTCGGCGCCCCGGCCAGACGCTGCCGCCAGTGTGCGAGTTGCTCGGCCAGGCCGCCGGCGCGCGCCCATTCGCGCTGCCAGCAGGCGAAGTCGACGTAGCGGATCGGCAGCTCCAGCAACACCACCCGCGCCGCGTCCCCGCCGCTGAGAGCCGCCGAGTAGAGGAGCGAGAGCTCGCGGATGAAGATCTCCAGCGACAGGGCGTCGGCCGCGACGTGGTGCAGGGTGACCATCGCCACGTGCTCCGCCTCTCCCAGGTGCAGCAGAGAGAAACGGAAGAGCGGCCCGCGCTCGAGGTCGAACGGCCGCAGCGCCTCCTCGCGCAGGAGACGGCGGACTTCGGAGCTTTGACCTGCTGCCGGCACCGAGCCGAGATCGACCAGGGGAATCGATACCGGCGCTGGCGGCGAGATCCGTTGCGCCGCCCCGCCTTCGTTTTCCGGCGCGGAGACGAAGACGGTGCGCAGCGTCGCCTGGCGTAGGACGACCTGCGTCAAGGCCCGTGCGAGCGCGCCAGGGCGCAGAGGGCCCTCCAGCCGCAGCGCCGTGGGCAGGTTGTACGCCGCGCTGCCGGGTTGCAGGCGGTCGAGCACCCAGAGCTGCTGCTGGCTGAAGGAGAGCGGATAGGCCTCGGCCTCGGGCTGGCGCGCGATCCGCTCCTGGCGGGTCGACGTCAACCCCTGCTCGCGCCGCATCGCCCGCAGCAGCTCAAGCTTCTTGGCGGACAGGCTGAACTTGCTCTCGCCGCTCAAGGCGCCTCCTCGCTTTCGCCGGAGCCTTCAGTCTGCTGCACGAGCAGGGCGTCGACCTCGTCGTCGGAGAGCCGGAGCAGCTCGAGGACCAAGCCGGCGGAGCGCTCCAACTCCTCGCGCGACAACGCCGAGCGCAGCAGCGACTCGGCCAGGCCGGCGACGGTCGGCGCCTCGAACAGGAGGCGCAGCGGCACCTCGATCTCCAGCACCTCCGCGATGCGGGATACGGCTTGGGCGGCGAGCAGTGAATGGCCGCCGGCAGCGAAGAAATTGTCGTGGACCCCCATCCGGTCGAGCCGCAGGACCTCCGTCCAGATCCCGGCCAGAAGCTCTTCGAGCGAAGTGCGAGGCGCCACGTAGACCGCGCCGGGCTCCAGCCGCCCCCCCTCGGGCGCAGGCAGGGCACGGCGGTCGACCTTGCCGCTCGGGCTGAGAGGCAGCGCGGCGAGCACCACCCAAGCCGTCGGGACCATGTAGTCGGGCAGAATGCGGCCCAGGCTCTCGCGCAGCTCGGCGATCGAGAGGGGAGGCGCAGCGGCCTCGCGAGCCTGGGGCACGAGATAAGCCACCAGCCGCCCGCCAGCCTCGTCGCCGCGCGCCACCACGACCGCTTCACGCACTCCCGGGTGAGACGCCAAGGCCGCCTCGATCTCCCCCAACTCGATGCGGAAGCCGCGGATCTTCACCTGGTGGTCGATACGGCCGAGGAACTCGATGGCACCGTCCGGCAGGTAGCGGGCCAGGTCTCCCGTCCGGTAGAGGCGGGCCCCCGGCTCACCGAACGGATCGGGGACGAACTTCTCCGCGGTCAGATCGGGACGGCCGAGATAGCCTCGCCCCACCTGCACGCCGCCGATGGCGAGCTCGCCCGGCACGCCCATCGGCATCGGCTCCAGGAGGTGATCGAGAAGGTGAATGCGGGTGTTGGCGATCGGGCGTCCGATCGGCACCGCGGTCCGGCTGCCGTCGCGCTCGCACGACCAGACCGTCACGTCGACCGCGGCCTCGGTCGGACCGTAGAGGTTGAAAAGGCCGGCCCCGGTCCAGCCCAGCCGTTCGAAGAACCGCCGCGAGAGGTCGGCGGGCAGCGCCTCGCCGCTCGCGATCACCCTCGCCAGCGAGCCGCAGCGGTCGAGCCCCGGAGCATCCAGGAAGACCTGCAGCATCGAGGGGACGAAGTGGATGGTGGTGATCCTCTGCTCCGCGATCAA
This sequence comes from Thermoanaerobaculia bacterium, assembly GCA_036275055.1. Taxonomy (GTDB): domain Bacteria; phylum Acidobacteriota; class Thermoanaerobaculia; order Multivoradales; family UBA5704; genus DATARR01. The sequence goes on from DASUEN010000218.1 coordinate 6,643, forward strand.
CGCCGCCAGGTAGTCCGGATCCTGGTGCCCACCCGGACGGGCGATCACCAGACGTGCCCCGACCATCAGCGGCCAGAACAGCTCCCATACCGAGACGTCGAAGCTCACCGGCGTCTTCTGGATCACCCGGTCTTCCGCCGTCAGGGGGAAGGCTTCCTGCATCCAGAGCAAACGGTTGACGATCCCCCGATGGGTGTTCATGGCTCCTTTGGGCCGTCCGGTCGAGCCGGAGGTGAAGATCATGTAGGCCAAGTGCTCCGGGCGGGTCTTCTCCGGGACAGCCGCAGCGGCCTCCGGCAGTGGCGCGTCGAGGCAAACCACCCGGGCGGAGTGCACCGGCAGCAGCGGCAACAGGTGGCTCTGGCTCAGCAGGACCGGTGAGTCGAGGCCGTAGAGCGCATCTTCCAGCATGAAGGCCAGCCGCTCCGCCGGGTAAGACGGATCCAGAGGAACGTACGCCCCTCCGGCTTTCAGGATTCCGAACAGTCCCACCATCATCTCGAGGGAGCGCTCGACGCACAGGCCCACCCGGACCTCCGGCCCGACACCCAGGCCGCGCAACGTCCGCGCCAAGCGTTCAGCCTTGGCGTCGAGCTCCCTATACGTCAGCGCCTGGGAATCGTACACCACGGCCACGGCATCGGGAGTACGGGCCGCCTGAGCCTCGATCCACTCGTGGAGGCAGCGCTCGCGCGGATAGGCGGTCTCGGTGGCGTTCCACTCCAAGAGTTGGTGCCGCTCGACAGGGGTGAGCAGCGGCAGCGCCGAGAGCGGCCGGTCCGGCTGCGCCGCAATTCCGGCAAGCAGGCTCGCCCAATGGACCGCCAGGCGCTCGATGGTCGCGCCGTCGAAGAGGTCGGCGTCGTACTCCAAGCTTCCGGCGAAGCCTCGGCCCGCGTCGCGCACCGTCACCGTCAGCTCGAACATCGCCGTCCCCCGCTCGCCGCCGACGGGAACCAGGCTCACGCCCGGCAGCTCACGCCGCCCGGCGGCCAGCGGCAGGTTCTGCAACTGGAACATGACCTGGAAGAGGGGATTGACGGCCAGATCCCGTTCCGGCTGCAGCTCCTCGACCAAGCGTTCGAAGGGGAGGTCCTGATGAGCGTAGGCATCGAGCGCCATGGTGCGTACCCGCGCGAGAAGCGTCCGGAAATCAGGATCGCCCGCGAGGCTCGCGCGCAGCACGAGGGTGTTGGCAAAAAAGCCGATCAGCCCTTCGAGCTCCACCCGCTCGCGGTTGGCGATCGGCGTGCCCACGGCAATGTTCGGCTGGCCGGTGTAGCGGGAGAGGAGGGTGGCGAAACCGGCCAGGAGAGTCATGAACGGCGTCGCCTGGCTGCGCCGGCCGAGATCGCGCAGCGCCTCGCCCAGGGTTTCCGGCAACACCACCTGCCGATATCCGGCGGGCGCGGTGCGGGCGACCCGGCGCGGGCGGTCGAAGTTGAGCTGGAGCGCCGGCGGCAGGTCGGCGAATTGCCCCTTCCAGTAGGCGAGTTGTGTGTCGAGCACCTCGCCTTGGAGCCAGGAGCGCTGCCAGGCCGCGAAGTCGGCGTACTGCACGGGCAGTGGCGGCAGAGGTGGCACCGGCTCGCCCAGGGCGGCCGCGTAAAACGCGGCGGCCTCGCGGATCAGGATGCCGAGCGACCAGCCGTCGGCCACGATGTGGTGAACGGTGAAGCCGAAGAGGCTCTCCTCTTCGTCCAGGGTGACGATCACAGCCCGCAACAGGGGACCGCGCGCCAGGTCGAAGCGGAGGTGGGTAAGCCGGCCGAGCACCCGGCGAGCCTCGGCGGCCCGCGACTGCGCCGGCAGGGCGCGAAGGTCGACCTGCGGCAGCTCCACACCGGACGGCGGCGTGACGACCTGGAGCGGCCTCCCGTGGGAGTTGACGAAGGTCGTGCGCAGCACCTCATGGCGCTCGGCGACCTGGCTGAGAGCCCTGGCGAGGGCGCCCGCGTCGAGCCGGCCCCGCAGACGCACGGCGGTGCCCAAATGGTAGGCGGTGCCCGCGACCTCGAGCTGGTCGAGGATCCAGACGCGCTGCTGCGAGAACGACAAGGGGATCTCGCCGTCGCGCGGAATCCGGACGAGAGGAGGCGCCTCGAAGCCGCCACCCGCCGACCGGAGCTGCTCCACGGCCCGGGCGAGCCCCGAGAGCGTCGGAGTCTCGAAGAGTTGGCGCAGTGGCACCTCCACTCCGAACGACTCGCGCAGGCGGGAAACGACCTGCGTCGCCAGCAGCGAGTGCCCGCCGAGATCGAAGAAGTTGTCGTGAGCGCCCACGCTCTCGCGGCTGAGAACCTGTTCCCAGATTCCGGCCAGTACCTCCTCGGCCGGTGTGCGTGGAGCCGTGAAGGCTCCCGTTTCATCGCTCCACCCGCGAACGGCAGGAAGCGCCTTGCGATCCACCTTGCCGTTGGGAGTCAAGGGGAGGGCTTGCAGCTCCATCCAGGCGGTAGGCACCATGTAGTCGGGCAGGCTCTGACGCAGCGCGTCCCGCAGGTCGCGCGTCAGAGAGTCGCTGCCGGTGCCTTCCCGCGGCACCACGTAGGCGACCAGCCGGCGCTCGCCCGTGCCTTCCTCCCGGGCCACGACCACCGCGGCCGCAACCTCCGGGTGTCTGGCGAGAGCCGTCTCGACCTCCCCCAACTCGATGCGGAAGCCGCGCACCTTGACCTGGTGGTCGATGCGGCCGAGGCATTCCAGGACACCGCCGACGCGCCACCGGGCCAGGTCACCCGTCCGGTAGAGCCGCGAGCCCGCCTCGCCGAACGGGTTCGGCACGAGCTTCTCCGCCGTCAGCTCGGGCCGCCTCAGATAACCACGGGCAAGTCCCTCGCCGCCGAGGAGGAGCTCACCAGGGACCCCCACCGGCGCCGGCTGACCTCCTTCGTCGAGCACGTAGGCCTCGGTGTTGGCGATGGGGCGGCCGATCAGGATAGGACCGTCGCCCCGGATCTCCTCCACCGTCGACCAGATCGTCGTCTCGGTGGGACCATACACGTTCCACAGCGAGCCCACCCGCTGCCTCAGCGCCGCGGCCAAAACCGGCGGCAGCGCTTCGCCGCCACAAAGCGCCTTCAGTCTCTCACCGCCCTGCCAACCCGACTCCAGGAGCAGGCGCCAGGTCGCCGGAGTCGCCTGGAGCACCGTGGCTCCGGACTCCGTGATCCGCGCCCGGAGGCGCTGGCCGTCGGCCGCCTCCTCCCGGCTCGCCAGCAAGACCCGGCCGCCCACCATCAGGGGCAAATAGAGCTCGAGGCCCGCGATGTCGAACGACAGCGACGTCACGGCCAGCAGCCGGTCCTGGGACGTCAGCCCAGGCGTCCGCGCCATCGAAGCCAGGAAGTTGGCGAGCGCGCCATGGGGAATCTGCACGCCCTTGGGCCGGCCTGTCGAGCCCGAGGTGTAGATCACGTACGCCACGTTCTGCGGTCCAACCTCCGCCTCGGGGGCAGAGGCGATCTCCAGCGCCAGGGGCAACGTTTCCGGCGACAGCACGAGCGCGAGCTCCGCGTCGTCGCGCATGAATGCCAGCCGCTCTGCAGGATAGGACGGATCGAGCGGCACGTAGGCCCCACCGGCTTTGAGCACCGCGAGCAGGCTCACCACCATTTCCAGAGAACGCTCTAGAGCCAGGCCCACCCGCACCTCCGGCCCCACTCCCAGCCGCTGCAGCCAGTGGGCGAGGCCGTTGGCCCGCCGGTCGAGCTCACCGTAGGACAGCGATTCGTCGCCGAACACCACCGCAACGGCTTCCGGCGCGCGGGCCGCCCGGGCCGCAATCCATTCATGGACACACCCTGCGGGCACCTCCTGCCCGGTGGCGTTCCACTCCAGCAGAACCTGGGCGCGCTCCGCCGCCGGCAACAACGGCAGCTCCGCGAGCCTGGCGTCCGGCTGCGTCACGACGGCGCGCAGCAGCTCCCGGAAGTGCCTCGCCATCCGGTCGACGGTCGCACGGTCGAAGAGGTCGGTGTTGTACTCCAACGAGCCGCCCAGGCCGGAGGGACCTTCGGCCATGGAGAGCGTCAGGTCGAACTTCGCCACACCGACCTCCGCGCCCAACGGCCTCAAGCTCAATCCTGGAAGCGTCAGGCTGCCGGCCGGCGCGTTCTGCAGCGAGAACATCACCTGGAACAGCGGCGAGGTCGCAAGGTTGCGCTCCGGCTGCAGCTCGAAGACCACCTTTTCGAACGGCAGGTCCTGATGAGCAAAGGCAGCCAGGGCAGCGCTCCGGACCCGGCTCACCAGCTCTTCGAAGCCCGGCGCGCCCGCAAGGTCCGTGCGCAACACCACGGTGTTGACGAAGAACCCGATCAGGCCCTCCAGCTCGGGGCGCGGCCGGTTGGCGGTGGGAGAGCCCACCGCCACGTCCTGCTGGCCCGAGTAACGTTCCAGGAGCGAGGCGAAGACGGCCAGCAGGGACATATAGAGGGTCCCACCCGCCCGCTGCCCCACGACCTTGAGCGCGCCGGCCACCCCCTCGTCCACCGCAAAGTGGCGGACCGCGCCGCGGAAGGTCTGAACACGGGGCCGCGGCCGGTCGGTGGGGAGCTGGAGCGTTTCAAGGCCGGAGAGCGCCCCTTGCCAGTAGGCGAGCTGCTCGGCAAGCACCTCGCCGACGAGCCATTCCCGCTGCCAGCGCGCATAGTCGGCGTACTGGAGCGGTAGCGCCGGAAGCGGCGATGGACGCCCTTCGGAGAAGGCCGTGTAGAGGGTCGAAACCTCATGAATCAACACGCCCATCGACCAGCCGTCGCTCGCCGCGTGGTGCATGGTGAAGAAGGCCCCGTGCTCCTCCCCGCCCAGGCGCAGCAGGGCCGCGCGCAGCATGGGTCCACGCTCGAGATCGAACGGCTCGCGCGCCAGCACCTTCGTCAGTCGCGAGGTTTCCGTCTCGCGGGCGGCTGGCGAGAGGGCGGTCAGGTCCACCACCGGCAGTGGAACGGGGGCGGCGGGGAGAGGAATCTGCACCGGCTGCTCGGCCACGACGGTGAAGGTCGAACGCAGCACCGCGTGCCGCCGGACGATCTCGGTCAGGCTCGCCGCCAGGGCCGCCACGTCCAGCGGGCCGACGAGACGCACTCCCACCGGAATGTTGTAGGCCGGGCTGCCCGGATCCATGCGGTCCAGGACCCACAGGCGCTCCTGGGCGAAGGAAAGCGGGTACGGCCGGCCGGGCTCCAGGGGGAGCGCCTCGATCGCCTTCCACGTGCCCGCGGTCTCCCACTGCGGGGGGATCCCCAGGCGCCCGGCCAGTTCCCCGGCGCCCTCGCCGGAGAAGAGCTCCCGGTAGCGCTCCGCGATGCCCAGGCGCCGGGCGACTCCGGCGATGCGCTCCCCGGCCAGGTAACCTGCCAGCGAAGCCACCGTCGGGTAGTCGAAGATGGCCACCACCTGGACGATTTCCCCAAGCTCCTGCTGCAGCCGGTTGATCAGCACCGCGCCGGTGATCGAGTTGCCGCCCAGCTCGAAGAAGTTGTCGTGGATTCCGATCCGCTCGACCTTCAGCACCTCCTGCCAGAGAGCGGCCACGAAGGCTTCGAGCTCCGTACGCGGAGCCACGATGCCGACGTCGTCCAGCCTCTGCGCCTCGGGAGCCGGCAAAGCCCGGCGATCGACCTTGCCGTTCGTCGTCAGCGGCAGCGCATCGAGAAGCACCAACGCCGACGGCAACATGTAGTCCGGCAATCTCGCCCCGGCGAAAGCTCGCAGCTCCGACAGGGTCGGTGTCTCGCCAGCGATCGGAACGACCCAGGCGACCAGCCGGCGATCGCTCACCTGCTGCGGGTCTGCGACCGCCAACACCACCGTTTCGCGAACGGCCGGGTGGCGCATCAGGGCCGACTCGATCTCACCGAGCTCGATACGGAAACCGCGGATCTTCACTTGGTGATCGATTCGCCCCAGGTATTCGAGATCGCCATCCGGCAGGTGCCGCGCCAGGTCGCCGCTGCGATAGAGCCGCGAGCCGTCGTCTCCGAACGGATTGGGGATGAACCGCTCCGCCGTCAGCTCCGGCCGCTCCAGATAACCTTCAGCCAAACCGGCACCGCCGACGTGAATTTCTCCCGGAGCCCCCAGGGGGACCGGCTGGAGAGCTGAGTCGAGCAGATAGACGCCGAGGTCAGGGATCGCGTTGCCCACGGCGCTCACTGGCCGTTCCAGGTCGTTGATACGCAGCTCCCGGTAGGTCACGTGCACCGTCGTCTCGGTAATGCCGTACATGTTGATGAGCCGCGGACGCTCGTCGCCGTGCCGCGCAAACCATGGCGCCAGGCTCGCCGGCTCCAGCGCCTCGCCGCCGAAGATCACGTACCGCAACGCGAGGTCCGGCGCCGACTCTCCGACGGCCGCCTCTTCCGCCCAGATCAACTGCCGGAACGCCGACGGAGTCTGGTTGAGGACGGTCACCCCCTCCGTCCTCAGCAGGTCGTAGAAGGCCTCCGGCGAGCGGCTCACCCAGAACGGCACGATCACCAGACGGCCGCCGTAGAGCAGCGCCCCCCAGATCTCCCATACCGAGAAGTCGAAGGCGTAGGAGTGGAACAGGGTCCAGACGTCCTCGGGTCCAAAACCGAACCAGGGATCCGTCGCGGCCAGCAGCCGGGTGGCGTTGCCATGCCGCACCATCACACCTTTCGGCTGGCCGGTCGAGCCCGAGGTGTAGATGACATAGGCGGGGTGCCCGGCCGACACCGCAATCCGGGGATCCGAAGTCGACTCGCGAGCGATCTTTTCCTCGTCGCCATCCAGCAGCACCAGGCGAGTGCCCGCAGCGGGCTCGAGCTCAGCCGCCAGCGCCTCGCGGGTAAGCAGCACCTGGGGACGGCTGTCCGCCAGTAGGAAGGCCAGCCGCTCCGGCGGATAGGCGGGATCGAGCGGCACGTAGGCGGCGCCGGCCTTGAGCGCCCCCAGGATGGCCACGACCATCTCGAGAGAACGCTCCAGGCAGAGGCCGACCCGGTCGCCGGCGGCAACTCCCAGCCCTGCCAGATACCGCGCGAGTTGGTTGGATCGCCGGTCGAGCTCGCCATAGCTCAGCCGTTCGCCCTCGTATACCAAGGCCGTGGCCTCAGGAGTACGCGCCGCCTGCTCCGCGAACCGCTCGTGCAGGCAGGGGGCGCCCAGCTCCTCAGCGGGCGCGGCGTTCCATTCCAGCGTGAGTTGGTGCCGTTCCGCCGCCGAGAGGAAAGATAGTTCCTTGACCGGCCGGGAGGGCTCTGAGAGTCCCGCCGCGAGCAGCGCTCCGAAATGCCGCACGAGCCGCGCCGCAGTGGCCGCCTCGAAGAGCCCGGTGTTATAGGTGAGCGCTCCGGCGAAGGCCGGCCCGGCGTCGAACAGATTGAGGATCAGGTCGAACTTCGCGACCTCTTCGCCGGCTCCCAAAGGTTGCAACACCAGGCCCGGCAGCTCGATCGGGCGCGCATCCACCGGCGCATTCTGGAGCTGGAACAGCACCTGGAACAGAAGCGAGCGAGACAGGTCCCTTTCGGGCTGCAGCTCGGCCACCAGCTTCTCGAACGGCAGATCCTGATGGGCATAGGCCCCGAGGGCCGACTCCCGCACCCGCGCCAAGAGCGCCGGGAAAGACGGGTCTCCCGCCAGGTCTCCCCGCAATGCCAGGGTGTTGACGAAGAATCCGATCAACCCCTCGAGCTCGCTGTGCGTGCGATTGGCGATGGTCGTGCCCAGGATCAGGTCGCTCTGGCCGGTGTAGCGCTGGAGCAGGATTTCGAAGCCCGCCAGCAGGACCATGAATGGCGTCGCTCCCCGTTGGCGCGAGAGCGACCGCACGCCTTCGCTCACGGCGGCCGGCAGGCAGAGGGGCGCATTGGCTCCACGATGGAGCTTCAGGGCCGTCCGCGGCCGGTCTGTGGCGACCTGGAGGACGGGAGGCTCCGCAAGTTGGCTGCGCCAATAGGCGAGCTGGACCGCGAGCGCCTCACCCTGGAGCCAGCCCCGCTGCCAGACGGCGAAGTCCGCATACTGCACCGGCAACTCCGCCAGCGGCGAGGGCTCACCCTGCGCGAACGCCCGGTACAGGGTCACCATCTCTTGCACCAAAAGTCCCATCGACCAGGCATCCGAGGCGATGTGATGGACGGTGAGCAGCAGCGCATGCTCTTCCTGGCTCGCACGAATCAGAAGCGCACGCAGTAGCAAAGAGCGCCGCAGGTCGAACGGCCGCAACGATTCCGCGGTGGCCAAAGCACGGAGCTCGCCCTCCTGGCGCCCGGGCTCCAGGCTCCCGAGGTCCACGATCGGCAAAACCAGCGGCACGGCCGGCAAGACCGTCTGTACGGGTTGCCCTGAGCGCAGGGAAAACGAGGTGCGCAGCGACTCGTGGCGGCGCACGATCTCCCGCAAGGTGGCGGTCAGGGCGGCCACGTCCAGCCGGCCCGAAAGCCGCACCGCCACCGGCATGTTGTAAGCCGAGGAGTCCGGCCGGAGCTGGTCCAGGAACCAGAGACGCTCCTGAGCGAAGGAGAGCGGCAGATCGCCGTCTCGCGGCACCGGCTGCAGCGGCGGCACTGCCAGACCGCCGCCTCGCAATCCGTCGATCGCCCGTGCGAGCCCAGCCAGCGTCGGCGTCTCGAAGATCTGCCGCAGCGGCAGCTCCACTCCGAAAGCCTCGCGAACGCGGGAGACGACTTGAGTCGCGAGCAGCGAGTGGCCACCCAGGTCGAAGAAATTGCCCTCGATGCCTACGGCGTCCCGGCCGAGGACCTGTTCCCAGATCCCCGCTAACACCTCTTCGGCAGGCGTGCGCGGCGCCACGGCACCGCCAGCCTCGGAGACCGGTGCCGGCAGCGCCTTGCGGTCCACCTTGCCATTGGGGGTCAACGGCAGCTCCTCCAACCACACCCAAGCCGCCGGCACCATGTACTCAGGCAGGCTCTGCCGCACCCAGCTCCTGAACTCGGACGAAAGATCCGCTCCAACTCGACGCGGCACCACATAGGCCACCAGCCGCCGGTCGTCCGCGGCCTCCTCCCGCGCCACCACGACCGCCATCGCGACCTCGGGATGACGTCCCAGCGCCGCCTCGATCTCCCCCAACTCGATGCGGTATCCCCGCACCTTCACTTGGTGATCGATGCGGCCCAAGCACTCCAACACGCCGTCCGTGCGATAGCGCGCGAGGTCACCCGTCCGGTAGAGCCGCGAGCCGGCCTCGCCGAACGGGTTCGGCACGAACCTCTCCGCCGTCAGCTCCGGCCGGCCCAGGTAGCCCCGCGCGAGACCCGCACCACCCAGCAACAGCTCGCCCGGCACACCCACCGGCGCCGGGCGGCCCGCGCCGTCGAGCACGTACGCCGTCGTGTTGGCGATCGGACGGCCAACCAAGATGGGACCGCCGCTCCGGATCTCCTCCACCGTCGACCAAACCGTGGTCTCCGTCGGTCCGTAGACGTTCCACAGCGAGCCCACCCGCTGCCGCAAGGCCATCGCCAGCACTGGCGACAGCGCCTCGCCACCGCACAGTGCCTTGAGACCCTCGCCGCCCTGCCAGCCCGCTTCCAGCAGCAGGCGCCAGGTGGCCGGCGTAGCCTGGAGCACCGTCGCACCGGATTCGGCGAGCAGAGCCTGGAGCCGCCTGCCGTCGGCGGCCTCCTCACGGCTCGCCAACACCACCCGGCCGCCCACCATCAGCGGCAGATACAGCTCCAAGCCCGCGATGTCGAACGACAGCGACGTCACGGCCAGCAGCCGGTCCGCGGATGTCAGCCCTGGCCTCTCAGCCATAGAAGCCAGGAAATTGGCTAGAGCGCCGTGGGAAATCTGCACCCCCTTAGGCCGCCCCGTCGAGCCCGACGTGTAGATCACATAGGCTGCGTTTTCCGCTCTCACGCCGCTCCAAGGGGCCCCAGCAACCTCCGGGATATCACGCAGCGACTCCTCCGTCAGCACCGTGGCCAGCCCGGAATCTTCCCGCATGAAGGCCAGCCGCTCCGCGGGGTACGAAGGATCGAGCGGCACGTAGGCGCCGCCGGCCTTGAGCACTCCGAGAAGCGCCACCACCATCTCCAGCGAGCGTTCCAGGGCGATACCGACCCGTACCTCCGGCCCAACCCCCAGATCCTGAAGCCGCAGCGCCAGGCCGTTGGCCTGCCGGTCGAGCTGGCCGTAGGTCAGCGACGCGCCGCCGAACACCAGCGCCACCGCCTCCGGCGTCCGCGCCGCCTGGGCCCCGATCCACTCGTGGACGCACCCCTCGGGAGCTATCCGACCGGTCGCATTCCACTCCACGACCATCTGCTCGCGCTCCGCCTCGTCCAGGAGCGGCAGCTCCGAGAGGCGGGCTTGAGGACGCTCCACGATCCCTGCCAGCAGGTTGGCGAAATGCCGCCCCAGACGCTCCATCGCGGCGGCGTCGAACAGGTCCGTGGCGTACTCCCACAGCGTCGAGAAACCCCACGGCGTCTCCTGCACGTAGACCTGGAGGTCGAACAGCGCGGTGTTCTTCGGTGACTCCAACGGCGAGAGCGCGAGGCTCCCGGACTCCATCCGCTCCACCGGCGCATTGAGCAGGTTGAACATGAGCTGGAACAGCGGGTTGCGCGACAGGTCGCGCTGCGGCTGGAGCTCCTCCACCAGGTACTCGAAGGGAAGATCTTGGTGGGCATAGGCGCCCAAAGCCGTCTCGCGCGCCCGTGACAGCAGCTCGCCGGCCTTGGGATCACCGCTCAGGTCCAGGCGCAGCACCAGAGTATTGACGAAGAAGCCGATCAGCCCCTCGAGCTCCACCCGGGTGCGCCCTGCGATCGGCGTGCCCACCACCACGTCCTCCTGGCCTATATAACGACTGACCAGTGCCTCGAACCCGGCGACCAGGACCATGAACAGCGAGACGCCCCGCGCCCGTGCCAAGGCCGCGAGAGAGGTGGAAAGCTCCGCCGGAAGCGTGCTCCGCCAGGCCGTTCCCCGGAAGCTCTGCACCGCCGGCCGCAGCCGGTCCGCCGGCAGCTCCACGGTCGGCGCCCCGGCCATCCGCTGCCGCCAGTAGGCGAGCTGGCTCTCCAACACCTCACCCTGCAGCCATCCTCGCTGCCAGGCCGCGAAGTCGGCGTACTGGACCGGCAGCTCCGGCAAAGGCGAAGGCTTGCCCGCGGCGAAGGCGGCGTAGAGTTTGGCCACCTCGCCGATCAGGATCCCCATCGACCAGCCGTCGGAAGCGATGTGGTGCATGGCGAAAAGCAGAGCGTGCTCCGCCGATCTCAAGCGCAGCAGCGTCACCCGTAGGAGCGGCGGCCGGCCCAGGTCGAAGGGACGCCGGGCCTGCTCGGCCGCGAGCCGTCGCGCCTCAAGCTCCCGCTCGGCGGGCGGCACGGCGCCGAGGTCGATCACAGGCAGCTCGAAGACCAGCCCCGACGCGATGCGCTGCACCGGCCGGCCTTCCACACTGGCGAAACCGGTGCGCAGCGTCTCGTGTCGGCGCACAACCTCCGCTACCGCCGCGGCGAGCGCCTCCTGATTGAGCTCGCCTGTTAGCCGCATCGCTCCGGAAAGGTTGTAGAACGGATTGCCTGGAGCGAGCTGGTCCAAAAGCCACAGCCGTTGCTGGGCAAAGGACAGCGGCAGATCCCCCTCGCGTGAGACCCGCATCAGCGACGGAGCCGCGACTCCGTCGGTACGCGCGGCCTCGATGGCCAGGGCCAAGGCGGCGAGCGTCGGCGTCTCGAAAAGACGGCGTAGCGGCAGCTCCACCCCGAACGCCTCGCGGACCCGCGAAACCACCTGCGTCGCCAACAGGGAGTGGCCTCCCAGCTCGAAGAAGTTGTCGTGGATGCCCAGACGGGAGAGGCCCAGGGTCTCGCTCCAAACCTCCGCCAGGACCTGTTCGACGGCCGTCCGCGGCGCCTCGTAGTCGGTCGCCAGCTCGGGCCGATCCATCTCAGGCGCCGGCAGCGCCCGACGGTCCACCTTGCCGTTCGGGGTCACCGGCAGTGCATCCAGCACGACGAAGGCCGCGGGCGCCATGTAGCTGGGTAAAGCGGCACTGACGGCGGCCCGCAGCCGCGGCAGAAGCTGCCGGTCGAGCACTCCTTGCCACGGCTCGTTGGCGTAGTCTGCCCATCTAGCAGGTCGCAGCGCTGGCGAGGCGGATGGGTCGGCCACCCTTCCCACGTCCTGTCGATCTGCCGGCTGGGCCAGCAGGACGTCGAAGCTCCCTTCCCGATCAGCCGTCGGCTGCAGTTCCACCTGGTATGAAAACTCGATGCCGAGGGCCAGCAGATCCGTCGGGTCCCAGCCAGCCGGCTGAGCCCCAGCAAAGGCCTCCCGCAAGCCCCCCACCGTCGCCGGTCCCTCGTCGCTGGCGAGCCATCGCAGTGCGCTGCTCTCCCAGGCCAGACGGGCATTCGGCACGTGCCGCAGGCACACGGCCTCCGGACGCGTCCGCTCCAGCAGGAGGCGCAACTCCTCCATGCTCATCGGCTCCTGCTCGTGGTCGAGCTCCAGCGGCTCCATGGCCCTTGGGCGCGAGGGACCGATGTGGAGAATGGCGTCGTAGCGGAAGCGCGTCAGCTCGTTGAGAGGCCAGCCGCGCTTGAGGCGGACCTCGCTGCCTCCCAGGCGCGGAATATGTGCACCTAACGCCTGGAAGAAGACTGGATCGAGCAGGAGCTCCTTCTCCTGGGCCCTGGCCCGCTCCACCCGGCGTCGCAACTGAGAACGCGTCACCGAGGCACCCGCACGCTGGAGCTGGACGGAGGTGTGCATCGCCTCGAGCAGCGGCAGGCTGCGGACGTCTCCCACCCACACGCAGCCGCCATCCCCAACTACCTTCACCGCCCCCTCCAGGACGCGCAGGAGGTAGTCAACACTCGGGAAGTACTGGATCACCGAGTTCAAGATCACCAGGTCGAAGGCCCCCTCCTCCACTCCTTCGAAGTCCTCGGCCGATTTCTCGAAGAGCTGCACATGGGGCAGCTCGCTTCCTTCCCGCCCCACTCGGGACCGCAGTCGCCGAATCGTCTCGGCCGAGAAGTCCGTAGCCCAATACTCGGCGCAGTACGGCGCGATGCGGTACATCAGCAGGCCGGCGCCACAGCCGATCTCGAGGACACGCTTCGGGCGTAGAGCAAGCAGGCTCTCGACCGTCCGGTCGACCCAGTCGCGCATCTCCTCGGCCGGGATCGGCTGGCCCGTGTAGCTGCTGAGCCAGCCACGGATATCGAATGTCGGGTCCTCAGGCTCGGCTGCCTCCGCGTCCGCGTAGGTCTCGTCCCAGATGTTCTGCCATCCAAAAGCCTGCCCTGCCGGATCCCCCGTGGGCTCGGCATGGCGGTCCGGTACCACGTAGGCCACGAGGCGCTTATCGCCAGGCAGGTCCTCGCGAGCCACCACCACGGCCTGTTTGACGCCGGTCTGCTGGCTCAACACCGCCTCGATCTCCCCAAGCTCGATGCGGAATCCGTGCACCTTCATCTGGTGGTCGATGCGGCCCAGGCACTCCAGGCGGCCATCCGCGCGATAACGTGCTAGATCCCCAGTCCGGTAGAGGCGCGAGCCCGCCTCACCGAACGGATTGGGAACGAACTTCTCCGCCGTCAGCTCCGGCCGTGCCAGATAGCCGCGGGCCAAGCCCGCGCCGCCCAGCAGCAGCTCGCCAGGTACGCCCACCGGCGCCGGCTGCCCATCGCCGTCGAGCACGTAGGCCTCGGTGTTGACGATGGGGCGGCCGATCGAAATGGGGCCATCGCTCCGGATCTCCTCCAATGTCGACCAGACAGTGGTCTCCGTCGGCCCGTAGACGTTCCACAGCGAGCCCACCCGCTTAACAAGGCTGGCGGCCAGCGCCGACGGCAGCGCCTCGCCGCCGCACAGAGCCTTGAGGCCCTCGCTGCCCTGCCAACCCGATTCGAGCAGCAGACGCCAAGTGACGGGAGTGGCCTGGAGAATCGTTGCGCCGGACTCCGCTAGCAGCTCCTGAAGTCGCCTGCCATCCGCCGCCTCCTCGCGGCTCGCCAACACCACCCGGCCGCCCACCATCAGCGGCAGATAGAGCTCCAGACCCGCGATGTCGAAAGACAACGAGGTCACGGCCAGGAGCCGGTCCTCGGACGAAAGCCCCGGCGTCTTCGCCATCGAAGCCAGGAAGTTGGTGAGCGCACCATGAGAAATCTGCACGCCCTTCGGCCGCCCGGTCGAGCCCGAGGTATAGATCACGTAGGCCGCGTTGTCTGCTCCCACGCCGCTGCGCGGAGCCCTGGCGACCTCCGGGACATCGCGCAGCGACTCCTGCGTCAGCACCATGGCGAGCCCGGAGTCCTCTCGCATGAAGGCCAGCCGCTCCGCCGGATACGAGGGATCGAGCGGCACGTAGGCACCTCCGGCCTTCAATACCCCCAGCAACGCCACCACCATCTCCAGCGACCGCTCCAGGGCGAGGCCCACACGCACCTCAGGCCCGACTCCCAGCTCCAGCAGCCGCAACGCCAGACCGTTGGCGCGCCGGTCGAGTTGGCGATAAGTCAGCGACTCGTCGCCGAACACCACGGCCACCGCCTTCGGTTTCCGTGCCGCCTGCGCCGCGATCCATTCGTGGACGCAGCCAGACGGTACCGGGCTGCTGGTCGCGTTCCACTCCACGACCATCTGATCGCGTTCCACCTCATCGAGCAGCGGCAGCTCCGAGAAGCACGCCTCCGGGCGCTCCACCAACCCTGCCAGCAGGTTCCCGAAGTGGTGCGCCAAGCGTGCCATCGTCGCGGCATCGAACAGGTCCGTGGAGTACTCCCACGCCGTTACGATCCCACGCGGCGTCTCCGTCAGTTGCACCTGCAAGTCGAACAGCGCCGTGCCCTTCGGAGACTCCAGTGGCGAGAGCGTCAGGCTCCCCGACTCCATCCGCTCCACCGGTGCGTTGAGCAGGTTGAACATGAGCTGGAACAGCGGATTGCGCGACAGGTCACGCTGTGGCTGCAGACGCTCCACCAGGTACTCGAACGGCAGATCCTGGTGGGCGTAGGCGCCCAGAGCCGTCTCCCGCACCCGCGACAGCAGCTCGCCCGCCGCGGGATCGCCACCCAAGTCGGTGCGCAGCACCAGGGTGTTGACGAAAAAGCCGATCAGCCCCTCCAACTCTGAACGGGTGCGCCCCGCGATCGGCGTGCCCACCACCACGTCCTCCTGGCCCGTGTAGCGGCTCACCAACGCCTTGAACCCGGCGAGCAGCACCATGAACAGCGAGGCGCCCCGCTCCCTCGCCAACGCTGACAGCGACGAGGAAAGCGCCGCCGGAAGGGAGGTCCGCCGGGTGGCTCCCTGGAAGGTCTGGATCGCCGGCCTCGGCCGGTCCACCGGCAGCTCTACGACAGGGGCCCCGGCCATCCGCTGGCGCCAGTAGGAGAGCTGGCTCTCCAGCACCTCGCCCTGCAGCCATCCTCGCTGCCAGGTTGCGAAGTCGGCGTACTGGACCGGCAACTCCGGCAGCGGTGAGGCCTTCCCCTCGGTGAAGGCCGCATAGAGCTTCGCCACCTCACCGACCATCACCCCCATCGACCAGCCATCCGAAGCGATGTGGTGCATGGCAAACAGCAGAGCGTGCTCCGCCGGGCCCAACCGCAGCAGCGTAACCCGCAGCAGCGGCGGCTGGCCCAGGTCGAAGGGACGCCGGGCCTGTTCGGCCGCGAGCCGCCGCGCCTCCAACTCCCGCTCAGCGACCGGCACGGCGCCGAGGTCGATCACCGGCAGCTCGAAGACCAGCTCCGGCGCGATCCGCTGCACCGGCCGCCCTTCCACACTGGCGAAACCGGTGCGCAGCGTCTCGTGACGCCGGACCACCTCGGCCACGGCCGCTGCGAGCGCCCCTCCATCGAGCGTGCCGGTCAGCCGCATCGCTCCGGAAAGGTTGTAGAACGGGTTGCCCGGGGCGAGCTGGTCCAAGAGCCACAGCCGCTGTTGTGCGAAGGACAGCGGCAGATCTCCCTCGCGCGAGACCCGCACCAGCGGCGGAGCCGCGACTCCATCGGTGTGCGCCGCCTCGATGGCCAGAGCCAGAGCCGCGAGCGTCGGCGTCTCGAAAAGACGGCGCAACGGCAGCTCCACCCCGAATGCCTCGCGGACCCGCGACACCACCTGCGTCGCCAGCAGGGAGTGGCCCCCAAGCTCGAAGAAATTGTCGTGGATGCCCAGCCGCTCCAGCCCCAGCGTCGCGCTCCAAACCTCCGCCAAAACCTGCTCGACGGCCGTCCGTGGCGCCTCGTAGTCGGTCGCCAGCTCGGGCCGATCCATCTCAGGCGCCGGCAGCGCCCGGCGGTCCACCTTGCCGTTCGGAGTCACCGGCAATGAATCCAGCACCACGAAGGCCGCGGGCGCCATGTAGCTGGGTAAAGCGGCGTTGACGGCGGCCCGCAGCCGCGGCAGAAGCTGCCGGTCGAGCACTCCTTGCCACGGCTCGTTGGCGTAGGCTGCCCACGCGACAGGCCGCGGCGCCGGCGAAGCGGAAGGCTCAGCCGTCCCACCGTCCTGCCGCCACGCTGGCTGGGCCAAAAGGACGTCGAAGCGACCCTCCCTGTCTGCCGTCGGCCACTCCTCCACGCCATAAGAAAGCTCGGCGCCGAGGGCGCGCAGATCCTCGGGATCCCAGCCCGCCGGCCGCTCGACGGCCAGGGCCTCGCGCAGCCCCCCCACTGTCGCCGCTCCCGCGTCGCGGGCGAGCCATTGCAACGCAGCGCTTTCCCACGCCAGACGGGTATTCGGCACACCCCGCAAGCACAGCGCTTCCGGCCTCGTCTCCTCCAGCAGGAGCCGCAGCGCCTCCAGGCTCATCGGCTCCTGCTCGCAATCGAGCTCCAGCGCAGCAGCAGCTCGCATGCGCGCGGGACCGACGTTCAGGATGGCGTCGTAGCGGAAGCGCGTCAGCTCGTTGTGCGGCCGGCCGCGCTTGAGGCGGACCTCGCTGCCCCCCAGTCGGGGCAGATACCCGCTCAAAGCCTGGAAGAACGCCGGATCGAGCAGGAGCTCCTTCTCCTGGGCCCGAGCCCGCTCCACGCGGCGGCGCAACTGGGAACGTGTCACCGAGGCACCCGCACGATGGAGCTGGACGGAAGTGTGTAGAGCCTCCAGCAGCGGCAGGCTGCGGACATCGCCGATCCATACGTTGCCGCCGTCCCGCACTGCCTTCACCGCTCCCTCCAGGACGCGCAGCAGGTAGTCCACGTTCGGGAAGTACTGGATCACCGAGTTCAGGATCACCAGGTCGAAGGCTCCCTCCTCCACTCCCCCGAAGTCCTCGGCCGACCTCTCGAAGAGCTGCACGTGAGACAACCCACTTCCTTGCCGTCCCACGTGAGACTGCAGGCGATGAATCGTCTGGGTCGAGAAATCCGTGGCCCAATACTCGGCGCAGTGCGGCGCGATGCGGTGTAGCAGCAGGCCGGTGCCACAGCCGATCTCGAGCACACGGCGCGGGCGGAGAGCCAGGATGCTCGCCACCGTCTGGTCGACCCAGTCATGCATCTCCTCGGCCGGGATCGGCTGGCCCGTGTAGCTACTGAGCCAGCCCCGAACGTCGAACGTCGGGTTCACGACCTCGGACGTCTCCCCGTAGGTCTCGTCCCAGACGGTCTGCCATTCGGAAGCCTGCCACGCCGGGTCCGCCGCGGGTTCGGCATTGCGGTCCGGAACCACATAGGCTACGAGGCGCTTGTCGCCAGGGACATCCTCGCGGGCTACCACCACGGCCTGCTTGACGCCGGCTTGCTGGCTCAGCACCGCCTCGATCTCCCCCAACTCGATGCGGAAGCCGTGCACCTTCATCTGGTGATCGATGCGGCCCAGGCACTCCAAGCGGCCGTCCGCGCGATACCGTGCCAGATCTCCCGTCCGGTAGAGCCGCGAGCCCGCCGCGCCGAAGGGATTGGGCACGAGCTTCTCCGCCGTCAGCTCCGGCCGCGCCAGATAGCCTCGGGCCAAGCCCGCGCCGCCCAGGAGCAACTCGCCCGCCACACCCACCGGTGCCGGCTGTCCGTCGCGGTCGAGCACGTAGGCCTCGGTGTTGGCGATGGGACGGCCGATCGAGATAGGGCCGTCGCTTCGGACCTCCTCCAGCGTCGACCAGACCGTGGTCTCCGTCGGTCCGTAGACGTTCCACAGCGAGCCCACTCGCGATCTCAGGGCCGCCGCCAGCGCTGGCGACAACGCCTCGCCCCCGCACAGCGCCTTGAGGCCTTCACCGCCCTGCCAGCCAGATTCGATCAACAGGCGCCAGGTGACCGGCGTGGCCTGGAGCACGGTGGCTCCGGACTCAGCGATCAAATCCCTGAGGCGCCGGCCGTCCGCTGCCTCCTCGCGGCTCGCCAGCACCACCCGCCCACCCACCATCAGCGGCAGATAGAGCTCCAGACCCGCGATGTCGAACGACAACGAGGTCACGGCCAGCAGCCGGTCCTTGGACGAAAGCCCCGGCGTCTGCGCCATGGAAGCCAGGAAGTTGGCGAGCGCCCTGTGAGAGATCTGTACGCCCTTCGGCCGCCCGGTCGAGCCCGAGGTATAGATCACGTAGGCCGCGTTGTCCGCTTCCACGCCGCTCTGCGGGGTCCTGGCCACCTCCGGAACGTCGCGCAGCGACTCCTCCGTCAGCACCGTGGCGAGCCCGGAGTCCTCCCGCATAAAGGCCAGCCGCTCCGCCGGATAGGAAGGATCGAGCGGCACGTAGGCGCCTCCGGCCTTGAGCACCGCGAGCAGCGCCACAACCATCTCCAGCGACCGCTCGAGAGCGATACCGACCCGCTCCTCCGGGCCGACACCCTGCTCCAGTAGCCGCAGCGCCAGGCCGTTCGCCCGTCGGTCGAGCTGACGGTAGGTCAGCGACTTGCCGCCGAACACCACCGCCACCGCCTCCGGGCTCCGCGCTGCCTGCCACGTGATCCATTCGTGAACGCAGCCTGAGGGCACCGGTCTCCCGGTCGCGTTCCACTCCACGGCCATTTGAGCGCGCTCTGCCGCATTCAGCAGCGGCAGCTCCGAGAAGCGCGCCTCCGGACGCTCCACCAGCCCTGCCAGCAGGTTCCCGAAGTGGTGCGCCAAGCGCGCCATCGTCGCGGCATCGAACAGGTCCGTGGAGTACTCCCAGGTCGTCGCGATCCCCCGGGAGGTGTCCGTCAGAAGCACTTGCAGGTCGAACAGGGCCGTGCCTTGCTGTGACTCCAGCGCCGAGAGCTCCAGGCTCCCGGACGCCATCCGCTCCGCCGGTGCATTGAGCAGGTTGAACATGAGCTGGAACAGCGGATTGCGCGACAGGTCGCGCTGCGGCTGCAGTCGCTCCACCAGGTATTCGAACGGCAGGTCTTGATGCCCATAGGCGCCCAGCGCCGTCTCGCGCACCCGCGCCACCAACTCGCCGGACTCGAGATCGCCGCCCAGATCGGTGCGCAGCACCAAGGTGTTGACGAAAAATCCGATCAAACCTTCGAGCTCCGCCCGGGTGCGTCCCGCGATCGGCGTGCCCACCACCACGTCCTCCAAGCCGGCGTAGCGGCTAACCAGGGCCTTGAACCCGGCGAGCAGGACCATGAACAGCGAGGCGCTGCGCTCCCGTGCCACCGCCGACAGCGACGAGGCGAGCGCCACCGGCAGGAAGGTTCGCAAGGTCGCTCCCTGGAAGCTCTGCATCGGCGGCCGCGGCCGGTCGGTCGGCAGCTCCACGATCGGTGCTCCGGCCATCCGCTGCTGCCAGTATGCGAGCTGGCTCTCCAGCACCTCGCCCTGGAGCCAGCCACGTTGCCAGACCGCGAAGTCCGCATACTGCACCCGCAGCTCCGCCAGCGGCGGCGGCTGGTTCTGGGAGAAGGCGGCATAGAGACGCGCCACCTCGCTCGTCAGCACACCGAAGGACCAGTTGTCCGAGACGATGTGGTGCATCGAGAACAGCAGCGCATGCTCGGCTTCACCCAACTTCAGCAGAATCACTCGCAGCAGTGATGGCCGCGAGAGGTCGAAGGGCCAGCGAGCCACTTCGGCCGCCCTTTGCCGCGCCTCGGCCTCTCGTACGTCGCGCGGCAGCTCGCACAAATCTGCGAGCGGCAGCTCCAGCTCCAGGCTGGGCTCGATGCGTTGCACCGGCGTGCCGTCCACACTGGCGAAACCCGTGCGCAGCGTCTCGTGACGGCGCACCACTTCTCGCACCGCCGCCCTCAGCGCAGGGACATTCAACTCGCCCTTGAGACGCAGCGCGCCCGCCAGGTTGTAGAAGGGGCTGCCCGGCGCGAGCTGGTCGAGCAGCCAGAGTCTCTGCTGGGCGAAGGAGAGAGGCAGGCTTCTCTCTCGTGAGACCCGCACCAGGGGCGGTGCCGCGAAGCCCCCGAGCCGCAACGCATCGATCGCCTGCGCGAGGCCGGACAGCGTCGGCGTCTCGAAGACCTGGCGAAGCGGCAGCTCCAACCCGAAGGCATCGCGCACCCGCGAAACCACCTGGGTCGCCAACAACGAGTGGCCGCCGAGGTAGAAGAAGCTGTCCTGCGCGCCCACGGCTTCCAGGCCCAGAACCCGAGCCCAGATCCCGGCGAGAATTTCCTCCGTGGGAGTGCGCGGCGCCCTGGCGCCGCCTGCTTCCATGGCCGGTGCCGGCAGCGCCTTGCGATCCACCTTGCCGTTGGGGGTGAGCGGCAGCTCCGCGAGCCACACCCACGCCACCGGCACCATATAGTCGGGCAGGCTCTGGGTTACCCAGATCCTGAGCTTTTCCGCAAGATCCTCTCCCGCCTGCCGTGGCACTACGTAAG
This sequence comes from Thermoanaerobaculia bacterium, assembly GCA_036275055.1. Taxonomy (GTDB): domain Bacteria; phylum Acidobacteriota; class Thermoanaerobaculia; order Multivoradales; family UBA5704; genus DATARR01. Next base: position 27,378 of record DASUEN010000218.1, read on the forward strand.
CCACCAGCCGCCGGTCTCCCGAGGTTTCCTCCCGCGCGACCACGACCGCAGACGCGACCTCAGGATGGCGCCCCAGGACCGACTCGATCTCCCCCAGCTCGATACGGAAGCCCCGCACCTTCACTTGATGATCGATGCGCCCCAGGCACTCCAGCCGGCCGTCCGCGCGATAGCGTGCGAGGTCGCCCGTCCGATAGAGCCGCGAGCCGGCGCCAAATGGATTGGGCACGAACTTCTCCGCCGTCAGCTCCGGCCGCGCCAGGTACCCGCGGGCCAGGCCCGCACCGCCGAGAAGCAATTGGCCCGGCACTCCTGCCGGAACCGGCTGGCCCGCCCCATCGAGCACGTAGGCCTCGGTGTTGGCAATGGGACGGCCGATGAGGATCGGGCCGTCTCCCCGGACCTCCTCCACCGTCGACCACACCGTCGTCTCCGTCGGTCCGTAGACGTTCCACAACGCGCTCACCCGCTCGAGAAGACTCGCGGCCAGCACCGGCGACAGCGCTTCTCCCCCGCACAATGCCTTGAGACCCTCGCCGCCCTGCCAGCCGGACTCCAGCAGCAAGCGCCAAGTGGCGGGCGTCGCCTGGAGCACCGTCGCACCGGATTCGGCGAGCAGTGCCTGGAGCCGCCGGCCATCCGCCGCCTCCTCGCGGCTCGCCAGCACCACCCGGCCACCCACCATCAGCGGTAGATAGAGCTCCAGCCCCGCGATGTCGAAGGACAGCGAGGTCACGGCCAGCAGTCGGTCCGCGGCCGAAATCCCGGGCGTCTCAGCCATCGAAGCCAGGAAGTTGGCGAGCGCGCCATGCGGGACCTGCACACCCTTGGGGCGGCCTGTCGAGCCCGAGGTATAGATCACGTAAGCCGTGCTCTGCGGATCCAGGCTCGGCTCCGGACCGGTGTCTGCCTCGACCACCGCCAGCGGGGTCGCCGCCGGCAGGACGATCGCCAGACCGGCATCCTCCCGCATGAAAGCCAGCCGCTCCGCGGGATAGGAAGGATCGAGCGGCACGTAAGCACCACCCGCCTTGAGCACACCGAGGACGCTCACCACCATCTCCAGCGAGCGCTCCACAGCGATGCCGACCCGGGCTTCAGGGGCGACTCCCAGCCGCCGCAGCTCGCGGGCCAGGCCATTGGCCCGCCGGTCGAGCTGACGGTAGGTCAACGATTCGCCACCGCAGGTGACGGCCACCGCCTCCGGCGTTCGCGCCGCCTGGGCTTCGATCCAGCCGTGGATCAACCCCGAAGGCATCCGCCGGGCCGTGGCATTCCATTCCACCAGAACCTGATCCCGCTCTCCGGCCGGCATCAGCGGCAGCTCCGCGAGGCTGCGGCTGGGTTCAGCGACGGCTCCTGTCAGCAGCTCACGGAAATGGACGAGCAAACGATCGATCGTCGTGCGATCGAATAGGTCCGTGTTGTATTCGAGGCCCCCTGTCAGGCCGCCACCCGATTCGGATACGTAAAGCGAAAGGTCGAACTTGGCCGTCGTAATCGCTGTTCCCAACGGCTTCAGGGTCAGGCCTGGCAGTGTCACGCCCCCTGAGGGTGCGTTCTGTAAGGCGAACAACACTTGGAACAGCGGTGAAGTCGACAGGTTGCGTTCCGGCTGCAGCTCGAAGACCACCTTCTCGAAAGGCAAATCCTGGTGGGCGTAGGCTCCCAAGGCCGCGATCCGTACCCGCCCCAGCAGCTCCTTGAAGCTCGGAGCTCCCGACAGGTCGGTGCGCAGCACCAGGGTATTGACGAAGAAACCAATCAGTTTTTCGAGCTCAGGGCGCGGACGGTTGGCCGTGGGCGAACCCAGTGACAGGTCGTCCTGGCCTGAATAGCGCTGGAGCAGCGAGGCGAAGACGACAAGAAGCGACATGTACAAGGTGCCGCCTTCACGCTGGCTCAGAGACTTGAGCGCTCTGGCCGTGGTGCCGTCCACCGTGCAGTGCCGGACGTCGCCTCGCATGGTCTGGATCCGTGGCCGCAGCCGGTCCGTGGGAAGCTGCAGGGCCTCGATCCCGGCCAGGCTTCGGCGCCAGTAGTCAAGCTGTTTTTCCAGCACTTCGCCAGTCAGCCAGCTCCGCTGCCAGCGGGCGTAGTCGGCGTACTGGATAGGGAGCTCGGGAAGCGGCGAGGTCTCCCCTCGCGAGAAGGCCGTATAGAGCGTCGAGACCTCATGGATCAACACTCCCATCGACCAGCCGTCCGAGGCGATGTGATGGATGGTCAGGAGCAACGCGTGCTCCTCGCCACCCAGCTGCAACAGCATCGCCCGCAACTGCGGCGTGCGACCGAGGTCAAAGGGAAGTTGCGCCTCCGCAGCCGTCAATGCGCGGGCGGTCGTCTCACGAGGGACTGAATCGAGACCGCTGAGGTCGATCACCGGCAGGAGCAGCTCCACCGTTGGTGCGATGACCTGCACCGGACGTCCGGACCGAGCTGTGAAGAAGGTCCGCAGCGACTCATGCCGCCGCACGATCTCCTGAAGCGTCGCTCTGAGCGCCGGCACGTCGAGCCGCCCCATCAGCCGCACCGCAGCCGGCACGTTATAGGCCACCGAGCCGGGCTGGAGTTGGTCGAGGAACCACAGCCGCTCTTGGGCGAAGGACAGAGGCAGGTCCCCTTCGCGCGGCAACGACCTGAGCGGCGGCGCCTGGAAACCACGTTCTTGAGCCTGGAGGGAGATGACCTCGCCGGCCAAGGCCGCGACGGTCGGCTTTTCGAACAGGCTGCGCAGAGGCAACTCCACTTCGAAAGCCTCGCGGATCCGCGACTGGACCTGCGTCGCCAGCAGCGAGTGACCGCCGAGAGCGAAGAAGTCCTCGTGGATGCCCACGGAGACCGCACCCAATACCTCGCACCAGATGCCGGTGAGGATCTCTTCCTCCAGCGTCCGCGGTGTTCCACCGGCTTCGCCGCCAAGGTCCACCGCCACGGGATCCGGCAAAGCCCGCCGATCCACCTTGCCGTTCGGCGTCAGAGGCAGCTCGGCGAGAGCCACGAAGGCCGCCGGCACCATGTAGACCGGCAGCCGCTCCTCCAAGAAGGCCCGCAGCTCGCGGCCGGCCGGCACGGCACCGCCTTTCCCCACCACCCAAGCCGCCAACCGGCGGTCTCCCGCCACCGGCTCCCACACCTTCACCACGGCTGACGAAACTCCCGGATGGGCCACCAGCGCCGCCTCGATCTCTCCCGGCTCGATGCGGAAACCGCGCAGCTTCACCTGCTGATCGCGGCGGCCCAGGAACTCGAGGGCTCCGTCCGGCAGCCAACGCACCAGATCGCCGGTGCGGTACAGACGCGAGCCCGCCGGGCCGAAGGGCGCAGGAACGAAGCGTTCGGCAGTGAGCTCCGGATGGCGCCAGTAGCCATGAGCGAGACCATCGCCGCCGAGAAGCAGCTCTCCCGGCACTCCCACCGGAACCGGCCGAAGGCCATCGTCGAGGACGAAAGCCGTGGTGTTGGCAAGAGGCCGCCCGATCGGCACGGACGATGCCGAAGCCGGCACGGTGACGACCTGATGCCAAGTGGCGAACGTGGTGCTCTCCGTCGGACCATAAACGTGGAGCAGGCGCTTCGGAGGTCCCTTCTCCAACACCTCCCGCACCCAGCGGGGGTCACACGCCTCGCCTCCGAACATCAGGCTGCGCAAGCCGCCGAACGCCGCCGGCGCCTCCCTCGCGAGCTGATTGAACAACGCCGTGGTGACGAACATGGTCGAGATCCCACGTGCCACGATCTCGCTCGCGAACGCCTGCGGCGAAAGTGCCACATCCCGCTCGATCCCCACCACACAGCCACCGTGGAGCAGAGCCCCCCAGATCTCGAAAGTGGCGGCGTCGAAAGAGACGTTCGAGACGTGAGCGATCCGCTCGCCGGGGCCGAGGGTGACGTAGTCGGTTGCGAACAACAGCCGCACGATGGCCCGTTGGGGAATCGCCGTCCCCTTGGGACGGCCCGTCGAGCCGGAGGTGTACATCACATAGGCAAGGTCGTCCGCGCTCATGGCAACGACTGGCGGCTCCGCATGCCGAGCCTCGATCCGGGAGGCGTCGCGATCCAACTCGACCCTCTTGGCGCCAACGTCCGGCAACGCCGCGGCATCGGCCTTACGGGTCACCAGGACGGAGACTCCGGAGTCCTCCAGCATCCAGGCCAGGCGCTCCGCGGGATAGGAAGGGTCGAGAGGCACATAGGCGGCCCCTGCTTCGATCACGGCCAGCAGGCTGACGATCAGCTCCGGCGAACGTTCGCAACAGACTCCCACCCGTGAGCCGCGTTTCACCCCCAGGGTACGAAGCTCGTTGGCAAGGCGGGCCGACCTTTCTCCCAGCTCGTGATAAGTGATCGTTTCCGCCGCAAAGTCGAGCGCAATGGATTGCGGTGCCTTTTCGACCTGTGCACGGAACAGACTGGCGAGTGTCGACTCCCTTGGATAGGCGGTGGCAGTCGCATTCCAGTCGAGCAGAACCTGCCGCCGTTCGTCCTCGGCAAGCACGGAAAGCTCCGTGACCGGCCGATCCGGCGCGATCACGATCTCTCCCAGCAGGATCTCGAAACGGCGCGCTAGCCGGTCGATCGTCGAGGCGTCGAAGAGATCGACGTTGAACTCGATGCCACCCGCCAGACCTGCGCCGGTACCAAACAGCGAGAAGGACAGGTCGAACTTCGCCGTCGTCGTTCCCAAAGCCAACCTACGCAGTGTCAGGCCCGGCAGCGCCAGCGGCGCCTCCCTCGGCGCGTTGTCCAAGGCAAACATCACTTGGAACAACGGCGAGCGCGACAGGTCCCGTTGCGGCTGCAGCTCCTCCACCACTTTCTCGAACGGCAGGTCCTGGTGGGCATAGGCTTGCAGCGCCGTCTCCCGCACCCGCCCCAGCAATTCCTTGAACCCCGGCTCATCCGAGCCGTCCACCCGCAGCACCAGGGTGTTGACGAAAAAGCCGATCAGCCCTTCCAGCTCCGCCCGGTTGCGGCCGGCAATCGGCGTACCAATGGCAATGTCGTCCTGGCCAGCCGTGCGTTGAAGCAGCACTACGAATACGGCCAGACCGGCCATGAAGAGGGTTGCTCCCTGGCCGCGCCCCAGGAGGGTAATGGAGTCCGCCAGCTCCCGAGACAAGAAGAAGGTGCGGTTGGCACCGTGCGAGGTCTGTACAGGGGGACGCGGCCGATCCGTAGGCAGCTCCAGGGGCTCCACACCTGCCAAGCACTGCCGCCAGTAAGAAATCTGCGTTTCCAGCGCCTCGTCCCGCAGCCATGCACGCTGCCACCGGGCGAAGTCGGCGTATTGGAGCGCCAAATCGGGCAACGGCGAAGGGCGTCCCGCAACGAAGGCCGGATAGAGCGCCGTTACCTCGCGAACCAGCACGTCCTGCGACCAGCCGTCGCTCGTAATATGGTGTTGGTTGAGCATCACGAGGTGCTCTTCGGCGCCAAGGCGCATCAACAAGATCCGCAGCAGCGGACCGCGAGCGAGGTCGAAACCGCGCCTCCCTTCCTCCGCCGCAAGACGGAGGGCCTCGGACTGCCCCAGGTCGGACGGGAGGTCCTGGAGATCGATCACCGGCAGCGGCACGCCCGCGGCCGGATCGACCACCTGAATGGGGGAGCTTCCACGCTGGACGAAACAGGTACGCAGCACCTCGTGACGGCGTACCACTTCAGCCAATACCTGCCCGAGAGCCGCGGAATCGAGCGCTCCGGAAAGGTGAAGGGGAATGGGCATGTTGTAAGCCGCACTGCCCGGCTGGAACTGGGCGAGGAACCACAGCCGTTCCTGAGCGAAGGACAAAGGCAGGTCCCCTGCGCGGGGCAACGGCCGAAGCGGCGGCGCCTGGAAACCTCGCTCCCGGGCTTGCAGGGAGACGACCTCGCCAGCCAGGGCCGCGACGGTCGGCTTCTCGAACAGGCTGCGCAGTGGCAGCTCCACTCCAAAAGCCTCGCGGATCCGTGATTGGACCTGCGTCGCCAGCAGCGAGTGACCGCCGAGAGCGAAGAAATCGTCGTGGATGCCCACGCCAGCCGCACCAAGCACCTCGCACCAGATTCCGGCCAGGAGCTCTTCTTCCGGAGTCCGCGGCGCTACGCCCATCTCGCCGCCGAGGTCCGCTGCCACAGGATCCGGCAAAGCCCGGCGGTCCACCTTGCCGTTGGGCGTCAGCGGCAGCTCCGGCAGAGCCACGAACGCTGCCGGCACCATGTAGGCCGGCAGCCGCTCCTCCAGGAAGGCCCGCAACGCCTTTCCATCCGGCGCGTTGCCGTCCTTGCCCACCACCCAGGCCGCCAGGCGCCGGTCCCCCGGCGCCGGCTCCCACACCTTCACCACCGCCGCGGAGATCGCGGAATGAGAGGTCAGAGCCGCCTCGATCTCTCCGGGCTCGATACGGAAGCCCCGCAGCTTCACCTGCTGATCGATGCGGCCCAGAAACTCCAGCTCCCCACCCGGCAACCACCGCACCAGGTCGCCCGTGCGATAAAGCCGCGAGCCCAAAGGCCCGAAGGGCGAGGGCACGAAACGCTCAGCCGTCAGCTCCGGACGCCGCCAGTAACCCTGAGCCAGGCCATCACCACCCAGAAGCAGCTCTCCCAGCACTCCCATTGGAACCGCCCGCAAATTGCGATCCACGACAAAGGCCGTGGTATTGGCGAGCGGCCGGCCGATCGGCACCGTCGAAGCCGACGCCGGCACGGCGGCGACTTGATACCAAATCGCGAACGTCGTGCTCTCGGTCGGTCCATAGCCGTTGAGCAGGCGCCCCGGCGCACCTTTATCCAGCACCTCCCTCATCCAGCGCGGATCGCACGCCTCGCCGCCGACCAGCAGATTGCGCATGCCGTGGAATGCCCCTGGCGCTTGTTCCGCAACCTGATTGAACAACGCTACGGTCAGGAACATCGAGGAGATCCGCCGACGCACGATCTCTGCTGCGAGCTCTCGTGGCGAGAGGGCCACCTCGCGCTCGATTCCGACCAGACAACCGCCGTGCAGAAGGGCGCCCCAGACCTCGAACGTGGCGGCGTCGAAGGAGACGTTCGAAACATGGCCGATCCGCTCGTCCGGGCCGAGCGCCACGTAGTCGGTCTCGAAGAGCAGCCGCACGATCGCCCGCTGGGGGATCGCCGTCCCTTTGGGGCGGCCCGTCGAGCCCGAGGTGTACATCACGTAGGCCAGGTCGTCGGCGCAGGTCTCGACCTTTGCCGTCTCCAACCCATCATGACCGAGGCGATCGAGAAGGATCGTCGCCACGCCGGAGCCCGGCAAAACCGTAGCCTCGGCCTCACGGGTCACGACCACCGAGACGCCTGAGTCCATGAGCATCCACGCCAGCCGCTCCGCCGGATACGATGGGTCGAGGGGAACATAGGCCGCCCCAGCCTCGATCGCCGCGAGCAGGCTCACGATCAGCTCCGGCGAGCGGTTGAAGCAGACTCCCACCCGCGAGCCCCGTCGCACTCCCAGCCTCCTCAACTCGCGGGTCAGACGAGCCGCTTGCTCCCCCAGCTCACGATAGGTGATCACCTCTCCACCGAACTCGAGCGCGATGGCTTGCGGAGTCCGCGCGACCTGAGCCCGGAACAGACCGGCCAGCGTCGCTTCCCGCGGATACGCCGTCGATGTCGCATTCCAATCCAGAACCACCTGCTGCCACTCATCTTCGGAAAGCAGAGGAAGCTCGGAGAGCGGCCGGTCTGGGGAAGCCAGAATCCCCGCCAGCAGGATCTCGAAACGGCGCGCCAGCCTGTCAATCGTCGACGTGTCGAAAAGATCGAGGTTGAGCTCGACCGAGCCGGCCCAGCCTGCGCCGGTCGCTGAGAGAGAGAACGTCAGGTCGAATTTGGCGGTGGTCGCCCCTGCCGGGAAACCTTGCAGGGTCAAGCCCGGAAGATCGATCGTTTCGTTCGATGCGTTCTGAAGCGCGAACATCACTTGGAACAATGGCGAGCGCGACGTGTCGCGCTGCGGCTGCAGTTCCTCCACCACCTTTTCAAACGGCAGCGAATCGTGGGCGAAGGCACCCAGCGCCGTCTCGCGCACACGGTTGAGGAACTGGTGGAAGGCGGGCTCACCGGTGCCATCCACCCGCAAGGCGAGAGTGTTCACGAAGAAACCGATGAGCCTCTCCAGCTCCGCGCGGCTGCGGCCGGCGACCGGCGTGCCGATGACGACGTCGTCCTGGTTCGCCATGCGCTGGAGCAACGCCGCAAAGGCCGCGAGGGCGGTCATGAAGAGCGTCGCTCCGTGACTACGGCCCAGTGCTGCGGCCGATTCCGCAAGCTTCCGAGGCACGAAGAAGGAACGGGTGGTGCCGCGCGAGGTCTGCACGGCAGGCCGCGGGCGGTCGGTCGGCAACTCCAGCGGCGCCGCTCCCGCAAGCTTCTGCCGCCAATAAGCGATCTCTCTCTCCAGCACCTCCCCCTGAAGCCAGCCGCGCTGCCACAGGACGTAATCCAAATACTGAACCGGCAAGTCAGGGAGCGGCGAAGCAAGGCTCGCAGAGAAGGCCGGATAGAGAGCCGCCACCTCCCGCACGAGCACGCCCATCGACCAGCCGTCGCTCGCAATGTGGTGCTGATTGAGGACGATCACGTGCTCCTCGGCGGCCAGCCGCAACAGCAGCGCACGCAGCAGCGGCCCCTTTGCGAGCTCGAAGGCCCGGCGCTTCTCCGCTGCCACGAGCCAAGTGGCCTCAGTTTGGCCTGCCTCACGCGGCAGCCCCTGGAGATCCACCACCGGCAGGACGACACCCTGAGCCGCTCCCACGACCTGCACCGGCGAGCCACCTGACTGACCGAAGTAGGTCCGCAGCACCGTGTGACGGCGCACGATCTCGCTCAAGGCTGCGCCGAGAGCAGGCGTCTCGAGAGGCCCCGAGAGCCGCAGCGCCACGGGAATGTTGTAGGCTGCGCTGCCCGGCTCGAGCTGGTCGAGGAACCAGAGCCGCTCCTGGGCGAAGGACAGAGGCTGCGGCTCGCCTTCCCGCCAGAGGCCCGTTTCAATCGGCTGCCACACCGCCTCCGCCGGCTGCACCTCGTAGCCGAGCCGAAGGGCCAGCGTCCGCGTCGCATCACCCAGCGACGACTCCGGCACCGTTTCCCGCCAGCGGTCGGCCACCGAGGCGTCCACCCCGGAGTGCTCATGGAACTTGACATCGCCCAGCATGCGCGATTCGGCATGTGGGCCGTCCGTCATCCGCGCCGAGCTCGCCTGGTACGGCTCCGCCATCGCCGGGTCGTAGGCGAGACCCAGGAAAGCGCAGATCCCTCGCAGCACCGACTCCGGCTCACGCAGGAGGTCCTCGAAGCGCACCCAGTGCTGGCGATGGGCCGGGATCTCCCGCAAGAACGCCTCGACGTTCTGAAGGCTGGCCAACCAGATCAGCTCCGCCAGCTCACGGCGAGAGAAGCCGTGCTCGCGGCGGAAGAAGATCTGATCGAGCTTCGCCTCCACGAACGACCGGATCATGCCGCCCGGATGACGGACCAGGTGGACGTAGAGCGGCTCCTCGAAGCTCTCTTCGGCACGCTCCAGAATCGCGGGATCGAGCGCATAGGACGGCGTCTTGTCCACCAGGATCCGCTCGCCAAGCCACTCCTGCATGCGGCCATAAAGCTCGGTGGTCGTCAGATCCTCGCGCTCGCAGCCGTCGAGGATCTCCCGCGCCTCTTCTGGACCGCAGCCGCGGATTTCCATCACGGCGCGGATGGCGCCTTCCAGCCAGAAACTGTCGCGGCCGCTGAAGGCGGCGCTGCGCTCGCGGAGCGTGTTGAACGAGAGCAGCTCCAGCTCCGGGGGAGCGAACAGTCGTGGGTGGCCGCCCAGCATCACTCGCAGCAGTGTCGAGCCCGAACGAGGCGGAGAGAGGACGAAGACCGCCCGGCCGTTCTTCCTTTCCGGAACGGGCATCGGCACCATCGGCTGGATGAGCGCGCGGAAACGGGCGAGCTTCGACTCTTCGATTCGCTCCGAACGATCCGCCACGGCCAGAGCCCGTCCCGCCGCATCGGCACCGAGCCTCCCCACCACGGCCGACGGGTGTTGATCCGCCAGATAGCCTGCCAGCGACTCGACCGTCGGGTAATCGAAGATCACCACCACCTGGACGATCTCAGAAAGCTCCTGCTGAAGCCGGTTGATCAGCACCGCGCCGGAGATCGAGTTACCACCCAGCTCGAAGAAGTCATCGCTGATTCCCACCCGCTCGACCTTCAACACCTCCTGCCAGAGACCGGCCACGAAAGCTTCGAGCGGTGTGCGGGGAGCGATGAAGCCCTCCTCGTCCGCCCTCTGCGCCTCGGGAGTTGGCAACGCCTGGCGATCGATCTTGCCGTGAGCCGTCAACGGTAGGAAATCGAGCAGCACCAGAGCCGAGGGAAGCATGTAATCCGGCAGGCTCGCGCCGGCGAAGGAGCGCAGGTCGGAGAGCGTCGGCGTTTCCCCGGCAGCCGCTACGACCCAGGCGATCAGCCGGCGGTCTCTCGCCTGCTGTGGATCCTCGACTGCCAGCACCACGGCCTCGCGCACCGCCGGGTGACGCACCAGCGCCGACTCGATCTCTCCGAGCTCGATACGGAAACCGCGGATCTTGACCTGATGATCGATCCGGCCCAGATACTCCAAATCCCCGTCCGGCAGGCGCCGAGCCAGGTCGCCGCTCCGGTAGAGCCGCGCGCCCGCCTCGCCGAACGGATTGGGCACGAAGCGCTCCGCCGTCAGATCCGGACGGCCGAGGTAGCCCTCAGCCAGACCCGCGCCGCCGACGTGGATCTCGCCGGGCACGCCTAACGGCACCGGCTGGAGAGCCGAGTCGAGCAGGTACACGCCGAGGTCCGGAATCGGACACCCCACCGCGCTCACCGCCCGGTTCACGTCCTTCCAACTCACCTCGCGATAGGTCACGTGCACCGTCGTCTCGGTGATGCCGTACATGTTGACGAGGCGCGGCTGTTCGTCGCCGTGCCGCGCCATCCAGGGGGCGAGCGACGCCGGCTCCAGCGCCTCGCCGCCGAAGACGACGTAGCGGAGATCGCGGAGGTCGGCGGCGGGCGTCCCCTCGTCCGCCCAGACGAGTTGGCGGAACGCCGACGGCGTCTGTGAGAGGACCGTCGCCCGCTCGCGCGCGAGGAGGGCGCGGAAGTCGGCGGGCGAGCGGGAGACCGC
>DASUEN010000219.1:0-8139 GCA_036275055.1 Thermoanaerobaculia bacterium
CAGGGGACCACCTCCGCATCCGGAAAACGGCTCTGGATCGCGAGCGCCCGCGGATGGTTGAGGATCTCCTCTTCGACGTAGATCACCGGCGCGCCTCCCCTGCCGCCGGATGGGCCTCGCGCGCCGCGGTCCAGGCCGCCAGCTCCACGGCCACGGCCGCGAGGTCGTGGGCGAAGACTTCCAGGTCGCCGAGGTTGCGGGCGATCAGGTGCTCGAGGAAGACGCTGGACATCCGCCGCGAAAGGGTGACGTCCGGATTGTCCGAAACCACCTTGAAGCAGTGCACCAGCTCGGCGACGGAGAACCGGCAGGCGGTGGGGAAGAAACCCGCCGCCTCGCCGTCGTATACCCAGGGCAGCGAGTACTCCTCCTCCACCCGTTCGACGGTGAGCACCGGCACCGTGGGGCGCGGGCTGTCCACCACGAGCTGAGGGTACCAGGAGGCGCCGCTCGCGCCGTCGGAGATCTTGTGAGCGATCACCCCCTCACCCACCGGGCGCGCGCTGTGGCCGCCGAGGCCGACGTTCAGCCAGGCGCGGCCGAGCTCGCCGCCGGAGAAGAGATGGAGGTAGGCGGTGGCCGCGGCCGCCGCGGCCTTGCCCGGGCCGGAGACGATCAACCAGGCCTCCTCTCCCCGGTAGACCGGGAAGGGGCCTTCGCCGGCCGGCTCCAGGTTGAACCGTTCCACCAACGCGCGCGCCTCCGCCTGGAGGGCAACGACGAAACAAAGCATGGGCGTTCCGATGGCTTTTGCCTCAGCTCTTGAAAGTCCGCCGCCCCGCGGCCACTGCCGCATCGGACACGGTCCTCATCTTCTCAGGCGGCGGGGGAGCCGTCAAACCGCTGCAACCCGTGACACCAATCTGACAAAGTAGCGCCGTGCACGGCCTCCCGCCCCTCCCGCTCATCCTCTTCATCCTCACCTACCTCGGCCTCGCCCTGGGGGGCGTGCCGTTCCTCAAGCTCGACCGCACGGGCTTTGCCATCCTCGGCGCGGTGGGGTTCCTCGCCACCGGCTGGATCACCGTGGAGCAGGCGGTGGCGGCCGTCGATGCGCCGACGATCGTGGTGCTCTTCGGCATGATGCTCCTCTCGGCCCAGTACCGCGCCTCCGGGCTGTACACCACCATCGGCCGGCGGCTGGCCAAGGTGGAGGACCCGCGGCGCCTGCTGCTGGGCACCATCCTGGTGGCGGCGGTCCTCTCGGCGCTCCTTACCAACGACGTCACCTGCTTCGCCCTCACCCCTCTGCTCGCGGGCGCCCTGCTCAGCTCGGGGCGGAACCCTCTCCCCTACCTGCTGGCCCTGGCCTGCGCGAGCAACCTCGGCAGCGCTCTGACGCCGATCGGAAACCCGCAGAACATCCTCATTGCACAGACCCAGCACCTCCCGTTCCTGCACTTCGTCCTGGCCTGCGCGGCGCCCGTCGTCCTCTCCCTGGCGGCGCTCTACTTCCTGCTCGCCCGGCGTGTATACGGCGAGCCGGAGCCGGCGGCGCAGTCTGCGAAGGGGGCTGTCCAGGAGGAGATCCCCCTCAAGAAATGGCAGGCGCTGAAGGGCGTGGTGTTGACGGTGGGGGCCATCGTCCTCTTCCTCACCCCCGTCCCCGCTCCGCTGACCGCTCTCGCGATCGCGGGAGCCGTGCTCACCAGCCGCCACATGCACACGCGCGACATGCTCGCCCTGGTGGACTGGAACCTGCTGGCGATGTTCATCGGCCTCTTCATCGTGGGTCGCGGCTTCGAGCTCTCGGGGTGGACGGCGGCGGCCCGCGACGCCCTGGCGGCCGGCGGCTTCGACCTCGGCCACCCCGCGGTCCTGGTCGCGGTGGTCTCCCTCCTCTCGCTGGCCGTGGGCAACGTGCCGGCGGTGATGCTGCTCCTCCCCTTCGCCGGCCGCCAGCCGGCGAGCGGCTATGCCCTGGCGCTTTCCAGCACCTTCGCGGGCAACGCCGTGCTGGTGGGGAGCATCGCCAACCTCATCGTGGCCGAGCAGGCCGGACGCCTGGGAGTCCGCTTCGGCTTTCGCGAGCACGTGGGGACCGGCCTGCCGGTGGCCCTCGTCTCCCTGGCCCTGGCAGCCGCCGCGATGCTGCTCTGGTGACTCGGGGGGCAGTGAGGAAAAAGAGTGGGTAGAGACGACCTTTGGGGGGTCGTCTCTACCCGAGGGGAGAGACGGTAGGGGATGCCGGAGCCGCCGTGGCGGGGCTCAGAACGGCATCCTCAGGTGGTCGAGGTCCTCACGGCGGATCAGGGTGGGACCCGGCTCGTGAGAGGAGTCTTCGAAGAACCGGCGGACCTGGAGCGGGTCCGCGTGCGCCAGGCGATGGTAGAAGCGGAGGGCCACTTCCACCTCCGTCCGCCAGAGCCCGCAGCGCTCCTCGGAGGGCTCGCGGAGGTCTTCCCCGTCGAGGGACGAGGCGACGTAGGTGCTGTGACTGCACACGTGACGCGCCCAGCACCCCTGGCAGGGGTCGCCGGCAGCCTCCTCCGTATCCACCTCATCCCAGGGGCCTGGGGCGGGACGGATGTCCAGGCGGTCCAGGAAGGAGCGGGGGTAGACGTCCGCCACCGGCATCAAGCCGCCGAAGCCGCTGCTCTCGCCATACAGACGATCCAGCGGCTCGCTGCGCATCAGGCGGTCGACGATCCGCGTCAGCGGCTTGAAGTCCACCGGCAGGGTCTGGGCGGCGAGGGCGTCGGCCGTTTCGTCGCACACCGCCATCATGTCGTTGCGGGTCTCGCGCAGCCGGCCCGGGCAGCCGCTTCCGTCGCCCACGGCGGAGTCCTCCTGCACCGTGGCATCCAGGTGACGGACGCCGGTCCGCTTCGCCCACTCCCAGACGTCGAGGAGCCGCCCCTGATCGAGCACGCAGTGGACGCTCAGCCGCTCTCCCAGGTGCTCCAGCAGCAGGCACACCGCCGCCTCGGCCTTCCAGGCGGGAGCGTGCACGTCCGCATAGAGCTCACCCGTACGCGCCGGGTAGCTGCCGCAGAGCAGCCGTACCTGGACGGCGAGACCGGCGAGGACGTCGGCCACGGCGGGAGTCACCTCCCGCGCGTCGAGAGTCAGCTCGAAGGCGACCTCCTGTCGCAGCCGCCCGGCCTGGCGGGAGGCCTCGGCCACGATCCGCTCCAGCACGCTCCGCTCGGGGAACGATCCGCTCCAGCTCAAGTGGATCTTGACACGGCCGTTGCCACCGCTCTGCTGCAAAACGCAGCCGATGATCTCCAGGGCGGCGTCCTCCCGGGCGTGCTCGATGCGCACGTGGAGCTCGTCGTCCACGCGGTAGATCGCTCCCGCGCTCCAGGCGCCCGTCAGCTCCAGGGCGTTCCCCTCGGTGAGGGTGGTCCAGCCGGCACCCCCTTCGCTGGTCAGCAGGTCCTCGTTGGCCAGCCAACCGAGGACGCTCTCGTCCAAGTCCCCCATCTCCAGTGCCGGCGCGATGTGGAATTGCAGCTCCTCCGGCACCTCCACCACTGCCCCTCGTTCCAGGTCGTAGATCAATCCGCAAGAGCCGTCCCCTTCGATGAGGGGATGCACGGCTCGCAGTCGCAAGGCACCGGGCATCGGCATAGCGGTGACGGGAAACATGACTTCCTCCTTTACTGCCGGCGACGGCTCGGCCTCCCACCCACTATTGGGTGTCCGGAAACGTCCGAACCATTTCGCCTCTACTAGCTTCGTTTCCGCTGGGCCGGTTTTTGGGACAAAAATCCCAAACTTTCTTCATCCGGGCTTCTTTTCAGGGTTTGTGAAGCTCCTCGCTCACAACGTGCAAGGAAAAAAGTAAACATTCATGGGGGCGGCGAAGCGCCGCCCCCGGAGGGAAAACCTCAGTGGGACGCGGCTCCGGGCTTGAGCCAGCGGTCGAGCCAGGCCAGCACCGTGTCGTGCCAGAGGATGCTGTTGGCCGGTTTCAGCACCCAGTGGTTCTCGTCGGGGAAGTAGAGGAATTGGCTGGGGATCCCCCGGCGCTGGAGAGTGGTGAAGGTGGCCACTCCCTGGTTGTCCGGCACGCGATAGTCGAGGCCGCCGTGGACCACCAGCGTCGGAGCCTTCCAGCGTTCGACGAAATTCGCGGGATTGTACTTTTCATAGTTGGCGGCGCTCTGCCAATAGGGGCCGCCGTTCTCCCACTCGGGGAACCAGAGCTCCTCGGTGCCGTAATACATCATGCGCTGATCGAAGATGCCGTCGTGCACCACCAGGCAGCGGAAGCGATCGGGCCAGTTGCCGGCGATCCAGTTGATCATGTAGCCGCCGTAGGAGGCGCCGAGAGCGCACGCGCGGTCGCCGTCGAGCCAGGGGTAGCGGGCGACGGCCGCCTCCAGACCCCTCTGAAGGTCGATCAGGGGCTTGTCCCCCCAGTCCATGCGGATGGCGTCGGTGAACGCCTGGCCGTATCCCGTGGAGCCGTGGAAGTCGACCATCACCACGCCGTAGCCGGCCCCGGCGTAGGCTTGGGCGTTCCAGCGATAGTGGAACTCGTCGTTGAACGAGCCCTGCGGGCCGCCATGGATGAGGAAGGCCAGCGGATACTTCTTCCCCGCCTCGAAGCCGGCGGGCTTGACCACCCAGCCGTAGACGGTGTCGCCGGCCGCGCCTTTGAAGGAGAACTGCTCGGGCTCCCCCATCCGCGCCGCCGCCACCCGCTCGCTGTTGACGTGGGTGATCTGAGTGAGCCCGGAGCCGTCCCGGCGCACGGTGTAGAGCTCCACGGGCGAGCGCAGCTCGTCGCGGCCGAAAACGATGCGGTCACCGGCCAGCTTGGGGGAGCGGACGTGACCCTTGGCCACCAATTTGCTGACTTTGCCGGTCGCCACGTCGATCGCGAACAGCGGCACCTCTCCCACGTCCTCGGCCGTGGCGTAGAGAGTGCGGCCGTCGGGCGAGTACTGGAGACCGTCGGGCGAGCGGTCCCAGGGCTCCGCCAGTACCCGCTCCTTGCCGCTCGCGAGATCCATCACCTTGATGCGCAGCCGGTCGGCCTCGAACCCAGGGCGGGCCATGGCGAGCCAGACCAGGCTCTTGCCGTCCGGCGAAAACAGGGGCTGGGTATCCGTCGCCTTGTTGGCGGCCGTCAGGTTGCGGGGCGCCTGCGAGCCGTCGGCCGGCGCCAGGAAGAGGTCGAGATTGGTGGACCAGGGCTCCTCGGCCCGCACGTTGCGGGCGGCGAAAACGATCGTGCGGCCGTCCGGCGCGAAGGCGTACTCTTCCGCGCCGCCGAAGGGCTTGGAGGGGGTATCGGCGTCGAGCCCGCGGGAGACGTCCACCGGCTCGCCTCCCGCCACGGGGAGGACGAACAGGTGGGAGCGCCGGCCGTCGCTCCAGGTGTCCCAGTGGCGAAAGAAGCCGGTGCCGCCCTGGTAGAGCTGGCCGCTCGCCTTCTTCTTTCCCTGGGCGTCCAGCCGTTCCTTGGTGCACGTCAGGGTCGGGCAATCGACGAAGACGTCGAGGCTGAAGGCGAGGCGCGAGCCGTCGGGAGAGACCGTGAGGTTCGAGACGTCGAGCGGCAGCTTGGTGACCTGGACCGGATCACCGCCGCCGATGGTGAGGCGCCACACCTGGCTGGAGCCGGAGCGGGTGGAGAGGAAGTAGAGGCTCTTGCCGTCCGGCGCCCAGCGGGGGTTGGTGTCCGCCGCGGGATCGGAGGTGAGGCGGGTGAGGCCGGTGCCGTCGAGGTTCACCAGCCAGAGGTCGAGCCGCCCCTTGTTGGCTTCGAGGTCCGTGGTGCGGAGCTCGAACGCCACCTTGTCCCCCTGGGGAGACGGCTGGGGATCGCTGATCCGCTCCATGGCCAGGAGGTCGTGCACGGTGAACGGATGAGTCTCCGCCGCCACCGCGGGCGCGGCCAAGGCGAGCAAAGCGATAACGAGAAGCAGTCTGCGCATCAGGATCTCCTGAAAGATCGGGCCGATCGGGTTCAAGTAGGGAGACTCTAACTCAGGATGAAGGACGCGGGGAGGGCGGCGGAGCTTGCAGTAAGTTATACTGCGGGCGCGGTGGAATTGACTGCAACCCCTCCGATCCTCGAGCAGCTCCTGGGCTCGCGTCTCCGCGCCAGGGTCCTGAGCTGGCTGCTCGGCCACCCTGGCGAGAGGTATTTCGTCCGCCAGCTCGCGGTCGCTCTGGGGGAGGATTCTACCAACCTCAGCCGCGAGCTGGCTCGGCTGGAGGCTCTGGGAATCGTCTCCGCCAGCCGCGAAGGGCAGCAGAAGTATTTTCGCGCCGATCCCGAGAGCCCCATCTACCCCGAGCTTCGCGGCCTGGTAGTCAAGACCGCGGGAGCCGGCGACCTGCTGCGCGAGGCCCTCCAGCCTCTTGCCTCGCGGATCCGCATCGCCTTGATCTTCGGCTCCGTGGCCGCGGGCCGGGAGACGGCGGCAAGCGACGTCGACGTGCTGATCATTGGCGATCCAGGCCTGGACGAGCTCGTCGAGGCGTTCGGTCCCGTGCAGAACCGGCTGGGCCGGGAGGTGAATCCGACGGTCTATCCCGAGGCGGAGTTCCGTGAGAAGATCACCCGGGGCCATCATTTCCTGAGAGCGGTTCTCGAAGGACCCAAGATCTTCTTGATCGGGAGCTTAGAAGGGCTCGTCACAGAATAAGGTTTTGCGTCTGGCCCAACGGGCCGGGATACCTTAGCCCAGGGCCGAGGCCGAAGGCCGATGCCCTGGGGAAAAAGGCGCCCATCGGTGCGGCCTGAAGGGCTGCGATAACTCGGTTCGACAAGAGGGTTATCGCGGCCCTTCAGGCCGCACTGCTTTGTGGTCCTGCTACCCAGGGCATCGGCCTCCGGCCTCGGCCCTGGGCTAAGGTATCCCGGCCCGTTGGGCCAGACGCCTCAGGACTGAGTTCCGGGAAACTGCAACTCCGTTGGCGCCGGGGGCTGAAGCCCCCGGCGGTAGGCGGTCTCGGATCTTTTCCGTCATCCTCGGAGCGCGACGCCCACGAGATGATCGACCCTACCGGCAGTACCCCTCCCGCTGCAGCTCGCGGACCCGGTCCTCGAAGTGCTCGGTATCGTCCTCGTCCGGGGCGAGATCGGTGTAGCGCCGGAGCTGGACGCAGGCGTCGGCGAGCTGATTGCGATCGTAGAGGAGGATGCCCAGCTCGCGATGCGGGTCCGGGCGGCGGGGATCGAGCTCGATCGACTTGAGGAAGGCATCCTCGGCCTCGCGGCGGAGCTGGCGCTGGTTGCCGCGATCCGGATCGGCGGCGGCCTGGGCGAGCCGGAGCTGGCCGCGCAGGAAGTGGATCTCCGGATCCCCGGGCATCAGCGCCCGGACCCGGTCGAGCTCGCTCTCGGCGAGGTTGAGACGCCCCAGGGCAATGTTCGCCTTGGCGTCGTCCCGCACCACCGGCCGCAGGACGCGGGCGAAGCGATCCTCGTCCTCCCTCTCCCCCTCGCGACGGGACACGTTCGCCACCGGGTGGATGGCCAGGTACTTCCTCGAATCCTCGACTCGCTCGGAGAGCCGCGGATGGCTGCCGAAGAAGAAGGCCTCCATCTGCTTGGGCTCGCCATGGTCGTCCAGCAGCACCTGGTAGACCTTGGGCGCCTGCCGCAGGTCGTAGCCGGCGGCGGTCAGCTTGCGGAATCCTCCTTCGTCGGCTTCGGTCTCCAGGTCCCGCCCGTAGCCGTTCACCGAGGCGGTGAACGCCAGCTCCAGCCCGAGCTCCACGACGACCTGTCCCAGGGTGTCGATCGCCTCCGCCGTCCCCCAGTCGCCATGATCCAGGGCCTTGCCTTCGGCCACCGCGAGCACCACCACGGCGGCGAGGGTGGCCACCGCGAAGCCGACCTGCCGGTTTTGCTCGCCGCGGTGGTAGCGCAGCATGTGCCGGTTCTCGACGTGCGTCATCTCGTGGCCGAGCACCGTCGCCAGCTCGTCCTCGTTCTCCATCCGCGCCAAGAGGCCGGTATGGACGTAGATCGAGCCGTGGGGATAGGCGAAGGCGTTCAAGGTGGGGTCCGCGACCACCCGCACCCGGTAACGGATCTCCCGATTGGCCGCCATGCCCGGCGGGTTGAGCCGGCTCACCACCTGCTGGAGATAGGAGTCGAGGAGCGGATCGTCGTAGACCTTGACGTTGGCCAGGAGCTTCTCCTCCTCCTCGCGGCTCGCCTTCCAG
>DASUEN010000220.1:0-6581 GCA_036275055.1 Thermoanaerobaculia bacterium
TTCCACTTGCAGGGGCATGGGGAGGTAGAACATCCGCAAGCCGACGTCCGTTTCCAGGAAATCGCGGAGATCCGGAAGCGGGCCGTCTCCAAGCCCCAAGCGGTTCCGCTCGGCGTTCGCGATATCCTCGGCTGCCAGAAAGGGTGCCAGGCCGCCGCTCTCATAAAGGCTGGGATACCGCTGCGGCAGCGGGGCTCTGCGGATTCTTTCCAACTCGACGTAATCCTCGCAGAGACGTTGGAGCTCCAGAAGTACGGGCTGGATTTCCGCTTCGAGCGCCGGGTCCGGGGGGAGAGCCGATCGCAGCGACTCCGTAAACGGCTCTACCGGCTCGCCTGGCCGAAGAAGCTCTCCCAGGCTGCGGCCGTAGAGGCCGGCAAGGCGCACCAGCTCTCCGGTCTGGACGCGCCGCTCACCCTTCTCGATGGCCGTGACCGTCGTGCGGGCCACTCCCAGGAAGCCGGCCGCCTCCTGCTGAGTCTTGCCGCAGGCCGTCCGTGCTGCCTGCAGCCTTTTTCCGATGGCACGAGGATCGGCGGTGTCGAGGGCTGCCATGGGCAAAGAGTAGCCCTGAACCCTGACATGGTCAACTGGATGCTCGCTCGTTCTCTGCCAATGTCAGGCTTTGGCCGGATGCGACGAAGTGATCTCCTCGCGATGCTCTGCCGCCCCATGGAGCTTTTGAGGTTTGGGGTGAGACTCTTCACTTCATCAATCTGTCGAGAGTCGCGAAGAACCGCTCGGCCCAGGGGCTGGCCTGGCGAACCAGCTTTGGATCGAGTGCCGCCAGCAGCGCGAACGAATGCTTGCTCTTGTCGTAAGTGCCCCTGGTCTTCGTGTCCCGCGTCGCCTGCTCCAACTTCCGGTGGAGATCGGCCTTGGCTACCGCCTCGAGCCTGCCCGTAGCGGGCGGCAGCGCGTTGTCATGGAAACCTTGCCCGTAGAAGTCCCGCAGCGCTCGGCGGTCTGCCACGAGCCACGCTTCCATGCATTGCACCATGAAGTGAAGGCAGTCGTCGCTCGCGCCGTCCGGCCGCGACCACTCGTCGTCTGGGTGTTGGGCGACGTGCTCCCAGGGGGAGCCTTGGGTCACGGGACCTTCCGCGTCGACCAAAAGGATGGCGAGGTCCGTCCGGCTGCCGTCGCCCAGCGCCGTGCATAGCTGTTTGAAGGCTTTCTGCCGCCCCCCGCAGGCAACGAGGCGTGGCAACCGACCCGCGAAGCCGGCCCGCTCCAGCAATCGGGTGAACGCGCGACGGCACTCGGTCTTGAGCGAATCGTTGTCGCCGCCGCCCTCGACGAAGAGCTTCACCATCTTGTCCCTCCCAGGTGGCCGCTCATCCATAGGGTTCCGAGACTCCCGTGATCGCGCCAGCGGTCAACTTCCGCCTGCCTGAGGCGCGAGACCACGGTCGGCCCGTTGTTCTTTTCGCAGACCAGCACCGAGTCGGCGTGGTCGGTCATGGCATGAACCATCTGGGTCGAGTGCGTGGTGACGATGAGTTGGGTCTTCGCGCTCGCGGTGACCATCAGATCACGGAGCGTCGGCAGCATGTCCGGGTGAAGGCCAAGCTCCGGCTCCTCGATGACCACGAGCGGCGGAGGGTCGGAGTCGAGCAGGACCGCCAGCAGGCAGAGGTAGCGCAGCGTGCCGTCCGAAAGCCGATGCGCCGGCACCGAGCGGCTCCCTTCGGTGAGATAGAGCTGGAGGGAGCCGCCCTCCGGCAGGACCACGAGGTCGTCGAACCCCGGCGCCAACTCGCCAATCAGCTCGATGAGCTGGCGCTTGATGGCCGGTGTGCCCATGAGCACGGCCAGGCGAGCGGGGAGGTTGTCGAGGCTCTCGGAGAGCGCGTCGGTTCGCACGTCGGCTCGGCAGCCACTTCTGAGCGAAGAATCCGGGCCGAACTGCCAGCTTCTGTAGATGAGGATCCGGCGCAGCAGGTCGGCGAGCCGGGTGAGCTCGGGATACGCCTCCGGGTCCCGGCGCTGCGAGAGGATCGACTGCGTCGGATCGATATCCGCTCGCTGGAGCTCGCGGTGCTGTTGCTGAACGTTGAGCATCGGCCGGCCATTCTCGTAGCCGAAGTAGAAGTGAGGTTGTGAGCTCCCGGGCTTCGGCTTCTCGTCCTCGACCCGTTCGTCGATCACCGTGAACGAGCCACCCTCCGCCCCAAAGACGATACGGTATCGGACGGCAGGCTTTCCTGGCACCTGCCCTTCTGAAAGCACGATTTCCAGGCTCGCCTGATCAGATCCCACCTTGTCCCCTCGCCAAAGCCAATCCTTGACGCCGCCGCCCTGGCGAATCGGGAGGGGAAGATCCTTGGGAGCTGCGCGCAGCACGGACAACGCCTCGACGAGGTTCGACTTTCCCGATCCATTGGGTCCGATGAGCACATTGAGCGCGGTGAGCGGAATGGCGACGGCTTCCGGGCCGTAGGAAAGAAACCCTTGCAGTGTAATGCTTTTCAAAAGCGGCAGTCGGTTCGTCATCCTGCGCGGACCTTAACACAAGATGGGATGCCTCTCTCCCGAGCCACCAGCCTCTGATAACCTGAACCCCATGGCCGACCTCCTCATCCTCGCCCACGGTGGCTCCTGGGACATGCGGTTCCAGGTCACTTCGCTCGCGGCGAGCGTGGCGGCGGTGGGGGAGCGGGTGGACGTGGCGCTGTTCTTCGGGGCGCTCGACGCCTGGGCGCGGGGGCGGTGGGACGCGCTCGATCCGCAGCCTCCCGTGTCCGCCGAGCGGCTGGAGTCGCTCGCTATGCCGCCGCTTTCCGAGATGCTGGCGCCGGGGCGCGAGGAGGGGCTCATCCGCTTCTACGCGTGCAGCGCCTCGGTGCGCCTGCTGGGGCTCGACACGGCCGCCGTGCAGGCCGCGGTGGACGCCCTCCTCGGCTGGCAGAGCTTCGCGCGGATGATCCGGGATTCGGCGCGGGTGGTGACGCTTTAGCTTTTCCTCTACAATCCTGCCTCTTCGCCGGAGGGGCGAGAGGAAGGAGAGCGAGGATGGAGAAGCCGCGGATCGCGTTCATCGGCTCGGGGGTCATGGCGGAGGTCATGATCAACGGGCTCCTCACCCGGGAGATGACCTCGCCGGAGAGGATCTGGGCCTCCGGGCCGCGCCAGGAGCGGGCGGAGCAACTCGCCGCCGCCTATGGCGTGCGGGGCACGACGGACAACCTGGAGGCGGTCGAGAACGCCGATCTGGTGGTGCTTGCCGTCAAGCCGCAGACGCTGGCCAAGGTGCTCACCCAGATCCGGCCGAAGATCCGCCACGACCAGCTCGTGATGTCCGTCATCGCCGGTGCCCGCATGGCCTCGATCGGCGGCGCCTTGGGCCATCCCGCGATCGTGCGCTGCATGCCCAACCTCCCCTGCCAGATCCACCGGGGAATGACCATCTGGACGGCGACGCCCGAGGTCTCCGAGCCGGTGCGCGGCACGGTGCGCAACATCCTGCAGACGATGGGCAAGGAGATCTACGTGCCGGACGAGGTGGACGTGGATCGCGCCACGGCCGTCAACGGCACGGGGCCGGCCCTGATCGCGCTGTTCGTCAAGTCGCTGGAGGACGCCGCCAATTTCATTGGCGAGTCGCGCAGCCTCGCCCGCCGCTCGGTGCTGGAGACGATCCTCGGCACGGCGGAGATGATCCTCGCCTCGGATCGTCACGTCGCGGAGCTGATCGACGGCGTCACCTCGCCGGGAGGCACCACCTCCCGCGCCCTCCACGTGCTGCAAAACGGCCGTTTCTCGGCCGTGCTCACCGACGCGATCGACGCCGCCTACAAGCGGACGGTCGAGATGGGCGCCAAGCTGGAGGAGCAGATGGCGGCGGCGAAGAAGGAGTGACAGGGCCAGACGCTCTCAGCCAGCGGCGGCGCGGACCAGGAACGTCTCCTGGCCCACCACTTCGGGGTCGAGCGAGAACTCGTAAAGCTCCAGGCCGCCGAAGAGGGCTTTCACCCGTGGCCAGCCGGCGGCCTGCATGTGGCGGGCGCCGTCCAGGGCCACGCTGCCGTCGTCGTCGAAAAGCACCACGTCGCGCTCCGCAGGGGGCGACCACTCGGGACCGGGGTAGGGGATGGCGCCGGCCAGGGTGAGGCTCCCCGGCTCGGGGCGCACGTCCACCAGCAGCGGCGCCTCCCCTTCCTTGAGCCGCCGGAACAGCACGAAGGGGGAGACCTCGAGCTGAGCGTCGAACTGGACTACAGGGGTCGAGTCATCGAGAAAGCGGGTCGGCACGGAGGGGATGGTAGCGCAAGGAGCGGCGGCCAGACGCTCCTTGCTGGTGGGTTACGGGGTGGAAAGGCCGAAGGCGCGGACGAGGAGGACCGCGACCTGATCCCGCGGCACGGGAGACTCCGGGCAGAAGAGGGGAGGCGTGCCGCCGCAGCCGGAGGTGATTCCCTCGGCCCGGAGCTGCTCGATCCAGGCCGCGGCCCAATGGCTGGCCGGCACGTCCGCGAAGACGGTGCCGGTGGCGGGGGGGGTGGCTGATACGTTCCGCCGTGCCGGGCGCGGAGCAGGAAGACGGCGATCTGGGCGCGGGTGGAGGTGTCGTCGGGGCAGAATTGGGGAGGAGATCCGCCACAACCACCGCTCACCCCATCGGTCGCGAGCTGCTCGATGAAGTTCGCTGCCCAGTACGAAGGGGGCACGTCCGCGAACCTGCCGGTTGCGGTCGGCGGCAGGAAGCCGCTGCCGTGAATCCCCCGCACCAGCATGACGGACATCTCCGCGCGGGTGATCAGGCTCCCCGGACAGAACTGAAGCGGGATCCCGCCACAGCCACGCGAGATGCCGCTGGCGTAGAGCCCTTCGATGAAACGCCAGGCCCAGTAGTCCACAGGGACGTCGGCGAAGGTCGCCAGGGCGATCTGCACCGGAAAGGGAGCCGCGGTCGTGAGCCCATCCGCGTTCTGCACCTCGAGCTGCACCTGGTAGCTGCCGATTCCCGGCACGAGGGTGTTCCAGGCCACGGGATTGCCGGTCAGCACGATGTTCACCAGGGCGTTGCTGATCCGCCAGCGATGCGTCAGGGCCGGCCGCCCCGTGGTCTGGGCCGACAGGGTCACTGTCGAGCCCAGGGCGACGACGGGTGGAACGCTGGCCACGCTCACCACGTGAGGCTTGGGGTCCAGGACGTTGACGTTCTTGACCACTGTCGTGCATCCCAGGGAGTTGCAGGACCGCAGGGTGACCTGCTTGGTACCCGGGGTGGTGAAGCTCACCGTGGGATTCTGGACGGTGGAGGCACCTTGCCCCCAAGCCGCCGCGGGAAGCACGAGCAGGAAGAACCCCAGGGCTGGGGCGAGGATCGGACCGCCGAACCGGAGAAAACCAACCTGTATCGAATGCACGAACGGCGATATGAGCAAATGTCATACCGCAACCGGGAATGGGGCTCTTTCCAAGGAGAGCTCCAGGATTTCCGGAGCTCTCCCGCCAAAAACTGGCAATCGAAAGCGACAAGAAGCGTCAGCCGGCGCCCTGGACCTTAGGGCGTCGTGAGGTTGAAGACGCGGCTGACGAACACCGCGGTCTCGGCGCGGGTCAGCGAGCGGTCCGGACAGAAGTTGCCGCCGCCGCAGCCGCCGGTGATCCCTTCCGCCGCCATCTGCTCGATCCAGGCGGCCGCCCAGTAGCTGGCGGGGACGTCGGTGAAGACCGTTCCGGTGGCCGGGGGAGGCGTGTAGCTCTGGCCGTGTTTGGCGCGCAGGAGGAAGACCGCCGATTCAGCACGGTTCACCAGGGCGTCCGGGCAGAACTGGTTGGCGCTGCAGCCGCGCGTGATGCCGTCGGCAGCGAACTGCTCGATGAAGCTACCGGCCCAGTAGTCGGCGGGGACGTCCGTGAACACCGTGCCGGTGGCGGCAGGAGGCATGAAGGCCGCGCCGTGAATGCCGCGGACCAGGAAGACCGCGATCTGCGCACGGTTCAGGAAGGCCGTGGGGCAGAAGCTGGTGCCGCCGCAGCCGCCGGTGATGCCGCTCGCCGCCAGCCCTTCGATGAATTGCCAGGCCCAGAAGTCGGCCGGCACGTCGTCGAAGGTGTAGGGTGCGATCCACTGCACCGTGCCGTCCTGGCCGACGACGTAGACGCGTCCGTTCTGGCTTTCGCCGAAGGTGGTGATGGTGAGCGAGGTGTCGAAGAGCTGCTGGCTGGTCCAGCCGCTGCCGCCGTTGGCGCCGAGCCAGATCTGGCCGGTGCACAAGTCGCCATAGAGGTATTTGCCGGTGAGGACGCTGCTCGCCGGCAGGCCGCGGTAGACGTAGCCGCCGATCACCGCGCAGGCACCGGTGGAGTGATCGTATTGCAGGACGGGGTCGGTGAAGGTGCGGCCCGGGCAATCAGCGTTGAAGATCGGGGGCATGTTGACCGTGTCCTGCGTGTCGTTGTAAGGGTTGGCCCCCTCCCGGCAATCCCAGCCGTAGTTCTGGCCCCCGGCGCTGCCGGCAGGCTGGAAATCGATCTCCTCCCAGTTCCCCTGCCCGACGTCGGCGATGTAAAGGTCGTGGGTCATGCGGTCGAAGCTGAAGCGCCAGGGATTGCGCAGGCCGAAAGCCCAG
>DASUEN010000221.1:0-68189 GCA_036275055.1 Thermoanaerobaculia bacterium
CCTGTCTCGCCCCTCTCTGAGGTTCCGGCCGCGTCCAAGCCGCCATCCGTTCACCGCCCCCGCCGCAACTCGGGCTCGCCGAGGCTCCTGCACCCTTACGAACTTAACCCCTGATCTGCGATTCCTTCACAGCCTCTGAGCAGATCGATATTGGAATCGGGCTACGAAGGGTAGGCCTCATCGCGGCGAGCCCTCAGCGTCCGCCCGGGCGGGCGTCACTGGACCTACCAGGCGTAGGGCCTTCTGACCACAGGCCTCACATCGTAGGGGATCGATACCGGTGAGACTCTGGAGTCGGTCGCGCCAATCGGTGTAGCCCGCTGGGCCGGCCCCACGGGGGGGCCGGCGGTCGGTTCTGCTAGCAATCGAGGGCGGGGGATGATCCTACTGCTGCTCCTGGCAGAACGTACAACTGCAACTTTCGGAGCAGCTCGAGGAGTTACAGGTGAAGCGATAGGAACAGGGATTGCACAAGTCGGCGCAGGCCATCTCGTCACTGAAGCAGTCACAGCAGACCGGGGAGGAGCACCAGGTGGTGGTGCCGTCACAGGTGACGTGACCCTGCTCCAACGCGTCGCAGTCGCGGTCCGCACCCGAGCAGTTGTTTCCCGAGCAGCTCACGGGGGTCCCACTGCCGCAGAGCGCTGTGATGCTGCAAGGGGGGCAGGGGGCGGAACAGGTGGTCGTGACGCCGTCGCAGGTGACGTGACCCCGCTCGCCCGCCGCGCAGTTGCGGTCGGCACCCAAACAACTGTTTCCCGAGCAGCTCACAGGGGTCCCACTGCCGCAGAACGCTGTGGTGCTGCAAGGGGGGCAGGGGTTGGAGCAGGTGGTCGTGACGCCATCGCAGGTGACGTGACCCTGCTCCCCCGCCGCGCAGTTGCGGTTCGTGGGCGAGCAACTGGTGTTACCCGAACAGGTAACACTAGTCCCATTTTCGCAGCTCACCGTGCTACTGCAGGGACAGGTCCCAGGACACCAGGTCGTGACGCCGGCACAAGTGACGTGCCCCCGCTCGCCTGTCGCGCAGTTACGGTCCGCGGCCGAGCAACTGGTGACGCCGCTATTGCTCGTGCAACTCACGGTGAAGCCACCACCGCAGGCCACCGTAGCGCCGCAGAGCGCCTTCTCCCAGTCCGCCGGTGGACGTTTTCTCGGAGCCTCTGGAGCCTTCGGAGGCCGCGACGCGAGTGAGGCTAGGAACAGCCGGTCCGCTGCGTTCAGCTCCTGTACGCCCGGTCGCCGCGGATCCGCCGCGAGAGATGGAGATACGAGGAAGCCGAGAACGGCCAGAGCCAGGGACAGCCCGAACACCATCCTCTTCATGAGATCTCCTTTCCTGGGAGACAACGCCTGTTTCTCACGGACTAATCAACGCTATAGCGAATATACCACAAGCCTACGCCTCGCGAGAGCGGACGGCTGGAGAAAAGAGCGGCTCCCGCTCGGCGGCCCCGGAAATTGCGACAGCGCGAACGGGTTTTACGGTCGCGCCCACCCCTCGCGCCACGGCATCCCTCCGGTTTGCGACAGCGCGCTCCCGAGTTGCCATGGCGCCCTCCGGAATGGAGTTACGCCCCTCTGCAATTGCGACACGCAATTCCTTTGCGCCGTGTGGCACCCGCCGAATTGCCTTACGCCCCGCCGAATTGCGACAGCGCCCTCCCGAATTGCGACACGCTCCTCGCGAATTGCGACACGCCTTTCGCCAGGAGCGCGACGCAATTCCAGGGCGGCGCTTTGCAACTCGCGAGGACGGTGTCGCGGAAGCGGTGCGCAGGGGCGGGGGAGCGAGGCTCCGTGTCGTAAGACGGGCTCGCCCTCTCTCTGTTCGGCTTCCGCCTGTCGCAGAGGCGGAGGGCCGGGAGGTAGGAATGGCGGGCGGAGTCACGAACCCGGTTCCGGCTCTCGCGCAACGAGGTTGCGGTAGCGCATGGGCTGTGTTCCCGTGCCGCTGGAGTGAACGGCGATGGAGCCCAGGTCTTTCAGCTCCTGGAGAGTGCGGTGGAGAGAGCCGCGATCCGGATCGTAGCCCAGCGCCCGAGTCTCAAGCTCTCAGCGGAAGCGATGGCTTCCGGGCGGGGGTGCTTCTCAGCGGGCTGGAGGCCGTCGGCGGTCGGGGCGGCCGAGGACGCGGTGATCGCCGAGCTCGACCGCGCCATTCCCGCCGGCACCGCGCGGGAGCCGCAGCTCCAGGCCAAGGCCGCGGCGGCCGTGGCCGAGCTGCTGCGCCCGATTCCGGACGCCATCCTGCGCTTCAGCTACGCGCGGATCGCCGCCGACCGGCTGGGGATTCCGGTGGACATGCTCTCCCGGCGGATGTTCGTGACCCATGTGCCAGAAACAGCTTGGCGCTTTGGAGAGAAGATTGATTTCGGCTATTTGATCCCTGTATCAGACTCTCTACAGAGGTCTCCTTCGTCTGTGGTAACGTCTATCCAAGATAGTTGTAAGATGCGAGCCAGTTTTTCCGTCTTTATTGGGCATGGCAAGAAAACTTCGCTTCGTCCCTCACACCCGGACCCTCATCTCCATCACCTGCCGCACCGTCCAGGGCCGCTTCCTGTTACGGCCAGGACCCCAGCTCAACGACATCGTCCTTGGCGTCCTCGGACGAGCCCAGAGACGCTACGAGACCACGATCGCAGCTTTCTTCGTATTGTCCTCCCACGCGCACCTCCTCCTGGTCGTCGATTCCGCCCGAGAAGCCGCGGACTTCATGCGATACATGAAATCGAAGCTCGCCAGGGAGGTCAACCGCTTGACTGGCTGGCGAGGTCCCGTCTTCGACCGGCGCTACGAGATGACCGTGGTTACCGACGAAGAGGCGGCCCAGATCGAGAGGCTGCGGTACGTGCTTTCGCAGTCCGTCAAAGAGGGGCTTGTTGAACGGGTCAGCCAGTGGCCGGGCGTGCACTGCGCGGGAGCCTTGATCGACGGTACGCCACTCGTGGGTCACTGGTACGACCGCACCCTGGAATTCGCCGCTCGTCTGCGCGGCGAGGACTTCGGACGGATGCGCTACGCTACCGCCGAAACGGTCACCCTCTCTGCGATCCCTTGCTGGGCTCACTTGTCGCCCGAGGCCTATCGAGCCCGCATTTCCGAGCTGGTCGGGTCCATTGAGGCCGAAGCTGCGCGCGCCAGAGAACAAACCGGTGTCTCTGTGCTCGGCGTCGAAGCCATCCTGTCGCGCGATCCCCAGTATCGCCCCGCTTCTCTCGCCCGCTCTCCGGCCCCGCGGGTCCACGCCGCCACCAAGGCCGCGCGAAAGGCGTTCTACGAAATCTATGCTGCCTTCGTCAGTGCCTTCCGGGAAGCGTCCGAGAGGTTGAGGTATGGCGATCGGAACGCATCGTTTCCCGGCGGCAGCTTCCCTCCGGCTCTGCCCTTCGTGGCCGGATAGCGGCATCGTCGCCGCTCTTTGACAGCTTCACCGCCCGTCTGAGGGCCACTTCTTCGAGCTGATTCGCTCGGCCTGGGGAAGGTGTGCCCGTTTCAACGCCAAAACCGGCTCGCCGAGGTTGTCAGCACCCAAGTTACTGGTCTAGCTCCGCCCAAGCCGCTCAAGCGCCCCGGGCTTCCAAAAAGACACTGGCTCCTGTTCGGACGCCATCCTGCGCTTCAGCTACGCGCGGATCGCCGCCGACCGGCTGGGGATTCCGGTGGACATGCTCTCCCGGCGGATGTTCGTGACCCATGTGCCGCTCCGTAACAAACAGCTCACAAGAACCGCCTAAAGAGTCGAACCAAAGCAGAGGCGCACAGTTGCGCCGCTGTTCAACGAAAGGAAAAGACCATGGCTCTTTTGTACGTCGTTGCATCATCGGAAGACACCATCGCCGCGCCGGGCAACCGGCAGCCGAACTACCTCGTCGTTTCGGTCACCGATGCCCAGGGCAATCCCAAGGCCGGGCTCGCCGCCGCCAACTTCCACGTCGATCCCATGATCGTCGGCCCGGGAGGCGCCCTCGTCAACATCACCAGTGTGAGCCCCGGCAGGCTCCCAGGCTTCTACTTTATCGACCTCGTGCCGATCCGGACCGAGACTTGGAAGGCGGGAGTCTACATCTTCGCCGTCGCCGTTGTCAGCGGGGTTGACAAGGGACAGACCCTAACAAGCGTTCTCATGGATTGAGCGTCATGCTCCGCGTTGACGGCCCGGAGGGAAGCGCCGCCGACAATACGTATGTCCCGCCCGGGCATCCAGACGAATCACTGATTCGCTGCGGGTCGCCACACCGGGCGAGGGGATCGCCCCCTCGCCCGATGTTCTTGAACCTTGGTACTTTTTCACGCGCGCGTTTGCCGGGCGATCCCGGGTTTCCGCACGCTTCCTCGACTGACCAAGATCAGATTCAGACTTAGCAGTCGCCGATCCGCTTGGCGACCAACCGCTCCTTGGTGGAGTGCCCGCCTCCGGTGGAAGTGACCT
The DNA here is from genome assembly GCA_036275055.1 of Thermoanaerobaculia bacterium. GTDB lineage: Bacteria > Acidobacteriota > Thermoanaerobaculia > Multivoradales > UBA5704 > DATARR01. Next base: position 4,436 of record DASUEN010000221.1, read on the forward strand.
GCACGGTGTAGGCGCTATCGCTCTCGACAGTCATCTCACTTTGCGACTGCAGTGCGACACCCTGAATCTGGCACTGTGACGAAAAGCTGTAGACATTTCCCTTGACCGACTAGATTTGAGAGCATTGCGCGATCGACAAACGCTGACTTTATGCTTTGGGTGTCGCTGCGCGACGGCGTCCCGTCACGAGAGCCCCCCAACCATAGTCGTTCTCCCAAATCAGGAGGCGTTCGCCAGCGCGAGTGTTGATATCCGTTTCGATGTCACGAAGTCGGGCGGCGAAGTTCCGAGTGTTGACCTCGTTCCACCCGACAAAGAAACAAATTCCGAGAACCGCTAGGACTGCGACAGCAATGATAACATAGCGGAAGCCGGGGTTGGTCACGGAAGTCAGATAGAGTCCTATGGCTGCCATTAGGATGGGGATTCCGATTCCCGCGGCGTTAGTAGCCGCTGCCCTGGCTGCGAGAAGCTCATCGCGCAGGGCATTGTATTCAGCCAAGAGAATTAGCACCTTGTCCTTGTCCTCCATGGCTCACAATCCTTTCAGGCGTCACTTTCAGAGGACCGTTCAGCGAAAAGTTCCGCCGCATGCTCAGACTCCGCAACCGCGATTTCGTGTCGATGAGTATACCGCAACGGCCCGACAAGAGACACCATCCCCTGGCTCCGCGGCTTAGCAAATAGATATTGGAATCGGGCTATGAAGGGTCGGCTCATCGCTAGGAGTTTGGCCTTCTAACCGCAGACCTCGCACTGCCGAGGATCGATACCGGTGAGACTCTGGAGTCGGTCGCGCCAATCAGTCTTCGGCGGCTTCGGTCGTTCCGGAGTACCGGGCAAGGCCTCATGGCAAAGGGCCAGAGTCTTCTCCCAGTGGCGGGTTAGCCAGCGGCCCGTAGTAGCGGATACGGACGAAGCGGCCGGGAACGACGTGCAGCAGAGACCGGCCCAGGAGTTCCTCCCCAGATAGAGTCATCTCCCGGATGCGGTCATGGTCGGCATAGCCCTTCCAGGTGAAGGTCACGTACTGCCTTTGCGGCTTGCTTATGATAGCAACGACCGCATCGGAGCCAGCGTCTCCAGGCATCAGACCTCAGATCAGCCCTACAATCCCTCTCCGTTACGTCTAGGGAGGGAAGAGGCAACTACATTTCCTGCCCGTCGACGCTGACCCAACTGCGAAAGGCCACAGTACTCGCATCGGTTGCGGGCACGTCTGACAACGAGCCGGCGGAGCCTGGCAGAGACGTGCTGAGCCAAGGTCTTGGTCTGTCAGGCGCGTTGTGCCCGAAGCTTCAGGAGTGACAGGAGCTCGGCTAGGTCGACGAGACCCTCGGCTTCCCGCCGTTCATCAAGGATCAGCTCCTCACCTCGGTCCTGACGATCGAGCAGACCGTGCAGGCGTTCGTCTACACCCTGCGGAAGCCGGAAGCGTTCCAGATCCTTGGGGAGCTCAAGCTTGAGGAGAACTTGTTGAGACATGCAGATCCTTTCCGAGGGTCGGTCGCCGGATCTTCACTCTACACGGTCAAGGGACAGCAGGGACAAAAGGGACAGCAGGGACGAAAAGGACGAGCGAGCACAGCAAGAACGGCTCGGCTGGGACTCCTTCTCCCGGTGAGGAGGTCATGCGGGAGAAGGGCAGGGGATGAGGGTCTCGGGCGGCCTACAGCTTCGCCGCCGCCGCCTTCCGCTGGAGCTGCAACACGTAGCCGTCGGGATCGACCACCACCCGCTCGGGCTCGAAGGCGCAGCGGATGTGCACCTCTTTCGCTTCGCCGGCTCCCAGCACCACGGTGGTGCGGGAATCCCGAAAGGCGGGGTCGGGCGCGCCCTTGTCGTCGAAGCGGTGGCCGCGCGTGGCGGCGAGCTCCACGGGCATGCGGCCGGTACCGGCGTTCTCGACTTTCACGATCGCCTCCCACTCCCCCGCTTTCACGGGCTGCTTGCGGAGGTCGTCAAGGTGGTATTCCGGGATCACCTTCTCGAAGAACCACTGGCGGACGAAGGCGTCGAAGGCCGCGGGGTCCGCCGCGTACGGGCGCATGAAGGCCACGAAGTCCTCGAGCACCGGATGGTCCGGGCTCTTATGGTAGGTGGTGATAAAGTTGCGGGCGCCGGCGAGGAAGCGGTCGCGCCCCATCTGGTGCAGCATCATCCAGAGCACCCAGCCCCCTTTGTCGTAGACCACGGTCTCGTCCCCGGGACGGCCGGTGGTGCTCAGGGTCTCGGCGAGCGGTTTTTCCGTCGTCGGCTGGCGCCGCTCGCCATAGCGGGCCTCCATCTGGGTGGCGTAGCGCATGCGCGGCTGGAAGCCCCGCATCTGCTCCAGGAGCATCAGGGTCGAGAAGTTGGCCGCGCCTTCGGCGAGCACGATCCCCCCGGGTCCCTCCCCCGCCGCCAGGATGTGCCCCCACCACTGGTGAGCGGACTCGTGGGCGGCGATGGCAAAGGCGGGATCGGCCTGCGGCGTCCGCTGCGAGAGGAAGCCCGCACCTTCGGAGAAGAAGATGTTGGTGGCGTTGCCGCGGGCGTAGGTGGCGAGCGCCGGGAACTCGTTGAGCCGCAGCTCGCGCCACGGGTAGGGACCGAACCACTCGGCATAGTAGCGGCGGGCGCCGTTCAGGGCGTCGAGCAGGCTTCCCACGTTCCACGGGTGGCCGGGATAGTAGAAGACGGCCGTGCCGGGTCCCCGCTTCACCGCCCAGTGGCGGCCGGCGGCGACGTTGAACACCCGCAGCGGGTAGTCGCTCTCCCAGACCACGGTGCGGCGGCCGTCTTTCACCGTCTCGCCGGTGAGCACTCCCGTCGAGTTGAAGGTGTATTCGGCGGGCGCCGTGATGCGGATCTTCTGGGTGAAGGCGGAGCGGTCGAGGTCCGCGTCGGTGATCCCCTCGTAGAACCGCGGCGGGTAGATGCGCGGCTCGTAGCGGTTCTTCTCGTCCACGCCGATGCGCTCGACGTAGCCCATCACCGGCACGAAATCCGGGTTGCGGCCGGTCAAGATTACGCTGCTGGGGAGGATGAATTCGCCCAGCGGCACGTCGCCGCCGTTCTTGGAAATGCCGGCCAGGATCGTGCCATGGTAACGGAAGCCGAGCCGCAGGGAGGAACCCGGCGCCATGGGTTGGGGCGGGCGGAAGACGTACAGGCCGGCCCTCTCTTCCGGCTGGTAGGGGCGGCCGTCGAGGGTCCAGGAGAGCCCTTTCCAGGCCGAGCCGCCGGAGACGGCGAACCAATCCAGATCTTTCTCTTTACGGTTCTGGAGGTCGTAGGTGCCGGCGACGCGGAAGGCCCGTTCCGCGGGCTCGAACCCCAGGTCCATGTCCACGTGGGTGACGTAGGGCTGGGGTTGGTTGAGCCAGGTGACGTGGTTCTTCCGCCAGTATTCTTTGTGCTTCTCTTCCATGGCGCCGCCCTGGAACCCCTGGTTCACCTGCCCCGCGAGCGCGAAGCCCAAACCCAGGGGAACGATGGCCAGCCCCGCCGCGGTGAGCAGGGTGCGCCGGCGCTCGCGGGCCGGCAGGAGCGGGCTCATGCGGTCGCGCTCCCGCCGCGGGAAGAAGCGTCCGGCGGCCCAGGCCAGGAGCACGGCCAGGGCCAGGACCAGCAGGCGATTGAGGATCAGGGCCGTGCGGTCGAAGTCGAACGTCCCCAGGTCGCTCCAGGTGAGCGGCGAGCCCCCATTGCCGCCGCCGATCAGCGGCCAGTTCCCCGCCCAGCTCATGTGGTTGCGGGTCAAGGCGAAGACGGTCAGGACGAGGACGCCCAGGCCGATTCCGTAAGTGGCGTAGCGGCTGCGGGTGGCCACCAGCACGGCGGCGACGAAGGCGCACCACACGCAGAGGGTGGGCGGCAGGAGCAGGCCCCAGACGAGGAGGAACGGCCGCAAATCCAAGGCTACGCCGCCCCCCTGGCGGAGGATGGCGATGTTGGCCGTGAGCACTCCCGCGGCGACCGCCACCAGGGCCACGACGCCCAGCGCCAGGGCCTTGCCGGTCACCAGCGAGCCCGTGGGCACCGGGGTGGCGTAGAACATCGGCCCCACGCCGGTGGTCCGTTCCCGCTCGAGAGATTCGACGGTATAGAAGAGGAAGAGGAGGACGAGCCACGCCGTGAGGGCGAGCAGGCCGTCGACGGCGGCCGTGCCGGGAGTCAGCAGCACGGCGTCGAATTGCTGGTCGTAGCCCCCGGTGTAGAGGATGTACATGAACAGCAGGATGGCCGGCACAAAGATGTAGAGCCCCGGTTGGGAGCGCAGCTCCGCGAGCTCGAACCGCGCCACGGCCCGGACCCCTTGAAAAAACCCGGGGGGGCGGGAGGTCATGCCCAGCGAGGCCACGGGGGCTGTTGGCTGGAGGACGCGCGTGGGCAGCTCGGCCGCGGCCGCCGGCTGCTTGCGGGTCCGCCGCAACCGGCCCGCGAAGTGGCGGCGCGAGAGGTCCACCAGCACCAGCCCGAAGAGCACGAAGGCCGCGCGGCTCAGCAGGAACGGCGTGTCGAAGCTCACGGGGTGAGTGTTGTAGAAGGCCAGCCCACGGTCCACGAACAGCCAGCTCTCCTTGAGCCAGCGGAAGCCTGAGGGATCCACGAGGCGCAGCACCGCCGAGACCGAGGGGTCCAGGGTGGGCGGGAACCAGCGCCAGAAGAAGTTGTTGAAGAACAGGAAGACGATGACGGGGAGCATGAAGACGACGATCGGCCGCCCCGTGAACCGCCCCAGGGCGAAGGCCGCACCGGCCATGAGCATCACCGCGGGCAGCAGGAAGACGAGGGTTGGCCGCAGATAGCTTTGGAGATGGAAGGGCCCGTAGAACTCCGGATGGGCAGCGTCCGGCAGGAAGTGGCTGAAGATGCCGGTGGAAAGCGGCAGCACGGCGGTGGCGGCGAACGAGGTCAGCAGGGCCGCGAGGAACTTTCCCCACACGTACTCGCCCGGGCGTAGCGGCGTCGAATGAAGGAGCGGCCCCACCTGCAGCTCTTCGTCGCGCACCAGGGGCGTGCCCGCCGCCACCGCCACGAAGAAGGCGACGAGGAAGAAGCCGATGAGGGCGAAGACGTAGGTGATCTGGAACTCGGAGTCCACCCAGGCCTTGGTGCCGCCGAGCGAGGTATCGATCGAGCGGAACAGCCACTCGCCGCGCGACATCCACCAGCCGTTCAAGGCCATGAACGCGGCCCAGAAGAAGAACAGCGGGCGCCGGAAGCTCTCCTTGAGGTCGAGCCCGGCCACCAGCATCAAGCGGCGGAAGCTGAAACCTTCGTCCGCAGTGGCGGCATGGCGGGCGTGGACGGCGGACGACAGTGGGTGATCCATGAGGCTCCTCCCCGTCGACTCCTACGGTAGTGAGGGAGCGGGAGTTTCAGGGGGGCGAGGCGTCTCAGCGAATCCGAATCGCCACCAGGGTCACGTCGTCCCGCGGCGGCTGGCCGGCGCCCCACGATTCGGCGCTCCGTGCGAGGCCGGCGATGACTTCCGCCGGAGGCAGGTTCCCGAGCTCGGCGAAGAGCTCCCGGACCCGCGGGTAGCCCAGCGGCTCCCCGTGGGGGTCCGCCAGCTCGGGGAGACCGTCGGTCATCAGCAGGAGAGTGTCTCCGGGCTCGACCTCCAGCCGTTGCTCCTCGTAATCGAAGGCGAAGCCGCCCAAGGGCATGCCGGCGAGGGCGACCTCCTCGACCTTCGCGCTCCCCCGCCGGTAGAGCAGCAAGGGGGGCATGCCGGCGGCGGAGACGGTGAGGGACCGCCCCTCCAGCCGCGCCAGGCAGAGCCCCATGGCCATGCGGTCCAAGGCCATGCGCTTGATGGCGCGGGCCGCCTCGGCGAGGAACGCCCGCGGGCCGGAGGCGCCCGCGTCGGCCGAGAACAGGCTCTTGACGGCCGTGACCATGGTGCCCGCCCGCGCCCCGTGGCCGGTGGCGTCGCCGATGGCCGCGGTGAGCGCGCCAGCGTCGGAGAGGACGAAATCGTAGTAGTCCCCACCCACTTCGGTAGCCGTGCTCATCGAGACGGCGATCTCGAAGCCCGGGTGCTCGGGAAGGGTCCGCGGCAGCAGGGAGAGCTGGAACCGCCGGGCCTCTTCGAGGTCGCGGCTCTTGCGGTCGTACTCGGTTTGCAGCAGGGCCTGCTCGATCTCTCCCGCCTTGCGCAGGCGCTCCTCCTCCAGCAGCCGTTCCTGGTGCTGCTTCAAGTCCGTGGCCATGCGGTTGAAGGCCAGGGCGAGCTTGCCGAATTCGTCTTTCGAGCGCACGGGGACCTGCGTCTCCAGGTCGCCGTGGGCGATGCGCTCCGCGCCTTCGGTGACCGCGTGGAGGTTGCGGGTCATGCGGGTGGAGAGCGGCAGGATGCCGAAGAGGGCAAGGGCGGTGAGCCCCAGGCCGTAGCCGAAGTTGCGCGCCGCCGTCTGCTGCACTTCCGCAAGGGCCACGGGGCGGGCGATGCCGAAGACGAGGCCGGTGTCCGCGTCCCTGGAGGAGGCCACCACCCAATCGTCGAGGATCCAGCGCGCCGAGCTGGTTTGCGCGTGCACGGCCCGCATCAGCGGCGGGAGCCCTTCGAGCTTCTTGCGGTCCTCGTCGTTCGCCGTATGGAGCTTCCCCTGGCTGTCGACGGCGAAGGCGATCTCTCCCTCGCCGGCGCCGGTGCGCGCCAGGACGCGGCGCAGAACCTCGTCGCTCTTCACCTGGGCCTTGAGCTTCCCCACCACCGCGCCATGCTCGACCACGGGGGCTTCGAAGTCGCGGCCGAACGCCATCCTGGCGGCGGTTTCCTGGGCTTCGCGCCGCTGCTTCAGGAGCTGGACCTCCTCGGTCCGCTGCCGGAGCTTCCCGGCGTGGGCCGCGAGCTGATCCGCCTTCGCATCGGAAATCTCCCGCAACGCCTGGCCGATAGCTGCCGCCGCCCGCGGATCCTGCCCCGGCACTTCCTGCAGACCGCGGCGGACCTCGCGCAGCACGGCGGTAACGTCGATGACCATTGGATTCGCAGGATCGGAGACTTGGGGCAGCTCCTCCAGGGGTGCATTCGGGGGAACTGGCGGTACGGGAGGCACCGGCGCTGGGGGCACCGCGGGCATGGCCGCTCGTGCCGGGGGCGGCATGGGGACGAACTCCAGCGAATCGAGGAGGGGCGCCGCAGGGCCGAAGCCGCGCACCATCCGGCCGAGCGCCGGATCCATCTTCCCCTCTTTCGCGGCCCGCATCACGACCTGGAACGGCACGTCCCCCATCCGCTCCACGCCGTGCCCGAGCTCGCTCTTGATGGCTGCGAGCCGGCCGTCCATCTCCCGCCGCAGCGTCCCCACCTCCGTTTCCGCGGCCCGCCGCACGGCGCGCAGCGAAGAGTAATAGGAGTAGAGGACGATCCCCGCCAGCGGCACCACCGCGAGCAGCAGGAAGGCGAGGATGAGCTGGGTACGGATCTTCATTCTTGAAGATACGGAGGAAGGGGCCGGAGGTTCTGGGGGGCCGCCGTCGTCGCGGAGAGCCCGTAGGGCGGCAGACCGTAGCCCAGGTCGTGAGTCCTGGGCCACAGACGGCCAGCCCGCCTCGGAGTGGGCGGCGAGGCCGCCTGCCCAGGGCTTACGGCCTGGGCTACATTCTGCCGCCCTACGGGCTCTCGTTGATGGCCAACGTTCCCCTTCTGCCTTACCAGACTTGTCCTTCCAGCAAAGTCCTCACTGGGCAAAACGCCGCGCCGCGTCGCGAGCCAGCACCAAGGCCGGCTCCAGATCGCCGCCGGTCCGCAGCCACTGGACGACGGAATTCCCCTGGAGCGACTTCGACGGTGCCGCCAGCCAACTGGCGAGCGTCCAGTCGTCCACCGCACTGTGACGGAAGGTCTGTAGGATCTCCGCCAGCCCCGGCAACACCTGGTTCCGGTCGTCGAACTGGAAGGTCGGGTAGATCATGACCCCGTCCGAGGTCTTGAGTCCCAGGAGAGTACGCCGCTCCCGGCGGTCGGCGATCGCCTGCCGCGAGACGCCACCGAGGATCTTCGCCACCTGGCCCGTGCCGTAGAACGGCCCCAGGAGGTCGTCCCACCGCGAAGCGAGAGGAACGATCTCCAGCATGCGCCGGGCTAGGTCGCGCGGTGAGCCGATCCCCTCCAACGGGCGCCCGCCGTCGTCGTAGGCCGCGAGACGCTCCTCGAGCCCCTGCTTCACGTGCTGGGTGATCTCGTCGATCAGGGCGTGGGCTTTCCGCGTCATGTTCGAAGGATACATCCCAATGCCCAAGGCGTCAAGGGCGTCAAGGGGATGCTTTGAGAACGCGGTACGGCGCCCGGCCAGCCATCGCCGGCCGAGCGCCTCTCGGAGGTTACCGCACCACGGCCGGCACGTACGCCGGGTCGTTGCTGCCGTTGCGCACCACTTGCGCGGCGGCGAGCGCCTTGCCGCTTTTGACTACGACCTCGACGGAGACGCCGTACGGGGTTCCCGGTTTCCTGATCGGGTGCTGGGTCGGCCCGATCTGCACCAACTGGCCGGCGGGAGCCTTGACGTTCTGGAGCGTGCCGAGCACGTTGCCGTTGATGTCACGGTAGACGAGGTCGTAGAGACCGGCCACGCCGCTCGGGTTGAAGAGCCACAGGGTGGTCTTGTTCAAGCCGTCCTGGCGCAGGCCGACGAGGACGAGCTTGTGGCTGGTGTCGGCCGCGTCGGCGTCGGTCAGCGCCACGATGCCCTGGCCGAAGCGCTTCTGCGGGTTGGTGTTGTCGAAGCTCTCGGCCTTCACGATCGGGTAGACGCCGTTGGGAGAGGTGCTGGAGACGGTGAGCATGCCGATGCCGCTTTTCAGGCTGAATTTGCTGAGGAGCACGTTCTCCTGGCGCAGCGTGACTCCCGCCGGCACGCTGATCGAAACCGCCTGGCCGGGCTTGGTACCCACCTTGGTGAGCCGGACGCTCGCCTGCGCGGGCTGATCGCCGACGTTCGAAAGGAGCAGATCGGTCTGCCACTTGGAGCCGGCAGTGCCCGCACCGTTGACCACGCCCAGGAGATAGGCCGTGGGCGCGGTGTAGGAACCCGGCGGGACGAACGACGGATCCCCCGTCGCGAGGCGCACGTCGGAGCCTACGGGGAAGACTTGCGGCCCCGAGACGCTCTCCACCTCGACCCGGTAATCCTGTACGTTGCTGATGCTGAAGAGCTCGCGGATCTCCTGGGTCTGGAACTGCCGCTGATTCTGGCGGTCGAGATCCTGGGTGGCGGAGACGCCGAGGAGGTTGCCGCTCTTGTCGAAGAGCCGCAACCGGTAGGTGGCCGGCTCGTCGCTGGGGTTGGCGATGCCGAAGCTCGCCTGGCGGTCCGCGGTGTCGCTCAAGCCCACCAGGTGCTGCGCGGGGTTGGCGGAGTCCGCAGCGCCCAGGCTGCCGGCACCGAAGGAGGAGCCCGGGAGGGCGCCGCCGAAGACTTTGGCCGTCGTCTGCCCGCTGCTGTCGAATTCGGTGACGACCGGCTCCACGGTTTCGCTGTTCGCCGTCACGGTGATGTAGCCCGCGACGTTCTCCAGGCCGAAGACCCCGCTCAGCACGTCGGGCGCGAAGAGCATGGCGCCCGGCCCCAGGGTGACCGGCACGCGCAGCGGGAGGTCATCGGCGCCCGCCCCCTGCCGCCGGAACTCGACGGTGACGTCCAGGGACGCGGCCGCCGGGTTGTAGATGTAGAGGTCGTTGGACTGCACCAGCGGCCCGCGGCTCTGGAAGGCAACGGGGAGAAGGACCGTCTTGTTCTTGGGCGGCGGCGGGCCGGTGACGTCGAACGTCCGGGTCTTGACGGCGCTCGCCGTTCCCTGGGTCACCGTCAGGGCCACGGTGTAGGAGCCCGGGGCGGCCCAGGCGTGGTACACGGTGCGGCCCGAGCCTGTCTTGCCGTCGCCGAAGCTCCAGGCATAGGTGCTGGCGCTGTCGTCCGTCGCCGTCAGGGTCACCGTCTTGCCGGTCTTCGCCTGGCACGAGCCAGTGCCGGCCTGAGTCGGGCAGGTGACGTCGGCCGTGAACTCGGCCAGCACCGGCGGGCGCGGTCCGACCGTCACGTGCTTCGGGGCCAGGGCCAGGCAGGACAAGCTGACACATCCCGGAGGCGCGACGGCGAGGAGCACCTGGTAGGTACCCGGCTGAGCAAAGACATGGGTGACGACCGGTCCGACCGCGTGCACGCTGCCGTCGCCGAAGTCCCAGGCGAAGTTGGACCCCGCAACGATCTGGGTCGAGGGGCTGGAGTCGAAGGTCACCTCCTCGCCCGCACCCGGCGAGGCCGGGGCGACCGTGAACTGCGGTCCGCCCGGCTGTACGACTCCGACCGTCTTCGCCGTCTGGAGCTGGCAACCCGAGGTGAGGCATCCCGGCGGAGTGATGGTGAGGCGTACGTTGTAGTTGTTCGCGTTGTCATAGGCATGCAGGGCGACCGGGCCGGAGGCGCTCGTCCCGTCCCCGAAATCCCAGCCGTAAGCCGAGCCGCTCGCGATGTTGATGGAGGACGTGGCGTCGAAGCTCACCACTTCGGCCGTCTTGGGCGACGTTGGCGAAAAAGTGAACTGCGCCTGCGGCGGGACGGGATCGCTGATGACGATGGTCTTCGTCCCCTGAGCGCCCGCGCAGGCGCTGTTGGTGGCCGTAACCGTCTTCGAGCCGGCCGCGGTCCACTTCACGGAGATTCCGTTCCCCGTGGTGCTGCCGCTGATGGTGCCGCCGCTCACGTTCCAGGTCCAGCCGCTGTCGCTGGGCGTGCAGTTGCTGGCGGCACCAGTGAAGGTGTAGGACTGGCCGGTCAGCCCCGTGGCCGGACCCGACAGTGCGATGGCCGGCGTCTGCTGCTGGCCGTCGTTCACCTTGACCGCCGGGTGCACGGTGACGTTCTGCTCACCGGTCGCTCGCCGCACCCGCAGGCAGGGGTAGAAGGTGCCGGTCGCGGTGAAGGTGTGGGAGGTGACGGGCGAGGTGTGGCCGTTGTCGGTGAAGTTGCAGCTCTCGGCCGGAGCGCTGGCGTGCGTCCAGTCGTAGTCCCAGAAATCCGCGCCGATCGAGCTGTCCACGAAGGCCGCCGGCTGGCCGACGGTGAAGGTGCACGTACCGAACTGGCAGGTGGTGTCGTTGGCCTGGAAGCTGGCGACGATCTGCGTGGACTGCGTGACGTGAACGGGCACCGTCTGGCTGGCCGAGCCGACGGAGTTGACACAGTTGGAGATGGTGACCTTGGCGTTGTAGTCGCCGGGAGCGTAGGAATGCGAGGGAGCGCTGCCGGCGACGGGATCGGTGAAGGTGTCCGTCTTGCCGTCGCCGTAGTCCCAGACCACCTTGGTCGCCCCGGTAAAGGCCGGAGCCGTGAACTGCACCAGGTTGGATTGGAAGTTGTTGGTGGTGGGGGCGGCGCCGCTGATGTCGGTGAGCGCCGGCAGCGCGATGAGCTGCACCGGCGTGGTGAACGCCACGCCGTTGGGGCTGGTGCTGTTGGAGACCGTGACCTTCGCGGTGTAGGTTCCAGGCTGGTTGCCAGGCTGGCTGGCCCAGGAGAAGCTCGAGCCGAAGGGCACCCGGCCGGGAGGATTGAGCGTCGTGCCGCGCGAATCCAGCACCTCCCAGACGTAGCTCAACGGCGGCCCGCCCGTGATCGTGGCGTTGAAGTCCACCGACTGGCACTGGGTGATGGAGCCGGCCGAGGCCGTGACCGAGCCCCGGGGGGTGGGGTCCAGCACCGTGATGACCTTGGTGAACAGGTTCCCAGGCCCGGCCGAGTTGCTGGCCACCAAGGTGACCGTCTTGGCACCCACCGAGCTGAACTGCACCTGCGGGTTCGATCCCGCCGAGGTCGACGGCGATCCCCCCTGGAAGGTCCAGGCCCAGCTCGTGGGCAGGTTGGCCGAGGTGTCGACGAAGCTCACCACGGTTCCCGGGTAGACGTCGGAAGGGTTGGCGACGAAGGACGAGAGCGGCGCAACTTGATTCGACCCGCCGATACAGAGCAACGGAATCAGGAGCGTGCCGAGGACGCTGTCCGAATCGCCGGGCTTCGACACGTAGTTGGTGTCGATCAAGTCGGTGTTGGTGAAGACGTAGCTCGCCGGCAACAGGAAGAAGTCCACCAGCGCCTTGTGGCACGGCCCGTTGAGGTCGATGTTGCGCTCGCCGCCCGATCTCGCCCCCTCGACGTGACGGCGCACGGTGACCGTCCAGCCGCTCGAGTGGTCCGAGCGGGTGATGAAGTGCGTGCTCCAGTTGCAGTCGCTCAAGGGCGCGCAGATGAAGAGGACCTTCGCGCTGTCGGCCAGGTTGCCGTTGTGAAACAGCTCGACCAGGATCGAGCCGTCGGAGGTGATGTTGTTGGGATTGTGCGCCGTTCCCGAGGCGGCCCAGAAACCGTTGGAGTCGGTGAAGACCGTGCCCGACCCGGTGACCTGCATGCCGTAGCGCGTTTCGTAGCTGCCATTGGGGGTGATCGGTGTGTCCGGATAGAAGACGCCGTGGGCCAGATAGGGCTGCGACGTATCGAAGCTGTTGACCCAGACCGTACCGGAATAACCGCGCGCGTTGAGTGCGTGGCCAAGGTCTGAAAAGGACTGGGCCTGGATGCCAGCGGGCAGGATTGCGACGGTAAGTGCGACGGTGAGAATGACGGCGACAAGCGTTCGTTTCACTTCCAACTCCTTATGGCGACCCTTTGCGCGCGCTTCTTAGCAGGGTCCTCTGGTCATCGGACTCAGAGGGCTGTCAGCAGCGCCCTTTTCGCCGGGCTCGGCTGAAGCGGTGGGTGAGACTCCTCAACCCTCCGCCTGCTCCAGCCAACTACGCGATATGCCGGGGAAGCATGCCAGGTCGCAGCACATCTGTCCAGTGAAGTAGTTCACAGTTTGGGCGAGAAGTTGGGCCGTCCCCCTCACCCCAGGTGGAAGAACGCCCGCAGTTGCGCCAGCATCTCGTCGAGGTTGGCACGGCGGAACTCGTTGCGGTAGGCCTCCTCGAAGGCTTCGCCGACGCTCGTGCGCTCCTGCGGCGAGAGCTCGCCGAAGGGGCGGCCGCCGTTGAGCTCCTGGAGGGCCTTCTCGGCGGGAGCGCTACGCCCGGACCACCAGGTCTGGAGGCGCAGGGCCTCGTCGTAGAAGGCGTAGACGGGGATGCGCAGGTTGTCCTTGCGCCACAGGAAGTGGCGCATCAGCTCCTTGTGCGCGTCGCGGGGGAAGATGCGCAGCTCCCAGCCGGGGAGCTCCTTGGCGATCCGCACCCAGGTGGGGAGGGTGTGGTAGACGTCCGGGCACCAGTCCTCGCCGATGGCGACGATCCACAGCGGGGGCAGCGGCCGCAGGACCTCCACGTCCTCCGGTGTGTGGATGGGGCTGCGGTAGACCTCGTCGAGAACTTTGCCGTTGCGGCGGACGGTCCGCCGATAATTTTCGTAAACAAGGCCCTGGTTCCAGACTTCGAGCGGGAGAGGATTCATGGCCCGCAGGATAGCAGGTCCCCCACTCCTCCTCACCCCCGTCCCCTGTGGTACATTTCCTGGCTACTGTCCTGTCTCTCACGAAGGAGGTCGCGATGATCTCGCTGCGCCGTTGGCTGCTCCCTGTCGTCGTATTCCTGGCATTTGCGGCAACGCTGGCCGCGCAGACTACCGGCGGCATCGTCGGGCGGGTCACCGACGAGGCCGGGGGCGTGCTCCCCGGGGTTACGGTCGAGGCCAAGAGCCCCGCCCTACAGGGCTTGCGCACGGCGGTCACGGACAATACCGGCTCCTATCGCCTCACCCTGCTGCCGCCCGGCGACTACGTCATCGTCTTCACCGGCCAGGGCTTCGCCAGCGAGACGAAGCAGGGGGTCTCCGTGGGCCTGGACAAGGACGCCACTCTCAACGTCAGCCTGCGGGCCGCGGTCGCCGAGTCGATCACTGTCACCAGTGACGTGCCGGTGGTGGACACCACCTCCACCGCCCTGGGGACGAACCTCGACACTCGCGCCATCGAGACCCTGCCCACCGGCCGCAACTACTCGTCGGTGGTGCAGATCACCCCCGGGGTCGGCTCCGACGCCAACCCGGACAACGCCTCTCAGTCGTCGATCGCCGTCTACGGCTCGACCGGGGCCGAGAACGTCTTCTACATCGACGGCGTCAACACCACGGGCGCCGAGTACGGCTTCCAGGGCAAGGAGCTGAACTTCGAGTTCATCCAGGCCATCGACGTCAAGACCGGCGGCTACGAGGCCGAATTCGGCCGCTCGACGGGGGGGATCATCAACGTCATCACCAAGTCGGGAGGGAACGAGTTCCACGGCGACGTCTTCGGCTACTTCGACAACGACTCGCTGCAGGGCAGCGCCAAGCCCGTGGTGTCGACCGGCGGCACCACCGCCGGCTTCACGCAGGAGGACTATGGGATCGGCCTCGGCGGCCGTATCGTCAAGGACAAGCTGTGGTTCTTCGCCGCCTATGACAAGGTTTCCAACAAGCTCGACAGCACCCTCCCCGCAGGGCCGCTCGCGGGCCAGGTGGTGACCTCGAAAAGCGACCGCGACCTGGGCTCGGCCAAGCTCACCTGGAACCTGTCCGGCAACCAGTCGCTGATCGGCACCTTCTTCCAGGACCCGCGGGACGACACCGGCGCCATCAACGACGCCCAGCACTCGCTCGACGGCGATCCCCTCACCTACGACGGCCTGCGCAACTTCGGCGGCAAGGACTACGCCCTGCGCTACCAGGGGATCCTCTCCGCCTCGTGGCTGCTCTCGGGGCAGGTGGCGCAGCACCGGGAGGAGAACTCGGTGGGACCGGCGAATGGCAGCGGCGACGTCATCCAGTTCCGCTCGGTGGACGACAACTTCTTCCAGACCGGGGGCTTCGGGCTCCTCCAGGACAAGAATTTCAAGCGCGACTTCGCGGGCGGCTCGGTGACCCACTACCTTTCGAAGCACGAATTCAAGCTCGGATTGGAATACGAGAAGGAATCGGCGGACGTGGTGCGCCGCTTCACCGGCGGCCAGCAGATCGACGTCTTCGGCAACACCGTCAATCCCGCCAAGCCGGTCTACAGCCACTTCTACTGGACGACGCCGGATGCCACCGTCGACAACGCCCCGGTCTCGCAGCTCACGGCCTCGCCCAAGCACAAGAACACGTCGGCCTATCTCCAGGACCATTGGAGCGTGCTCTCCAACCTCACGATCAACGTCGGTGTGCGCTGGGACCGCCAGCAGATCATCGACGCCGCCGGCACGCAGCAGATCGACCTCAAGAAAGACTTCGCGCCGCGTCTCGGCTTCGTCTGGGATCCGGGCGGGAACGGCCACTCCAAGCTCTACGGCTCCTATGGGCGCTATTACGAGCAGATCCCCATGGACCTCGTCATCCGCTCCTTCTCCTTCGAGCGGCAGGCGCGCATCTTCAACTTCAGCCCCACCAGCACGACTCCGGACCCGGCCGCCGAGGACGCCATCGGCCAAGGCTCGACCATCTTCGGCGGCTTCACGGAGCCGGCGGACCCCAACCTGCACAACCAGTACATCAACGAGTACCTCCTGGGATACGAGCACGAGGTGCGCCCCGACCTGTCGCTGGGGATCAAGGGGATCTACCGCAACTACGCCGAGGTGATCGAGGACTTCCTCTGCCGCGACGATGGCACCTATTGCATCGGCAACCCGGGCGAGGGAATCATGAAGCGCATCTTCACGCTCGATTATTCGCAGACCTTCCCGGCGCCGATTCCGAAGCGCATCTACAAGGGCATTCAGCTCGACGCCAACAAGCGCTTCTCGAACAACTGGCAGGCGCTGGCCTCCTACGTCTACTCGAAGCTCGACGGCAACTTCGACGGCCTCTACTCGCCGTTCACCAACGTCGGCGCCGATCCCAACATCACCGCCGCCTATGATTACTATGATTTCTTCACCAACGGCAGCAACCTCTCGAAGATCACCAACAAGGGGCCGCTGTCGAACGACCGCCGGCATCAGTTCAAGCTCTCGGGGATCTACCAGACGCCGTGGAAGCTTTCGATCGGCCTCTCCTCCTACTACCGCACGGGCACGCCGCTGACCCGCTACGGCTATTCGGACATCTACGGCCGCTACGAGTTCTTCCTGACCGAGCGCGGCGCCGAGGGGCGGACGCCGGACGACTACGAAGCGGACCTCCACCTGGGGTACCCCTTGACCGTGGGACCGGCGACAGTGAACCTCCTCTTCGACGTCTTCAACCTGCTCGACGCACAACGGCCCATCCTGCTGGACGAGCGCTGGGGCTTCCAGGAAGCCGACAACGCCTCGCCCACGCCGGTCAATCCGGACTACCTGAAGCCGGTGCTGCGCACGCCGCCGCGGTCGCTGCGGGTGGGGGTGCGGGTCAGCTTCTGAGGGACGGTGATTTATCGCCGGGCGGAGGCTATGATGAGCCTCCTATGCGCCGCTCCTGCCTCCTAACCCCGGCCTGGCTCGCCTGGGCCCTCCTCGCGCTGGGGCCCGCGGGCTTCGCGCGGGAGGTGCCCGTGCGGCTCGTGGCGCCGCGGGCCGGAGCCGCGCTCATCGCGGGCGCCACGGCCGAGCTCGAATGGGCGCCTCTTCCGGCCTTCTCCCGCCTCCAGGGCACCGAGGAGTGGGAGGCGTTCCTCAGCGTCGACGGCGGCGCCTCGTATCCGGTGCGGATCACCCCGCACCTGGATCAGGACCTGCGGCGGATCCGTTTTCAGGTCCCTCTCCTTCCCACGGCGGACGCCCGCATCCTCCTCCGCTTCGGCGACGAGCGGCAGGAGACCGCGGTCGAGCTGCCGGAGCGGTTCGCGATCGCCGCCGCGAAGCTTCCCGTGCTGGCCGACGTGCCTGCGCGCCGCGCCGTCGCGGCCGGTGAGCCGGCCCTTCCCGGCCGGGCCGGAGTCGTCGCCTGGGTGGAGGGCTCCCGGCGCGGCGGCTCTCTGCGGCAAGTGGTCGCGGCCGAACGCCCCGGCCTCGCGCCGCGGCCCGACCTCAACAGGGCCAGCCCCGGCGTCGCCCTGTTCGTTCCCGGGCCTCCGCCCCCTCAGCCTCAAGACTCCCTTCAGGGGGAAGGGGTTGCGGTGGATTCTCCCGCCCGGCGCGGCGCGGCGGCGGCGCGCGCCGCCGCCGTTCCCCCCCTTGCCTCCGACATCCTCCTCCTGACGCAGCGGCAGAACGAATAGACCCGGAACGCGCCGTCTCGCGCTGTCTGGAAGCGGGCCGCCCGCGTTGGGCCGCCGCGATCGTTCGTTCGATGCTTTGCGAAGGAGGAGTCTCCCCCATGCATTTCTTCAGGACCATCCGTTCAGGATTCGTTTTCTGTGCTCTCTTCCTGCTCGCGCTCGCCGGCGCGCGGGCGCAGACCCCCGGCATCGGGGCCATCCGCGGCCAGGTGCGCGATCAGGCGGGCGCGGCCGTGGCCGGCGCGGAGGTCACCGTCACCAACCTGGCCACGGGCTTCTCCCGCACGGCAAAAACCGACGCTCAGGGACTGTACGCCATCCCCGAGCTGCCGCTGACGGGGACCTACCGCATCCGCGCCACCCATGAGGGGCTGGCGCCGCAGGAAAAAGCGGGCATCCAGCTCCGCGGCGGCCAGACGGCGGCCATCGACGTGGTGCTGAACCCGGCCGCGGTGGAGGAAGCCATCACCGTCTACGGCACGGCGGAAGGAGTGCAGGCGGATTCGCCGCAGCTCGGCAACCGTTTCGATGCGCAGAAGATTCAGGAGACCCCGATCCTCGGCCGCAAGGTCACCTCGCTGCCGCTCCTGAACTCCGCCGTGCGCTCGGCGCGCGGCACCGGCGACCTGTTCCTCGGCGAGACCCTGTTCGTGATCGATGGCGGCGGCCGGCGGCAGCAGACCTACACGGTGGACGGCAGCACGGCGGACGACGCCTGGGGGCGGCAGACGATCTTCACCGCCGTGCCGCTTTCCTCGATCCAGGAATTCACCGTCCTCACCAACAGCTTCTCGGCCGAATACGGCCGCAGCGCCGGCGGCGCCATCAACCTCGTGACCCGCACCGGCACCAACGACTTCCACGGCGACTTGACGGCCCTCTCCCGGCCCGGCGGCCTGCAGTCGAACGCTCCGGTGACCAATCAAAAATCGCACGACGAGCTCAAGCAGGGGAGCGGCTTCTTCTCCGGACCGATCGTGCGCGACAAGGCCTACTGGTCGGTAGCCGGCGAGTACAACGATCAGGACCGCGACTCCGTCATCACCTCGCCGCTCGCCCCCGGCGTCTTCACCGGCAACTACAAGCAGAAGCTGTTCTACGCCCGCGCCGATGCCAACCTGAACGATCAGAACCATCTCTTCGGCCGTTTCAACCTCGACCGCTTCACCGACACCAACCCGCAGGACGTGGTGGGCGGCAACACCCTGCCGAGCGCGGGACGCACGTTCCGGCGCAACACCATGGCCGCGCAACTCGGTGAGACCGCGGTGTTGAGCGGCGACGCCTACAACGACCTGCGCCTGGTATGGCAGGATGGCGATCCGATCACCCAGTTCACGCCCCTCTCCCCCTCCACTCAGTTCGTGCGCACCGGCGTCTCGACCGAAGGGGAATCGCGTTTCGCCGACCTCACCAACCGGCAGACGCAGCTCGCCGACACGGTCTCGCTGTCGCTCGGCAGCCATTTCCTCAAGCTAGGCGGCGATTACGAGCACTCGCGTTCGGGCGGCAACGGCCAGGAGTTCGGCGCGCCGTTCGTCCTCGGCCAGTTCACCTTCAAGCCGGGGATCTCACCGGCGATCCCCACCTCGCAGCTCACGATCAACGACGTGCAACGCTTCACGCAGGGTTTCGGCAACGTCCACTATTCGGTGGGCGAAAACCTCTGGTCGCTCTTCGCTCAGGACGATTACCGCCTGCGCAGCAACTTCGTCCTCAACCTCGGCCTGCGCTACGACCGGCAGGACCTGACGGACGACACCAACAACGTGGCGCCGCGGCTCGGCTTCGCCTGGAACCCCGGCAACGATGCGAAGACCGTCGTGCGCGGCGGTTATGGAATCTATTATTCGGAAGTCCAGGCCAACATCGACGCCGGCTGGGAGCTCGCCGGCCCCACCGGGTTCTTCACCTTCAGCGCCGCGCCCGGGCAGCTCGGCTTCCCCACCTCTCTCGCTCCCCTGCCGGCCTTCCCCCCTGGCGCCGTGCTGCCGCCGCGCGACATCACCGTGCGGCCGGGACGCGCCGGCTTCTACGATCAGTTTTTCGACGTCTCGAAGCTCCTCGGCTATCCCGATAGCTTCGTCAATCCCCGCACCACCCAGGCGACGCTCGGCGCCGAGCGCGAATTCGGGGTGCATTGGTTCCTGAGCGTCGACGGTGTGCATGCGCAGACCACGGACATCCCCCGCAACCTCGACCTCAACGCGCCGTCGCTCTTCGTCCGCACCGCCCCGGGGCAGACCCGTTCGGCCACGGTGGCCGACGCCACTCGCCCCATCACGCCGCTCCCCAACGGCTACCGCCGCATCCTGGTGACGGTCAACGACGGCGAAAGCAAGTACGACGGGCTGCAGCTCAACTTGCGGAAGGATTTCGCCGGCCGCGGCCAGATGCTCCTGAGCTATACCTGGTCGCACACGCGCAACAACGTCGAGCCCGACGCCCCGGGCGGCGATCCCAACGACGTGCACCAAATCGACAAGGAGTGGGCCGACAGCCTCCTCGATCAGCGCCACCGGGGCGTCCTGAGCGGCTGGGTGGGGCTGCCGTGGGAGCTCCGCTTCGGCGGTGTCGCCGAGTACGGCACGGGCCGGCCTTACAACATCACGACGGGAGTGGACAACAACGGCGACGGCGCCAACACGGACCGGCCGGTGATCGACGGCCACGTGATTGGCCGCAACGCGGGCCGCGGCAACGATCTCTACCAGCTCACACTCTTCCTGGAACGGGATTTCGCCGTCGGCTTCGGCACCCTCGGGCTGCGCGCCGAGGTGTTCAACGTCACCAATCACCAGAACGTGGTGGGCTACAACGGCGTCTTCGGCAACGATCCCACGGGCAAGCCGCTGGCGACCTTCGGCCAGCCTCTCGGCGGTCTCGCCAACGTCGATCCGAGCCGCCAGTGGCAGCTCGCGGCGCGGCTGCGGTTCTAGGATGCCCGGCCCTGCAACACCTCTCCTCGCCGTGCGGGAGATCGCCAAGAGCTACGGCCCGCGCCGGGTGCTCGCGGCGGTCAGCTTCACCGTGCGGCCGGGGGAGGTGCTGGGACTGATCGGTCCCAACGGCGCGGGCAAGACGACGCTCTTCGAATGCCTCGCCGGCCTGCTTCCCACGGATGCCGGCGAGGTCCTCGGCGCCGCGGGTCAACTCCTCGCTCCAGCCGAGCGGCGCGGCGCGATGTTCTACGTGCCGGACGGCATCGCGCCGTGGCCGGATCAGCCCGTCTGCCGCGTCCTCCTCTTCTTCGCGGACACCTGGGGTGTGGCGGCGGAGCGGGTAGCCGCCGTCGCCGAGGCCCTCCATCTCCGCGCCCTTCTCGGTGCGCCCGTGCGCTCGCTTTCCAAGGGCGAGCGAAAAAGGTTTCTCATCGCTTTGGGGCTGCTCGCGCCGCACCCCCTGCTGATGCTCGACGAGCCGTTCGATGGGCTCGACCTGCGCCAGACGCGGGAGGCTACGGCGATCCTGCGCGGCGAAGCCGCGCGGGGGCGTACGCTCTTCCTTTCCATTCATCAGCTCACGGACGCCGGCCGCGCCTGCGACCGCTTCGTGCTGCTCGCCGATGGGCGGGTGGCAGGCGAGGGGACCCTCCCCGAGCTGCGCGAGCGCGCCAAAATCCCTGAAGGCGGCGTCGAGGAGGTGTTCCTCGCGCTCACTTGACCGCCGCTCGCTGCGGGCGCTCTTTTCCCTGGAGTGGCGGGAGCTCGCGGCCTCGCGCTCCTGGTGGCTGCTCCTCGCCTTGACCGGCCTGCTCGTGGGCCAGGCCTTCGTCACCGCGGTCGAGACCTACGCCGAAGTAAGCGGAGTCGCGGGGGGGCCGGCCGCCCTGGCCCAAGGATTGAGCCCGCTCGACGGCCTCGTAGTGCCCACCCTGGGCGCCTACGCCCTGGTGGTCACCTTCCTGCTGCCGTTCGTCGCCATCCGCCTGGTGGCCACGGAACGGGAGAGCGGCGCCGCCAAGCTCCTGGCGCAGGCCCCTCCCGGTCTCGCCTGGCGGCTCGCGGCCAAAGCCGGCGTGCTCCTCCTCGGCTGGCTCGTGGCCTTCCTGCCGGCGCTTTTCGCCCTCCTCCTCTGGCATGGCTATGGCGGCCATCTCGGCTGGGGGGAGACGGCCAACGTCGTCCTCGGCCACCTCCTCCATGCCCTGCTGACGATCGGCGTCGCCGTGGCCGCCGCCGCGGTCTGCCGCAGCAGCGCCAGCGCCGCCATCGTCACTCTGGGCTTCACCGTCGGCACCTGGGCGCTCGCCTTCGTGGCGGAGGGGCGCGAGGGGCTCCTCGCACGGCTGGCGCCGTTCACTCCGGAGGCGGCGCTGCGCTCCTTCGAGCGGGGCGAGCTGCGCCTGGCGGTGGTGGCCATCGTGCTCCTCGCGAGCCTGGCCGGGTTCGCTTTCGCGGGGCTCTGGCTCGATCCGTTCCGCTCCCTCGCCTCGCGCCTGGTGCGCTCAGGGGCCCTCGTCCTGCTGGCCGTGGGCGGGGCGGCGCTCGCCTCCTCGTGGCGCGCCGGCTGGGACCTCTCCGAAGACCGGCGAAGCTCGTTTCCGCGGGCGGACGAAGCGGCCTTGCGGCGCATCGCGCAGCCGGTGCGCGTCACCGTCTACCTGGCACCGGAAGACCCGAAACGCACCGACCTCGAAACCAACGTGCTCACCAAGCTCCGGCGGGTAGTGCCGGACCTCGCCGTCACCTACCGGGCGCGGAGCCGCTCGGGGCTGTTCGACGCGGAGAGCCGTTACGGCGAGATCTGGTACGCCGTCGGCCCCCGGCGCGCCCTGCTGCGCTCGACCACCGAGCCCATCGTGCTGGCGAAGCTCTACGAGCTGGCCGGCGTCGCGCCGCCGGCCGCCACGGCCGAGGCTCCCTACCCTGGCTATCCGCTGGCCGCGTCCCCGCGGGGCGCGGCGATCCTGTTCTACGCCGCCTGGCCGCTCGCCGCCGGCCTGGCTTTTGCCGCCTCGCGCGGCCGCTGGAGGTCGTCATGCAGAAAACTGATCGGATCGCCCCCTTCGCTTTGATCCTTGGTCTCGCCGCGTTCGCACCCGCCGCCGCCCAGACTCCGGCGCCGAAACCCGCTCCAGCTCCCAAGCCGCCCGCCGCCGTGCACGTAGACCTCGCGAACGAAAAGGAAGGCGGCGAGCCGTCGCGCTTCCTCGCCGTGGTGGGCGACTGGTCGATCGTCACCGACGAGGGGAAGAAGGCCCTGCTGGTGGACGGCCGGCAATGGAAGCGGGGGCAACCCGCCGGCGGCCTGGCGGACAAGGCCCGCGCCATCTACGGCTCGCGCCACGAGGAGTTCATCGACAACGTCAAGGCCTTCGCCTATTTCCCCTACGCCGTGACCAAGGACGTCGACGACTTCCACGACGGCGAGATCGCGGTCCGCTTCAAGATCCTTGGCGGCGCCCTCGATCAATGCGCCGGCATCCTCTTCAACCTCAAGCCGAACGGCGATTACCTGACGGTCCGTTTCAACGGCAAGGAGGACAACCTGGTGCTGTGGACTTTCGACAAGGGGAAGCGGAGCTTCGTCAAGAAGGGGGTCAAGGATGTCCACATCCCCTACAAGGAGTGGCACGCGATCAAGATCGCCGTCCACGGCACGCAACTCGAAGGGTGGCTCGACGGCGACAAACTGCTCGATTACACCCTGGCCGCGCCTGTTTCCGGAAAAGTGGGCGTCTGGTCGAAGACCGACAGCATCAGCGAATTCGCGGACTACGTGGTAACGCCGGCAGGGCATTGAGATCCTCCTCGCGGACCTGACCGATGACTTCCTTGAGGAGATCGAGGGTGACCGGCTTCGTGAGGTGCCGTGCGAAGCCGGCCTGCCGGCTCTTCTCGACGTCCTCCTCCATGCCGTAGCCGCTGAGAGCGATCCCCGGCAGCCGGTAGCGGTGGGCCAGCTCGCGCATCAGGTCGAAGCCGGTGCCGTCGGGCAGCCCCAAGTCGCTGATCACCAGGTCCACGTCCGCCGTCCCCGCGGATGCAGCGGCGGCAGCCAGGGCCTCGGCGACGGAGCCCGCCACCGTGATCCGGTGCCCCAGCCCTTCCAGCAGAGCGGCCAGGGCCTCCGCCGTGTCGGCGTGATCCTCCGCCAGCAGGATGTGCAGGGGGCGGCCGCTCTCCGCCTTCGGGGCGCCTCGCCGCTCCGTTTCCACGGCCTCCGCCGCTTCCCGCCTCCTCCCCCCGATCGGCAGGCGTACGGTGAACGTGGCCCCGCGGCCGGTCCCCTCGCTCTCGGCGCTGAGCCTCCCCCCGTGGAGCTCGACGATGGCCTTGCTGATGGCCAGTCCCAGGCCGAGGCCGCCGAAGCGGCGCGTGGTGCCCAGGTCCCCCTGCTCGAAGGCGTTGAAGATGTGCCCCAGCGCCCCCGGGCTGATGCCGACTCCGGTGTCGGTGAGCTGGATGGCGATCTCACTCGGCTCGCGCCAGGATCGAATCGTGATCGTTCCCTCCTGCGGTATGAATTTGACGGCGTTGTTGAGGAGGTTCCAAAAGACCTGGGAAAGGCGGGGCGCATCGGCCCACACGGTCTGGTCCGCGGCCACCAGGTCCTTGACGATGCGCAGCCGGCCGGAGGCCACGTCCTGGCCGCAACAGGTCTCGATGGCCTGCTCGACGATCTCGCGCAGGTCCGTCTGCCGGCGGCTCAGCTCCAGTTTGCCGCGGGAGATGCGGGTGAGGTCCAGGAGGTCGTCGATGAGGCGCGCCTCGAGCTCCACGTTGCGCCGCACCATGGCGAGGCTCTCCCGCACCTTGGCCTCCAGGCGGTCGTCGCCCTCCAGGCTGGAGATCACCGCCAGGACCGGGGTCAGCGGCGTGCGCAGCTCATGGCTCAGGGTGGCGAGGAACTGATCCTTTGCCAGGTTCGCCGCCTGCGCCGCGCCATACAGCCGCGCGTTGTCGATGGCCAGAGCAGCCCGCCGCCCGAGCTCTTCGGCGAGATCCTGATCGCCTTCGTCATAGAGCCGGCCGGAAGAGGAGTAGAAGCTCCACACCCCGAGAATGCGGCCGCGGGCCGCCAGCGGCACCTGCAGAGCCGAGGTGGGCGCGAGCGCCGCGAAGACACGTTGGTGCTCGGGATCCTCGCCGGCGGTTTGCAGGCACTCGGGGCTCAATTGCGGAATCCTCCGCGCCTGGCCGGTGCGTAGCACGAGCGCCGGCCCCCGCGGCTCGTCCCCCCGCGGCGGAAAGCGCTTCAGCTCCTCCACCAGGGGTTGGAGATCGGGGTCGGCGTGGGCGGTGGCTACCCGCTCGATGGGGCCCTCCTCCGAGGACAGGTCGATCACGCACCAGTCGGCGAACCCGGAAACGGCCAGGCGGGCGGCGCTCTGGAGAGTCGCCGCGAGATCGAGCGACTCGGTCGGCATCACCCCCGCATCGGCGAGGAGGCGCAGGTTCTCCTCGGCCCGGGCGCTCTTGAGCGTGTACACCTTCTCGCCCTGCTGCTCGGTGATGACCAGCGCGTCCGCTTCGCCCTCGCGGATGGCGCGCAGGGTCTCCTCCGCGTCGTGGAGGCGCTCGCGGAGCTCCGCGACCTCCGCGACGAGCTGTTCCTGCGTCCTTCCGGTGAGAGTCATGACCGCGTGCTCCTCGCCTTTCATCGCCGCGAGCGCAGGTCCAGGCCCACCAGGACGCGCTCGGTGTTCGAAAGGTCGCCGATGATCTTGCGGATCGGCGACGGCAGCCGGCGCACCAGCGTCGGGATGGCCAGGATCTGGTCGCCGCGGGCCAGTTGCGGATGCTCCAGGAGGTCGATCACCTCGATCCGGTACTTGCCGGCGAGGTGCTCCTCGCAGAGCTTCTTGAGATTGGCGAGAGCGGTCACCGACTTCGGGGTCTGGCCGGCGACGTACAGCCGCAGCTCGCAGAGCTCCGAATCTTCAGCAGGGGACTCCATCGTCATTCTCCCCGCGCCTGTCTGCGCCGCCGGCCGGCCGCGGCAGGAGCCTGCCTCTGGCGGGCCCTGGCCATGTCCTCCCGATCTTCCAATCTCCTCTCCTCCCCGGCTTCCGCCTGCGCGATGAACCGGCGCATCTCCTCCTCCTCCGTTTCGAATTCGAGGCGCAGGGCCGCCATCTTGGCGTCGAGCGCCTGGCGCCGGCGTTCGAGGTCGAGGCGCGCGCGCTCGATCTCCTGGCGCCGCACCGTCGCCTCCCGCCGCTCCCGCGCCTCCTGGGCCAGCCGCGCCGATCCGGTGAGCGCCCCTTCGGGACCGAGGTAGACCTCGGTCAGCTCGACGCCGCGCTCGGAGAGCACCAACTCGCGCACCTGGTTGGAGTGCGACATGCCGCGCGATTTGAGCACGTAGAGCCCGCGGTTGCGCTCGCCGCTGAGCTCGATCTGGCGCACCAGCATCCAGGTGTCGATCAGCGACGAGATGGCGACGTCGGTCGTCTCGGTCTCGGCGCCGTGGGTGAGGCTGGTGAGCAGCAGCGTGATCTGCTGCATCTTGAGGAAGTCGAGGAGGCGCATCAGCATGGCCTTCACGTCCTCCCCAGTGCCGACGGAAAGGAAGTTGGTGACCGGGTCCAGGACCACGACCTGCGGCTGGAAATCGCGGATCGCCTTGTGCATCAAAACCAGGTGCCTCTCCAGCCCGTGCAGCGTGGGACGGGCGGCCTGGAAGCGCAGCAGCCCCTGCCTCACCGCGGGCTCGAGGTCGAGGCCGAGCGAGCGCATGTTGCGGATGATCTGTGCCTGAGACTCCTCGAACGCGAAGTAGATGCAGCGCTCGCCGCGCCCGCAGGCGGCGGCGACGAAGTGGCTCGCCAGGCTGGTCTTGCCGGTACCGGCCCCGCCGGAAATCAGCAGGCTGCTCCCCCGGAAATAGCCCTCGCCGCCGAGCATGTCGTCGAGAGCGGGAATGCCCGTCGAGACCCGATCAGTCGACACTTCGTGCTCCAGCCCGAGGGAGGTGATGGGGAGCACCTCGATCCCCCGCTCATCGATGATGAACGGATACTCGTTGGTGCCGTGCAGGCTGCCGCGGTACTTGACGACGCGCAGGCGGCGGATGGCGAGCTGCTCGTTCACCCGGTGATCGAGCAGGATGACGCAGTCGGAAATGTACTCCTCCAGGCCGTAGCGGGTCAGCGCGCCATCGCCCCGCTCGCCGGTGATGACCGCGGTCACAGCCTTGTCTTTCAGCCAGCGGAACAGCCGGCGCAGCTCGGCGCGCAGGATCCCCGTATTCGTCAGGCTGCTGAACAGCGCCTCGAGGGTGTCCAGGACGACGCGCTTGGCGCCGATCGAGTCGATCGCATAGCCCAGGCGGATGAACAGACCGTCGAGGTCGTACTCGCCCGTCTCCTCGATCTCGCTGCGCTCGACGTGGACGTAGTCGATCCCCAGCAGGTTCCGCGCCGCCAGGTCGGCGAGGTCGAAGCCCAGCGAGCGGACGTTCTGGGTGAGGTCTTCGGCCCCCTCCTCGAAGCTCATGAAGACGCCCGGCTCCCCATGGTCCGTCGCCCCGCGGACGAGGAACTCCATGGCCATCAGCGTCTTGCCGCAGCCGGCACTGCCGCAGATCAGGGTCGGCCGCCCTTGCGGCAGGCCGCCGCCCAAGATCTCGTCCAGGCCCGCGATGCCCGTGGGGGCCTTGGGGAGGCTCCGGGCGGCCGCCCCTTCCTGTTCCAGGTCTCTCGTCAGCATATCCATGGGTGGGTCACTCGAGACGTACACACTATAGAGTTTTCTACTCGCCTTCTCCAGGCACGAGGCCCCATTACCTTCCCGCCAGCCGCGCCACCGCCGCGATCAGCTCCGAGGGATCGACCGGCTTGGTGAGATGAGTCTGGAAGCCCGCCTCCAGGGCTTTCTGACGATCCTCGGCACGGGCGTAGGCGGTGAGCGCCGCGGCCGGGACCTCTCCCCCCTGACCCGGCTGGCGGGCGCGCACCTTGCGGATGAAGGAATAGCCGTCCTCCAGCGGCACGCCGATGTCGGAAACCAGCACGTCCGGCACCGCGGCGTCGAACGCCGCCAGGGCCTCCGGCACGGAGCCGAAGGCCGCGACCTCCGCACCACACTGCTCCAGGGCCATCACCAGCAGGTCGCGGGTATCGGCCTCGTCCTCCAGCACCATCACGTGGAGGTCCTTGAGTAGGTCGGGCAGGTTCCACACCCGCTGGGTAGGCAGCCGCCGCTCCATGGCCGGCTCCTCCGGGATCCCGGCGCGCAAGGGGAGGCTCACCCGGAAGGTGGCCCCCTGCCCTTCACCCTCGCTCTCCACCTCCACCGTGCCGCCGTGCAGCTCCACCAGGTGGCGGACGATGGAGAGCCCCAACCCCAACCCGCCATGGGAGCGGGTGAGCGTGCTCTCCGCCTGGCGGAAGCGATCGAAGACATAGGGGAGGAAATCGGGGCGGATGCCGATCCCCGAGTCGCGCACCTCGATGACGGCGCTGGGCCGCGCCTCCCGCAGCCGCACCTCCATGCGGCCGCCGCGGGGGGTGAACTTGATGGCGTTCGACAGCAAGTTCCAGATCACCTGCTGCAGCCGGTCGCTGTCGCCCAGGACGGGGCTGCCGAGCGGCGCCAGGGAGACGGCGAGCTCGATCGCCTTGGCGTCTGCCGCCGGCCGCAGGCTGTCGAGGGCGGCGTCGATGATGCGGGGGAGCTCCACCGGCTTGAAGTCGAGGCGGAGCTTGCCGGTGATGATGCGCGAGACGTCCAGCAGGTCGGCGATGAGCTGCGCCTGGGCGCGGGCGTTGCGCTCGATGGTCTCCAGGGCGCGGGAGCTCGCGGCTTCGTCCAGCTTCCCCGTGCGCAACACCTGCACCCAGCCCAGGATGGCGTTGAGCGGCGTGCGCAGCTCGTGGGAGAGGGTGGCCAGGAACTCGTCCTTGATGCGGTTGGCTTCCTCGGCATGCTGGCGCGCCGTCTGCTCCAGCACCAGCAGCCGCGCCCGCTCCTGCTCCGCCCACTCCCGCACCCGGATCTCTTTCTTGAGCTCCTCGTTGGCCACCGAAAGCTCGGCGGTGCGCCGCTCGACCAACACCTCCAGCTCGTCGTACATGCCCTGCAACGCCTCGTTGGCGTGCGCCAGCTCGGCCGTGCGCTCCTCCACCTTGCGGCGCAGGGCCACCTTCTCGATGGCGTTGTGCACCGCGTGCTGCAGCCGGTCGCGGAGCACGGCGCCCTTGAGCAGGTAGTCCTGGGCGCCCCCCTTCATCGCCTCCACCGCCACGGCCTCGTTCCCCTGGCCGGTGAGGACGACGACCGGCAGCGGCTTCTGGTCGGTGAGCCGGGAGAGGAACTCCAGGCCGTCCATGTCCGGCAGCTTGTAGTCGAGCAGCACGCAGTCGGGCCTCTCCATCTGCGCCAGTTGCAGCCCCTCTTCTCCCAGGTCGGCCTCCAGGAATTCGTAGTCGTGATCGCGATCCTGTGCCAGCATGCGCTTGTAGACTTCCCGGTCCTCCGGGCTGTCGTCGACGATCAGGATGCGGCACGGGGTGTCGGAGCTCATGCGGATCTCACGCCCTTCAGACGGTCCTCGGCAGGATCACGACTTCGAACCAATAATCGTTCAGGCGCTCGATGGCCTTCATGAACCCTTCGAGATTGACCGGTTTCTGGACGTAGCTGTTGGCGCCGCAACGGTAGCAGACCTCGACGTCCCGGTCGTCCGCGGAGGTGGTGAGCACGATGACTGGGATCTGCTGCAGTTGAGGGTCCGTCTTGATCTCGGAGAGCACTTCCCGCCCGTCGGTGCCGGGGAGGTTGAGGTCGAGCAGGATGACGCCCGGCCGGGGCGACGTCTGCGGATTGGAAAAGCGCCCCCGCCGGTGGAGGAAGTCGAGCGCCTCGTCGCCGTCGGCGCAGCGATAGATCGGGTTCTTGAGCCCCGATTTTCGGAAGGCTCGCTCGGTGGTTTCGTAATCCTCCGGGCTGTCCTCGACCAGGAGGATGGGTTGGCTGATCAGCTCAGGCACTGGGAGTCTCCTCTAGGGTGAAGTAGAACGTCGTCCCCTCGCCGGGAGAGGACTCGAGCCAGATCCGGCCATGATGTCGTTCTACAATTTTTTTGACAATGGTGAGGCCGGCGCCGGTGCCGCCTCCGAACTTGTCGCGGCTGTGCAGGCGTTTGAAAATGCGGAACACGGCGTCATGGTGCTTCTCCGGGATGCCGATGCCGTTGTCGCGCACGTAGAAGACGGGCGGCGAGCCCTCGGCCGCTCCGATCTCCACCCATTTCCGCGGTTTGTCGTTGTACTTCACGGCGTTGACGATGAGGTTGGAGAAGATCTCGCCCACCCGCACGCGGTCGGCCCGCACCGCCGGCAAGGGGCGGGGAATCCGCACCTCGGCCCCCTCTTCCTCGAGGGTGACGGCGAGCGAGTCCAGCACTTCGGCGACGACCTGGTTCATGTCCACCCGGTCCGCGGCGAGGTCGACCCGGCCGAGGCGGGAGAACTGGAGGAGGGAATCGATCAAGGTCTCCATGCGGCGGCTGAGACGCATCAGCGTCTCGAGCTTCGCGCGCCCGTCGCCGTCGAGCTTGGCGGCGTAGTCTTCCAGGAGGAAGCTCGAGAAGTTGTGGATGCCGCGCAGCGGCTCCTTGAGGTCGTGCGAGGCGATGTAGGCGAAATCGTCCAGCTCCTTGTTGCTCTGGTGAAGCTCCTCGTTGCGCTGCGCCAGCTCCTGGGTGCGCTCCTCCACCCGCTGCTCCAGCTCCTCCTTGGCTTTCTGCAGCGCCGAGTCGCGTTGCTGGATCTGGTCGAGCATCTGGTTGAAGTCGTCGACGAGCTGGCCGAGCTCGTCGCTGCTCCGCTTCCGGGCGCGGAGGGAGTAGTCCTGCCGGCTGGAGACCGCCCGCGCCGTCTGCGAGAGGTCGAGGAGCGGCCCGGAGACCAGACGCTGGAGCCCCGAGGAGAGCAGCAAGGCCGCGAAGCCCGAGGCCAGGAAGACGGCGCCGACGGTCGCCGCCTGCACCTTGATGCGGCTGTGGAGCTCGGAGAGGTCGCTGCGCAGGAAGATCGTGCCGATCCTCTCCCCGTTGAGCTCGACGGGATGGAAGACTTCGAGCCCGTCGCCGACGAAGTCGGCACCGTCCTGCCGCGGCTCGTCGGGTACCTTGGCGCCCTCGGTCCGGCCATAGCGGGCGAAGAGCCTGCCGTCCCGGTCGAAGAGGGCGGCGGCGGCGATCGTAGGGCGCGCGGTGAGGGTCGTCAGGTTCTCGATGGCGGACTTCTGATCGGTGAAGGTCAAGGCCGCGGTGCTGTTCTGCCCGACGATTTTCGCCGTCGTGGTCAGGTCGCGCTTCATCTCCTGCTCGAACCGCTGCTCGTTCAGGAGGATCAGCACCGCCCCGGCGAGCAGCAGCGCGCCGCCCGTCGTCAGCAGGGCGATCAGCATGAGCTTCTTGCGGATCGGCACGCTGCGCAAGTCCGCCACGCTCAGGGTGCTCCCTTGACGTGCTTGGCCAGCGCCAGCAGCTTGGAGCTGATCTTGATCCCCGCCCGTTCCGCTGCCTCCTGGTTGACGTCGAAACGGACTTTGGAGCCTTCGAGGATGAAATTGATCATTCCCCCGTGGTCCACGAACCCCGGCGTGTCGCCCACCGTCAGCACCGGAGCGCCGCGCAGAGCGGCGAAGACCTGGGAGAGGCGCTCGCGCTCCGAGCGGCTGACGAAGAGAACGTGGCAGGCTCCGATATTGCTCAGGGCGTCGGCGTGCTCCAGCGTCAGCCGGCGGCCGCCCACCTCCTCGTTCATCAGCGGGCGCAACGCCTTGCCGAACGGATCGTCTCCCAGCACGCAGATCTTGAGCGGGGTGTGGGGCTCGGCGAACGCCTCCGGCGGCCAGTCCACGAACTTGGTGAAATTGAAGAGGAACGCCGCCTTGACGTCGTACTCCGCAGCCGCAGCCTGAGCCCGCGCAACGCCTCCGGGGATCCCCAGCACCGCGGCGCAGAGCACCAGCAGGACGGCCTGGCACCGCGTTCTCAGAACCGCCATGTCACCTTCCCGAAGACGCTGCGCTGCACGGCTTCCAGCAACGGACCCGGCGCGAATTCGACGTGATGGGCGTGGAGGAGGTTCTGGCCGATGAGCGCCAACTCCAGCCTCTCGCTGGCGTGCCAGCCAAGATGCACGTCGAGCTCGGTATAGGCCGGCACTTCGGGAGAGGGGAGCTCGTCCACGTAGCGCAGCCAGCCGTCGAGCTCGAAGTTGCCCGGCAGGTCCATCACCGAACGCAGCGAGTAGCGGTTGCGGGGATCGTCTCCCGACAGCGTCCCCCCCGTGGGGTCGAGGCTGTCCGCGGCGAGCCGCAGGTGCTTGCCGAACCAGGCGTAACCCGCGTGCAGCCGCCACCACCCGGCCGGCTGCCAGCTCGATCGCAGCTCCAAACCCCAGGCGTCGGCACTGAGCTCGTTGCCGAAGACGAACCCCGGGGTGCCGGCCGCCGGCTCGAAGGTGCGCAGATGGTCGTAGACGTCGTAGAACGCCGTCGCATCGACCAGCAGATCGGTCGTCGGCTGGATGCGGTACCCCAGCTCGTAGGCCAGCAGCTCCTCGGAGACGAAATCCCGGCTGCCGGTGAGGAAGGGCGTACCGTTGGCGAGGAAGACGACGTCCTCGTCGAGGCGGGTGGGGGTGCGCACAGCGCGCGAGATTGCGGCCCAAAGGGTTCGGCGGTCATCGGGTGTCCAGGCCGCGCGGACACTCGGCTGCACCTCCAGACCCGTGTAGTCGTTGCGCTCGAGTTTCGTGCCCAGGGTGAGGCGCAGGCGCTCCGGCACCAGCGTCACCTCGTCCTGCACGAAAGCGCTGAACAGGTTGAGCGTGCGGTGGCTGGGCAGGAACTCCACCACCTGGCTGTTGGTCACCTCGTCGCGAGTCACCCGCGAGCCGAGCCCCCACACCACGTCCTGCCGCTTCCCCACGGCGAAGTGATGCTGGAAGTCGGCATCCACCGTATCGCGGTGCTCCTCGAAATAGTTGAGGGTGCGCCGGTGGCTGCGGTCGAAGTAGACCTGCAGCTCCAGGCTGGAGCCGGCGGCCAGGGTGCGCTTCCAGCGGCCGAGGAGGTTGCCGCCGTCCAGGTCCGTGTCGTCGGGGCGCACGACCTCACTGTATCCACCTCTGTAGACGTCTCCCTGGAACGTGAGGGCGCCGGCTCCCGCGTCGTCGTGGTCCACCCGGAATCCGCCCTGCTCCCGCCGCAGGGGGTCGTGGGCGCTTCCCCCCGTCTCGAGCTCCAGCGCGTCGCGGTGATAGTACTTGCCGTAGGCGCGGTAGAAAGTCCCCTCCCCCAGCTTCCCTCCCCAGCGCACGCTCCCCAGGTCGGTCTCGTTACCCGCGGCGGCAGTCACCAGGCCGCCCTGGGTCTCCTTGGCGCTCTTGGTGATGATGTTGATCACGCCGTTGACCGCGTTCGCTCCCCACAGGGTGGCGCCGGGGCCGCGGATCACCTCGATACGGTCGACGTCTTCCAGCGGCACGTCCTGCACGTCCCAGAACACGCCCGAGAACAGGGGGGTGTAGACGCTGCGGCCGTCGATGAGAACCAGCAGCTTGTCGGCGGTGGCGAAGCTGGAGTTGAAGCCGCGGGTCGTGAGGCCCCAGGTGTGGCCGTCGGACTGGGCGACGTGGGTCGAGACGCTGAGCCGCAGGGCATCGGGGAGCGTGGTTACCCCCGAGCGGCGGAGGTCTTCGCCGGTGATGACGGTGATGGCCGCCGCCGCCTTCGACAGCCGCTCGCTGCGCCGCGACACCGAGGTGACGTCGATGTCCATAAGCTGCTCGATGCTGAGCTGCTTGAGCTCGGCCGGCGGGACCCGTGGCTCCTCTTGGGCCCACAGCGTGCAGGCGGGCACGGCGAGGAGGAGAGCGGGGAGCCAGCGCGCCCCTTTCCTACAAACCTCTGGCAAGAAATTCATGGACAATCCCTCTTCCACACCGTGGCCGCGATCTCCCGGAGCCGGAAGGCGCCATGTTTTGCATGGGCCGTGCCAGGCACGGCGGAGCGAGCTGCTACGAGGGGCCGGCGGCGGCCAGCAGGCGATGGAGGGCGTCGATGTCGGCGGGCTTGGTGAGGTGGGCGTCGAAGCCGGCCTCTTGAGCGCGGCGGCGGTCTTCGTCCTGCCCGTAACCGGTGAGGGCGATGAGATAGGCGGAGCGCGTCTCGGGGGCGGCCCGTAGGGCGCGGGCCACGGCATAGCCGTCCATCCCCGGCAGCCCGATGTCGCAGAGCACGACGTCGGGGCGGAGGCTGCGCGCCTTCTCCAGGCCGGAAGCGGCGTCGAAGGCCACCTCCGCCTCGTGGCCGAAGAGTTGGAGCAGCAAGACCAGGCTCTCGGCCGCGTCCTCGTGATCCTCGATCAGCAGGCAGCGGCGGGAGCGTTGAATGCCGTCCTGGCGGATCGTTTCGCTCACAGCGTTCTCCATGGCGGCGTGGGGTGGTTCTCCGGAATCATACAGCAGGGGCTACGTCCTGTGTTGGAACCTCCCGCTTACCCCTGGCTTACCTGCGGCTCACCCGGCGCTCATTTCCTGACGGCGGCTCGGGGCCCCAGCATCTCTTCACGGCTCGGGGCAATGAAGTGCCGAGCCCAAGCGAAAGGAAGACACCCGATGTTGGCAACCTCGAAACGACACCGCCTCATCCGCCCTGCCCTTCTCCTGGCCCTCGTGCTGGCCCTCACCGCAGTCGCCGGGCTGACCCAACCCGTACACGCCGACTCCACGCAGGACTGCCTGGACGCCTGCGACGCCAGCCTCGCATGGTGCGAATCCACCTGCCCCCCCACCGGGCACGGGAGGTTCCCCTGCCTGGCGGCCTGCCGCAGCGGCTACAGCTACTGCCTCTCCACCTGCAGTCCCTAACCCATGACCCATTGCGGAAGGCGGAGGCTCCTCCGCCTTCCGCCCATAGGCGCTAACTTTGCTGCCTCAGAGCGCCCCACCCAAGACCCTCATCACCCGGCCCTCTTCTCCCGCCCCCTCGCCTCCCCCCTCACCGGGAGAAGAGGGAGAACAGCCAGAAGGGACGAAAGGGTCAGCAAGGACAACAGGACGAGGGAGAGCTGCGAGACCGCCCCAACCGGGACCCCTCTCCCGGCGAGGGGGCGGGAGAGGCGCAGGGGTGAGGGTCTTGGGTGGGCGGCGCTCTCCGCAAAGTTAGCGCCTATGGCCTTTCGAGCTGGTGCCGGAGGCGGGACTCGAACCCGCATGCCCTCGCGGGCGGAAGATTTTAAGTCTCCTGCGTCTGCCATTCCGCCACTCCGGCCGGCGGCGATTCTAGCAGCGGTGACGGGTTCTTCCTCCCCTACTCCACCGCCGCCAGCGCGCCGCGGATCTTCGCCGCCAGGCGGTCGGCCGAGAAGGGCTTCTCCAGGAAGTCGAACTCCCCTTCCAGGATGCCGTGGCGCAGCACCACGTTGTCGGTGTAGCCGGACATGAAGATCACCCGGATCTCCGGGCGGCGGGCGCGCAGCCTCTCCACCACCTCCTGGCCGCTCATCCCCGGCATCACCACGTCGCAGATCACCAGGTCGATCCTGCCGCCGCGCTCCTCCAGGGCGGCCAGGGCCTCGGGGCCGTTGGCGGCGGTGGCCACGCGGTAGCCCAGGGTCTCCAGCACCCCCTGGGCGGCGCTGCGCAGCTCGTCGTTGTCCTCCACCAGCAGGATCGTCTCGCCGCCGCCGGGCGGCCTCGTTCCGGCCGGCACCGGCAGGCGGGGCGCCGCGGCTTCGAGGGTCCGCGGCAGGTAGATGCGGAACGTCGTTCCCTGCCCCACCTCGCTGTAGACCGCCACGTGGCCGCCGTTCTGCTTGACGATGCCGTACACCGTCGCGAGCCCCAGGCCGCGGGCCTCCGTCCCCTCCTTGGTGGTGAAGAACGGCTCGAAGATGCGGTCGCGGATCTCCGGCGCGATCCCCGTGCCGCTGTCGGAGACGGCCAGCAGCACGTAATCGCCGGCCGCCACGGTGGGGTTCTTCCGCAGGTATTCCTCGTCGAGGGTGACGTTGGCCGTCTCGATCGTGGCCTTGCCTCCCCGCGGGCTCGCCTCCCTGGCGTTGACCAGCAGGTTGACGACGATCTGCTCCACCTGCGAGGGATCGACCCGCGTCAGCCAGAGGTCCGGCGCCAGGAAGGTCTCGAGCTGCAGGTCCTCGCCGATCAGCCGCTTCGTCATGCCGCGCAGGCCGTCGACCACCTCGTTCAAGTCGATCACCTGCGGGACCACCGGCTGCTGTTTGCTGAAGGCCAGCAGACGCCGGATGAGGGCGGTGATCTTGCCGGCGGTGGCAATGACCAGCTCCATCTTGCCGGCCACGCGGTCGCCCGGCTTCGCCTTCATCAGCACCAGCTCGCACTGGCTGGTGATGGCGTTGACGTAGTTGTTGATGTCGTGGGCGAGGCCGCCCGCCAGCCGCCCCACGGCCTCCATCTTCTGCGACTGGAGGAGCTGCGCCTCGCTGTGGCGCAAGGCTTCCTCGGCCCGTCGGCGGTGGCGCTCGCGGGTCCACATCCCCATGGCGGCGACGGCGATCAGGGTGATCCAGGCGGCCAGCAAGCCGCCGAGAAGCAGGCGGCTGCGCCCCTGGTCGCGCGCCATCTGGCGGTCGATCTCCTTCTCCAGCGCCTTGGCCTGCGCCGAGAGCTGGAAGAAAAGGCGATCGAAGGCCTCGTCGGCGGCGGAGCCGACCCCCACGTCCTCGCCGTGCAGCATCCCCTGCTGGCGCCGGCGCGCGCTGGCACGCAGCTCGCGAATCTGCAGGCGCAGCTCCCCGGCCCGGCGGCGCAGCACCGGGTCCTGGAGCGGCCGTTGCGGCAGCGCCGCGGATCCCTTGCCCCCGCTCACCATCGCCTTGGCCAGCGCCTCCGCGCGATCGAGGTCCTGCCACACCTCCGCCAGGTTGGCCGAGTCGCCGGTGACGTATTCCTCCAGCCACAGGTGGGCCATGGCCGTATCGGTCTGGATCTCGCCCGCGGCGCGCAGCAGGTCGGTGTCGTCCTCGATCAGCCGTGTGCGCAGGACGTCCGTGCCGAGCCACAGGACGATGGAAACGATCCCCAGGGCCAGGATCGTCCCCGGCGTGCGGGCGGCGCCGCCTGCCCCTCCCCGGGGCTCAGGCACGCTGGCTCTTGAGGACGTACCCCACCCCCTTGAGCGTGTGCAGCAAACGGTCTCCCCGCTCGCCGTCGATCTTCTTGCGCAACCGGTGGACGGTGACGTCGATGACGTTGCCGAACGAATCGAAGGAATCGTCCCACACGTGCTCCGACAGCTCGGTCCGGGAGATCACTTGATCCTTGTGATTGAGGAAGTATTCCAGCAAGGCGAACTCCTTGGGCGACAAGTCGAGGTCACGGCCGTCCACGGTCACCCGCCGGCCGGCGCGGTCCATCGTCAAGTCGCCGGCGGAGAGGTCCGCCTGCAACGGCTTGGCGCGGCGCCGCAGCAGGCTGCGCACGCGGGCCAGGAACTCGGGGAGGAGGAACGGCTTGGTGAGGAAGTCGTCGGCGCCCGTGTCCAGACCGTCGACCTTGTCGTTCACCGCGGCGCGAGCGGTCAGCATCAGCACCGGCGTGTCGCGCCCCGCGCGACGCCAGGCCCGCAGCAGCTCGATGCCGGTGGGCGGAGGGATCGTCCAGTCGAGCACGATCAGGTCGTACTCGTTGACGTCCGCCAGCTCCGAGGCCGCCTCCCCGTCCCCGGCCCGGTCCACCGCGTAAAACTCGTCCTCCAAGACCTCGACCAGGGCTTGGGCCAGCACGTCCTCGTCTTCCACGACCAGGATTCTCACGCGCCGCCTCACCTTTCCCTGAAACCCTCTGTTTCCATCCCCTCAGGTGTTGCGGCCCCCAGATTACAGGACACGAGGGAGAAAAGACAGATTGCTACCTTGGTACCATGGTACAATCTTCTGGTGCGATCGACCTGGGAGGAAAGACGCCATGGATTCTGAAAAGGACAAGCTGATCGTCGAACGAGTGCAGACCGGGGTACGGCTGGAGAAACGCCTGCTCAAGGTGCTGAAGGCCCTGGCCGAGCTCTTCGACCTGTCGCTGGGAGACCTGCTGGAGGGGATCGTCCTCCACGCCTTCGAGGGCGCGAGCCCCTTCAGCCCGGAGACGCTGGGGCGGATCGCGGAGCTGAAGCGGATCTACGGTCTGGACCTGGGCGCCGCCGCCAGCCACCGGCTGGTGGAAGCGCCGGAGGGACCCCGCTCATGACCGCCATCCCGGAAGCACCCGCGGCGATGAGCGACGCCGAATTCCTCGCCAGCTTCGAGGACGGCTCGTTCCCCAATTCGGCCTTTCACCACCGCGACCACGTCCGCCTGGCCTGGATCTACCTGCGCCACCACCCGCCGCTCGAAGCGCTGGCGCGCTTCGCTACCGGGCTGCGCCGCTTCGCTGCGGCCAACGGCCACCCGGGGCTCTATCACGAGACCATCACCTGGGCCTTCCTGCTCCTGCTGCGCGAACGGATGGAGCGCACTGGGGGCGGCACCGGAACCTGGGAGGATTTCGCCGCGACCAACCCGGACCTGCTGTCCTGGAAGCCCTCCATCCTCGATCGCTACTACCGGCCGGAGACTTTGGGCTCGGAGCTGGCGCGGCGGGTGTTCGTGATGCCGGACAGGGGGTGACGGACTTCTCCTTCAGAGATCGCATGTCTCTTTAGCAGCCGAACCCGTTCATCCCTAGTTTCAGGTTCTGCTGTAGCTCGCCCGGCACGAAGCCCCGCGAGCTCCTCTCTCTGGAAGGAGATCCTATGAAGGGAATCGTGAGCCGTCTGTTCCTCGCCGCTCTGCTCTGCTGTACGATGCGCACCTCGGCCATCTGCACCCACACCCAGGATGGGGACATCTGCCCCCCGGGCTGCGGTGACGGCGTCTGCTCGGTGGCGGAGCGCAACTCCGGAAGCTGCCCCGACGATTGCGGTGATCCGGTCTGCGGCGACGGGATTTGCCAGGGCGCGGCAGGCGAGAACGGCTCGACCTGCGGCCAGGACTGTTGCGACTACAACACCGACTGCTACCAGACCTACCTGAACCAGGGGAACCTCCTCTGCCGGCGCTGGAGCACCAACAACGGCGCCACCTGGAACAACTACAGTTGGCAGTCGATCGGCAGCTACAACGCCCAGTATTGCAATTATTCGAGCCAGGTCTGCGTCGTCGAGTCGAACTGCCACAACACCTATGCCATCTGCGTCCACATCACTCCCCCGACGGGCCGGTTCGAGATCCTGCCCACGGCTTCCTGCCCGTGAAGTCTCTCGCGGCCGTCCTTCTCCTCTCCGCCCTGCCCCTGGGCGCGCAGCCGATCGCAATCGGCGGGCGTGCCCCGGGGCCGGGCGGGGTTGCCCTGCCCACGGCCAAGCCGCCCCTCCGGCTCGCGGGCCGCGTGATCGACCTCGAGAGCCGCAAGCCCCTCGCGGGCGCTCTCGTCTGGCCGGCCGGCAACCCCGCCTCCCCGGTGCGCACGGGGGAGGACGGACGCTACGAGATCGTCGTCTCGCCGGCCGCCGATCTCAGGCTCCAGGCGTCGGCTCCGGGATACTTTCCCTCGGCGCCGCTCGCCGTCCTCTCGGCCCCTGCCTCATCCTCGGCGCGCCCCGGGCCGACTCTGCCCCTCGCTCCGACGGCAGCTCTGGGCGGCACGGTGATCGACTCCACCGGCCAGCCCGTGCAGGGAGCGGAGATCGCCTCCTTCCGCAGCCGCGAGGGCCGGCCCCTGCCGGGGGACCCCAAGACGCGGAGCACCGCCACCGGCGCCTTCCGCCTGGAGCCGCTCGCGCCGCGGGAGATCTACTCGCTACGCGTCGAAAAAACAGGATTCGCCCCGGCGACCCTCACCGTCGAGGCTCCCCGCCCGCTCGCCACCCGGGGGGATCTGAAGATCGTCCTCACCCGCGGCCTCGTGGCCCACGGCCAGGTGACGGACGGCGCGGGAAAGCCGCTCTCGGGAGCCCTTGCCACGCTCTCCCCCTCCGCCAGCGCAGCCGGGGAGCTTGGCGTCCCGGATCGCCTTCCCCCCGCCAAAGCCCGTTCGGACGCGAAGGGACGCTTCGAGGTCCCGGGGCTCTCCGGCGGCGTCTTCGACCTTGCGGTGGGAGCCCGGGGATTCGGCTCCGTCCTGGTGCGGGGGATCATGGTGGGACAGGGGCGCGAAGACCTGGGGACCGTGATCCTGCCGCCGGGCACCGGCCTCGAAGGGATCGTGATCGATCCGGACGGCCAACCCATCTCCGGCGCCAAGGTGTCGGTCTCCTCCAGCCCCTCCGAGGACCTGGAGACCGGAGCGGACGGGCGGTTCACCCTCACCGGCCTCAAGGACGGCGAGATCGTCACCGTGCGGGTGACGCGGACCGGCTACCTCCCCTCCCCTGCCGTGACCTCCGAGATTCGCGTACCCACCGCCGATCCCGTGCGCGTCGTCCTTCACCCAGGGTCCCGCGTTCTCGGCCGGGTGAGCGAGGAAACGGGCGAAGCGGTCCCCGGCGCCCGCGTCCTCCTGACGCCCCAGACGCCCGGTGCCCAAGGACCTGTGGCGAGCGCCCGCACGGATGCGGATGGACGCTTCCTGATGGAGGGCGTGGAGCCCGGGCGCGGGGAGCTCCGCGTCACGGCGCCAGGACTGCTGGCGGTCGCGGCACAAAAAGTGGAAGTACCGGCCGGCGAGGACCTCGAAGGTCTGGAGGTCACCCTCTCGCGCGGAGCGACCGTGGAAGGCCGGGTGACCACCGCGGATGGAGACCCGGCCGCCGGAGCTCAGGTGCAGGTCGTCGAACGCCCTGAATCCGCCCCTCTCCCCGCGTACGCCACCACCGCGGCCACCACGACGGCAGATGGCGACGGCGCCTACCGGCTGACCGGCATCGCCGAAGGGCGGCGCTTCGTCGCCGCCGCCCATCCCGGGCAGCCGGGGACGGTCAAGACCGTGGAGGTGCGGACCGGCACCAACCACCTCGACCTGCGCCTGCCCACGGGTCACGACGTGACGGGCCGCGTCGTGGATACCGCCGGCAACCCCCTTGGCGAAGCCCACCTCACCCTCACCTCCCGCACCGCGAGCCGGGACGCGGAAAGCCTGGCCGACGGCTCCTTCCAGCTCACCGGCGTGCCGGACGGCGCCTACCAGCTCGCCGCCGCCAAGGAAGGCTACTCGCCGCTGGGTGACGCGTCTCGGGTCCAGGTCTCGGGAGCCGC
Organism: Thermoanaerobaculia bacterium; assembly: GCA_036275055.1. Taxonomy (GTDB): domain Bacteria; phylum Acidobacteriota; class Thermoanaerobaculia; order Multivoradales; family UBA5704; genus DATARR01. The sequence continues at coordinate 44,747 of DASUEN010000221.1, forward strand.
CGTCACCGGGCTGGAGCTGCGGCTCCAGAGGGGAGGAACGATCGCAGGCACCCTCCGCGGCCTGGACGCCGCAGCCCTCGCGGGAGTCGAGCTGTGGGCCAGCGGACCCGCCGGAGGGCGAGCGGGCCTGGCCGATCCCACCGGCGCCTACCGCATCGAGAACGTCCCCCCGGGGAACTGGACGGTTCAGGCGCAAGTCGCCGCCACCGGCCGCCAGGCTCGGGGAACCGTCACCCTCTCCCCCGGCCAGGACCAGGCCCTCCTCGACCTCGACCTCGGGGCCGGGCTGACGCTCACGGGGCGAATCTTGAAATTTGGCATTCCCGTCGCAGGTGCCGGAGTGACCCTGAAAGGCGCGCCCCCCTTGCCCAGCGCCGGCGCCGTCGCCGATCCGCAAGGGCGCTTCCGCCTCGAATCGCTCACGCCGGGAAAGTACGAGCTGCTGATTCCCCTCCCCGGAGGAGGGCTCCATCGCCAGGTGGTGGAGCTGGCGGCCGATCAGGATTTGGCGATTGAGCTGGGGCGGTAGGGAAAAGGACAGCAGGGACTCCAGGGACGAGGAGCTTCACCGCGTGTCCCTGGTGTCCCTGCCGTCCCTGTTGTCCCTGCCCCCACCTGACGGACTTCTCCTTGAGAACTCGCATCCCTAAGTGGAGCCGGATTGCCGCGCCCCCGCATCCGGCTCCACCTCGCTGGGCGCAGTGCCCGCGAGCCTTCAGGAGGAATCCAACAGATGAGACCATCCGATACCCAGCTCAGGCAGGCCTCGCTTCGCATGAAGAAGGCCTTGGCGTTCACCGCTCTGCTCCTGGTCCTCACCGCCGGAATGGCGTCCGCTACCGGCAGCGCCTACTTCAACTACCCCATCAACTGGCCTTCGACACCGGACCTTTACTTCTCCGTAGCCGGCGGCCCCGCCAGCACCTGCGGCGACTTGGTGATCGACCGCAACGGCACCACGACGATCACCCCCGGCTGGCTGTGTACGGACGCCAGCGGCAACGCCACCAAGGGCCCGTGGAGCTGGGCGGGCCAGGCCAATGACGAGACGGCCTCGGCCTACATCGCCTGGCCGGGAGGCTCCTACACCAACACCGTGACTCACGTCTGGGACAAGACGGCGCCCACGGCGAACATCACCTCGCCCTTGTCAGCGCCTCCGAGCTCCTACTACGGCACCGGCAGCGACACCGCTTATGGTGCCTGCTTCAACTCCAACTGGTCCACGGTCACCACGACGTTCGAGGACGTCACCACCGGGTACTTCTGGACTCCCTTCGTGAGCGGCTACTCCGCCACCGGCTCGCCCAAGGTCACCGGAGCCCTCTACGGCATGCCGAGCTGCAGCGTCACCTGGAGCACTCCCTTCCCGCCGCCGAGCGCCCACACCCCCGGGCACACCTACCGCTGGGAGACCTGCGTTTACGACGGCGGCCAGTACGGCTGCATCGACCTGCTGTTTACGGTCTAGGCGTATCCTGTTCGCCCCTTCCCGGATTTCGATCCCGGACAGGGGCCGCCTTTTCCTTCCTCAACTCTGATCCTTCGCGTCAACGTGTCCGTAGAGACGTTCCCAGCCCGCCCACGATACCGCCGCACTTCACGATGACGGCGGGACGTCTCTCCCGGACGGCAATGCCGTCCGGTGAGGAAGCCCCCAGACCGCCAGTCACCCTCACTGAAGGCGGCGCGCGCGTCGAGGCTGCGGGTCGGCTAGGGACAGCAGGGACTCCACAGCCCAAGTCGGAACGGCCGAAGAAAAACGCCAGGGCTTGCACCTCGGACGGGGCGGCCTTTAAAGAGTAGAGCCTAGGAGTGAAGCGGTGGTATGGTATAATCTGAAAATCCTCGAAAGCTTAAGGCTCCCCGTTATACTTCGGAAGAGGAGGGGCAGCAGAACTGGAAAAGGAGGTAGCCAGGTTCATTAGATTGAGACGCTGCATTAGATTATTGAGCTGCGAGCGGACGGTGGTTGTCTACCGAGAAAGGAAAACTCATATGTCCTTAAGGACCAAACTCTCGCGCCTTGTCGTCATTGTCGGCCTTTGCTGCTTTGCATTCGCTGATTGGAGTGCAGTCGCCGAGGAGGTTCTCAGAAACCAGGACGTAGTGAAGATGGTCTCAGCGGGACTTAGCGAGGAGATTGTCACGGCCAAAGTCCGCGAGGCTCCTCGGGTGGAGTTTCAACTCTCGGTCGACGACCTTATCGCCTTGCGTAAGGCCGGAGTGGGTGATCGAGTCGTCCAGGCGATGCTGGCGCGGAGCAAGCCCGCACCCCAAACCCCAACCAATTCAGTTGCACTGGAGGTGGCTGGCCTCGATTCCCGTCTCATCGTGTCTGGCCTTACCAGCGTCTCGCTTAAATCAGCCGAGGGCACTTTGCCTCTTCGCCTGATCAGAGGAGAAGTCGCCTCTCCAAAGTTTTTCGTTTATATGAACTACCGCGGGAGTCAATCCCCGGTACGTATTCGAGACAAGAGGCCAGTCCTTCTCGTCACTTCCGCATCCGCCCCGGAGGTCGGCCGCTACTTCTTCGCCAAACTCAACTCCGATAAGAGGGAGGGAGTCCGTTCCCTTAAGCTCGGGACCATGGTCACGAAGACCGGACGACCAGGAGGCCGTGCGGCCCCGGACCCAGATTGGGTTCTTCCCTTCGACGTCAAAGAGGAGAGTCCGGGTACTTGGCGAATCATGGTGAAGCGTGACCTAGAGCCCGGTGAGTATGGTTGGTACGTCAATCTCGAGATGGATGCTAGTAAGGGAGTGAATCCTCAGGGAGGCGGCCTCTTCGACTTCGGGATCGACTGAAAAACGCAATGCAGAACTGCCGCAGTTTTCTAATCAGGCCGGAGGGCTCGGGGAGTGTCCAACCGCTCGACGTCTTCGCGCTCACCCAGAGCTTCGACGGCCTCCTTCGGCACCCTCGCCTTGAGCGACTGATTGAGCCAGGCACGGTCGAGCACCGTGCCTCCGGAGCTCTCGATAGCCCGCTCGATGGGCTCCGCGCAAGTGGAAAAGCCCTTCTTCAAAGCCGCGATCCTCAGGGCACGATCGCCAGTCTTCGCCGTGGGGGATGAGGATTTTCCGCCGACCTCGACTACGACGTCGACAGAATCTCCCATGGGTGTCGCGGCAAGCTTCTTCTGTAGATCCCCGGAGAGCTTCGGCATGGTCAACCTCCCGGTGGTCTCCCCCTACGGGGTGACCACCATCTCCAGTATACGGCCGAAAGGCGCCCCACCCACAACGGCTGCTTCGGCTACCTCACTCCTCCGCGAACCGCGCCAGCCGGTCCACGAAGCCCGCGGCGGCGTTCAGGTTGTAGCCCGCGAGGTCGCGCATCAGGCGCTGCACGAAGGGGGAGCGTTCCATCCTCGCCGCGTAGCGCCGCGAGATCCAGACCGCAAGCGGAATCAGCGCCGCGCCGAAGAGCAGGTTGCCCAGCAGCCAGCTCATGTCGAACCTCGCGTAGACGTCCACGCCGAGGAGAGACTCGAAGGCCACGATCACCAGCGGCGTCCAGAGCAGGGGTGAAAGCAGCAGCGTCCACTTCGTGGCCCGCAGCCGCTCGATGCGCAGCGACTCCAACCGCCGCTGGATCTCCAGGACCGGCGCGCCGTAGTCGAGGCTGCCGATGGCTGCGAGCTGGCGGACGATGGTGACGATCAGGCCGATCACGAACAGGTGGAGCACCACCGCCGGCAGGAGGAATCGGATTTCGTGGCGATGGTCCACGATGAACGAGCCCAGCCACAGGGCAATTGGGAGGTCGAGGAGGAGCTCGATTCCCAGCAGGAAGGCAAGCCGGCGCAACGCCGTCTCCGCCTTGCCCAGGGTGGCCATTTGGAGCAGTTGGCGATTGAGCTTGAGCGTGGCGTCGAGCTTGCGGTCCTGATCTTCCCAGCGTTGCTTCAGGTCTTCGAGGTTCATGGGGTTTTCTCCCGTTTCAATTCGTGCGTGAAAAGTCGCGCCGGAGCCGTTGCTTGATCCGGCTGATCTTGGTGCCGACGTTGGTCTCCGAAATCCCCAGGATCTCGGCGATCGTGTCGTAGCGGTTGCCGTCCAGGTAGAGGAGGATGAGCGCCCGGTCGAGCTCGTCGAGCTGCGCGATGAAGCCATGCAGGAGCTCGAGGCTGTCGTCCGCCTCTCCCGGTGCGGGAGCGTCCGCCGCGACCTCCAGGATGGAGCCCTCGGCCGGCACGGTGTGGCGGGTTCGCCGCGTCTCGCTGCGATAGAAGGAGATGGCCACGTTCAGGGCGATCCGGTACGTCCAGGTGGAGAACCGGAGGCGTTCGTCGTAGCGGCCGAACGACCGCCAGAGCTGAACCACGATCTCCTGCACCAGATCCTGCCGGTCCGCCTCGTTGCGGCAATACGAGCTCGCCACCTTGTAGAGGATCTTCCGGTGCTCGTCGAGCAGGCTCAGGAACCGCTCCTGCCGTGGAATCGTCGCCATGGGTCTCTCATCTCCTCGCGTCGCGGCCCACGCGGGTGCCGCCTTCACCCCTATGATTCGCCGCGGGAGCCCGAAAATCACAGAGGGGCGCGTAGTGCAACCCTGATCCTTCGCGCCAACGTGGCCGTAGAGACGTTCCCAGCCCGCCCTGACGGACTTCTCCTTGAGAACTCGCATCCCTAAGTGGAGCCGGATTGCCGCGACCCCGCATCCGGCTCCACCTCGCTGGGCGCAATGCCCGCGAGCCTTCAGGAGGAAAGAAGTATGAGAAACATGAAAACGATCCTGGCGCTCACCGCCCTGCTCCTGGTCTTCGCCACCGGGATGGCGTCCGCCACCGGCAGCGCCTACTTCAACTACCCCATCAACTGGCCTTCGACACCGGACCTTTACTTCTCCGTGGCCGGCGGCCCCGCCAGCACCTGCGGCGACCTGGTGATCAATCGCAACGGCGTCAATTCCACCACTCCCGGCTGGCTCTGTACGGATGCCAGCGGCAACGCCACCAAAGGCCCCTGGAGCTGGGCGGGGCAGGCCAATGACGAAACGGCCTCGGCCTACATCGCCTGGCCGGGTGGCTCCTCCACCAACGTCGCCACCCACGTCTGGGATAAAACGGCGCCCACGGCGGCCATCACCTCGCCCTTCGGCGCGGGCCCGACTCCCGGCTCCTACTACGGCACCGGAAGTGATACCACGTGGGGAGCCTGCTTCAACGCCAGTTGGGCAACCGTCACCTCCACTTTCAAGGACCTCACCTCGGGTCTTTATTGGACTCCTTTCGTCAGCGGCTACTCCGCCGCCGTCACGCGCTGCCGGCCGGCGACAGGCGTCTGCGACATTCCCACCGTCGACGGAGCCCTCTCCGGCATGCCGAGCTGCAGCGTCACCTGGAACACCACCTTCCCGCCGCCGAGCGCGCACACCACCGGTCACAACTATCTCTGGACCACCTGCGTTTTCGACGGCGGCCAGTACGGCTGCACCTCGTTGTCGTTCACACCCTAGAGGCGTAACATCCCTTCGGCCCCCGCCCGGCAGAGCAACTCTGGGCGGGGGTCTCTTTTTTCCTTACCCTCCGGAAACTGCTGGATCGGGGATCAAAGATGGCTTGGCCTCTGTCCCGTGTTACCATAACCATGGGAGCATCTTGATGGAGATCCAGAACGTCAAACTTTCCCTTCCACGGGATCTGGTCCGCAAGGCGCGGCACGTCGCCGTCGAGCGGGGAGTATCCCTCTCCGCGCTGGTAGGTTCCTGCCTCGAAGAAATGGTCGCCCCAGAACAGTCCTATGAGCAGGCCCGGGACCGCGCCATTGCCCGGATGAGGCAAGGTCTTCCCATAGGCCTCGGCGAAAGGCCGGCCTGGACGAGAGACGAGCTTCATGAACGCTGAGTTCGTCGATTCCAACGTCCTTGTCTACGCCCACGATCCGACAACACCCGCAAAGCACGACCGCGCCCGAGCGCTCCTCGAGCGCCTCTGGCTCGAGAAGACGGGCCGGCTCAGCATCCAGGTGATGCAGGAGTTCTTCTGGATCGTCACCCGGAAGATCCCTTCTCCCCTGCCACGGGACGCAAGAACGCCCTCAGGCGCGTAGTGCGCTGTGTCAAACCCTGACTCTTCGTCAACGTGCCCGTAGAGACGTTCCCAGCCCGCCCACGATACCGCCGCACTTCACGATGACGGCGGGACGTCTCTCCCGGACGGCAATGCCGCCCGGCAAGGAAGCCCCCAGACCGCCAGCCGCCATCCCTGATGACAGCAGGTTGGCAGGTGACAACATGTTGTCACCTCGGCTCCTCCCTTGTTTTTCTCAAGAAGGGAGCCAAATCCATGAGTAATAAAGGATTGATCCGTCGAACCCAAATTCCGGGTCGACTGGCTCAAGCGTTGCTCTCTATGGATTCCCGGACCTCGACGGCACCTCCTCCTGCCCCACACTGCCAGTTGTTGTACTCTCTAAATGAATAGGATCTCTCTGTTTGCCGACCCGAGCCCTCCTCCCCCTGATCCCCTTGGCGCTCTGGATGGCGTTCCATCCACTTCCCGTGCTCGCAGCCCCCCCGGGCTCGCAGCAGCCGGCTGTGGTGTGGAACGTCGAGCGGCGGGATCTGCCGCCAGGAGGCTGGCGCCGCCGGCTCGTGGTAGGGCGGGACGGAACGGTGTGGATCGGCGGCGACGCGGTCCGCAGTGAGGAAGGGGGCGGGCTGCTCTTTCGCAAGCAAGGCGGGGCCTGGTCTTCGAGCCGCGTCCTCCCCCCGGAAACCCAGCGCACCTACGTCCTCGACACCGACTCCGAGGGCGGTCTCTGGCTGGCTCCTTATCATCCGGAGCCCGACAATGACCACCCCAGGTCCCCATATCGCCAAGATCTCCGTATTCAGCACTTCGACGGCCAGCGCTGGAGCGAAGAGAGAGCCCCGGGATTGTGGCCGCAAGCCATCAGCATGAGCTCCCCCGAAGAAGGTTGGATCGGTGGCAACCACGGCCAGTTGCTCCACCGTAAGGCCGGCAGGTGGCAGCTTGAAAAGCTCCCGGGAGAGGCGTCACAGCTCGTGGGCAAAAACGTCATGGCTCTCAAGATGCTCAGCTCCGAAGAGGGCTGGGCAGCCGGCAGGTTCGGCCTGATCGCCCATTGGCACCGAGGGCATTGGCAGATCGTTCCCCCTCCGCCGGAGCTTTCCAGCGAGGCCTTTCTCGCCCTCGACGTGACGGAGCAGGATGGCCACCTCTGGCTCGCCGGAACCCACGGAGTGATCGCCTGCTATGACGGTGAGGGGTGGAGCCAGATCGTTCGTCCGACGGCTTTCGACCTCCTGGGCATCGACATGGTGTCGCCCTCGGACGGCTGGGCAGTGGGAGGAGAGGGAATCCTCCTTCGCTATGACGGGACCCACTGGTCTCCGCAGCCGACTCCGGTCCCAGGCTCGCTGCTGCAGGACGTCGTGATGACCTCCGCGCAGGAGGGCTGGATCGTCGGCGACCGGGTCTTGTTGCATGGCCATGCGGAGACCTCGACCAGGCAGGTCCCCCGCTTCCAGGACCAGTCGCGGTGGGCCGGCTACTCCATGGCCAGAAAACCGAGCTATGGAGCGGCCGTGCTGGACTTGGATGGTGACGGCGACCTCGACCTGGTGTCGCAAGGCGAAGGGGGTATCGACCTGTTCTTCCAGGAAGGACCGCGCCACTTCAGCGAGTCTTCTCGTTTTCCCTTGCTGACGGCCTCTCGTCAAGACGCCCCCTACTTGAACGCGTGGGCCTGGGGTGACGCCGATGGCGATGGAGCCCCCGATGCGGTGCTCCTGGGGGAACCGTTCGGGCTTCGGATCCTGCGCAACTCGGGCCGCGGCACCTTTGCGGCTGCCGAGACGCTACGGACCGAGGGCAGCCCGGGGAGCTTCGACGCGGTCTTTCTCCTGGACTTGGACCGCGACGGCCTGATGGACCTCCATCTGGCCCGCAGCCAGCGGTCCCCCAGCCGGATCTATCACAATCGGGGAGGCGGCCGCTTCCAGCCGTCGAGCCTGGGCTCCGAGGGCAAAACGTGGCGTCTGGGCGCCTTCTGGGGAGACCTGGATGGCGATGGGGACCTCGATGCCATCCTCCCCGGAAAAGACCACCTGATCGTTCTGCTCAACGATGGAAGCGGGCGATTCCGGGAGGCTCCCGGCGATTCCGGCTTGGAGCTACCCCCCTCCTGGACCCTGACTGCCCAGGGCCTCCTCGTGGACCTGGATCGGGACGGGGACCTCGACGTGGTCCTCCTCGGCAGTGAATTGGCCGCCTTCGTCAACGACGGCAAAGGCCGGTTCCACCGCGACCGGGATCTCCTGCCAGTCCTCGAAAACAATCCTTATGCAGGCGGCTTCCTGACGGTGGGAGACCTCAACCACGACGGCTATCCCGAGATTCTCGTGCAGACCGTAAAGGACTACCAGCCCACCTTGCACCTTCTGTCCCAAAGCCCGGGGTCCAAAGCTTTTCGCGATGTCACGAACGGGAGCGGTCTGGAAGGTTTGTCGGGAGACGCCGCCGTGCTCGCTGATCTCGACGGCGACGGCGATCTCGATCTTTTCCTCGCTCGGCGCGAGGGAAGCCTGGTGCTGGAAAACAGCCAGAACGACACGAATTTCCTCAAGCTCCACCTGCACGGGGACCGCAGCAACCGCGCCGGTTCGGGGTCTCAAGTGTGGATCTATGAAGCCGGCCGGCGAGGGGTCTCGTTTCTGCGCGGCTATCAACAGATGGGGGTCGGGTTCCCTGCGCTCGCGCAGCAGAACCTGAGCGAGCTCCATTTTGGTGTCGATGGGAGCCGGCTCTACGACGTCGAAGTCCTCTTCCCCAGCGGCCGCCGGGTGGTGGAGCGCGGTATCCACACGGGCCGCACCCTCGATATCTATGAGAGCCCTTTCGGGATTCGCCAAGGGTTGCTATCCCTGAAATGGGGGCAACGCGCGTGGCTCGCCGCAAGTCTTCCTTTGGAAATCGGCAAGCTCGTCTTCGCAACCCTGGCCCTCGCGCTCTGGCGGGGACCCCTGGCGCGGCGGCTTCAGGCGCGCCTGCTCGTGCCCCGGTGGAGCCTGACGGCCGGGTTTCTGATCACGTATCTGCTGGTGGCCGGAGAGCTTGCCGCGGAGCGCCGGGCCGCGCCTCACGTTTTGCACGTCCTCGGGTTCTGCGGCGCCCTCACCCTTTTCGCCGGCATGGACTCGCGGCTCAGCCGCTGGAAGAACCAGCGTTTCTTCGGGCCGTTCGTCCTGGAGAACACCTTGGGGCAGGGCGGCATGGGAGTCGTCTACCGCGCGCGCCACGCCGTGACCGGCCAACACGTGGCCCTCAAGGTGCTCCACCCGCGATGGAGCGACCGCGAGGACCTGCGCTTCCGCTTCCTGCGCGAAGCCCAGGTCTTGACCCGCCTGGAGCACCCCAACGTGGTGCGGGTTTTCGAAACCGGCGCGGTGGGCGACCGCGGCTACATCAGCATGGAGCTGCTCAAGGGCATGCCGTTGAGCAGCTACGTGCGGCAAGAGGGCCCCCTGGCGCCCGCAATCGTGATCGAGATCCTCCTCGCCGCCTGCGACGCCTTGGCCCACGTGCACGCCGGCGGGCTCGTGCACGGCGACCTCAAAAGCGCCAACCTCTTCCTGCTCGAGCCCGGCGACCTCGCCTCCTCGGTGGCGCACGGCTGGCGGCCGCGGATCAAGCTGATGGACTTCGGCCTGGCGCAGCCTATCGGGACCGAGCCTCCCACCTCGCCGGCGAGCCTCGACGGCACGCCGGCCTACATGTCGCCGGAGCAGCTCCGGGGGCGGCCGCTCGATGCCCGCTCCGATCTGTATTCTTTGGGCGTCGTGGCCTACGAGGCCTTGACCCGTCAGTTGCCTTTCGAGGCCGGACCGGACGGCTCGCTGCTGCTGCGCATCCAGAGCGGGACCTTCGTTCCCTTGCGGCAACGGCGCCCCGACGTTCCTGCCGCGCTCGAACAGCTCCTCACACGGATGCTGGCCCTCTCCCGTGCGGACCGCCCCAGGTCGGCGGAAGAGCTGAGCGCACTGCTGCGGGCGCTGCGTTCCGGCGGAGATTCCCGGCCGCTCCCCTCCTCCCCGCTCTTGCTGCTTTCCACGGTACCCTCCGGAGAAGCGGAAAGCTCGACCCCGGGCTCCCCCGCCTCCTGGCCCAACCTCTTTCAAGAAGCGAAAGCTTGCCTGGCCGAAGGGCGTACTACAGAAGGGCAAATCTTGTTGATCGAATGCCTGGCCGCGCTGGGCGAGACCTTGCACCCGATGTCAGACGAAGACCGCGCGGCGTATTGCCGGCAGCATGAGGAAATCGCAGCCGCCCTGGAGCTCAATCGCCGGTTGAGCCTGGGCCGAGGGACGAAGCCATGACCGACCCCAGCAACACCGACGTCCTACGCTCCTTGAGAGAAGCCCAGCGCACAGGCCTCGGCAGCCTGGGGCAGAAGGCCGTCGCCCTGGAACGCCTGGTGACGATCAGCCAGGAGATCTCCACCCTCGACCTCACCGTGGCCCTGCGCCGGATCCTGCACTACGTCCTGGAGTGGACGGGTACGCAACGGGGAGCGCTGTTGCTGGCCGACGGAACCGGCGGAAACCAGGAGCTGCGCATCGAGCTTGCTCTGGGCCTGGAGAAGGAAGAGCTCGTGGACCTCGAATTCCGGGTCAGCCGTTCGGTGGCCCTGCGCGCTTTGACAACGGGGCAGGTGATCGTCATCGAGGACGCGCCCGCCTCCGCGCACCGGGATCAGGCGAGCATCCTGGAGCTTCGTCTCCAGGCCATCCTGGCCCTTCCCCTGCGGGTGCGCGACCGGATCATCGGCGTCATCTACCTCGACACCTCTTCCGCCAGCCACCGAGTGCACCAGCTCGACGTTTCCATCCTCTCGGCCTTCGCCGCCCAGGCCGCCATCGCGCTCGAAAACGCCCGGCTGCATCAAAAGCTGCAGGAAGATCACTTCCTGCTCCAACGCTCGGTCGAGGAATCCTTTCGAATCGGCAACATCCTCTACCGCAGCCCCGCCATGCACCGGGTTTGCGAGGCCATCCGGCAGGTGGCTCCCTGCGACGTCACCGTGCTCATCTCGGGCGAGACGGGCACCGGCAAAGAGCTGGCCGCCCGCGCCGTTCACTACAACAGCGCGCGCCGCAGCCGCCGGTTCTTGAGCCAGAACGCGGGAGCGCTGCCGGACACCCTTCTCGAAAGCGAGCTCTTCGGCCACCGGCGAGGCGCCTTTTCGGGAGCGCTCGAAAACAAGGTGGGGCTCTTCGAAGCGGCGGATGGCGGCACCGTCTTCCTGGACGAGATCGGCGAAGCCTCCCCCGCCTTCCAGGTGCGCCTGCTGCGCCTCCTCGAAACCGGCACCTACCGCCGCCTGGGAGAGACCACGGACCGCCACGTCGACGTGCGCATCGTGGCGGCGACGCACCAGAACCTGGAAGAGCTGGTCCAGTCCGGCCGCTTCCGCGCCGACCTCTTCTATCGCCTGAGCGTCTTCCCCATCCACCTGCCGCCCCTGCGGGAAAGGTGGGAGGACGTCGAGCTCCTGGCCTACCATTTCATCGATCGATTCAACACCGGCCTCGGCCGCGCCGTGGAATCCATCCCGCGCCCGGTGCTGATGGATTTGCTGGCTCGTCCCTGGCCTGGCAACGTGCGGGAGCTCCAGAACCTGATTCAGAGATTGATGGTGCTCTCGACGGGAAAAGAGCTGGCGGCGCCGCCTGATTCGCTGGGCCCCGCCGTCCCCGCCCTTCCCGCTGCCGAAGCGCCGCCGGCCGGCGCGGTCCCGCCCTCCCAGACCCTGGGAGAAGTCGAGCGCGACTACATTCGCCACGTCCTCCAGCACTTCGGAGGCAATCAAGCCCAAGCCGCGCGCCTGCTGGCGATGAACCGGAATACCTTGCGGTGGCGGATGAAGAAGTTGGGGGTGTAGGGCAGGAAGCCCGTCACGGCCTGCCGTGCTCGCGGCACCCTCCTTGTAGAGATCCGATCTCAAACCCCCTTGAACAAGGAGAATGCCAGCCATGACGACCCTCGCGATCCGCCTCACCCGCACCACACTCCTCGCCCTGCTTCTCGGCGCCGGCTTCACCGCCCTGGCGAGCGCCGAGCAGGCGCCCGCGAACCCCGACCTGATCCCGGCCAAGAAGTGCGCGAACCTGGCGCCGGCGGTCAGCACCGAGCCCAAGCTCGATCCGCTGGAGGGGGTGCTCACCCCGCTGCCGACGGACCGGGTCTGCCACTACGGGATCTACGACGAGTTCTACAAGAACGGCGAGCTCTGCCGCTACGGTGACAACTGCTCGCGCCAATACTTCGGCACCTGTCCGAACGGCTGGGACCAGCACACCACGGAGGTCATCATCTGCTGCTAAGCGGGCGCTGACGTTGCGGGCCCGCGGAGAGAGCTCCCGGGCCCGCGTGCTCCTGGTCTCCTGGGCAGGATCGCCTGCGGGTGGAGTAGAATAGAGCGGACCAGGGAGCCCCAAAGCATGGAACAGATTACGATCCACGACCTCCCCACTGAGATCTTGGAGGCCCTAGAACGCGAGAGCCTGCGGCTGCACAAGCCTTTGGAGAGCACCGTGATCGAGCTGCTTCGGCAGGCTCTCAAGCTCAGGCCCGTAGGCGCGAAGAGAAACGGGCTCGCCCGCCTTGCGGGGACCTGGACCGAGGAGGAGTATCGGAGCTTCGAAGCCGCCGTCGCCATGACAGAGCAGATCGACCTCAGCCCCGAAGGGTCGGCAGCATAAAGCCTGGCGGCGTAAGCCCCACGCAACCTGCATCAAGGGCGTCAGGCGGGCTTCCCGGACTCCGAGTATCTACGCCACCTCAGGCTACGACTCGACAAATAGTCCGTTTTCCTACGGATTCTGGTGAGCGGTAACTTCTATTTGGAGGGGGTGTGGCGTATTCATTTCTTCGGCACTTGTGATCGAGGGCGCTTTCTCTCTGCGGTCCAGGGAGAAGATGACAACCGCTGTGTAACCTGAGGCCACTAGGCTGCCGACGATCAAAAAACCAAGTTGGGCGATCGTTGGATTCTCTGACAGCATCATAACAGACAAGCCGGCACTCACTATGAACACGTTAGCCGCCACTCGCTGCACGACACTATCGTGGTCCGCCGCTGTCCCTTCGTGGTGGAAAGCCATATGGATGCCGTAATCGAGCCCCACCCCCACCCCTAGGGCAAGGAATGACGACGACGCCACTCCCATTTCGAGGCCAAGCCAACCTGCGGTCCCCAACACCAGCAGCAAAGCCCAGGCGTTGGCGGCGATGCACCGTAGGGCCTTCCCTCCCTGGCTCGAGGCGAAGCCAAGGACGATTAGCGAGACACCCAGCGAGAGCAGGACAGAGATCCCCTGATTGCCTACAATGGATTCGATCAGGGCACGCCCTCTCTCTGCGCTCCCCCCCACCCGTGACTCTACTTCTCCCTGGCGGAACGTCTTCTGGATGGCACTGTCCACAGCGTACCGCACCCGGGTCGCCGTACGATAGTCATCGCTTGCCACGGCAAAGATGAGGCGGGTAGCCGTCGCCGAACGATCGAGGAACATCCGAGCGAAGGTCTCTTCGTTGAACAGAGCGTATGTGCCAAGGAGCCGATCGACCTCCGACTGCTTGGAAGGGAGCGGCGGCCTCGGTGCGGCTGGCTCCCCAAGCTCCCAAGCACGATCCCTGAGCAGGTCTGGAAGCGAGAGCGAGGCCGTCACTTCGGGAAATGCTGAGATCTCCCGTTGCAGGCGCGCGAGGGCGACAAGTTTTGTAGGCTCCGTCCACCGATGCTCATCCTTTAGCACCAGCATTAGATCGAGTTGGTAGAGTCCGACCGACTCCTTTTCGAACCAGCGGACATCCTGGACAATCGGATGAGTGGGTCGGAAGTTGCGTGTCCAACCATCGTTTATATGCAGGCGTACAATACCCGGGATCAATGCGAGGGAGAGGATCGCCAGAAACGCCGGGTGCAGAAACCAGGTTGGCAGGCGGCGCGTTCTACTCCTCCGGCGCGGCCGGACTCGAATTGGCACCACGGCGAGGACCGTAGGCACGAGCGTGACACTGATCAGCCAGGAGACGGCCAAGCCGATTCCTGCTATCAGGCCGAAGACTTGCAGAGCCGGCGCCTCCGTGGCCCAGAATGAAACGAATCCGATTACCGTGGTCAGAGTGATCGCCGTACAAGGGAAGAAGAGTCGCCGCAACGTCTCCCAGGCCAGGGCGGGGGCCGACCGGAACGGTTCCTCGGAGCGCAAGGTCAGAAAGGTATCGAAGAAATGAATCTCGTCGGCGATTCCGAGCACTGTGATGAGCACCGGAATAATTGCAGTCATGAGCGAGAGTGGATGTCCCAGTCGCGCCTGGATGGCTAGGGTCAGAGCAACGGTCACTCCCGACTGAAACAGTATCAACCCTACCAGTACCCAGGATCGGAACATCCCCCAGAAAAGCAGGGCAATGATCAAAAAGCTCCAGGGCAGAAGGCGTTTTAAATCGTCGAAGATCGCCTTGCCCAGACTGTTGAGGACCACGTGGCGACCAAACACACGAACCCGATAGGCCCCTGGCCTTTGAGAATCAAGCCGGGCAGCAGCTTCCCGTACGCGCTGCTCGATGCTAGCCACCCCCGAGGCCGACAGCGCTGGGAACTCCAGGAAAGCTGTCCGCCCCGACCGGCCCGCAGCTAGCTGTCCTCTCACCGCCGTGACTGCCAAGGCGCGCTCAATCCAGGGCCGGTCAGGGGGATGAAGGAAGTAGGGCTCGGAGGTGGTATCTCGGGCATCGAAGTGGGGTCGGAAGAGTCGGTCGAGGAGGAGTTGGCTGATATTATGGCTTCGGGTGAGTTGCTTCAGGAAGAAAGCGAGGTCCTGCCGGAACTCAGGATCAGACCATTGCCTCTCAATACCCTCGAAAGCGATGATCAACCGCTCATCTGAGCCGAAGTGTTCCCGAATCGCCTGGTCCGCGGCCAGCACAGGGCTGTTAGCCGACAGAAAGTCGAGGTCGTTGACGCGGATCCGCAGATCGCGGATGGAGTGGGTAGCGGCGAGGAGCCCAAATAAACCCACGCACAGTGCAGCGCTTAGGCAGTATCGCCCCTTGCGCACGGTGAGCCTCAAGGACGGCCTCCAGACGGTGGGGCAGCCGACCCGCAGAAGACCTCCACTTCGGCCCCCGGGCCCGCCTCAAGCAACTCTCGCGCGTCGAGCGGATCGCCGTCTCCGTCGTCGTCGTCGAGGAAAGATACGGCAGGAAAATGTAAAAGCTGCCACGCTTTTACAGATCCTCCCGCTCTTCGCGTCCCAAGCCATTGCTGAACTTGGATCAGAGAGGCGGGGCGCCAAGCCCAGTGTTGGGGAGACAGGCGCACGAAAACCTGGCAGTCAGATAGGCCCTCCATGTTACCCACTCCTGGCCAGAGCAATGCCCGCTCCTTGAGAAATGCAAGGCGCTCTGGAAGCTTGAGGGGCAGGTCAGGATCCGAACGCCATGAAGGCACTGCGACAGGCAATAGCTGTTCGCCTTTTTTCGTAACGATCTCCAAGGAGGGCGGCCCCAAAGGCTTCGTCCGCAGCGCCTGCCAAGCGATCAGGACCAAAGCCAACAGAAAGAGCGTCGCCATGCGACGTTCCATCTTCGCACTCGAGGCAGGAAGCCTCGAGTGAGATAGACGGGCTACTCTGCCGTCCTCTCCTTCCTGGCAGTCGTCAGCAAGCGGGTCGATATGAGGTTTCATGGCAGTTGGATGAAACGGACCTCCGCCTCACCGGCCAAGGGCGAAGGTCACTGGGTCATAGTTTCTCAGTTGGCTCCGCGCAGCACTGGCTCGCGGCTTACCCTTGACTTCGGAATGACCACTCGGTTGGACACGATCCGGCCGATGACGACACCTGGCTCACTGGCGTCTTCGAGGTCGACAGCCTTGGCGAGGTGGTACACCGTGCCTGGTGGAGGAGGGAAAGCCCGGACATCGTCGCTACGCATAACGGCTGGATTGACCGAGCGAAAGACTTTCCCCGGCATGGCCTCCATGGTGTAAAAGAAATGGAAACGCATCTCCTGGATAGCCGGGAACTCTGTGCCAAGTTGCTTCTCCCAGATGGCGCTGGTCACGGGCCGGGTCGCATCGAGCCAGAAGCGTGTCGCGCCCAGTCCTTCCGCAAAACCAGTCCCACCGATCGAGACGATCTTGAGAGGCACAGTCTTTTGGCCACTCTTTGCGAGGAACTGGTTGCCGACCTCGACCATGATTTGGGATGGAGCACCGGTACCAACTTCTGTAAAAGTACCCAGAGAGCCAATCACGATTTCATGTTGGTCGTAGTGCTCGGGAGGGGTGTCATCGGGACCACACGCGACTACCACGCCAGCGACTTGGGGCAGCATAGCCCTCTCGGGCTTGGCTGCGAGGGTCGAGGTAGCTGAGAAGACTACCGCCCCCACGAGGATGAGGAAACAGACGACTGCGAGGGACCTACGTCCTGGGATTTTCATCAAGAGCTCCTTTCTTGCTCAGTACAGGGCCCCCTCGTCGCCCTGAGGAGATTACGCTCCTCCGCCGGTGGAACTCCGAAGGGTTCCCATTCCAAAAAATCTAGTGCCTACACTCAAAGGTGCAGTATATCAAAAAAAGCGAGCCCATCTCCTTGCGGAAAATTTCGAGGCCATCACAGGTGACCAAGACCAGCGCCGCGCGTATGGAGATCGCACTAGGCACGACAGCCCCGGAAGCAGCTATCCGAAGCGATGGTTCGTGGAAGATGGAGGGACTTTGGAGGCGACGAGCGGATTCGAACCGCTGAATAAGGGTTTTGCAGACCCTCGCCTTACCACTTGGCTACGTCGCCCGGGGAGGGGCTGGGCCGCGTTGCGCGGCCCCAAAAGTCTAGCAGAACGCGGAAAGAGGCGCCCGCGGTCTCACAAAGGTCTCGATCTGGAGCGGGAAACGGGATTTGAACCCGCGACCCCAACCTTGGCAAGGTTGTGCTCTACCACTGAGCTATTCCCGCCCAACAGGCTCGCAAAGGATAGTCAGGCCGGGCGGGGCTGTCAAGCCGGGGGAGCGGCCGGACGAGCGGGGAGCCCCCCGTACCCGGCGGGTACACCCCTGTACCCGGCGGGGGGAGGCCTCCCCCCGCCCTCCGGCGGTTACCAGCGGCGCCGGGCGGGACCGGGATTGAAGGGGAAGGCGTTCTTGACCAGGGTGTAGCGCCAGCCCCCGGCTTCCCGGTCGAGCCCCAGGACGTCGAAACGGCAGGGGCGGCCGTGCCAGCCGCGGGCCACCAGGTACAGGGAGGCCGCCCGCGAGAGGCGGCGCTGCTTGGCGAAGGTCACGGCCTCGACGGCCGGACCGTAGCGGTCGCCGGCCCGCGCTTTGACCTCGACGAAGCAGAGGATGGTGCCGTCCCTGGCCACCACGTCGATCTCCCCGCCGTGGTTCACCAGGTTGCGGGCCAGGATCTCGTACCCCTGGGCCGTGAGCCAGGCGGCGGCATCGTCCTCCCCCACCTTCCCCCGCGCCCGGGCGTGAGGCTGCTCGCGGAAGTCGGGGCTCATCGTCCCCCTACTTCCTCTTCCACCGCGTCCCCTGCGGCGTGTCCTCCAGGACGATTCCCCGCGCCGCCAACTCGTCGCGGACGCGGTCGGAGGCGGCCCAGTCGCGGCGCTCGCGCGCCGCCTTGCGCTCCGCGATCAGGCGCTCGATCTCGGCGGAGTCATCCTCGCCGGCGCCGGTCTCCCAGGCGCTCGCGTCGAGCACGCCCAAGACGCGGTCGGCGTCCGCCAGGGCGGCGACGATCCGCGGCTTGTCCCCTTGGCCGATCCGGCCTTCCTCGATGGCCACGTTCACTTCTTTGACGAAGGCGAAGACGGCCGCCAGGGCCACGGCGACGTTCAGGTCGTCCCTAAGGGCCGCGGTGAAGTCACCCTTCAGCCGTTCGGCGGCTTCGGCGAGGCGGGGATCGGGGCCACCCTTCTCTTCCGCGTGGTGGAGGCGGAAGCGCATCTCGTCCACCCGCCGCAAGGCACCTGCCGCGCCGTCCAGGGAGTCGAAGGTGAAGTTGAGCTTCTGGCGGTAGTGGACGGAGAGGAAGAGGTAGCGCAGGGCCCGCGCCGAGAGCCCGCGGGCGAGGAGGTCCGGCAAGGTGTACTGGTTGCCGAGCGACTTCGACATCTTCTGGCCGTCCACCAGCAGGTGCTCGGAGTGGAGCCAGGTGCGGACGAAGGGCTTCCCCGTCGCGCTCTCGCTCTGCGCGATCTCGTTCTCGTGGTGGGGGAAGATCAGGTCCACGCCGCCGCAGTGGAGGTCGAAGGTCTCGCCTAGCAGCTCCATGCTCATGGCGGAGCACTCGACGTGCCAGCCGGGCCGCCCCGGCCCCCAGGGGGAGTCCCACGACGGCTCGCCAGGCTTGACGGCCTTCCACAGCACGAAGTCGCGCACGTCCTCTTTGCCGTACTCGTCGGAGGCCACGCGCTCGCCGCGCCGCGCCTGGTCGAGGTCGAAGCCGGAGAGGCGGCCGTAGTCCTCGTCCTTGCCGATGCTGAAGAAGACGGAGCCATCGCTCTCGTAGGCGTAGCCCTTCGCCACCAGGGTCTCGATCAATTGGATCATCTGCGCCACGTGCTCGGTGGCCTTGGGGAAGTGCTCGACGCGCTCGATGTGGAGGGTTTCCAGGTCGCGCAGGAAGGTGCGGACGAACGGCTCGGTGTACTCGGGCAGCGAGATGCCGGCCTTGTGGGCGCCCTGGATGGTCTTGTCGTCCACGTCGGTGAGGTTCATCACCTGCGTGACGTCGTACCCAAGGTAGCGCAGGCTGCGCCGCAGCAGGTCCTGGAAGGCGAAGGTGCGCAGGTTGCCGATGTGGACTTCGTTGTAGACGGTGGGGCCGCAGGTGTAGATGCGGGCCTCGCCGGGCACGAGGGGGTGGAAGGGCTCGAGCTTGCGCCCGAGGGTGTTGAAGAGCACGAGCTCTGGGGTCATGTCGGTTTCGTTCGCTCGAAGAAGGTCTGGGCGTTGGCTAGCGGGTGACCACGACGGAGCCGCCCAGCCAGGAGACGCCGCTCAAGGTCTGGCCGGTGGAGTTGAAGGCCGAGTTGCGGGCGTAGGTGAAGTTTCCCTGGCCGGCGGCGGTGGCGGTGAATTCCAGCGTCATCACCACGCCGGAGCCGGTGGCGCCGGGGACGGCCCCGAGATGGCTCCCTCCCACCACCAGGGTGCCCGGGGTGGAAACGACCGCCTGCACGGAACCGTTCCCCCCGCCCAGGAAGGCCCCCGGCGTGGCGCGCGAGAACTGGAGGATGGCGCTGGGATAGCTGAGGTCGAAGGCCACGCCATAGAGGTCGGTGACCTGGCTGGCCCGCACTTCGAGGACCAGCGTGGTCGCCGTGGTGAGCTCATTGTTGGCCAGGAAGATGGCGTTCGCCCCCGGCGATCCCGTGGCCGTGAAGGCGATCCCCGGCGGCGGCGGCGTGGGCGTCGTAGGCGCGGTGGGGCCGCCGCCACCACCACCGCCGCAGGCGAGGGCGAGGAGGGCGAGGGCGGCGAGGAGGGCGCGCCTCATGCGTGCACCTGCATCTCGTCCGCCAGCTTCTTGAGCTGCCTGCGGGCGCGTTCTTTGCGCAGGCCGCGCAGGTGATCGGTGAAGAGGATGCCGTCCAGGTGGTCGATCTCGTGGCTGATGGCGCGGGCGGCGTAGCCCTCGGCTTCGAGCTCGAAGGGGCGCCCTTCCAGGTCCTGGGCGCGCACGGCGATGCGGGTCGGGCGGTCCACCTTGTCGCTGATGCCGGGGAGGGAGAGGCACCCTTCGACCTCGGACTCCAGGCCCGAGCGCTCGGTCACCTCGGGGTTGATCAGCACGCGGACCTGCGAGGGGTCCTCCCCCACCGAGGTGTCCACCACGGCGAGGCGCAGCTCGACCCCCACCTGCGGCGCCGCGAGCCCGACGCCGGGGGCGGCGTGCATGGTCTCCACCATGTCCGCCGCGAGCTTCCTGAGATGGGCGTCGAACTCCGCCACCGGGCGGCACTTCACCCGCAGGACCGGGTCAGGATAGATACGAATGGCGAGGATGGCCATCAGACTCCGCCCCGCAGACGCCGCACCGTGGCCGCGATCTCACGGTCGTTGTGCTGCTCGCGCAGCGTTTCCAGGAAGCCCCGGGGATCGGGGTTGCCGGCCAGGCACTCCTCCAGGCCCGCGCGGGTGAGCTTCAGCGCCACCAGCGGCTCGGTCACGCGATAATCGGCCGGCCAGAAACCACGCTCCAGGAAGACCGCCTCGCCGAGGACGTCGCCGGTCGAGAAGCTGCGCAGCAGGACCTGCCGCCCGCCCTCCGGCATCGTGGCATCGACGGCGCCCGTGACGATCAACAGCAGGAACGCCTCCTTGCTTCCCTGGCGGGCGATCTCGGTGCGAGGCTCCAGGTGCACCAGCTCCATGGTGGAGAACAGCCGCTTGAGCTGGTCGCCGGAGAGGTGCTGCACCAGGCTGCCGGCGGCGAGGTGGTGCCACAGCCGGCGCAGCTCCAGCATCGAGCTGCCGGTCTTCTGCAACCCCTCCAGGGCGAGAGTGCGCACGTGCTCCAGGTCCTTCTCGCGCTGCAGCTTCTCGATCCGGCCGCGCAGCGAAGGGTCGGCCGGAGCGAGCTTCATCGCCTTGGAGAGGAGGGCCATCCCCTTGTCGTAGAAGCCGTCCTCGGCGTACTCTTCAGCGACGAACCCGTATTCGTCCACGGCTTTCTCGAGCTGCCGGAGCTCGGTGTAGACCTCCGCCAGCTTCAGGTGGGAGTGAAGATCGTTGGGATTGTCCTTCAGCCGCACCCGCAGACGCTCCCCCGCCTCCTCGTACCGTTCGAGCACGATGAGGTCGTCGATGCTGAGCTCCCGGGTCTCCGGCTGCTTCTTGCCGGCGCCGAACCACTTGATCGCCACGCGTCGCTATCCCCCGAACCCTTGTCCCCAAGATACCCGATATCCCCAAACCAGGTATCGCGGCGGGAGCGCACCCTGGCCGCGGGGGACGCCCGTGACGCCTGAGGTGGACACCACCGCCTGCCAAGTGCGGCCCATTATAGCCAGGAGCACCGCTACGCGGAGCCTCCCCGTGTCTGCTGTTTCACTGCGGAGGCCGCGGAACCCCCCCTGCCCCGGGCCGCTTCCCAGAGGAATGCAGGCCCTGGAATGGAAGTTGCTCTTCACAGGGGCGAGGCAAGTCGCCCGACCAGGAGAATAAACGCCATGAAGACCGTCATCAAGACCGTCCTGTTCCCTCTGTCGCTCGTCGTGGGGCTGTCGCTGGCCCTGGCGGTGCCTGCGGCCGCCGTGACGGGCAGTTATGGATACCTGCGCACCGTCGAGGGCGCAGTCGCTTTGACCCCGGCGGACGGCGAGCGCGCCAACGCCGAGATCAATCAACCGGTGCTCGCCGGGGATCACCTCTACGTGCCCGCGCGCGGGCATGCCGAGATCGTCCTCGCCGATCACAACCTGCTGCGCGTCGATGGCGGCAGCGAGCTGGTGGTGGAGCGCCAGGCCGGCGAGACCGACCGCGACGACCAGGCCACGGTGATCCGCCTGATCGAAGGCAACGTGCAGCTCGCCGTCCTCCAGGACTCCCTGGGCGACGAGCTGCCGCGCGTCGACACTCCCAACTCCACGATCTACGTGCAGAACTACGGCATCTTCCGCATCACCGCCGAGCGCGACGGCTTCAGCCAGGTGGTGGTCCGCCGCGGCACGGCCCAGGTGGTCACCGATCAGGACCAGCAGACCGTGAAGGCCGACGAGGAAGCGGTGGTCGAGAGCGGCGGCGATCGTCAAGGGGAAGATCGGGAAGCGGGCATCGAGGTACGCCAGGCCGGGGCCGTCGATTCGCTGGAGCGCTGGGCGCGCCGCCTCGACGACGAGGCCGCTTCGGCCGAACGGCTGGCGGCAAACGACGGCGTGGACGAGAGCCTGAGCTACCAGTCGGCGTCGCTCGCCAGCTACGGCTCGTGGGTCGACGTCGAAGGCACCCGCTACTGGCGCCCGCGGGTCGAAGCGGGCTGGCGTCCCTACTGGCACGGCCGCTGGGCCTACACGCCCGCCGGCCTCACCTGGATCGCCTACGAGCCGTGGGGGTGGGTCCCCTTCCACTATGGGAGCTGGAACTACCTGGAGGGGCAAGGCTGGCTGTGGCAGCCCGGCTACGTCTGGTCGCCGGCGTGGGTCTACTGGTACTGGGGGCCGAGCTACGTGGGTTGGTGCCCCACGGGTTTCTATACCAGCTTCTACGGCTCCCGCTTCGGCGTCGAGTTCGGCTTCCGCTCCGGGGTGTACGGTTGGGCGGGGGGCGACTGGGGGCTCTACGAGCATTGGAACTTCGTGGGCTCCGGCTACTTCCGCGACGGCTATCGCGCCGGCTACCGCCAGGGTTACTGGGACGGCCGTCGCGACGTGCAGCGCTTCGCGGTGCCGCTCGATCGCGTGCGGGGGCATGGTCCTCTGGAGCGGGGCGTCATCACCACCGACACCCGCCCCCTGCGGCCCTCGACCTGGCGCGACCACGGCACGATGCTCAACGCCTTGAACGTGCGTCCCAACGGCCCCGACGGCCGCGATGGCCGCGACCGCAACGCCCATGGGCGTGACGTGCCGGACGTGACCCCGTTCATCGCCCGCCGGCCCGAGCTGCCCACCGATATCGTCCGCACGGTCGCGGTGGACCGCCCCGGGCACGGCCTCGACGGCACGCCGCTGAAGCCGGAGACCCTCGGCAAGCCGAGCCGTGAGGGGCGCGAGGCCCGCAACGGCCGCGGCGAGAAGCCCATCCGGCCCAGCCAGGCTCCTCCAGAGACCCACGGCGCCGGCCCCGGCCGCGTGGAGACCGCCGACAAGCCCACGCGCACCGGACGCCCGGTGGATAGAGGCCGCCCCGTGGACAGCGGACGCCCGGTCGATAGCGGCCAGCCGGTCGACAACGGCGGACGCACCCGCGCCGTGGATCGCCCGGGCCGCCCGGCCCCCAACGTCGACGGCGGCGCGCCCAAGCCGGACCGTCCCGCGAGCGTCGACCGTGCCGAGCGCCCCAACAGGCCCGGCCGGCCGGCGCCCACCGACGACGGCAGCACGCCCAAGCCGCCGCGCAACAACGGTACGGACGAAAAGCCGCTGCGGCGCGAGCGGCCCACGGCGGACGACAACACCAACCGCCGGCCGCCGGCGGACAACGCCAAGCCCACGTGGACGCGTCCGGATCCGGAGAAGCCGAAGACGGAGCCGCGTAACCGCGAGCAGGACCAGCCGCGCCAGGAGCGAGCCCGCGAGCCGCAGAAGCCGCCCCAGCCGGAGCGTGCCCGCGAGCCCGAGAGGACCCGCGAGCCGGAGAAGCCCAAGACGGAAGACAAGCCGAAGCCGCCGCCGCCGAGCCGGGAGGCCAAGCGCAAGTAAGCATGGGGGTAGGCCCATCAAACCCAGCC
>DASUEN010000222.1:0-102731 GCA_036275055.1 Thermoanaerobaculia bacterium
ACTTTGCTAAGCTCAATCACGGTCAACCTCCTTTCGCGTCTAGCCGCGCGATTACCCTGTTTGCAGGCCAGTATTCTGACACTGCGTCACAGGAGGTTGGCCTTCTCATCCCATCTCTACAGTGGGGAGGGGCCGGCGACGGTAGAGGGGGACGGTGACGCCTTGGCAGTGGGGTGTACCCCAGCAAGATGCCGTAAATAAGCGTCTCGCATCCGTTCGAACCAGGGGCGGTCGGTCTCGGCCTGGAGCCACGCCCGCGACCTCCAGATCGCTGCCTCGCCCCGCTTTGCTTCGTGGAGAAGGAGGCCATCTCTAAGAATCGCGTTGAGGAGGGGATAACCCGGGTCATGGAGGCTCACGACGTCCACTTCGACTCCGGCGGCGACGCTGAGGTCCGTTGCCAGTTTCAGCAGGTTCATTTCTTCGGTTAGGACGGCCACGTCCGCATCGGAATCCGGACGGGCCTTGCCGCGGCGGGCGCGAGACCCGAAAAGAATGGCCAGGCGGACGTCTTGGCGCCCGCTCAGCGCCTTTTTCAGGGACTCGATGACCGGATCTTCTGTCTTCACAGTAGAGAGTCTACGCCATTACGCTCGAAGTGCGCAGCGCCCGCGCAAAGCCGTGTAGAGTAACCCCGTGGAGCGCTACCGGGTCAACGAGATCTTCTACAGCCTGCAAGGGGAGGGAGTGCGCGCCGGCACCCCCAACCTGTTCCTGCGCTTCTCCCGCTGCAACCTGGAGTGCCGGGTGGAGACGCATGGCTTCGACTGCGACACCGAATTCGAGTCCGGCCGCTGGCTGCCGCTGGCGGAGATCGTTGCCGAGCTGCGCGCGCTCTCGGAGGAGTGCCGGTGGGTGATCCTCACCGGAGGGGAGCCGGCTCTTCAAGCCGATGCTGAATTGATCGACGGACTCCACGCCGCCGGCTACGAGCTGGCCATCGAGACCAATGGCAGCGTCGAGCTGCCGCCGGGGATCGACTGGATCACCGTCAGCCCCAAGGTGGCCGAGCACGCCATCCGCCAGCGCCGCGCGCACGAGGTCAAGTACGTCCGCGGGTACGGCCAGGGCGTGCCGAAGACGGTGGTGGAGGCCGACCACTACCTCATCTCTCCCGCCTTCGAGGGCGCGGACGTCGACCCGCGCACCCTCGACTGGTGCATCCGCCTCTGCAAGGAAAATCCCCCGTGGCGGCTCTCGGTGCAGCAGCACAAGTTTTGGCACGTGCGCTAAACCGTACTTTTATGGATCTCTAGATCCAGCTTCCAATTCGGGCGTCCGGCTCCCGAGCGGCTATCATCTGCAAAGTGGCTGCTATGGAACCGGGTGGCAGCGACTCTCGCCGTCCCGTTCCTGAGCCCAGAAGGAGGAGGAGAATGGAGATCCGACCCAACGCTTTTCTGAGGTGGACGGCCCTCCTGTTCATCGCGCTGCTGGTGAACACCGCCTACGTTTCGGCCTTCGCCTCGCCCACCATCTTCTACATGCTGAACGTCCTCCTGCACCTGGTGCTGGGATTGGCTCTGGCGGTGGCGTTCGCCGTCCTCCTGGCCCGGCGCCCTGAGTTGCGGAAGGGGATCGTGCCCACCGCCGTCCTCTTCCTGCTGGCGCTGCTGGCTGGGCTGTGGCTGGCGATCGACGGCAACGTGCTGCAGAACCGCCCCATCTACTGGGTGCACGTGGCGGCCGCCGGCCTCGGGGTTGCGGCCCTGGGCATCTGGGTCTGGCGCCGCGGGGAGCTCGGGGGCAACTGGCGGCGCTTTCGCCAAGCCTTCGCGGGGGCCGTGGCGCTCCTGGTGCTTCTTCCCGCCGCCACGGCGCTCTATCGCAAGGCCAACCCCAATCCGGACGATCGCATCCGCAATCCGCTCGTCGTCCCCACCTCCATGGACGAGGAGGGGGGCGGGCCGAAATCGCCTTTCTTTCCCTCGGGCGCCAACACCAACACCAAGGCCAAGATCCCGTCGAACTTTTTCATGGACTCGGCGGCCTGCGGCGAGTGCCACCAGGACATCTACAGGCAATGGAACAGCTCGGCCCACCATTTCGGCTCGTTCAACAACCAGTTCTACCGTAAATCGATCGAGTACATGCAGGATACGATCGGCACCCAGCCGAGCAAGTGGTGCGCCGGCTGCCACGATCACGCGGTGTTCTTCAACGGCCGTTTCGACCGGCCCATCAAGGAGCAGATCGACACGCCGGAGGCCCAAGCCGGCCTCGCCTGCACTTCCTGCCATGCCATCACCGCCGTCCACAGCTCGATGGGCAACGCCAGCTTCACCATTGAGTATCCGCCGCTCCACCAGTTGCTGAGCAGCGACAAGCCGTTCATCCGCAAGGCCGATCATTTCCTCACCTATCTCGATCCCGAGCCGCACAAGAAAACCTTCATGAAGCCCTTCATGCGTGACGACGCGGCCGAGTTCTGCGCCTCCTGCCACAAGGTCCACCTCGACGTGCCGGTGAACTCCTACCGCTGGTCCCGCGGCTTCAACGACTACGACAACTGGCAGGCGAGCGGCGTTTCCGGCCAGGGTGCGCGCTCTTTCTACTATCCGGCGGAGTCGAAGACCTGCTCGAATTGCCACATGCCGCTCGTCGACTCGAAGGACCCGGGGAACAAGGGGGGCAAGGTGCACTCCCACCGTTTCCCGGCGGCGAATACGGCCCTGGCCTACGTCAATCAAGACAAGGAGCAGATGGCGGTGACGGAGGCGTTCCTGAAGTCGGGTTTCGTCACCGTCGACATTTTCGCGGCTTCGCCGGTGGAGGACACGAAAAGCCAGACGGCCATGGTGCGGCGTGCTGGCAGCGAAGCGCCGCAGCTCGCCTCCACCTTCGCCGTGGGCGAGGAGGCGGAGCAGGGAGGGAGCGTGCTGCTGCGCGACGTGGGGAAGATCGCGGCGCCCATCGACAAGTCGGCGCCGCCCATCGGGCCGGGCTCGACGGTGCGGGTGGACGTCGTCGTCCGCACCCGCGCCATCGGTCACTTTTTCCCCGGCGGCACGGTGGATTCCTTCGACGTCTGGCTGGAGCTTCAGGGCAAGGACGCCAACGGCCGTGTCGTCTTCTGGAGCGGCCGGGTGGAGGATGGCGGCAAGGGGCCAGTGGAGCCGGGTGCCCACTTCTACCGCTCCTACCAGCTCGACGGCGAGGGAAACCCCATCAACAAGCGCAACGCCTGGCAGGCGCGCAGCGTCCTCTACGTGCGCCTGATTCCTCCGGGCGCCGCCGACGTGGCCCACTTCCGGGTGAAGGTCCCCGCCGATGCGGTGGGACCGATCACCCTCACGGCCAAGCTCAACTACCGTAAGTTCTCGCACTACTACACGCAGTTCGCCTACGCCGGCAAGCCCAAGGCGGGGCAGGCGCCAGGGCTGATCACGGCGCATTTCAACAGCGCAGAATATTCGTTCGACAAGACCAACGTTCCGGCCAACGTCTCCGGCAAGGTCAAGGGCGAGATTCCCGACCTGCCCATCGTCACGGTCGCCAGCGCCGAGGCGAAGCTGCCGCTCGGCGGCGGCAAGGAGTGGCAGCCGCGTGTCGAGACGAAGGACCGCGAGCGCTGGAACGACTGGGGGATCGGCCTGCTGCTCCAGGGCGACCTCAAGGGTGCCGAGTACGCCTTCAAAAAGGTTACCGAAGCCGAGCCCGGCTATGCCGACGGCTGGCTCAACGTCGCCCGCGCGCTCATCCGCGAAGGCGAGGTGGAGACGGCGAAGCCGTACGTCCGGAAGGCCCTGGAGGTCAAAGCCGACCTGCCGCGCGGCTATTTCTTCCTGGCGATGATCCAGAAGGCCGAAGGGGACTACGACGGCGCCCTGATCTCGCTCCGCCGGGTGACGGCGAAGTTCCCACGCGACCGCGTGGTGCTCAACCAGATCGCCCGCATCCTCTTC
This sequence comes from Thermoanaerobaculia bacterium, assembly GCA_036275055.1. Classification (GTDB taxonomy): domain Bacteria; phylum Acidobacteriota; class Thermoanaerobaculia; order Multivoradales; family UBA5704; genus DATARR01. The sequence continues at coordinate 3,906 of DASUEN010000222.1, forward strand.
CTTCAGCGACACTATAAGGAAGCTCTCCGGGTGCTCGACCAGGTGTGCGCGGTCGATCCCGAGGACGTGCAGATGCACTACACCGCCATGCTCGCCGCCCGCGGCTTGGGCGATGCGCAGCGGGCGGAGCGCGAGGCGAAGCTCTTCCAACGCTTCAAGGCCGAGGAGTCGTCGCAGGCCATCACCGCCCGGCGCCGTATGCTGAGCCCCGAGGACAACAACGAGCGCCAGATGATCCATGACCACGAGAGCGTTCCCCTGGACAAGGCTCCGCGGCCGGCGGATGCGATCGTAGGAGGTTGAGACTTGAAACGATTGCTATCAGCCCTCGCCGCGCTGATCCCTGTTTTGGCCTTGGGCGCCGCACCGGCGGCGAAGGCGCCGGTCTCACCCCCCGCGCCGGCTGCGAAAGCGGTGACGTTCACCGACATCACCGCCGCCTCGGGAGTGAAGTTCACTCACAACAGCGGCCGGGCGGGGAAGAAATACCTGCCCGAGACCCTGGGCTCCGGCGTCGCCCTCTTCGACGCCGACGGCGACGGTTGGCTCGACATCCTGTTGATCAACGGCCGCGACTGGGATCCCAGGGGGCGCACGTCGCTCCCCGCGCTCTATCACAACAATCACAACGGCACCTTTACCAACGTCACCAAAGGAAGCGGGCTGGACGTGCAGACCTACGGCATGGGAGTCGCCGTGGCGGATTACGACAACGACGGCCGCGAGGACGTTTACGTCACCTCTCTCGACGGCGACCGCCTGTTCCACAACGAAGGGGGCGGCAAGTTCAAGGATGTCACCGCCGCTTCCGGGATCAAGAACGTGAGCTTCGGCACCAGCGCCGCCTGGCTCGACTACGACCGCGACGGAAAGGCCGATCTCTTCGTCGCCAACTACGTGCAGTGGAGCCGCGACAAGGACCTCTGGTGCTCGCTCGACGGCGCGACGAAATCGTATTGCACTCCGGAGTCCTATAAAGGGACTTCCTCGAAGCTCTATCACAACCTGGGCAACGGCAAGTTCGAGGACGTGAGCCAGAAGGCGGGCATCGCCGATCCCACCAGCAAGTCGCTCGGCGTCGCCGTGCTCGACTACGATGGCGATGGCTGGCCCGACCTTTTCGTGGCCAACGACACACAACCCAATAAGCTCTATCGTAACCTGGGCAACGGCACGTTCAAGGACGAGGCCTTGGAAGCCGGCGTCGCCTTCTCCGAAGAGGGAACGGCGCGCGGTGCCATGGGCGTGGACTCCGCCGACTACGACCGTTCGGGCAGGCCGCACCTGCTGGTGGGGAACTTCAGCAACGAAATGCTGGCCCTTTATCACAATGAAGGGAAGGGCGTTTTCGTGGACGAGGCGCCCGCCTCGGCCGTTGGGCAGGCAAGCTTGTTGACTCTGACGTTCGGCGTCTTCTTCTTCGACTACGATCTCGATGGTCTGCCGGACATCCTGGCCGCGAACGGCCATCTGGAAGAGGAGATCAACCGCGTCCAGCCGCGCGTGCAGTACAAGCAGCCGCCGCTCCTCTTCCACAACCTCGGCAAGGGGAAGTTCGCCTCGGTCGCCGCCACCTCCGGCGCCGACTTCCGCCGTCCCATGGTGGCCCGCGGCGCCGCTTACGGCGACCTCGACAACGACGGCGACTTGGACGTCGTCTTCACCACCAATCACGGCCCCGCCTACGTCTTCCGCAACGACGGCGGCAACCGCAACCACTGGCTGCGGGTGAAGACGGTGGGCACCAAATCCACTCGCGACGGCCTCGGCGCCGTGGTGCGGGTGACGAGCACCGGCGGCAAACAGTGGGCGATGGTGCGCAGCGGCTCCTCCTACTGCTCGCAGAGCGAGCTCGCCCCCACCTTCGGTCTCGGCCCGGACAAAACCGTCCAAGCCCTGGAGATCGACTGGCCGAGCGGCACCAAGCAGCGCTTCACGAACCTGCCGGCCGATCAGGTGGTGACGGTGGACGAGGGGAAGGGGATCGTGACCTTACGATAGAGTTCAGAGCATGAAGATTCTCGAGCTGGCCTGGCCCGACGATCGAGTGGACCACATTGCGCAGCATGGAGTAGAGCCCGAGGAGGTAGAGGAGGTTTGCTTTGGCCGGTCGCTTGTCTTGCGGGCCAAAGCCTCAGGGAAGAACCCTGCTTACTACGTCCTGGGACAGACTGCTGAGGGCCGTTACCTATTCTGTGTCGTGCTACAATTCCCCGACGGGAGGGGGTATCCGGTTACGGCGCGACCCATGACAGAGAGCGAGAGATATCGCTTCAACCAGTGGAGAAAGAGATGAAGAGCCAAGATCTGCCCAAGACGGACTCCCTTGAAGAATTGGCCAGGTTCTGGGACTCCCATGACTTGACAGACTTCGAGGGCCATCTGGAAGAAGTCTCCGAGCCGGTCTTTGAGCATAGGCGGGGGGCAACTATGGTCCTTCGCCTGGAGCCTGAGGAGGTTGAGGCGGTGCAGCAGGTGGCTGAAGCCCGCGGCATCGAGCAGTCAGACCTACTGCGGGAGTGGGTGCTTGAAAAACTCGGTTCCATCCCCCGTTGAGGCGACCGTTTTTCCGATCGAGGCCGAAGAGCGCTTGGCAACTCTCATGGCACGTTGGCGGGCTCTTCGCGACGAGGGGCGGTCCTTGCCTGCCGCCGAGCAAAAGGAGCTCGAAGCTCTCATCTCAGCCGAATTGCAAGCGGCGACAGTACGAGCAGCCGCGCTGGCCGATGCATCCGGTTGTTGAACCCGCGTTTTCTGGGTAGTGCAGTCGGCGAGGCCCAGGCCGCCACACACCTGGGCCTGTCGCCCTAACGATTCCGTTCCTCAGCCTTCCTCACAGCGGGCAGTTGGGGGTGCACATCCGGGTCGTCGTGCCGCAGGTGACCGAGTTGGAGGTCTGGTGGCACTGGCTGGTGGTGGGGCAGCTCTTGACGACGCTGTCGCAGGTCACCGAGGTGGCGCCCACGGAGCAGACGCTGTTCCCGGTACAGGAGACCGTCTGCGAGGACGCCGAGCAGAAGAGCTCGCAGGGACGCGGGGAGCAGGTGAAGTCCAGGGAGCAGGCGTTGTTGCAATTGACGGACGCCGTGCATCCGGCGGTGGCGGGGGCCGGCAGCAGGACGGCGACAGCAAGGGCCAGCAGCAGCATCGGCACGACGGACGAGAGGATTCTCTTCATGGTCTTCTCCTTGGGTCTGGCGCTTCAGCGCCGTGGGTTCCAAGGAGTAAGGTGCTCGCCGGCACGTTCCCGGAGCCGGAGGGCGGGCCGTGCACCAGCACCACGGCCTCGATCCCCAGGGGCTCGAAGTCCCGCCGCCGCTCCTCCCGCCAGCCTTCGTCCCGCTCCAGCCGGTCGATGACGCCGAGCTGCCAGGCGTTGTAGCGTTGATAGTCAATATTGTTGAGCGGGCTTTCCGGCAGCAGCCGCAAGGACAGGATGCAATCCGGCCTCTCCGTGGCGAGCCAGCGGTGGAGCTCCGCGGCCGAGGTCGCGGTGGAGCGGCCGGGAGGCTCGGCCGGTACGATCTGCCGGGTGTCCTCGTTCTGTGCCAGCCACCAGCGGACCAGGCTGTCGCTGAGCTCGTTGAAGTTTCCGATCACCGCCACCCGGGGCACCGTCGCCGCTTGCCGGGAGAGGAAAATCAAGGGTTTCCAGATGGCGGGCGGCGCGGAATATGAAGGGTAATCCTGGCTCACCCGTTCGTCGAGGCCGGCATGGAGAGCCGTCCACGAAACCGCGGCGATGGCCGCCACGGAGAGCACGCCGCCGACGAGCGCGCCGCCCAGGCGAGGGAGGGCATGGGCCGCCCGCGTCAACGTGAGCGCTGCCGCCAAAAAAAGGAACGGAACCGTGGTAGCCAGGAACCGCGGCTCTTTGTAGGGATGAAGGGTGTCCAGGGCCAGGCCCAGGAAGGCGCCGAGGACGATCGGGCGCGCGCCCTCCAGACGGCGCAGCGCCAGGGGCGAGACGAGCACGAGGGTCAGGACCACGAGGCCGACGACCGGCCGCGGCGAATAATCCCGCAAAATCTCCCGGGGGTAGTATAGGAGCGACTCCGCCGAAAGCAGAGGAGGCCCCGTGGTGCGATTGTGCAGGAAGGCGTAGATGCTCTGCGGGTGAACCGGGTTCGGGCTGAGACACCAGAGCCAGAGGGGAACGATCACCGTGGCGGTCAGGGCGCGGGCCTGCAAAGGAAGCTCCCGCCAGCGGCGTGCGAACCCTTCCCGGTCCCGCCGCCAGCGCACGGCCAGCATGATCGATCCCACCACCAGCCCGGCATAGACGCCCACGCCGGGATTGATCCCCAGGAGCCCGGCGAGGAGCAGCAGGCCGAGATAGATCGCCAGCACGACCCTCCCTCGCGACCACCCGGGCCAAGAGAGGTGCAAAGGCCAGCGCCGCCAGATTTCGGCGGCGAGCAGAACCAGGGCCAGGATCAGGCAGTAGTTGTATTTCACCAGGAAAAGAGCAAGGAGAGAGAGGCCCGTCAATCGCCAGGCCCACGCCGTTTCCAGGCGGCGTGCCCGCAGGTAGAGACCGATGGCGAGGAGCGAGAAGGCGCAGCCCGCCATCTCCCGCAGGACCACGATGGCGAGCACGCGCGGCAGGGGGCTGGCGAGGAAGAGCGCGCCGGCCAGGAGCCCGCCCCAGATTCCCGCGGCGCCGCCCTCCGCTTCATACGCCACCCAGAGGAGGAGCGCTGGCGTGAGGGCGAAGAGCACGGTGGAGAGCAGTGTGGCGGCCGCGAAGCTGCTCCCTCCCGCGGCGAGGAAGGGGAGCAGCAGCAGCGAGTAGCCGAACGGCCATTTGTCCTGATGGTTCAGCAGGTTGAGGAAGTGGAAGAGCCGCCCTGCCGAGAGGGCTTGCAACAGCTCCGCGCCCCCCCAGCCGTTGCCGGCCATGTCCCACATGGGGAGCCGGATTTGCGTCCGATAGAAGCGGAACAACGAGGCCGCCTCCAGAACGGCGACGGCGAGGATGGAGGACAGGGCGGCGAAAAGCGCCGTCCGCGTGAGTCGCGTCATGGCGAGGGGGCCAGGATGGCGAGCACCAGCAGTCGCTCGTCGCCGGTGTTGCGGATGCCGTGCAGCACCCCCTCGGGGGCGATGAGCATCGTTCCCGCCGTCATGGGCTCCTCCCGCCCTTCCAGCAGGAAGACGCCGCGGCCGGCGAGCACGTGGTAGACCTTGTCCATGCCGGCATGCGCATGGAGCTTGTGCTCCTGGCCAGGCTCGAAGGCGTTCAGCCCCACCAGCAGCCGGTCCGACTGAAAGAGAGTGGTCTTGCCCATTTTCCCGTCGTCGTAGACGGCGCGCTCTGCGGGGCGGAACGGGTTGAGGAAGTCCATGGCAGCTCCTGAAAAATCTGCTGGAACTCTATCGCGAGTAGGCCGCGAAGGGAGGGAATGCCACGGCTTCTCGTTTTAGCTGGGGAATGCCCGACTGCGCGGTCCACGCCAGAGACGCGGAGGGCGGTGGACGTGGCGCGAGCGTGGACGGATGGGAACGGCGCGCCCCGCGATGTCGTTGGCGCCCTGGAAGAGGAGGTAGTCCCGGGTCTCCAGGAAGATCCCGGAGCCGAGCTGCGGCTGGGGGCGCGGGCCTGGGGCCGCCTTGGCGATGAGGACCGAGGGCTGGTCGAAGGGGCCGGAGGGCGCGGCGGGCTTGTCCGTCTCGGCCTCGCGGACCGCGAAGCCGTCCATGGCTTCGAGGATGAAGCGCTCGGAATGTTGCAGGGCGCCGGTTTGCAACTCGGCTCCGAGCTCCATCCGGTGCTCTTTCAGCGAGGCGAGGAAGCGTTGCGACGAGGGCATCCGCTCGGCGAGGAGCACGCGATAGAGCACCCGCACCTCGCAGAGGGCCAGCGGCACGAGGATGCAGGCGGCGAGCGCCGCGCGGCGGCGGGGAAGCGGCGCCTGGCGCACGAGTGCCAGCACGGCGATGGCGGCGAGCATGGCCCAGGCCGGATAGGTTGGATCGAGGTACCAGTGGTGCTGGGTGCGTGAGACGGAGAAGAGGAGGAGCGGCACCAGCGCCCAGTGGAGGAGGAGCGGCAGCCGCCCGCGGGCCAGACGGCGGCCGAGGGCTTTCAGGCGGAAACGCTCCTGCCAGGCGGCGAGGAACGCCGCGGCGAGGATGAGCAACGGCCAGGGGGCGAAGCGGTCGAGCAGCGCGCCGACGTAGCCGAGCGGCCGGTAGGTGACCTTGTCGATCACCGACGTCGAACGGGCGAAGAGGTCCTCCAGCACCATCCGCCGGAGGAAATGGGCCGAGCCGTCGGCGCGGACGCGCAAGGCAGCCCAGGCCACGATGGGCGAGGCGAAGGCGAGGAACGCCAGCAGGCAGGGAAGGAGCTTCTGCCGCCGCCAGGAGCCGGTCCACAGCGTGTAGAGCCCACCCCAGGCGATCACGGGGAGGATGGCGAAGCTCTTGAGCAGGAATCCCAACCCCAGGAGGGCGCCCACGGACACGATGCGCCACGGCGATTTTTCGAGGCGCGACACCTCGAAGGCCGCCACCAGCAGGAGGAGGGTGAGGGGAGAGTCGAGATCGCCGCTGCGCGCCCCGTGATTGGTGAGGAAGCCGTAGGCCGTGGAGAGGAAGAGGCCGGTGAGCAGGCTTTCCCGCCGGCCGAGCCAGCGCCGGCTGATGGCCATCGCGACCGCGGCGACGCCGATCGCGCAGAGCGCGGCCGGCAGGCGAAGCGCGAAAGGAGTGGGGCCGAAGATCCAGAACGACAGCGCCATCAACCAGTAGCCGAGCGGCGGCTTGAGGTTCCAGTACTCGGGCTGTCCCGCGTAGGTGGTGACGATGAACGACCGGTTCTGGAGCATCTCCCAGGCGGAAACGCCGTAGCGCGCTTCGTCCGAGTCGTTGATGGCGACCGAGCCCAAGCCGGCGAAGACGTTCCACGCCATGAGCGCCAGCACCAGGGCCGCGCAGGCGGCATAGCGCCGCACGGCGAGGGCTCCCAGGTCATCCAGGAAGCGGCGAAGGCTGGGCAGGGGGATCGTGGACGTGGACATTGACCGGGACCGCGCGTTCTCCCGTACCGAGGACGACCCGCACGGAAGGCGTCGGTGTCAGAACCTGGGCTGAGGATTCAGAGCTAGAGAGATTCTAGCAGAGGAGCGGCGGGCAAGTCGCAAGCCGGCAGCTTCAAGAATTTGATGGAAGGCGGTTTTAGGCTGCGAAGGCCTGCAGGACGCACCTCTCGATCGTAGCGCTGCTCGAGACGGCGAGTTACGCCGCGGCGCTGTTCGGACAGAGAACGTCAATCCTTGGGGAGAGTTTCGCGAAGCCGGTCCAACTCGGCGCGCAAGTGGGCAGCCTCGGCTTCGGCAACCCGGGCACGCTCCTCGGCGGCTTCTTGGGCGGCGGCGATCTGGCTCGGCCGCAACAGCCGCTCACCCGTGCGGGCGTCGATCACGACGAGGGATCGGTCTTCGGCCATGCCGAAGAGAAGATCGGTGGTCTCCGAGAGAAGGCGACCCTCGGCGTCCGGCCGGATGGGCTGGTACCGTCCCTTGGGGCCGAGGCGGTAACCTGTCAATTGGCGGACGGGAAGCCCGCGAACGAAGACCGGCTCGACGATGACGTACTCGGGGATGCCGGCGCGTTCGTAGATCTCCACCTTCTTCTCATAGTCGTTGCGCCGTGTCTCTTCGTATTGGGGCGAGACCACCTCGATGACGAGGCAGGGGCGCGTGCCTTCGCGAGCCACGTCGAAGACTTGCCGGGCTTCGTCCTTGTCCTGAGCTCCCTGAATTACTGCCACGTCCGGCGCCGGGTTGAGGATGCCTGGGATTCCCCAGATCATCTTCATGTCAAAAGTGACCAATACACCGGTGTCGTCTTCGAAATGACGCTCGAGCAGCTCGAAGAGGCCTACGGAGAATTTGGCATGCGGCCCGCCCTGGACCAAGGTTTCGTCTCCGAGCTCCGGATCGAGAAGATCCTCGGCCGTCAAGGGAACGTGCTGCTCCACGACTTCACCGCCAGGAAGGCAGACGAATTTTGGCCGCCATCCGAAGCGGAAGGGATCGGCATCCGTGGGAGCAGGATCGGGCTCCCAGTCGGCCGGCATCTTACGGAGGGGCACGGCCATGGCGTCAGTCTAGCAGAGGACTCTCGCCTCCCGCCCCTTCACCAACTGGCCGCACGCGCCCTGCACGTCGCGGCTCCTGCTGCGGCGCACAGTGATGAAGCAGCCGTGCTGGTGGAGGCGGGCGGCGAAGGCTTGGAGACGCTGCTCGCCGGGATCGCGGAATGTGGAGTGAGGGTGCTCGTTCATCGGGATCAGGTTGAGGTTGTGCCGGTGGCGCAGCTCGCCCAGCCAGTCAGCCAGGCGGTCGGCGTCCTCCAGCGTGTCGTTGACTCCGGCGAGGAGCACGTACTCGAAGATGAAGCGCTCGTTGCGCTTGAGCTCCCAGGCGTCCAGCGCCTGGCGCAGGCGGGCGAGGTTCCAGGCGCGGTTGACCGGCATGGTGGCGCTGCGCGCCGCGTCCGTGGTGGCGTTGACCGAGACGGCGAGCTGCGGCCGCGGCTCCAGGCGCGCCAGCCGCTCGATCCCCGAGACCAGCCCGGCCGTGCTCACCGTGATCCGCCACGGGGAGAGGCCGGCGCCCGCGGGATGGCAGAGGACGGATACGGCGCGATGCACGTGGTCGAGGTTGTGGAGCGGCTCGCCCATGCCCATGAAGACGAGGTGGACCGACTCGCCCTGCCGCGGCCCGAGGTCGCGCATCAGCGCCAGGACCTGCCCCACGATCTCGCCGGCCGTCAGGTTACGCACGATCCCCATGGCCCCCGTGGCGCAGAAGGTGCAGCCGAGGGCGCACCCCACCTGGCTGGAGAGGCAGTAGGTGACGCGATGGTCCGCTTCGTGCCGCGGCATGTGAACGGCCTCGATCCGTTGACCGTCCGTCAGCCCCAGCACCACCTTCGTGGAGCCGTCGTAGGAGGGATGGCGCTCGAGGATCGCGGGCAGCGACAAGTCGGTCTGGTCCGCGAGCCAGGTGCGGATCTGTCGCGCCACGAACAGGCGGTCCGGCTGCCAGGTGCGGACCCGCTGCAGGCGGGAGAACACGTGCTCCGGCCGGCCGGGGCATCCCCGGGAGGCGAGCTCCTCCGGCAGCAGCGCCCAGGCGGAGGGGGCGCCCTCGCGTTCCGGAGCGCGGCGGTCCCAGGGCATCTCGGCATTGGCGAGCGGAAGCATCCGCGGAGTCTAGCTGATCGGAGGGCGAAGGGGGGACGCCGGGCAGCCGTGGCGTCTCCCCCGGATAGGGTGCGATTCAGGGGCAGGCGAAGACGCAGGACTGATGCCGGCCGGTATCGGGGTCCACCGGACACCCGCTGGCGCTGAAGCAACGGAGACAGGTCAGGTTGCAGACGCCCCAGAACGCCGCAGGGACCGCCGGCGGCGCAACGTCGGGGGCGGGGAGGAAGATCTCGTCCGCGAGGTTCTGGGACACCAGGCGAGTCTGGTTGGCCTGGGCCGGGGTGGGGACCTGAGGTTGCTCGGCCGGGGCCGCGAACGCAGAGGCCGCCATCAGTGCCATCGGGATCGCCAAAGCTACTGCCATCAGAATCTTACGCATCGTTTCTCCTCGTGTTGAAGGTCCATCTCGCCTCCCGCGTCACGGCAGGCGGAGCGGCGAAGGCCACAAAAAGAATGGTGCAGGTCCTCGGAAAAGCGATCCGATTTAGCTCTGACGAATCGGCTGGGCTGGAGAGGCACGAGGTATGCAATAGAGCTGGCGGCTTTGGGGACCTGATAGAGTCACCACTCCTAAAAAGGGGATTAGCATGCGATGGACGCCAGGTGGGTCGAGCGAGGATGTAGAGGACCAGCGGGGAAGCTCCGGCGGTGGCGGCTTTGGCGGCGGTCCTCTGCCGAAGCTGGGAATCGGCGGTTTCCTCATCCTGCTCTTGCTGAGCTTCATCTTCAAGAAGGACTTTTTCGCGCTGATCGGCGGTGGGGGCTCACCGGGCGGCGCGCCAGCTCAGACTTTGCCGCGTGCCTCCTCGCCGGAGGAAGACAAGCTCGCCCAATTCGTCACCTTCGTCCTCAACGATGACCAGAAGGCCTGGACGGAGATCTTCGCCAAGTCGGGGAAGACCTACCGCCACGCCAAGCTTGTCCTCTTCACGAACACCACGCATTCCGGTTGCGGCTTCGCCGAGACCGCCATGGGACCCTTCTACTGCCCGGCCGACGAGAAGGTCTACATCGACCTCGGCTTCTACCGCGAGCTCAAGGATCGTTTTGGTGCCCCGGGTGAGTTCGCGGAGGCCTACGTGATCGCGCACGAGCTCGGCCACCACGTGCAGAAGCTACTGGGGATCAGCGATCAGGTCGCACGCCTCCAGCAGCAGAACCCGAGGCGTGCCAACCAGCTTTCCGTGCCGCTGGAACTCCAGGCCGATTGCTTCGCCGGCGTCTGGGGGTACACAGCCAAGCAGCACGACATCCTCGACCCAGGAGATCTCGACGACGGTCTGCGGGCCGCCGCCGCCGTGGGCGACGACCGCATCCAGAAGCAGGCCACGGGCCAGGTGAACCCGGAGACCTGGACCCACGGCTCCTCCGAGCAGCGAGCCCGCTGGTTCAAAACCGGCTTCGACTCGGGTGACATGGGGCGGTGCGACACGTTTTCGGGGCGGTGAGGCTCGCGGCAAGGAGCGCCGGCCGGTAACCGAGTTGCTCAGACCTCCGGGAGCGGGGAAGGTACCGCTTGTGGTAACCTCCCTACTCCAACGCGGTATCAAGATAAAAGGGTCCGAGCTTCGACACACGGGTGATGGCGACGGCAGATCTCTACTCCAGGATTGAAGAGGCCCAGGATATCGTCGATCTTGCGGCGGCACTACTGTCGTTCTGCCGCCGGCACGAGATGGACTACCGCAGGGCGGACAACCACGAATCGAGCCGTGCGGCCGAGGCGTCTCTGAGTCGCCAGGCCGCGGAGTGGTTCCAGGGACGTTCCGAGGAGCTGGATACCGAGAATCGCCACAAGGTGCTGCAGGCGCTTCGCGAGCCTTCAGAGATCCCTTTGGTAGTCCGGGCGCGCGCCATTGCAGTGGGTCTTGATCGGGCCTTGGGCCGGCGTTTCTATGGTGTCTTTCGGGGCGTGGGCGTCCGGCCCCTCGAACCGAACAGCCCGGTCCTGGTAAGGAGGCCCCCTCTCAAAGAGATCCTGGGCTCCCTCAATGCGCCTCCGGAACGCTTGGATCCTAGGGTCGATCGCTTGCCCAACCTTCGTCTGGCGCCTGCCGAGCTCTACGGCTTCGAGATCGATCTTGACTTCAGTCTCCAGGATGCCGCGGGTCCGATCTGCGATCGGGAACATCAAGTTTTCGTCACCTGCCATCCCAACGCCAGCCTCGCTGAGCTCGTCTGCCACGAAGACGGCAACACCCCGCCTGACAGCTTCTTCTGGTTTCAGCCAAAAGATGCGAAGCGGCAAGACAGGATCGTGCGAGCTTTGCTGCAAAAAGCCGCCGAAGCAGGGGCTGGTGTGGTCTTGTTTCCGGAGCTTTGCTTGGAGGCGGAGGCCGCCCAGCGCTGGCTCGACGAGCTCGAGTCGCCACCGTCTCCCGTGCGATTGCTCGTCGCCGGCAGCCATCACGTCGAGGTGGGTGGACGCCGGAGAAATCAGGCACTGGCTCTTTTGCGCGGCAGCCGGAAGGTGCTCAGGCACTGGAAAAACTTTCGTTACGTGGACAAGAAGCTCGGCCGGGAGGACATCTACGAGGATACTCCTGGGTTCACGGTCTACTTCAGCGGCGGGTGGAGCTTTGCCATCGTCATCTGCAAGGACTTTTTGGTCGAACGAGTGCGGCAGATGCTCGAAGCCCTGGCCGTCAACCTGGTGCTGATTCCATCGCTGACGGGCAGTGCTACTCCCTTTGAAGGCTTCGTGCCGCTGCTGACCCAGACGCACCAGGCTTTCGTGATGATGGCCAACAGCCCGGCCGAGGAGAGCGGAGTCCACGCGATCTTCAGCTATCCTGCGAAGAGAGAGGCATCCTACTCGGTGCCGGCAGGAGGACTGGGGGCTCCAGGGATCTGCGTCCACCGTCCGGGCCGTTCCTGGAGCTGGATTGACCTGGAGGAGATCTTTGACTAATATTTGACTATGGATCTGGAGAGGTTCAACCGGCGGTTGAGAGTCGTGGCAGCGGACCCTGCCAACCTGACGGAGTTGGGTCGTCTGGCGCGGGACCTCGGGCATGCTCTATCTTCGGCGACGTTGCAGGAGCTACGGGAGCTCCGAGCCGAGTCCGCGGCGGTTCGAGAGGACCTCGAGGACCAGACTGCCGGCGCGGTGTTCGCGAAAGGCCTGCTCTCTGGGCTCGTCGAGATAACCGCTGCCTATGAAGCAGAGCTCCAAGCCGCCATGGAACAAGCCGAGTTGAGACGGTTCGCCGGCCAGGAGGTTCACCTGGGCATTCTCCGCCACCTCCAGGAGGGCCCGCGGTTGCCCCGCGATCTCACTCGCGCCATTACGACCAGCGACGCACAGACGTCCCGCGCGTTGAGGGAGTTGCGGGCGTTGGGCCTGGTGGATCTCATGGCTCCCGGGACCCTCGGAGACCGACGCACCCGGCCTCACCGGTTGACACCGGAAGGACGCGCCCTCCTGCAGGCTATCGGTGAGGAGAGGCGACGGGAAGACTCAGCCATTGAGTCAGTACGACCCTCCCGGCGTGCGGCTTCGAGATGATCAGAGCGGCGTGCGTCCGGCCGCGAGCCTGCAAGGCCTTCGGAGTTTTCAAGGCTTCGCCTCCCCGCAGGCGCAGCTCTTCGTGTAAGCGGAGTTTCCCGGGTCCACCCGGTTTCCCGTGAAGCAGAAGTCGGTCAGCGGCCCGGCTCCGGGGTCCGTGGCGACGGGCGGCGAGTCGCGGGTCACGGCGTGGAATTTCACTACCAGCGTCCCGTCGGGATGGATGGCCCCGAGGACGTAGCCGTACTCGATCGGCTCCTTCGCGGTCCTGTACTGCTCGGCTCCAGCCGTGCCCACGATCCAGCCGGGGAGGACCTGCCCGGCGTGCTCCGCCTGCTGGGCGAAGGCGTCCTCGACGAAGGTGTGCGAATGGCTGGCGAAGACGTAGACCCTCCGCCCAGGCACCCCACGGTCGTCGAGCTTCTGGGCGCGATAGAGAAGGTCGTAGACCCGCTGGCCGGAGCACAGCCCCTGGCAGGTCGCATCCATGGCGTGGATTCGCTGCTTGCTGAAGGGGAGGGCTTCGTGCATGCCCACCACGATCGTCCGGACCGGCGGGCTCGCCGTCTCGTCGCGCTTCAGGACCGTCTCCAGCCAGTTGAGCTGGGCCGCGGAGAAGCTCTTCCCGTCGTCGGCGTTGTCGAGGTAGATGAAATCGACGCCATCCATGACGAAGTGGTAATAGGTGTCCCCTTCGGTGGAGTAGAAGTGATCGCTCGCCTCCTTCACCCGCTGGAGGTGGATCGGTGCGCTCGTCAGCCAGGGCTGGAACTTGCGCCGGAAGTCGTCTGAGGTCCTCCCCGCTGCCAGTTCATGGTTGCCGATGCCCAGGAAAACCGGGGTGGGGGCGAAGGGGTGGATCTGCCGCTCGATGAAGTCGTCCCAGGCCATGGCGAGATACTGGCTCATCGTATCCGCCGCGAGGTCCCCTTCCGGTCGCTTGCCGCAATCCCAGTTGGTGTATCTCGGGTCTCGCTTGACGACGTCGCAGTCGGGGCCGTAGAGCCGCCGGAAGTCACCGAGATGCCAGTAGAACCTGGCCGGAGAGGCGGTGTCGGCGGCGATGGCCTGGGCGATCTTGGGCATGATCAGGTCGCCGCAGTCGCGCGAGTCGCCGGAGACCGCGAAGTACCAGGTGCCCGGGATGTCCGGAGGGCTCGCGGGCGGCGGGCTCTGGCTGAGCGCCGTGCAGGCGCCGAGGAACGCGAAGACCGAGACGAGGACCGCGTGGCGGGCCCGAGCGAGGTTCAGCATGGCCGCTTCCCCCATGGCGTTTCAGGATTCCCTTCCAAGATACACGATTCCAGGACGGCAGCGTATCACCCGCGTGCTAGACTCCCCGAAAACCGTTGGAACGGAGGAGATCCCCATGCAAGGGAGCCGTGTGTGCCGTCTGCTGTCCTGGCCGATCTTGTCGCTCGTGGCGCTGCTTTCCCTTGCCTCCTGGGGTTGCAAGATGCCGAGCAAGCCGTCCGAGGGCGCGGGGGCCCAGAGCTCGGCGTCGAGCGACGAGGCCGAGCGCACCCGCAAGATGGAGGAGAAGGCGGCGGACATCCGCAGCAAGGAGGAGGAGATCCGCAACATGCAGGGGACGGACGAGGAGAAGGCCGCCGCCGTCACCAAGCTGGACGAGGAGCGACGGGAGCTCCAGGAGATGCAGGACCAGGGCAAGTAGGGGAAACCGCCCCAAAAGGCGGTTGACAGGGGGCGTCGCTTGCTGTTATGACGCAACCACTCGATGTCCGGTCTTCCGCCGTTCTGGCCGGAGACGATTCACTGGAGGGAGGTGCACGATGCGACGTGTTGTGCTCGTCTGGGCGCTCGCCTGCTTGGCGATTTCCGCTGTCCCTGCTGCTGCCGTCATCTGTACCGTCGACAACGTGCCGGCGGCGACGTTGCTCCTACCCTACTTCGAGGTCGACCTCGACAACCCGAACGGGCTGACGACGCTGTTCTCGATCAACAACGCCTCCGCCACGGCGGCGCTGACCCACGTCGTCGTCTGGTCCAACCTCTCGGTTCCCGTCCTCGACTTCAACTGCTACCTGACCGGCTACGACGTACTCACCATCAACCTGCGCGACGTCATCATGGACGGCGAGGTCTGCCAGACGGCGTCGGCCGGCCAGGACCCGGACGACTCGATCAGCCCGAAGGGCCCAAAGTCGCAGGACATCAACTTCGCGAGCTGCAGCGGTCAACTGCCGCCTCCACCCCTGCCGCCGGCGTTCATCGACCATCTGCAGAAGGCGCTCACCGGCAAGGCCTCGCCGATCCTCGGTGGCCTGTGCGCCGGCCGCAGCCTGGGCGACAACGTCGCGCGCGGCTACGTCACGGTCGACACGGTGAACAACTGCACCCTGCGCCTGCCTAGCGATCCGGCCTATTTCGCCAACGACATCACCTTCCAGAACATCCTCTGGGGCGACTACTTCTACGTCAACACCGCCCAGAATTTCGCCGACGGCATGGACCTGGTCCACATCGAGGCGTCGCTCACCGATCCGGCCACCACGACGGCTGGCCGCTACACCTTCTACGGCCGGTACACCAATCCGGCCTGGAACGCCAGCGACCACCGCGAGCCGCTCGCCACGACCTTCATGGGGCGCTTTGCCAACGGCGGCGCGTTCAGCGGCGGCACCAGCTTCGTGGTGTGGCGCGACTCGAAGACCAACCAGGGGGCCTTCGCCTGCTCGGGCACTCCCTCCTGGTTCCCCCTGGGCCAGGAAGGGATCGACATCTTCGACGAGACCGAGCAGGTGAGCACGCCGCAGACGTTCCCCTTCTCGCCGCAGCCGCCGCAGCAGGGGATCATCCCGTTCCCGGCTGAGGCGCAGCGCACGAAGGTCAACAGCGCTGACCTCCCGGTGCCGTTCAACTTCGGCTGGCTCTATCTCGACTTGAACACCACGATCTCCGGCAATCCGAACCCGCCGTTCGATCCCGCCTCGGCTCAGGCCTGGGTGGTGGTGGTGATGGATTCCAACGGCCACTTCAGCGTCGGCTTCGACGCCATCAAGCTCGACAGCGCCTGCGCCCCGAACCACTTCGTCCCCTGATCCGCGACGCCCTAGTCGTAGATCCCGTCGGCATACCACGCGCCGGTCGCGCGCTCCCGGTAGATCCGGTAGAGCCCGCGGCCGGCGCTTTTCTTTCCTCCGCTTTTCTTTCCTTCTGCTCATCCTAGGCAAGGCCGTTACGACATAGAGGGTTTGAGCCGGCGATGGGCACGATGGTCGTCGTCCCGCGTGCTTCCGGCGATTCTCCTGAGGTATAGCCCCTTTGCCAGCAGTGCTTTGGGTCTTCCTTCCGTCAACTCCTTGGATTCTTACCAGAATATCTTCAAGACTGTTGACAAGAGCTGTAATTGCTTATATGACATAGACATTCCCAGTCCCCGCCTCTTGCCGCTCCGGCTGGAGACGAACCTGGAAGGAGGTGCGAGATGACACGCACGGTTTTCCTTGGAGCGCTCTCATGCCTGCTGGCCTTCGCCGTCCCGGCGTCGGCCGCCATCTGCAACATCGACGCCACCCCGGCGGCCACGTTGCTGCTGCCGTACTTCGAGGTGGACCTCAACAACCCGAACGGGGTCACCACCCTGTTCTCGGTGAACAACGCCTCGGCCATGGGGGTGCTGGCCCACGTCTCGGTCTGGAGCGATCTGTCGGTCCCCGTCCTCGGCTTCAACATCTACTTGACCGGCTATGACGTGCAGACGATCAATCTGCGGGACATCCTGGTCACCGGCAATCTGCCGCAGACGGCTTCCGTCGGGCAAGACCCTGCCGACACCATCAGCCCCAAAGGCCCCAAGTCGCAGGACGTCAACTTCGCGAGTTGCAACGGCCAGTTGCCGCCGCCGCCACTGCCACCTTCGTTCCTGCAGCACCTCTCGCTGTCCCTCACCGGCAAGGGCTCGCCTCTGTTCGGCGGCCTGTGCTCCGGCCGCAACCTGGGCGACAACATCGCTCGTGGCTACATCACGGTCGACACGGTGAACAATTGCACGTTGCGCTTGGTGACCGACGTCAACTACTTCCTACAGGACATCACCTTCCAAAACGTCCTCTGGGGCGACTACTTCTACGTCAATACCGGCCAGAGCTTCGCCAATGGCGGTACCCTGGTCCACGTCGAGGCTTCCCTCACCGATCCTGCGACTACGACCGCAGGCCGTTACACCTTCTACGGCCGTTACGTGGCCTGGAATGCCGGTCCTTCCGGTGTCATCGACCATCGCGAGCCGCTGGCCACGAACTTCGCCGGCCGATACGCGAACGGCGGCACCTTCACCGGCGGCACGAGCTACGTGGTGTGGCGGGACTCGAAGACCAGTCAGAACGCTTTCACCTGCCCGGCGACGACGGGCCGCCCCTCCTGGTTTCCCCTGGGCATGGAGGGCATCGACATCTTCGACGAGACGGAGCAGGTGAGCGTGCCGCAGACCTCCTCCTTCTCGCCGCAGCCGCCGAACACGGGAATCGTTCCGTTCCCAGCCGAGGCGCAGCGCACGAAGGTCAACGGCCCTGACCTCCCGGTGCCGTTCAACTTCGGCTGGCTCTATCTCGACCTCAACACCACAGTCACCGGCAATCCGAACCCGCCGTTCGATCCTGCCGCGGCCCAAGCCTGGGTGATCCTGGACATGGACTCCAACGGCCGCTTCAGCGTCGGCATCGAAGGCGTCCGGCTCGACAGTGCCTGTGCGCCGCATCACGGCGTGCCATAGGGCAGGCTCAGTCGTAGATGCCGTCGGCATACCACGCGCCGGTCGCGCGCTCCCGGTAGATCCGGTAGAGCCCGCGGCCGGCGAGCTCCACGTCCCAGTAGTCGCGCCCCGTGGGGTCCTCGGCCCACCACTCCTCTTCGAGCCCCCAGGGACCGGAGGCCACCTTCACCTCTCCTTCCACCTTCGGCCGTTTCGCCGCGGTGGCGCTCGCCGGAGTACGGATTTCCACCGGACCCTCGCTCTCGCTCGTGATCACCTCGATCTCCAAAGGTGGCCGCAGCACGCGCACGGTGAGGAGACCGCGGCCGGCCCGCGGCTCGCGGCGGACCTCAGGGGGCGGAGGAGGGGAGAAGTCCACCAGGGTGAAGCGCTCCGGGCGGTGGCCGTCCACGGGGCGCGGCGAGCCCACCCGTTCCGGGCCGAGGAGGGCGAAGAGGCGGGCGAGGGTGGTGGCGAGCTTGTCGGGAGAGAGGGCGGCGGGGCCGTACATGGAGAGCTGGGCCTCCCGCGGCCGGTCGGGATGGGCGGCGAAGGAGAAGCCGGCGACCGGCGCGCCGGGAGGGCGCGCCTCCAGCTCCAGGCGGACGAGGGTGAGGAGGGTCTTGACGTCACAGGTGGGCGCCGGCAGGTCGATGGCGCGCTCCTGATGGCCGTCCGGCTCCAGGCGCAGGGAGAGCACGAGGCGGATGGCAGCGTAGCCCCGCGACTCCAGGCGCTGGCAGAGGCGGTCGAGGGCCGCCCGGCCCACGAACAGGAACGGCTCCAGGGCGACGAGCGGCCATTCCAGGCTCATCCCCTCGTGGAAGGCCGGCGGCGGCTCGCGGGGGATCAGGGGGCGCGGATCGATACCGCGGGCGGTGGCGTGGAGCTCCCGCCCCGTGCGGCCGAGACGGCTCGCCACCCGGGAGGCGGGGAGCTTGGCGAAGTCGCCCACCGAGCGCACGCCCCAGCGCTCCAGGGTGCCCGCGAGGTCCACCTCGGGGGCGAGGCGCTGGAGGGGGAGGGGGGCGAGGAAGGCGGCCTCCTCGCCCGTGGGGACGATCACCGGCGGCTCGGGGAGGCCGGAGGCGATGCGCGCCGCGAGCTTGCTGGCGGCGATCCCCACCCGCGCCGGCAGCCCCGCGGCGTCGGCGGCGGCCATCAGCGAGCGCCCGAGGTCGAGCTCCGGAGAAGCGCCAGGGTAATGGCGCTCCAACCCTTCGAGATCGAGATAGGCGGTCCCCTCGCCCGCGTCCTCCACGCGAGGGGAGAAGGCTTCCGCCACTTCCAGCAGCGCCTCCTGGGCGGCCCGCTCGCACTCGCCGTCCCGCGGGCGGGCCACCAGCTTGGGGCAGAGGGCGCGGGCCTGGGGAAGGGTGAGCCCCGGGCGTATCCCGGCGGCCCGGGCCAGGCGGGTGGCGGCGACCACCCGGGCGGCGTTGCCGTTCCCCTCCACCACCACCAGGGCCTCGCGCACCAGCTCCGGCTCGCTGCGTAGCCGCGCGGCCAGAGGGAACAGGGGGAGGAGGAGGCAGGCGATGCGCGGCGAGGACATGGGTCAGCCCGCGGCCACCCGGAGCCGGAAGGGGTGCGCGGCAACGGCGGGGAGCCTCTCCTCCCGGGGGCGCGGGCGCGCCGCCGGCAGAGGGGGAGGGGCGGCCGGCCGGGGCACGCCGGGAACCGTGAGGGCGAGCCCCTCGCTGCGGCCGGGGAGCTGACCCCGCCGCTTTTCCAGCACCAGGCGCGAGGCCACTCCCGCGAGCAGCCGGGGCGAAGCGCCCTCCCCCTGCCAGGAGGCCCGCACCCGCTCGGCCTTCAGCACCACGCCCGCGGCCGTGCCGCTCACCCGGTAGGGAGTGCCCACCAGCAGCGCCGCGTCGTGGGCGCGGGCGGCCCGCGCCAGCCGCAGCCAGGCGGCCTCGGCGCCACGACCGCCCCGCACGGGCGGCTGTCCCAGGTCGAGGGCGACGAAAGGGAAGCCGCTGGCGAGGAGCATCTCGGCGGCGGCCAGAGCGTCCTTGAGGGTGAGGGGGCGCAGCCAGAGCAGGCGCTCGAGGTCCGCCCCCAGGGCCAGGGCGGCCTCGGGATCGAGGCTGTCCCCCAGGTCCACCAGGGCCGCCGCTTCCCCTATGCTGGTGGCCGCCGCCAGCGTCGCGAGTACAGTCGAGAAGCGGCCGCTGGTGCGCCCCCCCACCAGCTCCACGAGCTGCCCCCGCGGGAGGCCGCCATCCAGCAGCCGGTCGAGGGCGGGCACGGCGGTGGCGAAGGCCCCTTCACCCGCGGCATCGCGGATCTCGCGGTCGAGCTCGCGGGCGCTGCGCAGACGGGAGCGGAAAGCCTCGGGGAGGGACGAGCGAATCCGGCGCAACGCCGGTGACAGGGTCTCCACCCCGCCGGGGAACGGCTCCAGGATCGCTTCGCGGGTGAGGGGCTCGGCCATTTCCGTCGTCTCTCCTGATACTGAATATTAAGCGTAATGTGGGCGTAAGTCAAATCGTTCCAAGTGTTTAAGATTGACGACGGAGCCCAGGAAATAGCGCGCTGCACGCTTCAACTGATCGAGTTTCACGATGGCGCCTGAAAGGCGGTGCCGCGCCGAAGGAATTTGATGGCCTGAAGCTTTAACTTTTCCGTCCCACTCCGCCCGCCTATAGAATCCGGGCATGGACCCTCTCGACGTGGCGGTGGCGGGCGGCGGCCTGGTGGGGCTCGGCACGGCCATGGCCCTCGCCGGCCGTGGCCTGAAGGTAGTGGTGCTGGAGGCCGAGGATCGCGTCGCCGCGCACCAGAGCGGCCACAACAGCGGCGTCATCCACTCGGGGCTCTACTACAAGCCGGGCTCGCTCAAGGCGCGGCTGTGCGTCGAGGGGGCGCGAGCCCTCTACCGCTTCTGTGAGGAGGAGGGGATCGCCCACCAGCGCTGTGGCAAGCTGGTGGTGGCCGTGCAGCCGGAGGAGCTCCCCCGTCTCGACGAGCTGGAGAGGCGGGGGAAGGCCAATGGTCTCGCCGGGGTGCGCCGGCTGGGTCCTCGAGAGATCCGGGAGGTCGAGCCTCACGCCGCCGGCATCGCCGCCCTCCACGTGCCGGAGACGGGGATCGCCGACTACCCCGCGGTGGCGCGCGCGTATGCCCGCAGGATCGAGGCCCAGGGGGGACGGGTGGTCACGGGCGCCCGCGTGCTCGGCGTGCACCGCAACGGCTCGGGGCTGGCGGTCGAGACGACGCAGGGGGACTTCGCGGCGTCCCTCCTCGTCAACTGCGCGGGTCTCCAGGCGGATCGCGTGGCCCGGCTCTGCGGCGCCGATCCCGGCCTGCGCATCCTGCCCTTCCGCGGCGAGTACTACCAGCTCGTGCCGGAGCGGCGGAGCCTGGTGCGCGGCCTCGTCTATCCCGTGCCCGATCCCCGTTTTCCTTTCCTGGGGGTGCACCTCACCCGCATGGTGGGCGGCGGCGTCGAAGCCGGCCCCAACGCTGTGCTGGCTCTGAAGCGCGAGGGGTATCGCTGGCGGGACGTGTCGCTGCGCGACCTCGCGGGCACCGCGGCCTGGCCGGGCTTCTGGCACCTCGCCGCCCGCTACTGGCGGACCGGCGCCTACGAGGTGCGGCGGTCGCTGATGAAGAGCGCCTTCGTGCGCGACCTGCAGCGGCTAGTGCCGGAGATCCGCCCGGCGGACCTTCACCGGGCGGGGAGCGGCGTGCGGGCTCAGGCTTTGGATGAAAAAGGGGGATTGGTGGACGACTTCCACATTGTGCGGGGCGAGCGGGCCATCCACGTGCTCAATGCCCCGTCGCCCGCCGCCACCGCGTCGATCCGCATTGGAGAGGAGATCGCGGCGATGGCGGCGGAGGCGCTGAGGGTGTGAGACTCAGCGGTGGTCGGAGCGCGAATCCACCCAGATCCGCACCGTCTCGTCGTTGCCGTTGACCGTCATCAGCTCCCCCTCGCCGCGGCTGGCGAGGGCCTCCAGGGCGGCGCCGAAGTCGAGCTGCTCGCCGTCGCCGGAGAAGAGGGCGGCCACCACCTCCAGGGGGATCTTGGCGTCGATGTCCTCGCCCTTGGGTCCGCGGTCCACGGTCTTGAGGCGCAGGTAGTGCCCCTGCTTGCCGATGTGCACGTCGGAGTCCTTGTCCCTCACGGTGACGTAATTGGCGTCGGGGCCGTTCTCGATCTCGCGCCACGCCTTGCGCAGGTCGGAGATCGACAGGTCCTTGTCCTTGACCCGGATGCGCTTCGCGCCGTGTTCCTTCTCCGTCAGCATGGGGGCCATGGAGCGCACCATGGAAAGCGGCAGGTTGACGTCCACCTGCCCGTCCTTGCCGTTCACGTCGACGTGGAGCCAGAGATCCGCCGCCGCGGCCCGCTGCGCCGTCACCGTCAGGCCCGCCGCCAGCAACGTCATCCCGAAGATTTTCTTGCCGTTCATTGTCGTTCTCCCTTGGATCGGACTGGTTCGTCCTCGTCCGGTTTCACAGGGGGAGACGAGCGGGATGAGGAAAACGTTTCACCCGGTCGTCCACGCCGGTCTCCACGTCTCTCGCACCGGTCTCCAGGTGATCCCGAGCGAGCTCCAGCTCCTCGAGACCAGGCTCCAGGCCGCCTGGAGCAAGGTCTGGGCCGTCGGGAGCAAGTTCTGGACCGTCCGCATCGAAGTCTCGGCCTCTCGGATCTCGGTCTCGGCCCCGCGGATTTCCGTGCGAGTCCCTCGGACCTCGGTCCGGATCACCGCGAGCAAGGTCTGGGTCCTCGGGAGCAAGGTCTGGACCGCCTGGAATTCGGCGCGGACGATCCGAAAAAAGCCCGGCGATCCCTACGTCCGTCCCGGCCACACCTTCTGCAAAGCCAGCGTGGCCTCCCAGTGGGTGCGGACCTCGGCCATGGAGTCGCCGCCCAGCTTTTCCAGCAACGCATCCGCCAAGACCAGGGCGACCATCGCCTCAGCGATCACGCCTGCGGCCGGGAGAGCGGTGACGTCGCTCCTCTCATACTGCGAGGCGTGCGGCTCCAGGGTGTCGAGGTCGATGCTGGGGAGCCCTTTGCGCAAGGTGGCGATGGGCTTCTTGTAGGCGGTGATCACCACGTCCTCACCGTTGGTGACTCCCCCTTCGAGGCCGCCGGCGCGGTTGGTGGGGCGGCTCCAGCGTCCCTCGTGCCGCTCGATGGCATCGTGCGCGGCGCTGCCGAAGCCGCGGGAGGCCGCGATCCCGGAGCCGATCTCCACCCCTTTGACGGCGTGGATGGAGAGGATGGCCTGGGCGAGGCGGCCGTCCAGCTTTTCGTCCCATTGCACGTGCGAGCCGAGCCCGGGCGGCACGTTGTGGGCGATCACCGTCACGGCGCCCCCCAGGGTGTCCCCCTCCTCCTTGGCCTGATCGACCAGGCGGATCATCTCCGGCTCCAGCGCGCGGTGGATGGCCCGCAGCGGCGAGGTCTCGTCCACCTGCAGGAGGTCGTCCCAGGTGGGAGGGGGAGCGTCGGCGCCGATGGGCCCCAGGAAGCGGACGCCGCTCTTGACGTCGATGCCGAATTCGCGCAGCAGCATGCGGGCGAAGGCGCCGGCCGCGACGCGGGCCGTGGTCTCGCGGGCGGAGGCGCGCTCCAGGACGTCGCGCAGGTCGCGCCGGTCGTACTTGATCCCCCCGGCGAGGTCGGTGTGGCCGGGGCGCGGCGACTTCAGGCGCCGCAGCTCGGCCAGGCGGGGATCGACTTCCTCCGGCCCCATCACCTTCTCCCAGTTGGCGTAGTCGCGGTTGGCGATCCACAGCACCAGGGGGGAGCCGAGGGTCTCGCCGCCGCGCACCCCGGCGCGGACCTCCGCGGTGTCCTTCTCGATCTGCATGCGGCGCCCCCGGCCGTGGCCGTGCTGGCGGCGGGCGAGGTCGTGGGCGAGCAGGCCGAAGTCCACCCGCAGCCCCGCGGGGAGACCCGTGAGCAGAGCGGTGAGGCCGGGGCCGTGGCTCTCGCCGCCGGTGGTGAGCTGAAGCCGGCGCATGGCGGGGAAGGATAGCAGGAGGCGGGGATGGGGTGCGGTATCCTTCCTCCCGCCATGAACGAGACCTCTCCCACCCCCTCCTCCTGGAGCCCGATCCTTCCCCCCGAAACCGCCGGACGCGCTCTGCAGGTGGTCGGCGAGATCGCCGCCGCCCTCGAGTCGCGGCCGGCCTCGGCGTCTCCCGCGGGCGGCCCGGGCCTGGCGGGCGGCACCGCGGGGCTCGCCCTGTTCTTCTCCTATCTCGACCAGGCTCGCCCCGAGGAAGGCTTCGACGAGCTGGCCATGGAGCTGCTGGAGGAGGCCGTCACCGCCACCGCGGAGAGCCCGCTGCTGCCGAGTCTCTACAGCGGTTTCTCAGGGGTCGGCTGGATCATGGAGCACCTGCGGGGCCGGCTCTACGAAGACGAGGAAGGGGAGGACTCGGGCGAAGAAGTGGCCGCGGCGCTGGCCGAGCACGTGGGGATCACGCCGTGGCTCGGGCACTACGACCTCATCTCCGGCCTGGTGGGCTTCGGCGTCTACGCCCGCGAGCGGCTGCCGCGCTCAGGTGGCAAGGAGTGCCTGCGCCGGGTGGTGGAGCGCCTCTCTGAGCTGGCCGAGCACGGTCCCCACGGCGCCACCTGGCTCACCGGGCCGGGGCTGATGCCGCAGCGGGAGGTGGATTTGTTCCCGGCGGGCTCCTACAACCTGGGCCTCGCCCACGGCGTCCCCGGCGTGATCGCCCTGCTGGGAGTGGCGCAGGAGTCCGGCATCGAGAGCCAGCCGCTGCTGGACGATGCCGTCGCCTGGCTGCTGGCGCAGAAGCTGCCGGCGGACGAGGAGTCGGTTTTCGGCTACAGCGTGGCCGCTGGGGTCGAGCAGGGCTCGTCGCGCGTCGCCTGGTGCTACGGCGACCTGGGGATCGCCGCCTCCCTGCTGGTGGCCGCCCGGGCGATCGGAGAGAGCGACTGGGAACGCGAGGCCCTGGCGATCACCCACCGGGCCGCGGCGAGGTCGCTGGAGAGCTCGGGAGTGATCGACGCCGGCCTTTGCCATGGCGCCGCCGGCGTCGCCCACCTCTTCAACCGCCTCCACCAGGCGACCGGTGATCCGGCCCTGGGGGACGCGGCCCGGCGCTGGATCGATCAAACCCTGGCCTTGCGCACCCCGGGGGTGGGCATCGGCGGTTATCAGATGTGGGTGCCGGATGAGGACAGGAACCTCGGCTGGCGCGACGATCCGGGCTTCCTCACCGGCTCTCTCGGAGTGGGGCTCGCCCTGCTGGCGGCGGCCACGGAGGTCGAGCCGGAGTGGGACCGGGTGCTGCAGGTTTCGCCGCTGTGAAGGGGGTGGGAGCGCGGCCTCTATTTGAGCCGCGTCTAAAGCTGAGCGATGGGAGCGCGTTTTTACGTCTTTATAGGGCATGGACAAACGAACCGCTCCCATGCTCCTGCCGGCCGCGGGCTTCGCCGCCGGTTCCCTGCTCGCTTTCGAGCTCTCCTACCTGACGGTGCCGCTGCTGGCGGCCCTGGCCCTGCTGGCCTTCGCCCTGCGGCGGACCGCCTTCACCTGCCTGGCCTTCTTCAGCCTCGGCCTGCTCGCCGCCGCCGTGCGCCTCGGGCTCCCCGCGGATCCTGCCGCGGGGCTGATCCGGGAGAGCCCGGTCGAGGCCGTGGTGCGCGTCGCCGGCCACTGGTCCCCGGACGACGACGGCTGGTCCGCTCCCTGCCGCCTGCTGCGCCTGCGCCAGGGGGAGGCCATCCGGTCTCTTCCTCTGGAGGTCGCCGTCCACCTCCCCGGTCCCGAGGAGCCGCCGCCGCCCTTTGGCTCGACCCTGCGCATTCGGGGCTATCTCAGCCGCTCGCCGGGGTTCGCCAACCGCATCCCCGTGCCGCCGGGGCCGTGGCGGCTGCGAGTGAAGAGCCGCCAGCTCCTGGAGGTCGAGGCGCAGCCCGGTTGGATCGACCGCCTCTCCGGCTCCCTGCGCCGGCGGGTGGAGGAGGCCTACCAGGCGGTGGGCCCCGGCAGCGAGGGCGAGCGGCAGGGGAAGGCCCTGGCCCGCGCCCTGGTGCTGGGCGACGCCGGCCAGCTTCCCGTGGACTGGAAGCGAGGGCTGCGGGTGACGGGCGTCTACCATCTCCTCTCCGTCTCCGGCGTCCACGTGGCCTTGGTGGCGGGGGCGGTCTGGCTCCTCGGGGCGTTCCTCCCCAGGCGGCTCCGCCTCCTCGCGATGCTGGCGGTCAGCGCTCTCTACCTGTTGCTCGTGGGGCCGCTGCCGGCGATGGTGCGCTCCGCCGTCATGGCCTGGCTGGCGGTCCTGGCCCTCCTCGCCGAGCGTCCGCCGGCAGCCGCCAACGCCCTGGGCTGGGCGGTGATCCTGCTGGTGCTCGACCGCCCCGAGGTGGTGCAGTCCCCGGCCTTCCAGCTCACCGTATCGGCCACGGTGGGCCTCCTCCTGCTGGCGCCGCCCCTCGCCGCCCGCTGGCGGAGCCGCTGGGCTCCGGGGTGGCTCACGGCGTCCCTGGCGGCGAGCGTCAGCGCGCAGCTCGCCACCCTCCCCTGGGCGCTGCCACGGTTCTACCTCCTCTCGCCCGCGGCGCTGCTGCTCAACCTGCCCGCCGTGCCCTGGACAGGTTTGACGCTCGCGGCCTCCCTCGTCTGGACCCTGATCGCTCTCGCCTCCCCGTCTCTGGCAGCATGGCTGCTGCCGGCTCTCGATCACCTCGCGGTGCCCTTCGCCTGGCCTGCGCATACGCCGCCCGGCCTGTGGTGCTCGCTGCCGGTCGCGATCCCCTTGTGGGGCGCCTGGCTCCTCGCCGCCTGCCTCGGGCTGGCGCTCCTGTTGCCGCCCCGCCTGCGGGCTCTGCGCCTTGCCGCCGCCCTCTGCGCCGGAGCCGGTCTCTGGGCCGCCGCGGCGGGAGCCGGTACCGGGCGCCGCGGACCTGAGCTGGCGATGCTCGACGTGGGGCAGGGCGACTCCATCCTGCTGCGCGACGGCGGCCGCGCCATCCTGGTGGACGGCGGCGGGTGGGACAACGCCGACCTGGGAGGGCGCGTGCTGCTGCCAGCCCTGCTGGGCGAGGGCGTCCATCGCCTCGAGGCCGTCGTGATGACTCATCCCGACCGCGACCACTGCGGAGGGCTGGTGGACGTCAGCTCCTACCTCCCGGTGAAGGAGGTCTGGAGCGCCCCGGGATGGGAGCCCAAGGGGTGCGCCGGCCGGCTGTTGTCCCTCCCCGGCCTGCGTCATCGCTTCCTTTCGCGGGGCCAGCACCTCGCCCTCGGCCGCTGGCGGCTGACGGTTCTCCATCCGCAGGCCGACGGTCACCGCGCCACCAACGAGCGCTCGCTGGTGCTCCTCGCCTCGGTCCATGGCCGGAAGGCGCTCCTCACCGGCGACATCGAGCGGCAGTCGGAGCATGAGCTGGCGGACTGCTGCGCCCCGGCGCTGCGGACGGACGTCCTCAAGGTGGCCCACCACGGCAGCCGGACTTCCTCGACTGCGTCCTTCCTGGAGGCCGCCACGCCCCGTCTGGCGCTGATCTCAGCCGGCGTGCGCAACGTCTACCATCACCCGTCGCCAGAGGTCGTGGCGCGGCTGCAGGAAGGGGGAGCCCACGTCCTGCGGACGGACCGCAGCGGCGAGATCCTCCTCGCCTTCGGAGCCGACGGGAAGATCCGCATCGCGACGCCGGGAGAGCCGAAATGAGCCGGGCCCGGCGCAGCTTCGACGTCGGGTCCAGGGCGGCCGGTGCCATGGACTTGCTGGACAAGAAGGGCAAGCGGACCGCGCTCACCTGCCTGGGCAGTGGGATCTTTTCCCGCGCCGGGAGGTCCCAGGACGATCCGCTGCCGGTGGTCTTCGAGGAGCAGGCGAGCGGACTGCTGCGGGTCGCCCATCGGGAGATGGTGATCCGGTTCGAGCCTGCGGCTCCCGGCAGGCGGCGGCGAGCCATCCTGGGGTGGTATGACTTCGAGGTGCTCCGCAGGAACGCCTTCATCGCCGACCAGGTGGTCGTGGGCCACCCCGGAGGGAAGTATGCCGGCGAGGACCTGATCGAGATCGCCAATCGCCTGATCGCACTCGACGAGGTGGAGCTGGCGGCGCCGGCCTTCCTCTCCCAGTACCGGCGGGAGGCTCCTCCCTCCATCCTGCCGCAGGAGTGGCACCTGGGGAGCTCGGGCCTCGGCGTCCAGGCGGCCTGGAAGGTCACGACGGGAGACCGCGGGATCGTCGTCGCCGTGCTCGACGACGGCGTCGACGTGGATCACCCCGCCCTCACAGACAATCTTTGGAGGAACCCGGACCCGAGCGCCCGCGACCGGACCGGCCGTGACTTCTTCCTCCCTGACGATCATCCCGGTCACTTCGATCCGCGACCCAAGAGGTTTCAGTTCCCCTTCGACCGGACGAAGGGCAACGACCTCCACGGCACGGCCTGCGCCGGCCTCATTGCGGCGGGCGGAATCGGGTACGGCTCGGTCGGAGTGGCTCCGGGATGCCGCTTCCTCCCCGTCAAGATCTTCCTCGGCGATGCCCTGGTGCCGGACGAGCGGGTGGCGGACGCCATTCGCTACGCTGCGATCCATGCCGACGCTCTTTGCTGTTCCTGGACCGGGAGCGCGAGCCCGGACGTCGCTCTCGCCCTGGAGGACGCCGGCAGGTTGGGACGGCAGGGGCGAGGCTCGGCGGTTTTCTGCGCCGCGGGGAACGACGGCGGCCGCGTGGCCTTCCCGGCCCGTGATCCCCACGCCATCGCCGTGGGGGCCGTGACGGACCAGGGGGAACGGGCCGCCTACTCGAACACCGGGCCGGAGGTCGCGATCCTGGCGCCTTCGAGCGGGGGAGAGCGCTCGATCTTCACGACCGACATCTCGATTCCAGGCCGGGGCTACAATCCGGACGGTCTCTACACGAACCGCTTCGGCGGCACCTCGGCGGCCACGGCCCTGGCGGCCGGCGTCGGCGCGCTCGTGCTCTCCGTCCGTCCCGCCCTAAGCCGGGAGGAGCTGGCGGAGATCCTGAAAATCACAGCGGATGCCGGACGGCTCGACGCCTGCCGGGCGGTGGAAGAGACCCTCGAACAGGTGAAGTAGAGGGGTTTTGCTACGCGGCGCGCTGATAGCGGCTCGAGCGGTTGGCCCACACCGCTCGGGCCGTCCCCTCCTGCTCGATCGTCTGCACGAGATCGGAGAGGCTACGGGAAGGATCGGCCGGCTTGAACACGGCCTGCTCGCGGACGAATTCGTTGCGGCGGAGAAGGAGGAGGCCGTGCCGGCTGATAAGCTGGCGCAGCTCTTCATCCCCGGGGAACTGGGTGAAGCGGATGGTGATCTCGCCCGTAAGCTCGTACACCTCGTCATGGCTGGAGATCTGGTTCATGGCTTCTCCCTTACGCCGCTCACTTTACCACACCCCGGTCATTCTCCGCCACAAACAAGATACCCTATCGTGGCCATGGAGCCCGTGTTCGCCATCGTTGGACCCACCGCCACCGGCAAGAGCGCGCTGGGGGTGGCCCTCGCCGGCATCCTGGGGGGCGAGATCGTCAACGCCGACGCCCTTCAGGTCTACCGCGGGTTCGACATCGGCACGGCGAAGCCCGGCTCGGAGGAGCGCGCGCGGGTGCCGCACCACCTGGTCGACGTGCTCGAACCCCACGAGCGCTACTCGGCGGGCGAGTTCTCCCGCCGGGCGCGGGAGGCGATCGCTGAAATCCAGGGGCGGGGCCGCCTGCCCATCGTGGTGGGGGGGAGCGGCCTCTACCTGCGCGCCCTCTTCGCCGGCATCAGCCCGGTGCCCGCGGGCGATCCGCAGGTGCGGCGAACGCTGCGGCAGCGGCTGGAGGCCGAGGGGCTGGGGGTCCTGCGGGAGGAATTGAGGAGCCTCGATCCGCCCACGCTGGAGCGGCTCGGGGCCGGCGACACCCAGCGGGTGCTGCGTGCCCTGGAGGTCGTTCTCGTCTCTGGCCGGCCGCTCTCCGCTTGGATTTGCGAGCAACCCTTTGGCGCTCAGGGCATTGCGGCCATTCGTATCGGATTGACGCTCCCGCGCGCCATCTTATACGATCAAATCGTCGTACGAGTCGCCCGGATGCTGGAAGCGGGCTGGGTGGAGGAGGTGAAGGCGCTTTTGCGCCGCGGCCTCGTGCCCACCCTTCCCGCTTTCCAGGCGATCGGGTATCGTCAGCTTGTTCGCCACCTGGAGGGGGCTCAATCTCTCGATCTGGCGGTCGCTGACATCGTGAGGGAGACGCGGCGTTTCGCCAAGCGGCAGGAGACCTGGTTTCGGAAGGAGCCGGAGGTTACCTGGTTTTCCGCCCAGGATCTTGAACGGCAGATTCCGGGAGTACTTGAACATGCCAAGCACAGGGGTCTCGGGAGGGCGTATGGCTAAGCACAACATCAACATCCAGGATGGGTATCTCTTCCAGAGCCTCAAGGAAGGGCAGACCATGTATCTCGAGCTTGTCACCGGCAGGCACCTGCTGGGGCGCCTCAAGCGCTTCGACCGCTTCGCCGTGGTGCTCGAGAGCGAAGGCAAGGAAATCCTCATCTACAAGCATGCCATCGCCACCATCGCCGCGGCGCCCCACGCTTCCTGAGGCAGGGCGCCATGGCTGCCGGGCTGCCGCGGCTCTCGTCCTGCTGGCCGTCTTACTGGCGGCGGGCACCGCTTGTAGCTCGGCGCCCCCGCCACCGGCGCGGGAGCCTGTCCGCCCCCCTGAGCCTCTCGCCCTCGCTCAGTCCGACCGGCCGTACCTGATCGATCCCTTCGAAGGCTATTCGCGCGAAGTCGACCCGGAGCGGCGCGAACGCCTGAGCGCCGCCTGGCGGAGCCTCATCGAGAGGGGGGAGTCCGCAGCCGCCAGCCGCATCGCCGGCGAGATGCTGGCGGAGGATCCGCAGCTTTTCCCGGCCCACGTCCTCGCCGCCCAGGTGGAGTTCGCGGCCGGCGACTACCGCGCCGTGCTCCTGCGCCTGCTCCCCGTGGGCGATACCCTTCCCGCTTACACGGCGAGCCAGCTCCTGCTGGGGCGCGCCACCGAGCGGATGGGGGACGTCGCCCTCGCCTACTCCGCCTACCGCGCCGTGGCCGCCCGCAGCCCGCTGGCCCTGAGGCGGGTCAACGAGCTCCATGCGCGGGCCCTGGAGATCGTCTCCAACCGCCTGGACGAGGCCCTGCGCGGCGGCAAGCTGCCGGAGGCCGAAAAGCAGCTCGACTTCCTGCGCAGTTGGGGGCCGTCCGAGACCCTCACCTACGAGGGCGCGCGCAAGGTGGCCGTGGCGCGCCAGGACCACAAGGCCGAGCTCGCCGCCGTCAAGGAGCTCGTGGGGCGCCACCCGGGCGACCGCCAGCTCCTCGAGCGCCGCTCGGACCTGGAGCTGGAGGTGGGGGACCCGGGCGCCGGTTTGAAGATCGTCCAGAACCTCGCCGCCGAGCACCCCAAAGACGCCGCCCTGGCGCAGAAGCTGGAATCCGCCAAGTTCCGCTGGCGGTTGTCGCAGCTCCCCCGCGACGTGCAGGAGGTGGCCACCAAGCCCGATTTGAGCCGCGCGGACTTCGCCCTCCTCCTCTACTGGCTGGTGCCGGACGTGCGCAACAGCCGCCCCACGGCGGGGCGGATCGCCACCGACGTCCTCGACAATCCCCACCAGGAGGAGATCGTCCGCGTCGTCAACCTCGGCCTGATGGACGTCGATCCCACTCTCCACCGCTTCTCCCCGGGTGGATCGATCCGCCGCGGCCCGGCGCTGCGGGTGGTGCTGCGCACCCTGGCGCGTTTCGGTGCGGGGAGCTGCGCCGGCCCGGGCGGGGCCAATGGCGGCAATGGCGGGAGTGTCTGCGATCCGGCCGTGGCGTGCGGGCTGCTGGGGGCCGACGACGACTGCGAGCCCACGGCTCCCCTCTCCGGCAGCGAGAGCATCGAGATCCTGCGGCGTACCGCGAAGCTCCTGGGCGGCTCATGACCTTCACCGTCCCCAACCTGCTCACCTTTCTGCGCATGGGGCTCGTCCCCCTCTTCATCATCGCGGTGGTGAACGGGGATGCAACCAAGGCGCTCCTGATCTTCGTGGCGGCGGGCGCCACCGACGCCCTCGACGGCTTCATCGCCCGCTTCTGGGGGCAGCAGTCGCTCCTCGGCGCCTATCTCGACCCGATCGCCGACAAGCTCCTGCTGACCAGCGCCTACGTGGTGCTCTCCATCCCGAGCCTCGCCCACGGAGCACCCATCCCCGCCTGGGTCACCATCCTGGTGATCGCCCGCGACGTGCTGATCCTCATCGTCGTCCTGACGCTCTACCTGGCCGCCAACATGCGCCGCTTCCCCCCGACCGTGCTGAGCAAGGTCAACACCCTCGTCCAGGTCGTGGCGGTGGTCCTCGTCCTCGCCGCCGGCTCCCTCGCCAGCCAGCACTGGCTCGCCGAGATCGCCACGGGCGCGGTTTACCTGGTCCCCGTGCTCACCGTGGCCTCCGGGCTCGACTACATCATCCGCGCCAGCCGGCTGGAGGCGACAAAGGCGAAGGGGTAGGGGGTAGGGGGCCATACCCGAATCTGATAACATCCCCCAAGGCGGAACGACCGCCCGATGACCACGATGTCCGACTTCGTCCACCTCCATCTGCACAGCCAGTTCAGTCTCCTGGACGGCGCCAACCGGCTCGACGACGTCATCAAGGCGGCGGGCGAGGCCGGCATGCCGGCCATGGCCCTCACCGACCACGGCAACATGTTCGGGGCCATCGAGTTCTACAACAAGGCGCGGGTCGCCGGCATCAAGCCGATCGTGGGCATGGAAGCCTACGTGGCCCAGGGAAGCCGGCTGGACCGCACTCCGGGGCGCGGCAGCAGCAACCACCTGGTCCTCCTGGCGCAGAACGAGACGGGGTACAGGAACCTCCTCAAGCTCACCTCCAGCTCCTTCCTCGAGGGGTTCTACTACAAGCCCCGCGTCGACAAAGAGCTGCTGCGGAAACACAGCGAGGGGCTGATCTGTCTTTCCGCCTGCCTCAAGGGCGAGGTCAACGAGCTGATCGTCGCCAGCAAGGAAAGGGAGGCCGAAGCCACGGCGCGGGAGTTCCTGGAGATCTTCGGGGAAGAGAACTTCTATCTGGAGATGCAGGACCACGGCATCCCCGAGCAGCGGCTGGCTGCCGAGGCCACGCGGCGCATCTCCCAGCGCACGGGGATCCCCCTGGTGATCTCCAACGACTGCCACTATCTGCGCAAGGACGACGCCTTCGCCCACGACGTCCTGCTCTGCATCGGCACCCAGAAGAGCTTCGGCGACGCCGACCGGCTGCGCTACGCCTCCGACAACTTCTACCTGAAGTCGGCCGAGGAGATGCACCAGCTCTTCCCCCACGACCATCGGGCGCTGGAGAACACCCTCGCCATCGCCGAGCGGTGCAACCTGGTCATCCCCACCGGCAGCTTCCACCTCCCCGAGTTCCCGGTGCCCGCGGGGTACACTCCCGACAGCTACTTCGAGAAGGTGACCCGTGAGGGGCTGGAGGAGCGCTTGGCCGAGCTGCGCCGGCGCCGTGCCCAGGGGCTCGTGCGTCATGAGGACGAAGCCTACCGCCAGCGCCTGGAGTACGAGATCCAGGTGATCGAGAAGATGGGCTTCCCCGGCTACTTCCTGGTGGTCTGGGACTTCATCCGCCACGCCCGGGAGAACGACATCCCGGTGGGGCCGGGGCGCGGCTCCGCGGCCGGGTCCGTGGTGGCCTATGCCCTGCGCATCACCGACATCGACCCGCTGCAGTACGACCTGCTCTTCGAGCGCTTCCTCAACCCCGACCGCATCAGCATGCCCGACATCGACATCGATTTCTGCATGCGCCGCCGGGGCGAGGTCATCCACTACGTGGGCGAGAAGTACGGGCGCGACCGCGTGGCCCAGATCATCACCTTCGGGACGCTCGCCGCCAAGGCCGTGATCCGCGACGTCGGCCGCGTGATGGGAGTTCCCTACGTCAAGGTGGACCGCATCGCCAAGATGGTCCCCGACATGACGAAGTCGCTCGCCGCGGTGGCCAGGGAAGAGCCGCTCGCCTCCGAGATCGCCAAAGACCCCGAGGTCAAGCAGATCGTCGAGGTGGGCTCGCGCCTCGAAGGGCTCACCCGCCACGCCTCCGTGCACGCCGCGGGCGTCGTCATCACGCCGCGCCGGTTGGACGACCTCGTCCCCCTCTACAAGGTCACCAAGGGGGACGAAGAGCAGGTCATGACCCAGTGGGACATGAACGTCATCGAGAGCCTCGGGCTCCTGAAGATGGACTTCCTGGGCCTGCGCACGCTGACCGTGCTCGACGACGCCGTGAAGATCGTCCGCCACCTGGGGGTGGACCTCGACCTGGACGAGATTCCCCTCGACGACCCCGAGACCTTCCGCATCTTCGCCGAGGGGCGCACCAGCGGCATCTTCCAGTTCGAATCGCGCGGCATGACGGACCTGCTGCGGCGCTTCAAGCCGTCGCGCTTCGACGAGCTGGCGGCGCTCAACGCCCTCTACCGGCCGGGCGCCATGACCCTGGTCGACGAGTACATCCAACGCAAGCAGGGGAAGAAGTTCGGCTACCTCACCCCGGAGATGCAGCCGATCCTGGAAGAGACCTACGGCATCATCGTCTACCAGGAGCAGGTGATGCTGATCGGCGTGGCGGTCGCGGGCTTCACCATGGCCGAGGCGGACACGCTGCGCAAGGCTATGGGCAAGAAGAAGGCCGACGTCATGGCCAAAATGAAGGCCAAGTTCGTCGACGGCGCCGAGAACCGCGGCATGCCGCGGCAGAAGGCTGCGGAGCTCTGGGACAAGATCGAGCCCTTCGCCGGCTACGGCTTCAACAAGAGCCACAGCGTCGCCTACGCCAACCTCGCCTACAAGACGGCGTACTTGAAGGCCCACTACCCGGTGGCGTTCATGGCCGCCATGCTCAACTCCGAGCTCTCCTCCTCCGACGCGATCGCCAAGTACATCGCCGAGTGCCGCAACATGGGGATCGAGCTGCTGCCGCCGGACGTCAACGAGAGCGGCTACCCCTTCACCGTCGTGGGGGACAAGATCCGTTACGGCCTGGGCGCCATCAAGGGAGTGGGGGAGAGCGCCATCGAATCCGTGCTGGTGGCGCGCGGCCAGGCCGGGAAGTTTCGCAGCCTGGCCCACCTCGCCGGCGAGGTCGATCTCCGCCTGGTGAACCGCAAGGTCTTCGAATGCCTGGTCAAGGCCGGCGCCTTCGACAGCCTGGGCACCCCCCGCACCCCCCTCTGGACCGCCCTGGACAGCCTGCTCGATTTCGCCCAGCGCCGCCGCCGCGAGCGCGAGGAAGGGCAGTCGAGCCTCTTCGGCATGCTCGGCGGCGGCGAGTCCATGGAGCCCGCGCCCGACCTTTCCGTGCGCCCCTGGCCCGAGCGCGAGCGGCTGCGCTACGAGAAGGAAGCGCTCGGCCTCTTCCTCACCGGCAACCCCCTCTCCGAGCACCAAGGGGCCCTGGAGCGCCTCATCTCCCACACCACGGCCGCCCTGCGCGAGAGCATCGACAACCTCCCCGAGGGCACCGTGACCCTCGGCGGCATGGTGGCCGGCTTCAACCGCGTGAAGATCAAAAGCGGCGCCAACGCCGGCCGTTTCATGGGGCGCTTCGTGCTCGAGGACCTGGTGGGGAGCCTCGCCGTTACCCTCTTCGCCAACCAGCTCCAGCAATTCGGTCACCTGCTGGCCGACGAGGCCGTGGTGCTGGTCAAGGGGCAGGTGCGCGAGCGCGGGGGCGAGGTCGAGATGACGGTGGAGGAGATCGTCCCCCTCGACAAACAGCTCGCCTCCCGCCCGCTCGCCGGCGTCGATTTGACGCTGGAGCCCAACCTCTCCCAGACCAAGATGCTCA
This sequence comes from Thermoanaerobaculia bacterium, assembly GCA_036275055.1. Lineage (GTDB taxonomy): Bacteria > Acidobacteriota > Thermoanaerobaculia > Multivoradales > UBA5704 > DATARR01. The sequence goes on from DASUEN010000222.1 coordinate 39,209, forward strand.
AGCTCCGCGACCTCTTGACCGAGCACCCGGGAGACGTGCCGGTGACCCTGGAGATGCAGCTCCCCGGCCGCGTGGTGCGCATCGCCACGGAAGCGCGCTACAAGATCGAGCTCAACCCCGCGCTCCGCTCCTCGATCGAGGGCCTCCTCGGCCCCGAGAGCGTCCGCGAAAGGTACCAGGCCTCCTCAGCCGGCTGAATCGTCCCTGTCCGTCCGTGTGTCGTCCTCGCGCGTCCGTGTTCGTCTCCCTCGCAGGAACCCCCGCCGGCCATCTCGCTGAAGACGCCCAAGGCAGGATTTCCTTCCAATTCCTGCCTGAATACCGAAACCTCCTTCGCCCGCCCGTTCTGAGCCAGTCCTTCGTGGGCGGCCTGCACCGGACCCATCGCGGCGAGCGCCACGAGCTGCCGCCGTTCTTCGCCAACCTCCTGCCCGAGGGCCCGCTGCGGGAGCTCATCGAGCGCCGCCTGCGGATTCCGCCCGGCGACGATCTCGCGCTGCTCGCGGCCGTGGGGGGCGATCTCCCGGGAGCGGTGGAAGTCGCAGCCGGCGAAGGAGCTGCCGAGGAGGAGCCGGCGCTCCGCTTCTCCCTCTCGGGCGTGCAGTGGAAGTTTTCGGTTCTGCGCGAGGCGGGGAGGGTGATCCTTCCCGGCCCTGGCCAGCGGGGAGATTGGATCGTCAAGCTGGATTCGGCACGGTATCCGCGGCTCGCCGAAAACGAATTCGCCGTTCTCGAATGGGCTCGCGGCGCAGGCTTCGACGTTCCCGAAAGCCACCTGCAGCCGCTCACCTCGCTGCCGCCGGCGCTCCAGGCTCATGCTCCCGCGGGAACGAACGTGCTGGCCCTCCGGCGCTACGACCGCGACGGCCAGCGCCGCATCCACCAGGAGGACTTCGCCCAGTGGGCCGGCGTGCCGCCGCGGCTCAAGTACGAAAAGGTGTCCTACGAGCGCTGCGCGCGGTGGGTGCGGGAGGTCCTCGGAGAAGCTGCCTACTTCGAGGTCGTCAGGCGGCTGGTCTTCATGGTGGTGAGCGGCAACATGGATGCTCACCTGAAGAATTGGTCCCTGACCTACCCCGACGGTCTGAACGCCGCCCTCGCTCCGCTCTACGATCAGGTCTGTACAGTGGTCTGGGACGATCTCCCCCGCACCCTCGCCCTCCGGTTCACCGGCACGAAGAACCTTCTGAGGATCGACGAAGAATCCTTCGCGAAGCTCGCCCGCAAGGCGCAGGCGGGCATCGAGCAGACCCGCGCGGTGGTGCACGAGGCGATGCGGCGGCTCGTCGAAAGCTGGCACGCGGCGGAGATCGGCCAGCTCCTCCCCCCGGGCCACGCCGCCTCGCTCCACCGGTACTGGGAGGAGTCGCGCCTCGTGAAGCCCTGGTTGAAGCGGTTCGGGAGTCTTCGAGGGCATAGGCGCTGACTTTGCTGCCTGAGAGCGCCTCCGCCCAAGACCCTCATCCCCTGCCCCTTCTCCCGCATGCCCTCACCGGAGAAGGGGGCCCGGCCGAGGCGTTCTTGCTGCTCGTCCTTACCGTCCTTGGTGTCCTTTCCGTCCTTTCTTGGCTGTTCTCCCTCTTCTCCCGGTGAGGGGGATGTTGGGGGTCGGGAGAAGAGGGCCGGGGTGATGAGGGTCTTGGGCGGGGGGCGCCCTCCCCCAGCCGGGTACAGGCCTGTACCGGCCCGGTATACCCCCTTCCCCAGACAGGTACACCCCCGTACCCGTCGGGCACACCCCCCTCCCCAGACCGGTACGCCCCCCTCCCCAGATGGGTACACCCCCTCCCCGGCCCGGTACGCCCCCGTACCCGGCGGGTACACCCCCCTCCCCAGGCCGGTACGGCCCCGTACCCGTCGGGTATACCCCTCCCCCGGTCAGGCGCCGGGGGCGCCCGCCTCGGCGGCCTCGCATCCCTGCTCTCTGGGGCGGGCCGGCACCGGAAAGCTGCGGCCCAGGATCTCTCCCAACTCTCCCTGCGTCGTGGGACCTGCCAGGTCGAGCACCACGGCCAGGCCCTCCGCCAACTGGGCGGTGCCGGTCAGCACGTTCATGACGTCGATCCACTCCGGCTCGAAGGTCTGGAGCCGCCCTTTCTCCTCCCCCTCCCGCAGCACGGCATAGCCCTCCACCGGGTGCGGGAACTGCGGCTCGCGGAGCTGGTAATAGCGGGTCCTGCGGATCACCGAACGGGCCACCACGGCCAGCCGCGCGTCCGCGAGATCCGAGAACACGGCGATCGGCTGGTCCCCGGCCTGCGGGTTTTCCCACGGCCGGAAGAGGCCGTAGCCCTCGCCGTGCCTCCAGATCACCACGGGCTTCGCGGCGTCTCCAGCCCAGGGGCCATCCGGCTCGTCCCGCTCCTTCAGGGACTCCCGGTACTCTTCAGAAAAGGCGCTTCTCGACGGCGATCCCTCGCTCATGCGGTCCTCCTCTCGGTTCGGGTGGGGCTTGCCAGGAGCCGTTGCCGCCAGCCGGCAAAAGTTCCGCTCGCACGCCACCTCATTCCATGGGAGGGAGTTGTACACGCATGGCGACATCATCGTCAAGATGGTTTTTGCATGTCGCCATTGATTTCGTGGGGAGGAGCGTGGTAGAGTAGTTCCATGAGCCAGGAAAAAGATGAGGTCCGCCGTCTCCTTGGGGTGCTTCAGACCCTCGTTCGTATGCTTGCCGTCTCCAGCCGAGAGATCGAGCGCCGGCTGAACCTTCAGCACGGCACCATCGGCCGGCTGTTCAGCGGCCATGTCGAGGCCAAGCTCGAGCTGGTGCTGGGAGTGAGCCGGGCGCTCGGGCTGGAATTCGAGGAGCTGTTCTCCTTCCTCTATCCCAACCGGCCGTCGACCAAGCCGGAGAGCCAGGCGGCGCGCAAGATTCGCTCCATGCTGGAGGATCTCCGGCCGGTCACCGCGGGAACCGCGGCCGCCGGGGAGCCGCCGCCGAAACCCGCCTTGCCCTTGGATCGCGGCGAGGTCAAGCAGGTCGTTCGCGAGGTTCTGGAGGAGATTGGAACGCCGAAGCCCGGCGAGCCGAAGGCGGAAAACGGCGGCCGGTAGAGGCCGAGCCGCCTATCCCAGCCTCATCTCGATCATCTTCTTCCGCAGGTACTTGACGGAAGCTTCGATGAGCTCCAGGTTCGTGGTCTGGGCGCGGAAGGCTCCGTCCAGTAGGACGGCGGTGCCGAGGATCTCGCGGTGGAGGCTCAAGGAGGAGAACAGGGTCGCCGCTTCGAGCCCGTGGTGCACGGCTTCGGCTTGGCGCCCCTGCCGCAGCAGGGTGAGCGCCAGGTCGAGACCGGAAAGCGCGCAGGCGAACGGCATTTCCGCTTTGGCGAACCCCTCCTTGGCTTCGCTGATGGCGATCTCCGCGCTCGCGAGTTCCAGCAGGCCGTAGCTGATCCGCCCCTCGATCCAGCGCAGCTTGAGCCCAGCCAATTTGCCCGGGCTCTTGAGCCACGAGCGGTTCTCGAAGATCGCTCTCTTCGCCTGCTTGAACCGGCCGCTCTCGACGAGAAACAGGATCTGGTCGAAGGCCGCCACCAGCGCCAGTGTCGGATCGCGGTCCGGGTTGATCAAGGAGAGCCCTTCGCCGACCTCCTGGCAGGCCTTGTCCACGTCGCCCCAGTAGAAGGTGTACAAGGCCTTGGCGATGAGGGCTTTGCCGGCGAGGTGAAGGTCGCCGTCGGCCTGGTACATCTCGGCGAGAGTGGTCAGAGACTGCAAGGCCAGCGAGAACTCGCGTAGCGTGCCGAAGAGGGAGGCTTGGAGGTCCAGCAGCCGCATCCGCAGGCTGCGGTCGCTGGAACCCAGCTGATACCACTCGAAGGCTTTGCCGAAGGCGGTTTCGGCCTCGCGGTACCTATTTGCAACTCTGTAGGCGTTCGCGAGCTCGCCCCAAGCTCTCGCTCTCAAGTCTGCCACTCGGCAAGCGCTGAACGCTTCTTGCTCGAAGCTGTCACACATTTCGACGGCCAGGTTGGCGAGGTGGCACATCTCGCGGGGATCGTCGTAACGGACGGCCCAGCTTCGGGCGAGGAGGGCCTCGTAGACTCCCAGTCCTTCGAGCGACATCCCGCCGGTTTCCACCAACGCTCGCAGGCCGTCTCCCGAGCGCAGCAGGGTGATGGCCCTCTGGAAACGCTGCTGCTCTGCTTCCGGCAGATACGCTATCCGGCGGACGTTCTCCAGAGCCCGGTCCAGCGCTGCCTCGTAGGCGTCGCTCTGCTTGGGCGACAGCACCTCGAGGTGTGTGCCTACTTTCCTGGTGAGCCATTCCTGCTTGACGGCTTCCTGGCAAGGTCCACAGCGCTGAAGCAGGTGCCGGATGACCTCCTTCGAGGACAGCATCTTCTCCAAGTCACCGGCCAGTCCGTTCAAAGCCTCGTGATCGCCCATTGCCCCTCCTGCCGCCAATGCAGATCCCCGATTATAGATCTTGAAAGAGTAGAAGCGGAAGGAAGGGAACAGGGTGCCGGTCAACCTTTGGGGTTACCGCCGCCGGTGGTGTCTTCACAGGTTGGGCATCTGGGCATGGTCACAGTAGGCTTTGGATTGGTCGAACCGTTCGGATCCAGCCCCGGACCCTCATAGGCGAAGTAAGGAATAAGGTTGGTGTTCCTGGAGCGGGTCGCGCCACGGCCGCCTCCATCCCACAGATTGGAGAAACCCTGCTCCCACACCGCCTGGACCCACGTCCAGGCGCGGCCGGCCATTCCGAGGTCCCGGGCGTTTCCAGGAACGGCGCCGGCCGTGGCCAGCAGAACGGCGAGGACTCCCACGGTGAGGCAGCGTCGAAGATTCGAGGACATGTCGTGCTCTCCCTCCGCCGCGGTGCAGGCCGAACCGTCATGGCCGGCAGCCCGCGGGCTTGAGCGCCGTGGAGCACCGCACCCCCGGGTGGAGGCAGGTCCGGTGCGGAGCGGTCTCGACGGAGACTCCCGGTTCCTAACGATACTCGCCCGGCGCTGCAAAGTTCCGCTCAACCACGCTACCGCCCGGAAACCATTCCCATCCCGGGAATCGAAACGACCTCACCGTCGCGGGCATCCACGTCTTTCATCTCTGGTTACACGACCAGAAAAAAACCGAAAAATCATCTTCGTCACCGTATTGATATTATCGTCGCCATGTGTAGAATGCAGCGCATCAGTGGTTGTTGCCGGATCGATCTTCCGGCGTCATGAAGGCGCCGGATTCTTGAACCAAGGAGGTTCAAAATGAGAGTGACGAGTAGCATCCAGGCCATCACGGTCAAGACCCCTCTGGTACGGCAGCCTCCCGGACCGGAGCCGATCAAAGAGAGGCTGAAGCCCGAGCGGGTGCAGGAGATGCTCATGGCCGCCGCGTCCTGGCAGCTTCTGGGCGACACGGCCTGCCTGAAGCGGGAGAAGACGTTCCCCGACGCGGTGTCGGCGCTCACGTACTCCTCCCTCGTCAGCTCGCTCGCCGCGAGCCTCAAGGTGAGGGCGGGAGTGCGGCTTCAAGGGTCGCAGGTGACCGTGACCCTGGGGAGCTTGCGGAAAGGGCGCGGCCCGCTTTCCGAAGCGCAAGTGCACTTCGCCGTGCTGATCAGTTGAAGACGCTTCCGGCCCGAAAGGAGGCTGACCATGCCGGAAGCCACGTATTCGGAGCTGTATGAACAGTGGAAGAAGCTGCTGGCGGCCCTCCAGACGAACAAGGACGTCCCCGGAGGGACCGGGCTGCAGCACAAACAACGAACGAAAACAGAAAGGAGAGTAGGAACATGTCGAAACTAGGATTCAACAGTACGACCGGAGGATGGGAGAAGCTGCTGACCACCGTGGAGGCGAACAAGGCGGACTTGGAATTCCTGGATCCGCTGCGTTTGCAGCTCACGGCGGCCCTCGAAGGCGCCAAGGCCGCGAACGTTCGTCAGAGCACTTCCCAGGCTCAAGTCCAGCAGGCGACCCGGGACCTGGAGAAGTTCATGGCGACCGGGCGGGACCTGGCCACGCGTCTGCGCAACGGCATTCGGACGCAGTACGGTCTGAAGGGTGAGAAGCTCACCGAGTTCGGTCTGCAGCCGCTCCGCAAGCCGAAGAAGGCGGTGAAGCCGGCCGAGACGCCCACGCCGGCCACCCCTGTGCCGGCCGCCAAGTAGCAAGCTCGAAGCAGGCTCGAAGCAGGAAGACCGCCGGGGGGCGCCAAGCCCCCCGGCGGGTTCGAACCCCCCGGAACCCCAGGCTGTCCGTCCCTCAAGTCCCTGTTTGTCCCTGCTGTCCCTCGACCCCGCGACGATTTCTCCTTCTCCCGGACTCATCCGCGCCGCCCCGATCCTCCGTAGAATGGAGCGAGCGCCCTTTCCGGGCGGATTCCAAGGAGGAGATGAGATGAAAAAGATGGTCTCGTTAGCGAGCGGGCCCTGCGTGTGTGCCATGGTGGCGATCCTGGCATTGACCTTCCTGAGCGCGTTCCCGGTGTTTGCCCAGGCGCCCGCGAAAGCGAAGGGCGCCCCGCCGGCCGCACCCGCTGAGATGGCGCCTCCGGTCGAGCTCGGCCAGCTCTCGTTCTTCGACGGCGAATGGAGCTGCAAAGGCAAGGCGGAAGCGTCCCCCATGGGGCCGGCGCATCCCACCGAGGCGACGGTGCGCATCAATCGCGACTTGGGCGGCTACTGGTTCGTGGGGCACTATGCCGAGAAGAAGTCGGCCGCCAATCCTCATCCCATGGTGTTCCACTTCGTGCAAGGCTACGACGCGACGGCCAAGTCGTTCACCATGGACTGCTACGACGCCTTCGGCGGCCACTGCCACCAGACCGCGACAGGCTGGAAGGACGGCAAGATCGTCTACTCCGGCCAGGGCCTGGGCAACGGTCCGCCGACGCCGGTCCGCGACACCTTCACCAAAACAGGGGAGGCGAGCCTGGAGCACGCCGGCGAAATCCAGATGGACGGCAAGTGGGTCGCCATCGACCACGAGACCTGCACGAAGGGCAAGAAGTAGGGACCTCAGCCCCGGTTCTTCCGCCGCAGGGCACGGGTGAGCACCCGGTCCAGAGTGGCGGAGAAGGTCTGCTTGTCCTTGGGGCTGTAGGGGCGCGGTCCGCCGGATTCGAGGAGGCCCGAGCCCCGCAGGCCATCCATCAGGTCGCGCACGGCGAGGCGGTCGGCCACGTTGTCCTCGGTGTACTCCTCGCCCCGCACGTCGATCACCGCGACCTGCTTTTCCACCAGGCGGGCGGCGAGGGGGATGTCGGCGGTGATGGCCACGTCCCCCGGCTCGGCGTGGTCCGCGATGTGGCGGTCCGCGACGTCGGGACCGCCCGCCACCTGCACGGCAGTCACGAAATCGTTGTTTTCAGGAGCACTCAGCCACTGGTTGGCGACCAGCACGGTCTCCAATTGGAGGCGCCGGGCGGCGCGGAAGACCATCTCTTTCACGTCTTGCGGTGCGGCGTCGGCATCGATCCAGATCTTCATGAAATTCCCCGTCCCTCGTCCGTCCTCTCAGCCTATCAGAAGAATCGGGTAGGATGGCGGCATGACGATACACCGTATGGCGATCCTCCGGAACCTGCCTGGGACGATCGGGACGATCCTCCTGGCCCTGAGCCTGGGGCTGGCCGCCGAGAGCCGGGCCCAGGACACCAACTGCTACTGCCGGCTCGCCCTGCTGAGCGGCTCCGATCCGCTGACCGGCGGCGTCGAGATCCTGCCCTGGGAATCGCTCCACGTCTACAACACCAGCCCCTTCGAAATGGCCGATATCCAGGCCAAGAACTGCGTCTCCCGCTGCTTCGAGAGGGCGAGCCAGGACCCGCTCTTCTCCGATCCCGCCGCTCTCTGCAAGAAGCTGGCGCGCCCCTTCGACGGCCGGCGGCAAGCGGTCGCGCGGCTGGAGGACGACCCGCCGGTCAGCGCTCTCTTTTTCCCCCTGAAGTGCTGCCCCGTGTCCGCGGCTCCGGTTTCCTGCCCCAGCGGCTGGACCTCCGACCCAAAGGGCCCGGGCACCCTCAAATGCCGCCGCAACGCAGGGCACCTCACCGCCGATCCCCTTCCCCCCAACGGCACCCCTATTGGGACCTGGGGCGTCGTGCTGGGAGCGGACATCTGGCAGTGGGGACCTCCAGCCCCGCCGCCCCCGGGGACGGCCGCGCCGGTTGAGGTTCGTCCCTGCCCGTAAGAGGGCAGGTCCCCCCTCTTGCCGTTCATCCCTGTCCGTCCGTGTCGTCCTTGTCCGTCCGTGCCTGCTGTCATAAACTCCCCCACGCCAACTCACCAACTCACAGACAGGGGGGCAATGACCGATGGGAACCGTCGCGAACGTCGTCGTGGGCGTGGTGGCCGCTCTGCACCTGTACTTCCTGGCGCTCGAGATGTTCTTCTGGAAGAAGCCGCTCGGCCGCAAGGTGTTCGGCCTCACCCGCGAATTTGCGGAGTCCACGGCCTCGCTCGCCGCGAACCAGGGGCTCTACAACGGCTTTCTGGCCGCCGGGCTGATCTGGGGGTTGAGCCTCGGCGAGGCCGGCTTCAGCATCAAGGTCTTCTTCCTCGTCTGCGTCCTCGTGGCGGGGATCTTCGGCGCCGCCACGGCGAACCGGAAGATCCTTTTCGTGCAGGCGATTCCCGCGGCGGTGGCCCTCGCGCTGGTGCTGCTGGCGCGGCCCTGAAGGCTCAACGAGAGCCCTGCCATGCCCTCCACTCCTCACGTCGAAAAACACTTCACCGCCGGCGAGCGGGTGCGCGACGTCGTGATCGGCATGTCCGACGGCCTCACCGTTCCCTTCGCCCTGGCGGCGGGCCTTTCGGGCGCGGTGTCCTCGTCCGGCATCGTGGTCACGGCGGGGCTCGCGGAGATCGCGGCGGGCGCCATCGCCATGGGGCTCGGCGGCTACCTCGCGGCGCGCAGCGACGCCGAGCACTACGCCAGCGAGCGGCGGCGGGAAGATCAGGAGATCGTCGAGAAGCCGGAGGACGAGAAGGCGGAGGTCAAACAAATCTTTCTCACCTACGGCCTCACCGAGCCGGAAGCGGATCAGATCGTCGAGAGCATGAGCCAGCGTCCCAAGGCGTGGGCGGAGTTCATGATGCGGTTCGAGCTGGGGCTCGAGGAGCCGGACCCCAAGCGCGCCGTGACCAGCGCGGCGACCATCGGCCTCTCCTACGTCGCCGGAGGAGCGATTCCTTTGGCGCCGTACTTCTTCGTTTCCCGGGCCGCGTCGGCGCTGCTCGTTTCGATCGTGGTGACCCTCCTGGCCCTGCTGGTGTTCGGCTACGTCAAGGCCCGGCTCACGGGAGCCCATCCCGTGCGCGGCGCCTTCCAAACCGTGGCGATCGGCGGCGTGGCGGCCGCGGTCGCTTTCGCAATCGCCAAGGCCGTTTCCTGAGGAGAGAGGATAAACGATGCCCAATCTCGGTTTTCTCGACGTCATCATCGCCCTGGTCGTCGTGCTGGTCGTCCTCAGCCTGATCGTGCAGTCTCTCCAGCAGCTCGTCAAAAAGGTTTTCAAGCTGAAGTCGAGCGTCATCCTGGGCTCGCTCGAAGACCTCTTCAGCCGCGTGGTGGCGGATGCGAGCCATGCCGCAGGGGGAGCAGCCGCGGGAAGCGCCGCGCCCAAACCGTCCGCCGCCGTGAGCGCGGGCAAAGCGGAAGTGGCGAAGATCGTCGCCGAGCTCAAGACGCTGGGCCGGCGGTCCTTGTTCAACCGCCCCATGCTCGATTCGATCGCGAAAGCCGACGTGGTGAAAGTGCTCACCCGTCTCGGCGCTTCGAACATCGCCGCTACGAGCTTCTCGGACATCCAGAAGTCTCTCAAAAACGTGAGCGACGCGCTGAAGGAGGCGACGAACGAATTCCTGAAAGGGAGCGCCAGCGCCAAGATCGCATCGCTCCAGCAGGCCCTCGCTCCGCTGGCGAGCGACCTCGAAGCCCTCGCCAGTGGCACCGGCGTCCAGCCCGCGACGATCCTGAACGATCTGCTCAACCTGCGGAAAATCCGCCTGAACGACGCCTTCGGGCTGCTCGGGGACGTGCAGGACCAGGTGAAGAAAGACCTCGCGGACGCCCAGTCGGCGGCGGCCAAGGACCCGGTGCTCATCGCGGGGCTCACCGCCGTGGACACGGCCTTGCGTAGCGCCGCCGCCGAGCTGCAGAGCCTGGGAAAGCTGATCGAGGACGCCGTCGCGCCCCTCGCTGGCCGGCTGAGCTCCGTCGAGCTCTGGTACGACACGGTGATGCAGGGGTTCGACGAGCGTTATACACGGAACATGAAGACCACTGCGGTGATCATCGCCGCCGTCCTGGTCATCGTCCTCAACGCCAACTTCTTCGCCCTCTACCGGCGCATCGCGGGTGATCCCGATTTTCAGCGGAACGCGAGCGAGGTTGGCCAAACGATCCTGGCGAACGAGCAAAAGCAGCGGCAGGCTGCCGGAGCTCAATCTACACCGCCTGAAGCCACGCCCACTCCGGCGGCGACACCGACTCCGTCCCCTGCGCCTACTCCCACTCCCACTCCGGCCCCGGCGACGACGCCTGCTGCGGATACCTCCATTCAGGACCTCAAGCAGCAAGGGCAGGACGTCCACAAACAGCTCGAATTGTACGATAGGCTGGGCTTCGAGCCCTTGGCCTGGAAAACCGTCGAGGACTACTGGAATAGCCCCAAAGACACGAAATGGTATCGAGAGGGCTTCCAGACCCTGGTGGGCTGGCTCCTCACCATCCTTCTCCTGAGCGCCGGCGCGCCCTTCTGGGAAGACGTGCTGGAATCCCTCTTCGGCCTCAAGAGCCTGATGCGGCAGAAGACCTCGACGCGCAACGTGGAGGATGACGGGGGAGGGCAGCCGAAGCCGTAGAGCGCCGATAGCCCGGGATTTCGATCCCGGGCTCTATCTCAGAATCCTGCTCGCGCCTCAACGCACGTCGAGCCTCCGCCGGATCAACACGAGGCCGGCCAGTGCCAGGACGGCTGCGAGCATCGCCAGCGCCCATTGCGAAAGCGTGGGGACGTCCGCAGGACCGCCAGGCTCCGCGATCACCTGCACGTTTTCGCGCGACTGCGCCGTGCCCACGCCGAAGCTCAGGGCACCGGACACCGTGGGTGCGGTCACGGAAGCGGTGTTGTCGATCGATACCGGGGTTGCCGGCATCAGGGCCTGATACGTGAACTGCAAGGCGGTATTGGGGCCGAACGTCGTAATCGTCGCGCTCAGTCCCGACGCGTTGCTGGTGAACGCCGGGCACGCCGCGGTCCCGTGAGGCAACGGTACGAACGCCGAGGACGTGAGGTCGATACACGTCACGTTGCTGTAGCCGCTGGGATTGGACGACAGGAGCGCCGCGGGCAAGGGATCGGTGAATACCGAGTTGTTGGCCGGAACGGTGCCGATGTTGGTCACGATCACCGTGTAGGTGACCAGGGTGTTCGGCGCCGCGATCTGCGGCGAAACCTTCTTCTGCAGGCTGAGCTCGGGCGCGCGAGGCGGGGTGATCGAAACGAAATCGCTCGCCGGAGTCCAGCCGTTGGGATCGTTCTCGCCCGCGAACGTCGCTGTGTTGAAGAGGGAATTGAACCCCCGGGTGGGATTGCTGAGCTGCACGGTGATCGTGAACTTGACCGCGCTCTGGGGCGGGAACGTGTTGTTGCCCACGAAGCCCCATTCATGGTCGATGTCGAAGGGGTCCGGCAGCGGCGTCGGGCTACCCACGGCGGGGTGCTTGGTGCCTGCGACCACCGGAGTCGGCGGGCATTTCGCCCCGCCGCTCAGCACCGTGCAGCCGATGCTGACCACGGAGAGCGCCACGCCGGGAGCATTCGGGGTATCGACGAAATGAGGGACGTCCAAAGTGGTCGTCGTGGACGTATTGGTCAACGTGACCTCGTACGTGACCAAACCGGTCGGTGGAATGCTGCCTGGGTTGCCTGCGACCGCAGGGGGCAGCACCGTCTTCTGGATGCTCAACGTGCCGGGCGTGCAAGGTGGCGTGCCCACGTAGTGGGTCACCGTGCTGGGGAGGGTGACCTCGTTGCCGCCCAGAGCGTCGACAAACGCTGCTGACACGGTGTTTTGCGTCAACGACGCCGGCTGGCACTTGTTCGTGTGCATGGGCGTCGTAAAGGGGACCAGGTACGTCAGAGTTGCGCTGGGTGCCAGGAGGGCCTGCGCGTTGCCGCCATGCAGTGCGGGGTCGTACTTGAGGACGAATTGATTGTTGTAACCGGTGAGGACGGGGGTGCTGGCCAGCTCGTGACAGGTTTGGTTCGCCGGCGAAGGCGTGCAGGTGATGCCCCAGCCGGCCAGGGTATTGCCCGAGTGGAGGAAGCCCGAAGGCGGCGCCGTATCGATCATGGCCGGGGAGAAGTAGCTGTCCGTGACGTCTCCGAGCAGCAGAGACTGAGCGGGATTGGTGTTGGTCACCACGACCTTGTACCAGATCTGGGTCCCGTCCGGCACGAAGGCGCCCATGCTTTGACCGATGAGCGGTGTGCCGGCATTGGCGTCCGCGGCGGATGCAAAGGGACCGGACTTGACGATGGAGATGCCTGGAGGCGTGCCGCCACCGCTCCCTGGGCACTGCATCACCGCACCGACCGTGACGACCGCTTGCTCGCCATTGTTTCCCAGGAAGATCCCCGGCGTGAAATCGATGGGCTGAGTCGCCAGGGGGTTGTAATTCGGATCGAACAGCGCCGGCGACGGATCCGCATGGCCAGAGAGATTGATCGGCGCCGTAGTGCCGGCCCACCAGCAGACGTTCTGGGTTTCGGTGACCTGCTGCGAGAACGTCACGGACGCCAGGGGCGGCAGGGATGGGATCGTGGCCGTGAAGGAGAAACCGCTGGGGCTCGAGATCCCTCCCGTGAGCGGGGGACAGAGCGACGCCGGTGTACACGTCAAGGGACCTTGCGTCTCGGTGAACGCGAACTGGTGATGCTCGAACTTGACCGGTACGTTCGTGGCCGTGCCGGCGGTGCCCCCCGAGCTGATGTTGGTGACGGTGACGGTTTGGGTCCAGGTGCCGACGCCGCTGCCGTTGAGGTTGAAGCTGGGAGGGGTTGGGGTGGTATGGAATTGAATATCGGCCACCTTGCAAGTACCCGGTACCTGGGTCGTGGCGGAATCCGAGGCTACGTTCTGGCCGAGGTGCGGACCGACCTTCGTCTGCGGTAAACCGTTCGCGCTGACCGTGAGCACCAGGTCACGGGTGCCGGTGTCGCCCGCACCCACGCAGACCGGATCGCCGACGAGAACGTGGGCCCGGAACCTCAACACGCCTCCGGCTGGCGGCCCATCCACGGTCCCCGGCAGGTTGTCCAGGAAATTGACAGGCGGAAATCCGGTGATCGGAGGAGAATTGGTCGGGCTGATCAGCAATTGATTCGGAATCAGGTTCGTCGTCGGGCAGGTCTGCCAGGGCAACGGCATGCTGGGGAACACCGACGCGAGAGGAAAGGGCGCCACGCTCGCCGAGAGGCAATCGATGGATTGCAATATGGTATTGGGCAAGGTGGAGCCATTTCCGCCATAGGGGTTGTTGGACGCCGTCAGCGGCAGCATCGTTCCCGTCTGCCCCTGAATCGTCGCCGTGAGCCTCAGCTTGTCGGACGGCTGGTTCCCCGTGCTTTGCACCTCGAAGTCATAGTCCACCATGGTTCCGGGAACTGCCGTGGCGGGAGCGCTCGTAATGACGACGTTGTATTCGATCACCGGAGGATAGAGAAAGATGTTGGTGGTGGCCGTATTGGTCGGGCTCAGCGCATCGGTCTCGGCCGAGCTGACGGTGGCCGTGATGGGGTAGTTCCCCACAGGCGCGCCGAAACACCTCGACTCCTGGCCGCCGGCCGGCGAGCCGTTGGCGGGGCAGCGTGACCTGTTGTCGAACTGAACCATCACCTGGCTTTGGCTGGGGATGGTTGGAATCGTGACCTCCAGCAGCGTGCCCACCCGCGTAAAGGCCGGCGACGGCGCGGTTCCCGATCCGGCGGGGCAAATCGCCGGCCCGTTGGGATTGGGGCCTGGCACGGGCTGGCAGGTGGCGCTGGCTTCGAAGGGAACGTCCGCCAGCGGGTGATTCACGGCGAGCGCCACGTTGGTGGCGGGATCCGGTCCATTGTTGGAGATCGTGACGGTGAAGTGCTCGAGATCGAAAGACATGTACGCGGGCTGGTCGCTGACGATGTTGACGACCAGGTCGACCGTTGCCGCATCGGCCGGCGCCATCCCTGCGAAAGTAAAACCGAGCTGGACGAAGAAGGCAACGAAAAGGAGTGCCATGCTGCGGCGAGGATTGGATGTTCTATTCCTGAAAGTGCCTCGATGTCGATGAGTGCATGGCTGCTGACCAGGAACGTTGAGCTGACCTGGGGTCCGGAGACCACCATCCGTCCGTTGCGGATTCTCGCCGTTCATCGGGCACCTCCGACGTGCTTGGCTTGGAGTGTGTAGGTCACTCTACGCCTGACTCGGGGGCGCGTCAAATGCCGGGGATGGCCTTCCAGATCTCCCAGTGAAGGCGGGCGAAGACGCCCGCGACGATACGGTCACAGCGGGGACCGTCGAAGAGGTAGAGCCGGCGCACCTCGCGGCCGATCCGCGCGTCGAGGGTCTGTCGCAGGCTGCGTTTGGCCCGGTGCAGGCGCACCCGCACGTTCTCCACCGTGAGACCGAGGGCGTCGGCGGTCTCCTCGGTCGAGAGGTCCTCGATCTCGCGCAGACAGAAGACGGCCCGCAGGGGATCGGGGAGGACCTCGACGGCCTCGCGGAGAACGGCTTGAAGCTCGCGGTTCTCGAACTCTCGTTCGGGACCGGCCGCCGGGGACGGCGGATCTGGAGGCTCGCCGCCGGCCGTCGGAACAAGCCGGACCAGCCGCTGCCGTTTCCGGGCGCGGGCCAGCGCTTCGTGGCAGGCGATCCGGGTGAGCCAGGTGGAGAAGAGGGCGTCGCCGCGGAAGTTGGCGAGCTCGCGGAAAGCCCGCATGTAGGCCTCCTGCACGACGTCCTCGGCCTCCTCGTCGTCCGTGACGATACCGCGGGCAACGCGGAAGAGCCGCTGATTGTAGCGCCGCATCAAGATCTCGAAGATCGAGATATCGCCCGCCAGCACGCGCTCCACGGCCTCCTCATCGGAGAGGACCGTGGGCGCGACGGCGGGTTGAAGTGCAGTCTGGCTCATCGGCTCGCCTCGTCTCCAAGGCGAGTCTACACCCGCCTCTCCCGCAGGGTGGACGCGCTCACCGCCGCGGGAGCCTCCTGCCGCAACTCGGCAAGCCGGGCGAGCGTGTACGCGCCCACCGCCATCGCGAGGTCGCGCACGGCGATGTCGAACAGGCCCAACGTGGCGAGGTTGATCGCGATGAGCACCAGCCAGGCGGCGGCGATCCAGGATCCGACCCGCGTCCAGCGCGTGAGCACCAGCAGGCCGACGGCGATCTCGATGATCCCCACCACGTGCATGAAGGTCTGGGCCGACACCGGCAGCAGGTTAGCCACCCACGGGGCGAGGTACTTCGGCCAGTCCGTAAGCAGGTTGAAGAACTTGTCGAGCCCCGCGAGCAGCGGGACCAGTCCATAAGTGAGCCACAGAGGGCGGTAGAGCGATTCGAGGTTCGGGCCAGGTTGTGTCGTAGGCATTGGATCGTCCTCCTTTCTCCTATACAGAGTCGTGAGGCCGGCCAACGTTACACTCGGTGCAAAAAAGAGGCCATGACCTGGGGCAGGGTCTCAGACTCCCCAGGCCTCACGGCCAGGCCGATCGAGGCGCCGCAGACCGTCCCCAGGATCAGGATAGACGCATAGGCCTTGGTGATGATCGCATCCGGCAGGCTCACCAGGAAGGAAGCGTTCTGGGAGGTGACGTCCAAGAGCTGGCGTTTTTGGTGTTCATGGCTTGGTGTTATAGTGGATGAAACGGAGGATAGAGGATGAGGGAGAAGAGGCGTGGCTTGATCGTCGGCATCGACCACTACAGCCATGCGAGCATGAAATTGAGATCCGCTGTGGCGGACGCGCGCTCCATGGCGCGGATGCTCGTAAACCATGCCGACGGTACGGCCAACTACGACTGCGTCCTTTGGGCGGACAGAACCGAGCACGATCAACTCATTACTCGCGCCGCCTTGCGCGGGGCGCTGCAGCAGCTCTTCGCGAATTTCAGAGGCGATCTCGTATTCTATTTTTCCGGCCACGGCGTCATCACCGCCACCGGCGGTTGGCTGGTGACCTACGACGGGATTCGGAACGACTGGGGAGTCTCGATGAGCGAGGTTTCCGAGCTGGCCCTGCAATCCCAGGCGAACGACATCCTGATCCTTCTCGACTGCTGCCACGGCGGAGACCTCGGCAACTCGGTGCTGCTGAATGGCGGAGGGGGTGGCAGAGAGACGGCTCTCATGCGCGAGGACATGACGGTGATCGCTGCCTCTTTGCCCCAAGAGTCCGCCATCGAGGCGCCTGATCACGGCATGTTCACCGCGGCGGTCCTCAATGCCCTCGAAGGAGGATCGGCGGATCCCATGGGATGGGTGACGGCGCCGTCCATCTACACCTATGTCGAGCGCCGTTTCGGTGGCTGGCCCCAGCAGCCCGTCTACAAGTCTCACGCCACCAAGGTCACGGTCGTGCGTCAATGCCCGCCACAGATCGACCGGGTGAAGCTGGGCCGGCTGACCGAGCTGTTTCCCAAACGGGATTCTCTTTACCGGATGCATCCGGACTACGAACCGGAAGACGAGCACGGAAAAGTGCACAAGCCGGTCCACCGGGACAAAGTGGAAATTGCACAGCTCTTCAAGCTGTACCGGGATGCAGGGCTCCTCAAGCCCACCATTGCCGGCGAGCAGTTGTACTGGACGGCCCGCCGGTCGCATACCGTCGAGCTGACGCTGCGCGGCCAGGAGTATTGGGTTCTGGTGAAAGACAACAAGGTCTGACATGCGGATCGCGATCACCGGACACCAGACTCTCCGGGGGTCTCGCGGATGGGGCTGGATCGAGGGAGAGCTGCGCAGGATCGTCACCGGGTGCAGCCCGCCCTGGATCGGCCTGTCCTCGCTCGCCGTCGGTGCGGATCAGCGTTTCGCTGAGATCGTATTGCAACTCGGCGGTGCGATCGAAGTGATCGTGCCCTTTCCGGGCTACGAAACCCGATTCGCCGCTGAGGAGGAGCGTGCTGCCTATCGCCGGCTGCTCGCCGCGGCCCAGGCGGTGAAAGTTCTGCCGCGCGTGAGCGAGAACGACGAGGAGCTGTACTTCATCGCCGGACGGCGAGTGGTCGACGAGTCCGACCTGCTCATCGCCGTCTGGGACGGCCGTCCCGCTGCCGGCCTCGGCGGCACCGCGGACGTGGTGGCCTACGCCGGCCGGCAAGGGATCAAGGTCGTACAGGTCAACCCTGTCGATGGGCTCGTCACCGAGAGCCCTCGCGGAGCCTGAGGCGGGGATGTCCCGGCAAGCGAACGCCGCCGCACTGAGCCTCTAGGAGATCCAACCGGATCGCCAACGAACCCGCCCCTCAGGGGCTTCTTCGAGAGGACAACCACGATGCGCAGACTGACTCTGACTCTCCTCGGATTGGCGTTGCTCTTCACCGCTACGGCCGTCTTGGCGGCGGAACCTGTCGCGACCGACGGGGCCGCACCCGCGAGCGCGCTGGCCACGACCGTCGCCCCACCGGCCCTCATCGACCAGATCCTCGAGCCTTCGCCATCCGCCATCACGCCCATCTGTCCCCCGGAGCCGGTCGTGAGCTGCAACTCCTGTTTCTTGTTCGGAACGACGACCAGCTTCCAATGCACGCTGTTCTGCTCGAATGGGGTCCTCCACAGGAGCTGCAGCCCCTGCGGCACGGGGTGTCCGCTGTAGGGGACTGCCCCTGGCGGCGTAAGCCCTGGAGAAGGGATCCTTAACAAACTCCGAAATGCCCCGAGGGGCGAGAGCGGGCCCCTATCGTGAAGGCCGCTGTCGCCCTTTCAGGGTTTTCAATGCTCGACGTGGTCCGCGCCTTCCAGTCAGTATCGCGGATCGCCCCAACCACGGCTAAGCCTTAGGGCTCCACTGGAACCGTTATGCCCGGGCGAAGGTGGGCTTTGCCTTGAAAATCCCCCAACACCTGGTGGATTTTCAAGGGAAACGCCCCCTCGGGTGCTCTCGGCCGCCGGCTCCGCTACCACCTAGAGGCCGCGTCCCTGATACCATCCCCCACCGATGACGACCCTGCCGATCACCGCCGAAGCCGACCGCAGCCTCCTGCTCTGGATGTACGAGCAGATGGGGCTGATTCGCGAATTCGAGGAACGGCTGAAAAGCCTGGTGGAGCGGGGGGTGCCGGTGGGGCCGGTCCACTTCTATACGGGACAGGAGGCGGTGGCCGTGGGGGTGTGCGCGGCGCTGCGGCCGGGAGACTGGATCGCTTCGACCCATCGCGGCCATGGCCACTGCATCGCCAAGGGGGTGGACGTGCGCCCCATGATGGCCGAGCTCTACGGCAAGGCCACGGGGACCAACCGCGGCAAGGGCGGCTCGATGCACATCACGGACGTGCGAGCCGGGATGCTCGGGGTCAACCCCATCGTGGGCATGGGGGTGCCCCATGCCGTGGGGGCCGCGCTCTCGGCCCGCGTGCGCGGCACGGACGAGGTGGCCGTGGCCTTCTTCGGCGAGGGGGCGACGAGCATGGGTGTGGTGCACGAGGCCATGAACCTCGCGGCCATCTGGTCGCTGCCCGTGGTCTTCGTCTGCGAGAACAACGGCTACGCCCAGGCCACACCCGTCGAGTACGCGGTGGCCGCCGATCGCATCTCGGACCGCGCCGCCGCCTATCGCATGCCGGGGGTCACCGTGGATGGGCAGGATGTGCTCGCCGTATTCGCGGCGGCTCAGGAAGCCGTCCGCCGGGGGCGCGCCGGCGAGGGGCCGAGCCTCGTCGAGTGCCTCACCTATCGCTACTACGGCCATCACCAGGGGGACGAGACCCACCGCTACCGCACGGCGGACGAGGAGAGGACGGCCCGCGAGCGCGACTGTATCCGGCGCTTCCGGGAGGTGCTCTTCGCTCGAGGGTTCGCGGGCGCGGAGGTCGATGGCCTCGACGCGCGCAACCGGGAGCGGCTGGACGAAGCGATCGCCTTCGCCGAGACGAGCCCCCTTCCCGGGCCCGAAGAGCTGCTGGCGAACGTGTACGTGGAGACGCGGTCGTGAGCACGGAAGCTCCTTTCGAGGTCACCCGCGAGCTGACCTTCAGCCAGGCGATCAACGACGCCCTGCGCCTCGCCCTGCGGCGCGATCCCACGGTGATCGTGATGGGGGAGGACGTGGCCGGAGCCGCCGGCCGCGCCCACCTGGGGCTCTCCGATGCCTGGGGCGGCCCGTTGCGCGCCACCCGCGGCTTGATCGGCGAGTTCGGGCCGCAACGAGTGATCGATACGCCGATCTCCGAAATGGGTTTCGTAGGCGCCGCCGTGGGCGCGGCCATGACGGGGCTGCGGCCGGTGGTGGAGATCATGTTCGCGGATTTGATCGGCTGCTGTTACGATCAGATCATCAATCAGGCGGCCAAGATGCATTACATGATGGGCGGACAGGTGACGCTTCCCCTCGTCATTCGCACCGCCTATGGAATGCACGGTTTCAAACGGAGCTACGGCGGGGGTGCCGCGGCGCAGCACTCACAGACGCTGTACGCCGTGCTGGCCCACGTCCCGGGGCTCAAAGTCGTCGTTCCCTCGACGGCCTACAATGCCAAGGGGCTCACGCTTGCCGCCATTCGCGACGACGGGCCGGTGGTGATGATGGAGCACAAGTTCCTCGGCAGCGCGGCCAAGGGACACGTGCCGGAGGGGGAGTACTATGTGCCCATCGGCAAGGCGGAGGTCGTGCGCCGCGGCACGGACGTCACGCTCTGCGGCATCGGCCGCATGACTCACGTTTGCCTGGAGGCGGCGGAAATGCTGGCGGCACGCGGTACGAGCGCTGAGGTGGTGGACGTGCTGACCCTGGCGCCGCTCGACGAGGCTACCATCCTCGAATCCGTCACCCGCACGCACCGGCTGGTGGTGGTGGACGAGGATACGCCCACCGCCTCGATGGCGCGCGACATCGCGGCGCGCGTGGCCGACAAAGGTTTCGATTGGCTCGACGCGCCGATCAAGACTGTCACCGCTCCGGAGGCGCCGGTGCCTTTCGCCGCCGTCCTCGAAGCCCTTTACGCCCCGCAGGCCGCGAACGTCGTGGCGGCGGTGGACGAGCTCTTCGGCTAGGAATTTCCTCCGGTGGCGCAGCGCATCGTCATGCCGTCCTTCGGGATGTACACGGCCGAAGGGAATCTCGGCCACTGGCTGGTGCCGGCCGGCTCGCGCGTGGAGGCGGGAGACCTGATCGTGGAGATCGTCACGGAGAAAGCCACCTACGAGGTGGAATCGCCCGCGGCGGGCATCCTTCATCCCGTGGCCGCCGAGGGGGAAAACCTTACGGTGGAGGGATTGATCGGCTGGATCCTCGCCGAGGGCGAGGCGGTGCCGGCAGCGGAGGTTTCCGCGCGGGCGGAGGCAAGCTCCGCCCCTACCCAGAGAGAAGAGTCAGGGGCCGAAGCGGGGCGGATCAAGGTGAGCCCCATCGCGCGGCGGCTGGCGGCGGAGAAGGGGATCGACCTGGCGAATCTGACGGGGACGGGCCCGGGCGGGCGGATCGTGGAGGCGGACGTGCTCGCTGCGGCCTCGGCGGCCCCGCGCGAGACTCCTTGGAAGATCCGCGAGCGGGTCCCCCTGGCTGGAGCGCGGAAGACGATCGGTGAGCGCCTGCGGCGCACGGTGGAGACAGCCGTTTCGCTCACGCTCACCCGCGAGGCCCGCGCCGGCGCTTTGGTGGCGGTACGGAAAAACCTTGCAGTCTCGTGGGATGCGCTGTTCGTCAAGATCTTCGCCGAGTCGCTGCGGGAGCGGCCGGAGCTCAACGCGGTGATCGAAAACGGCGAGATCCTGATCCTCGACGAGGTGCACGTAGGCTTCGCCGTCTCGCTCCCCGCCGGCCTGGTGGTGCCGGTGATTCGGAACGCCGATTCCAGGCCGCTCACGGAGATCGCAGGGGAGGTTCAGGATCTCGCCGTCCGTGCCCGCTCGGGAGCGTTGCGCCCGCAGGACGTCCTCGGCGGCACGGCGACGATCACCAATCTCGGCGCGCACGGCGTCGATGCCTTCACTCCCGTGATCAATCCGCCGCAGTCCGTGATCCTCGGCATCGGCCGGATCGCCCAGCGGCCGGTGGTGGAGGAGGAGCGGCTCGTGGTGGGATGGACGTGCACGCTGAGCCTCACCTTCGATCACCGGGTGACCGACGGCGCGCCCGCAGCGGATCTGCTGGCGGCGGTGGCCCGGCGGATGAAAGAAAAACGGAGTTAGCAGGCCGGCGGGACGCCAGCGGTCCCAGGCAATGCCAAGAGAGAACGATTATGCCCGTTGATACGTCTACCTTACCGTCCACCACTGAGCTGGCGCGCCGCATCCGGCGCCACTCAGTGCTGATGACGAGCCGCGCGAACGCTTCGCACATCGGCTCCTCGCTCTCCATGGCGGATCTGCTGGCCGTGCTGTATGGCGAGTTTCTGCGTTTCGATCCCCAGCAGCCGGAGTGGCCGGAGCGCGACCGCTTCATCCTCAGCAAGGGGCACGGTTGCGCCGCTCTCTACGCGGTGCTGGCGGAGACCGGATATTTTCCCGTCGAGCGGTTGGAAACGTTTTATCAGGACGGCTCGCCGCTCGCCGGCCATTCGACGCACAAGGACGTGGCGGGGGTGGAGGTCTCGACGGGCTCGCTCGGCCATGGCCTCTCGCTCGGCACGGGGATGGCGCTCGCGGGGAAACGGGATGGCAAAGCCTACCGCGTCGGGTGCTTGCTGAGCGACGGCGAATGCGACGAGGGCTCCACCTGGGAGCCGGCGCTCTTCGCTCCGCATCATCAATTGGACAACTTGGTGGCGATCGTCGACTACAACAAGATCCAGAGCTTCGGCACGGTGAAGGAGGTGCTCGACCTCGATCCCCTGGCCGACAAATGGCGCGCATTCGGCTGGGGCGTGCGGGAGATCGACGGCCACGATCACGCGGCCATTCGCGAGGCGTTCGCCGCCGTGCCGTTCGTGGCGGGCCGGCCGAGCTGCATCGTGGCCCATACCATCAAGGGGAAGGGCGTGAGCTACATGGAAAACCAGCTCCTCTGGCACTACCGGGCGCCGCGCGGCGCGGACCTGGAGACGGCTTTGCGCGAGATCGATTGCGAGATCGGCGAGGAGGTCCCGTGAGGACGGCCTTCCTGGAAACCCTTTTCGAGCTGGCGAAGGCGGACGAGCGGATCGTCTTCCTCACCGGCGACCTCGGTTTTTCCGTGATCGAGCCGTTCGCACAGCAGCTTCCGAAACAGTTTGTCAACGCCGGCGTGGCCGAGCAGAACATGACGGCCATCGCCGCCGGGATGGCGCTCTCGGGGAAGATCGCCCTCACCTATTCGATCGCCAATTTCCCCACTCTGCGCTGCCTGGAGCACATCCGCAACGACGTGTGCTACCACGAGGCGAACGTCAAGATCGTGGCCGTGGGTGGCGGCTTCGCCTACGGCGCCCTGGGCGCGAGCCATCACGCCACGGAGGAGCTGGGCGTGATGCGGATGATGCCGGGAATGACGGTGGTGGCGCCGGCCGATCCCATCGAGGCGCGCCTCGCCACGAGGGCCATCGTGGCCCATCCCGGCCCGTGTTACATCCGGCTCGGCAAGGCAGGAGAGCCGAACGTCCACGCAGGACCGGTCGATTTTCAGCTCGGCCGCGTCATCCGGGTGCGCGAAGGGAAGGACGTCACCTTGATCTCGACCGGCGGCATGCTCAAGACGGCCGTGGGCGTGGCCTGCCGGCTGGCGAAACAAGGCCAGGAGGCGCGCGTCCTCAGCATGCACACCCTGAAGCCGCTGGACGAAGAGGCCGTGCTTGCCGCGGCGCGGGAGACGGGCGCGATCTTCACCCTGGAGCAGCACAGCGTGATCGGCGGCCTGGGAGGGGCGGTGGCGGAGGTCCTCGCCGAATCGGGGCTGGCGGTGAAATTCAAGCGAATCGGATTGCCCTCGGCGTTCTCGCCGCGGGTGGGGAGCCAGCAGTATCTCGAAGAGCAGAATGGGTTGGATGAGGCGGGGGTGTTGCGGGTGGTGGAGGGGGTGGTGGGGCGGTGAATTCGTCGCCTGCACCGCTGCGCCCGGGCGAAGGCGGCCGATACGAAATCCCCTCGTCTGGGGAAGCTATCCTCACCTACCATTGCCCACCGACTCCTCCGCCGCCCTCAAATCCCCCTGCACCGCCAGCCCATCCTCGAACGAAGCATCCCCTTCGCCAATCCCACCCCGCAGGCAGGCATCCACGAAGCTCCGCATCATGCGGCCCAAGGCGTGGGGCTTGCCGTCGCGCGCTTCTTCGGGGAGAGGGAGGTCCTCCCACCCCGCCTTGCCGGGCGTGGCGATACGCAGAGCATCCAAGGCGCCGCGGGAGAGGAGGGCTTCGAGCGCCCCTTCGCGCCCCACGACCTGCACGTAGTTTTGGGCGCGTGGCGGCGTGATCCGGCTGGCGTGCCAGTGACCATGGGCCCCCGAGGCGAAGCGGAACCAGGCCATGGCGAGGTCGTCCGTTTCGACCCCGGGGCGCGGCAGGAGCTGGAGGTCCGCTTTTACGTCCTCGACCGGCCCCAGGAGGTGGCGGGCGAGGTCGAAGAAGTGCGAGCCCAGATCGTAGAGCACGCCGCCGCCGGAAGGTCCTTTCAGCTCCCGCCAGCCGCTGGCTCGCAGACCGTCCCAATATTCGTGATGGGCGCGGAAGAGGAAGGGCTCCCCCGCGTCTCCGGCCTGGACGCGGCGGCGCAGCTCTTCCACGCCGTAGAGGTAGCGGTAGGAGAAGGCCACCTGGTTCACCCGCCCGCTCACCGCGGCGGCGCGGGCCATCTCCTCCGCCTCGGCGACGGAGAGCCCCAGGGGCTTCTCGCAGAAGACGTGCTTGCCGCGGGCGAAGGCGAGGAGGGCCTGCTCGCGGTGCGCGGCATTGGGAGTGCAGAGGGTGACGCCGTCGAGGTCCTCCCGTTCGAGGAGCTCGGCGGGATCGTCATGGACGGCGGGGATGCCGAAGCGGCCGGCGAGGGCCTCGGCCCGCTCGCGCCGCCGGCCGCAGATCGCCACCACCTCGGCCTGCGGGTGGCTCTGCAAGCCGGGGACGTGGCAGGCCTCGGCGAAGGCGCCGGCCCCGATCACCCCGAAACGGAGCTTGCGTGGCTCGCTCACGCGGGGATGATATCCGACGGTTTCACGGCAGCGTCAGGCTCGTCTCGGCCGTGGCGATCTTGCCGCTGATCGGATCGTAGACGGTCGCCACCAGGCGGTTTGCCTTCCCCTTGAGGGTGATCTTGGTTTCGTACTTGATGAAGCCGCCGGGTTTCGCCGGCTTCTCCGAGGTGATGTCGAGGGGGGCGACGGGGATCTTCGAGTCGTTGCCGGAATTGTCGGTCGCCGCGAACCGCAGCTCGGCGTGGGCCGCGTATTTGTTGCCCACCGGCACCAGCGTCACGACGTCGGAAGGCAGGCCGAGGGTGACCGGGATCTCCACCCCCGCCCGCGTGCGCACGGGCGTGCCGACCCGCATGGGCAGCGTCAGGCCGCCCGGCAGGTTGCCGAAGAGCAGGGAGCTCTCGGCCAGCATCGAGACCTCCGCCTTTTTCGACAGGTCGAGGAAGTCCGTCCGTGAGCGGACCTTGAGACCCGCTCTGGCGAGGGTGACCGCGATCTTGTGGCTCGCGTCGTTGCGCTCCCAGGTGGGGGAGAAGCCGAGCCAGTAGTAGGAGCGGGTGTCGGCCACGGCCGTGGTAAGGGCCACGAGGCGGTTGTCGTTGCGCAGGGGCTTGCCGCCGGTCTCCTGGGCCACGAACTCGAGGGTGCCTTTGATCTCCTGATCGCGGAACGATCCGTTCGCGGACCCGGACGCCCTCTTGGCCTCCTGATCGCGGAACGCCCCGGCCCTGGCCGGTGCCTCGATCCCCTGATCGAGGTACGATCCGCCCGCCTCTGTGATCGACGGATCGCCGGCTGACTGAACCCCGGGAACGTCGACGGGATAGACGGTGAAGCCGAGGAGGTTGGCCGTGCTGGTGAGCTTCCTCAGGAGCTGGTCGCCGTCCTTGAGCTCCCGCGCGGCGGGCATCGCGGCGCCGCCGCGAATGTAGCTCTGAATCGAATACGGCCAGCCGCCGGCCAGGAGCAGCAGGACCTTGCGCCCCGGCGACGAGGCGAAGGTGCGCAGCGTCCGCGCCGCGGCGTTCACCACCCCTTCCTCCTGGCGGAAGAGCGTCTCGCCATAGGCCCGCTCCGGCAGGTTCAGGCCAGAGCTATCCATCCGGCTGGTGATGGAGAGGGGCGCGTTGTCGCCCACCGTCCCCCTGGCGAAGGTCTGGTCGTGCTGGAAGCTGTTGAATTCGGCGATCCGGTCGAGCCCCCGTGCCGGGCGGGTCATGGCTTGATCGAAGGCCCGGGCCAGCTCGCTCTGCGACTGCGACCAGCCCGAGACGATGGCGAGTCGGCCGCCGTCGTAGGCGACGATCGCCATGCGGTCCCCCGGGCCCAGGCGGGCGAGGTCGCCCTGCAAGGACTTGAGCACCTCGTTGCGCCGGGTCTCGGTGGAGAAGTATTCGTCGATGAACACGAGATAGCTGGTGCCCACGGCGCCGCCTGGCTCCATGCCTGGAACGGCCACGGCGGCGGGGGCGCCCTCGGCCGCGGCCGGCGGCGCCACGGATTGCCCCCCGGCGACCTCGGTGAAGTAGGTGACGGGCACGTCCTTGCCGTCCACTTTCAGCTTGAAGTCGCCGGGTTTCAAGCCCGTGACCCGGTTGCCATCTTTATCGGTGATCACCACCTCGACGTTGACCACCCGCACCTCGACCGTCTCGCCGAAGACCGGGGGCTCCTGAGATGGAGACGGTTTCTGCTGCTGCGTGCGTGCGGGCACGCCAGCGAGGATCCAGGCCAGGCAGAGAGCAGACAGGGCTGACTTCTTCATGCCGTAACCTCCCAATGGCAGTTTCAAATAGTATAGGGCATCTTGCCGAGTCCCGCCCTCTTCAAGGCATCGTCAGGGCCGTTTCGGCCGTGGCGAGCTTGCCGCTCACGGGATCGTAGACGGTCGCCACCAGGCGGTTCGCCTTCCCCTTGAGGGTGATCTTGGTCTCGTACTTGATGAAGCCGCCCGGCTTGGCGGGCTTGTCCGAGGCGATGTCGAGGGGGACGACGGGGATCTCGGAGCCGTTCCCCGTTTCGTCCGAGGCCGCGAAGCGGAGCTCGGCGTGCGCCGCGTATTTGTTTCCCACCTGCACCAGCGTCACCACGTCGGCGGGCAAGCCCAAGGTGATGGGGATCTCCGTGCCCCCCTTGACCTTCTTCAGTGCGCCGATGCGCAGGGGGAGCGGTGAGTCGCCCGGGAGGTTGCCGAAGAGCAGGGCGCTCTCGACCATCATCGTCACTTCCGTCTTTTTCGACAGGTCGAGGAAGCTGTTGCGGGAGCGCACCTTGAGGCCCGGCTTGCTGACGCTCACGTCCACCTTGTGGCGCGCGTCGTTGTGCTCCCAGGAGGGGGAGAAGCCGAGCCAATAGTACGAGCGCGTGTCGCCTGCAGCCTTGGCGAGGGCCAGCGTCCGGTTGCCGGCGCGAAGAGTCGTGCCGCCGGTTTCCTGGGCCACGAAGTCGAGGGTGCCGGTGATCTCCTGGACGCGTGACGAGGTACTGGACTCGTCCGCCGACTGCAATCCCTGGCCGTCGATCGGGTAGACGGTGTAGCCGAGCAGGTTGGCCGTATTGGTCAGGTTGCGCAGCAGCTCTTCGCCGTCCTTGAACTCGCGCGAGGTCGAGGGCGCCGCATCGCCGCGGATGAAGCCCTGGATCGAGTACGGCCAGCCGCCGTCCAAAAGCAGCAGGACCTTGCGTCCCGGCGGCGCGGCGAAGGTGCGCAGCGTCCGCGCCACGGCGTTGACCACCCCCTGCTCCTGGCGGAAGAGGACCTCGCCGTACGCCTTCTCGCGCAGGTTGAGCTGCGAGAAGCCCTGCCGGGAGCTCGCGCTCGCCAGGTCCAGGGGCGCGCTGTCGCCGGCGGTGCCGCCGGCGAACTCCTCGTCGTGAGCGAACCGCTGGTACTCGACGATCCGGTCGAGCCCCCGCGGCCTGCGCCCCATGGCGTCGTCGAAGGCCCGTGCCAGTTGGGCCTGCGACTGCGACCAGTTGGAGATCATGGCGAGCCGGCCGCCGTCGTAGGTGACGATGGCCATGCGGTCCTCCGGACCCAAGCGGGCGAGGTCGCTCTTGAGCGAGCGGAGGATCTCGTTGCGTTTGACCTCGGTCGAAAAATAGTCGTCGATGAAGACGAGGTAGCTGGTACCCACGCCGCCGCCTGGCTCCACACCGGGAACGGCCGCGGTGGCGGGAGCGGGAGCACCCTCGGCCGCGGCCGGCGGCGCCACGGATTGCCCCCCGGCGACCTCGGTGAAGTAGGTGACGGGGACGTCCTTGCCGTCCACCTTCAGCTTGAAATCTCCCGGCTTCAAACCCGTGACCCGGTTGCCGTCCTTGTCGGTGACCACCACCTCGACGTTGACCACCCGCACCTCGAGAGTCTCGCCGAAGACCGGCGGCTCGGGAGCTTGGGGGGGCTTTTTCTGCTGTGCCAGGGCCGGCAGGCCGGCGACGGCCCAGGCCAGGCAGAGAGCAGAAAGGGCTGACTTCTTCATGCCGTAACCTCCTCGTGACAGCTTAAGTATAAGGCATGCGTTGACGGCGGCGGCTCGGCTGGCTTACCTTGGCGGCTGCGGCCTGAGCGCCGGCCATATTCGAGCAGAGAAGGGAGCTCATCCGATGAGCGAGATCGACGAGGCGATTTCCGAGGCGGTGGAGAAGGCCAAGGAGTCTTCGGACCCTCTCAACTCCGTCGTCGCCGTGCTGGTGGCGCTGATCGCCACCTTCATGGCATTGTGCAACATCAAGGACGGCAACATCGTGCAGGCGATGTCGCAGGAGCAGGCCAAGGCCGTGGACCAATGGTCGTACTACCAGGCCAAGGGGACGAAGCAAAACCTGGCGGAGAGCGTGCTCGATCAGCTCACGCTGCAGAAGCAGATGAGCCCCTCCCTGCCGGCTCCGGCGGCGGCGCTGCTCGACAAAGAGATCGCCACCTACACCGCGAGCGTCAAGAAGTACCAAAAAGAGAAGGAAGACATCAAGAAAGTGGCGGAGGGGGCGCAGGCCGAGTACGACCGGCTGAACGTGCACGACGATCAGTTCGACATGTCAGAGGCGAGCCTCAGCATCTCGATCGCCCTCCTCGGCGTCAGCGCTCTGACCAAGAAGAAATGGCTGGTCGCCATCGCCGTCCTTTTCGCCGGCTTCGGCGTGGTGCTCGGGCTCGCCGGCTTCCTGGGCTGGGGCTTCCATCCCGACGCGTTCGCGAAGTTCTTGAGCTGAGGAGACGAGATGACGAAGACCTGCTGGCTGGTCCCGGCCCTGGCGCTGGCGCTTCCGGGAAGCGTGATGGCGCAGAAAGTGGCGCAGGAGGCGCCCCCGAAACCCGATCCGGCTTTGGTCGAGCGGGCGCGCAAGCTGCTCGATCAAGTGCCGCTCATCGACGGGCACAACGACCTCCCCTGGGAGTATCGCAAGCGGGTGCAGAACCATCTGGACAAAATCGACCTGAAAGGCGGCACCACGAAGCTCGATCCTCCCCTCCATACGGACATTCCGCGATTGCGCCGCGGCGGCGTGGGCGGCCAGTTCTGGTCGGTCTACATCCCGGTGGAGATCCTGGGCGCGGACGCCATTCAGGCGGTGATGGAACAGATCGACGACGTGCACCGCCTGGCCGAGCACTATCCCGATACGTTCGAGGTGGCGCGGAACGCGGCGGACGTCGAGCGCATTCACAAAGCCGGGCGCATCGCTTCGCTGATCGGTATGGAGGGGGGGCACTCCATTCACAATTCGCTCGCCGTGCTGCGCCAGCTTTACGCGGCGGGCGCCCGCTACATGACGATCACCCATTCGAAGAACACCGACTGGGCGGACTCCGCGACCGATGAGCCCAAGCACGGCGGCCTCACCCGCTTCGGCGAAGAGGTGGTCAAAGAGATGAACCGCATGGGGATGCTGGTGGACCTTTCGCACGTCTCGGCGGAGACGATGAAGAAGGCGCTCGCCGTCACCCAGGCGCCCGTCATCTTCTCCCATTCTTCGGCGCGCGGTCTCGACGCTCATCCGAGAAACGTTCCCGATGACGTGCTGAAGCTGCTGCCCGGAAACGGCGGCGTGGTGATGGTGAGCTTCGTCCCCACCTTCACCTCCGAGACCGTGCGTGCCTGGAGCGCCGATCAGGACGCCGCGGAGGCCCGTCTCAAGACTCTCGATCCGGGCGATCCGGAGGCGGTCAAAAAAGGAATGGAAGGCTGGCGCGCCGAGCACCCGGCGCCCCGCGCCACGCTGGCGCAGGTGGCCGATCACGTCGAGCACGTGCGCAAGCTGGCGGGAATCGATCACGTGGGGATCGGCTCGGATTTCGACGGCATTACCAGTGTTCCCCTGGGGCTCGAAGGTGTGGATACCTACCCGGTCCTCTTCGCCGAGCTGTTGCGCCGGGGGTGGACGGACGAGGACGTGATGAAGCTCGCCGGCAAAAACCTCCTGCGCGTGCTGCGCCAGACCGAGCAGGTGGCGCAGCGTCTCCAGAAGGAGCGCCCCGCTTCCGACGCGCTGATCGAAGAGCTGGACGGGCCGGCGAAGGGGGCCGCGAAGTAGAGACACCAGGGCATCGGGCTTGCATCCGGTTGGTGGCTCGGAGGTGTGGTCATGCGGAGAGTGGTTGCTGGCCTCGTTCCTTGGCTCTGCGCCCACTGGGTTTCGACGGTTTTAGGGGCGCAGGTCCCCGACCGGTTCCGCGATTGGCTGGAGAGCGTCGATCCCCTGGTCACCCAGCGGGAGCGTGACGCCTTCGTAAACCTTGCAACCGATGCCGACCGCGAGGCTTTCGTGCAGCGGTTCTGGGAGGTGCGCGATCCCTATCCCGAAACCCCGCGCAACGAGGCGCGGGAACGCTGGGAGTCCCGCCTCGAAGACGTCCGCCGGCGCTGGGGAGGGACGCGGGACGACCGCGCCCGCGTCTTCCTGTTGAACGGCGAGCCGGATTCCGTCCTCGCCGCGCAATGCGACGGCAAACTGTTGGAGCTGTGGAATTATCAACCCCGTTTCCAGGTCAAGGACCGCACGGTGCTCGCCTTCCTGATCGATCCGGCGGGCGGGGAGGCCCGGCTCTGGCGCCCCGGGGAAGGAGGGCTCGACCTCCTCGCCGTTGCCAAGGAGGGGCGGTGCGCCGCCGATGCCGGTGCCGCCGATGCCCTCTTCTGGCTTCGCCTGGCCGGCAAGGACGGCTGTGATTTCGTGGCCAGGCGGGCGCTCTCGGCGCCGAAGCCGCGGGAGTGGGTCTCCGAATTCCATCCCGAGGCTCCTGCCGCGGCTGCCGCGCTCCCATCTCCAGAGACCCGTTCGTTGCAAGCGGCCGGCGGCGCCGAGCCTGTTCCTGCTCCCCCGCGGCCGAGCCTGCACATCACGGCTCCCACCGGCCATCTCCTCGCCGGGACTCAACGCTTCGAGGCCCGTGTGGACGAGCAGATCGAGCGCGTCGCCTTCACGCTCGACGGCAAGCTGCTCTTGACCCGCAACCGCCCTCCCTTCATCGTGCAGGTGGACCTCGGGGGAGTGCCGCGCCCCCACCGCCTTGCCGCCCAGGGCTTCGGCCCCAACGGCCAGGTGCTGGCGAGCGATGAACTGATGATCAACGGCGGGGCGCAGCGCTTCGCCGTCCGCCTCGTCGAGCCCGCCCCGGGTGGAACGTACCGCCAGAGCCTGCGGGCCCGGGTCGACGTCCAGGCTCCCGCGGACCGCAAGGTCGAGCGCGTCGAGATCTACCTGGGCGACCAGCGGATGGTCACTCTGTATCAGCCGCCGTTCGTGCAGCCCCTGGTCCTGCCCGCGGTGGCGGGCGTGGGATACGTGCGCGCCGTGGCCTACCTGAGCGACGGCACGTCGGCCGAGGACGTGACGCTGCTCAACGCGCCCGAGGCGGAGAAGATGGACGTCCACCTCGTCAACCTCTACACCAACGTGGGCGACCGGGCGGGGCGGCCGTTCGAAGGTCTCGGGGCCGGCGACTTCCAGGTTTTCGAGGATGGCGTTCGCCAGACCCTGCGCCAGGTGGAGCGGGTGGACGACACGCCTCTGCGGCTGGTGACGCTGCTCGACAACTCGGCCTCCATGGCGCCGCGCCTCGAGGCCTCCCGCCGCGCCGCGATCGATTTTCTCAAGCGGACCTTGCGTGCCAGGGACGAGGCCGCCGTGATCACTTTCAACAAGGCGCCGCACGTCGCCGTGGGGCTCACCGGCGACCTCGCGGCCCTGGCGGGGGGCTTCGACGGGCTGATGGCCTTCGACGACACGGCGCTGTGGGACAGCCTGATCTATGCTCTGGGCTATCTCGGCGGCGCCGCCGGGCAGCGGGCCATCGTCCTGCTTTCCGACGGCGAGGACCATACCAGCACCTACAAGTTCGAAGACGCGCTCGAAAGCGCCCGGCGGGCGGGGATCGCCGTCTACGTCCTCGGTATCGACTTACCGCGGGGCGAGGCCACGAAGCACCTCGCCCGGCTGGCGGCGGAGACGGGCGGGCGGAGCTTCTTCTTCAAGTCGATGAACGACCTACCCGGCATCTACAGCGCGATCGAAAAGGACCTCCGCTCGCGCTACCGGATCACCTATCAATCCTCGAACACCCGCCCCGGCGAGGCCTTCCGCACCGTGCGGGTGCAGGTGGACAAGCCCGGGGCGGAGGCGCGGACGATCAGCGGGTATTATCCATGAGGGAGTCTACGCCACGTGCACCAGCACCTTGCGCGTGCCGGGGTGACGGCGATGCTCCCAGAGATAGATTCCCTGCCAGGTGCCGAGGCCGAGCTCGCCGTCCAGGATGGGGATCGCGAGTGAGGTCGCGGTGAGCATCGCCTTGATGTGCGAGGGCATGTCGTCCGGTCCTTCGGCGGTGTGAGTGTAAAGGGGATCGCGCTCGGGCACCAGGCGTTTGAGCCAGGCCTCCAAGTCGCGCCGCGCGGAAGGATCGGCGTTCTCCTGGATGGTCAGACTGGCCGAGGTGTGCTGAATGAACAGCGTGCAGAGACCCTCGCGGACGCCGCTCGCCCGTACGGCGTCGCGCACCTCGTTGGTGATCTCGTGAAGCCCCTGGCCGGGGCTTTTGTGGGAGAGCTTGGTGACCATACCATCTTCTCACTGTTAAGAGTTTATTACCCACGCCGCTCCTGGCGGATCGACTGCTCGATCTGATCCCGGCGGTCCCAATAGGCGCTCAAAGCGGGTTCTTCTTTGATCAACGGCTCGATCCTTTCTAGGAGGGCGAGATATTCCGATGGATTCAATCCCAGAGTCTGAGACCTCGTGCGGAGCAGGAGATCTTCCTGTTGGTGCGGTGATGACTTTTCGAGGACGCTTTGCCACTCGGAGGGCCTAAAGGAGCGCATTGGAAGATGGCGCCGCAAGACGCGCGCCGTGGGCCGGGCAATCGCAGCGATCGACGCCCCCAGGAAGAGGGCGAGGATCGCGATGATAAGGTACCGGGAAATCGACCGGAACAGGTCGACGTTGAAAATGATCAGGCCCGCGACGATCAAGTGAATCGCGCCTATGATCAGCTTGTCGTAACCAGGAAATCCGATG
Source organism: Thermoanaerobaculia bacterium (assembly GCA_036275055.1). Lineage (GTDB taxonomy): Bacteria > Acidobacteriota > Thermoanaerobaculia > Multivoradales > UBA5704 > DATARR01. The sequence goes on from DASUEN010000222.1 coordinate 71,991, forward strand.
TCGCTAACGGCCTCCCGTGAGATCTTTTTCAACCAGACTGCGCCCCCGGAGAGAGAATGGATAAAGCGCTCCAATCGTTTGGGGAGGTAACGGCCCGTGAGAAGCCGATAGACCAGCCAGCAGGCTAGGAGCAGACCAGTGAGCACGAGAAGCTCGGAAGTACCCTTCGCGTAGGGCAGCCCCAAGAGCCGGCAGAGCCAGACCGCGAGATCGTGAAGCTTCCGGCTCCCGAAGACGATAGCGAAGGCAAGCGCTGCGCTGCCTGTCACAATACCGATCAACGCGCCGAAGAGTCCCACCGAGAGGCGATGGCATTCCTCCCAGGGGAGCTTCAAGATGGCACCGGTGTTGTAACCTGAATGCCTCCAGCGCCGGGTAGAGAAGGAATAGCCGGCGAGGGTGCCGAGATGGGCCAGGGCAGGGATCGGAATCAGGGCGATGCAAGCGGCGATGTAAAATCCCCCGAAAAATGAATCCAACGCGCCGAGCTTCCATCGCAAGAGATCCGGCAAAGCCTGAGAGAGGCCAAGACCGAGGCCCGCACTTCCAAAGCAGAAGAATCCCACGATGATGGGCCGGTATCTCAGCGAAAGACCCATCGTCAAAAGTACGGCAACGACCTGAGGGAGCAAGGATTCTCCTGGTTGAACATGGGCCAGGCCGCCGAGGATCTTCAGGATCCCCGCGTCGTGAGTGGAGCGAAGCAGGAAGAGGGTTGTCTCGGTCAGGGCGCACGCCGCAGCCAGCACGATTCCCAGATGAAGCAGGCCGAACGCCGTGGCCACCCCGAAGGTTAGCCATGGCTTCAGCCTACGGTTCTCCTTCGCGGCTTTGGCAAAGGCCAGGAAGCGTGCGAAGAAGGAGTTGTCCGCGAGAGCGAGCCCCATCTGCGTGGCGAAGTCCGCTCCTCCGGCGTAAGGCTCCTGTTGGGATGCGAGGACGATGAGAGCCTGGTTCCGTACCCACTTCACGGGAGATTGCAAAAGTTTTTCGAGCGAGCTCTGAAGATCGATCTCCGCGAGGTTCCGGCAGGAGCGCATCATCTTGACCTGGGTTATGGGGCGGCCCTGTTCCGCGATGGTCTCGACGGCTTCCTGCAGGCAGGGGCGAAGGCGCTCCCGCACGGCTTGCGACCTGCTGGCGCCGTGACGGACCAGACGGGCGCCGAGCTCGACCCGGTCGCCGAGCAGCGACTCCCGCTTGTACCGGGTCTCTCTTCCTTCTTCCCGATGGAGACTCTGCCATCTCGGCTCGTACGGCTGATGGAGCTCCGGCGTGATCTCTTTGATCGAGTCCGCGAGGGTTGTCACGCCCTCTTCGGCTCCCCCCATCAATACCAAGTTGACCATCGTCTCCTGCCAGCGGGGAGCGTCGAGCTTGACGAGCCACTCGATGGGAGGAGTGGCCTTCTGGATCCAGAGGGCCGCGAAATATTCCTGGAAGCGATGGTGCGCGAAACGGACCAGGTGGGGCCGCTCCGGAAGGGATTCCGCCAGCACGCCGCAAGACCTGCCCGCCCGGATCAACGACTGCAAGCGTTCGATCTCTCCGGAACCGGCGGACTCTTCGATCAGATCCTCCACACCTGCCGCCGTGCCAAGGTTCCTGTCCGTAATGACGAAGGCGATTCGAGCCCATGCCGCGAAGGCTTCATTCCGGCTCGGGAAAGGCAGGCCTTCCTCCTCGCTTTCCTGCTGCTTGCGCTCGAAGCTCCGTTCGTACAGATAACCGAGCAGTTGGGTGCGCGACGTGGGCCAGGTCTTTTCCGCTTGCAGGAACAGACAAAGGAGCCAAAGGGTGAAAGGATTAGTGGCATCAACGGTCAGCTCTCCCGCTGCCAAGCGCCGGGCGAGGCGGGGGAGGGGCCAGATCGTGCCGTCGATCTCCAGGCTCGGGACCCTTAGGAAACGGCGCAGGTAGAGAGCGATCTGCTCGCGGTCGAAGGCGAGGAGAACCAGCCGCCGGTGAATGAACGAAGGGCTGAAGTCCGCGATCCGGCAGGAGAAAAGAGTCCGGGTGCGACCGCTCCGCGAGCCTGCGAAGACGCTCAGAGCCTCGGTGTGCTCGTTGTACCGGTCCCGGCTCATCTCGTCCATGCCGTCGAAGAGGAGGACCAGCCGGCCCTGCCGGTCGAGAGCGTCGATCCAGGGACGGATTCTCTCGGGAGCGGAGCGTTTGACGTGATCGAGCACTTCCTCCGGCCCTACGCGGCCCTCCACATGGAACTCACCCAGCCGCACGAAGACGACGACCGAGGGGAAGACTCGCCGCACCTCGGATTTGAGCAGATCCCGAGCCGCTTCCTGGAGCGTCATCGTCTTGCCGCTGCCCGGGTCGCCCAGCAAAACGAGAGGGTCCGGACTTCTGAGCAGTTTCTCGACGAGATTCCTGACCGGCCGGCTTCGACGATCGAGGGCGGCGATCTGCGCGCTCGCGGAATCCCCACCCTCCGACCGGCCCAGCACCTGGCGGACGAGCAATTGCACGGGCCGTTCGAAAGGATCGTTGGACTGCTCGTCCGCGGCCCCTTGGGGTACGTTGCGCGCGGCGAGTGGCAGATACTCCTTCAGCCGGGTTTTCCTTTGAATCTCGTTCTGGATGTGCGAGAGGGAATCGCAGAGGTAGCCCTGGATCTCGGCTGCTTCCGGCGGCTCGGGCAGGGTTCCCAACCGAGTCAAATCCGAATGAAGCCGAGGGAAGAGGCGATCCAGCAGATGGCGGATCAGCCCAGGCCGGACGAGAGAGTAGGAACGGATTTCCGGAGAAGCTCCCTTCGAGCGCAAACGGTCGAGGATCAGCGAGGCGATATCTCCCGGACTGTAACCTTGAATACCGACCCAGCCATCGATCGTGAGAAGTCCGGAAATAGGTGCTTCGTCGAAACGGAGCAGCAGAATCCGATCGGGACGTTGTTTCTTGATGATTTCCCTGACCACTCTCCACTCGACGCCGCAGCACCACTCGCCGGCGGCATAGTCCGCGCTCAGAAAGGCTACGATCAGGGGCGACTTCTCATAGATGGATTGGAGATAGACGTCCAGATCCGGCCGGCCCAGCTCGGCTTCGTGATCTCGATCGTAGAAAACCTGGCCTTCGCCGAGAGATCCTTCCAGCAGGTTGGCGACTTTCGAGACGACGTCGCGCTGCCTGCCGGCAAACGAGAGGGCGACAAGGGGCGGAGACATGGCTCGGGAACCTACTCTGGGAACCGCGGCTTGTCCACACGGCGCCTAAACATCGAGATAGCTTCCGAACCGCTTCACCAGCTCCCGGATGAAGCTCCACTCCTCGGCGGAGGGATCGGCGAGGACGCCGTTGAAGCGCCAGCCGGCTTCGTAGCGCCGCAGCATGTCGAGCGGCTCGAGGTCTCGGTACTTGCAGTCGAACCAGGAAATGCTCTCCAGGAAAGGCAGTCGCTCAGGGATGGCGATCTCGAAGACGGGTCCGGCGGCCATGGGAGCATGGTATCAGGTTCTGGCCGCCTTCAGGGTGCCGAGCGAAGTCAGGACGCTCTGCGTTACGTCCCGGCCACCGTGGAAGTTCACCCAGACGGACTGGATGGTGTAGATCGGCCCCCAGGGGATTCCCCACCAGCCGGCGAGAAGGGAGAGCAGGGTGAAGCCGAGCCCTTGGGTTACGGCACTCTCGTTGGGGCGGACGTAATAAATGTCCGACGGCCGCTTGAACGTGATCACCAGTACCGAGATGCAATATTGGTAGATCACGAACTTCGCGCCATGCTGAACCTCGAGTTGGATCTGTTCCTTCGTCGCTCCTTCGAGTCCCTTGATTTGCATGCCCGGTCCCCCTTCTCAGTAGAGATGGATGGATCTCGTAGCACCTCACCGCGCGGCAGCGTGCAGCGGTGCCATCCGGCTGAGGCCAGTGTTATACGATTCCACATCTGACTTTTGTTCATTGGTGCCACTTTTAGAATCCTCGGCCGGCGTCCTCTCTGGTTTCGCTGCTGGTTTCTCAGTCTTGCCTTATCTGTAGGCTCCCCGCCTCTGCCTTGCCGCCACCCTTTCCAACCACTCTTTTTCCAACGTTATGGCCGTGAGCGGTGGGGCCGCGCTTTTTGCGGTGCCGTCCGCTCGACGACCGGAGTTGGGCGCCCATTGTTCCCGAATCTCCAGAGGAAATACCCGCTTCCCCTCTGTACCTCTTCAAGCGGCAAGACTCGCTTGTAGTAGCTGACCAGATGTCTTAGTTCATGCTTGAAGAGTTGTTCTGCTGAGGGATCGCTGGGCTGATCGTCTGGCGCAGAATCGAACTGGAGGGGTACCGGCTGCATTACTGCAGCGTGCAGGCCGATCTTCTGCTGTAGGTATTCGGCGAGTGCTTTCGTGGCCTGGATACCAAGGCCGTTACCGGCGTACGAGGGACGCACCTCAAGCAGATGCATAAATGCGATCGGTCCCAATCGAAGCATGCTAGTCACGTCTAGCTTGCGGGCGCTGAACAGAAGCGCGGCGAAATCGCAAAGTTCTTGGCTCTGCGCGTCACAGGCGTCGAAGAAGGTCCACCGGCTGACCTCTGCGTTCTCCTCAGTCTTCGCGAATATGTACCAGTGGAGATAACCTACGGCGACGCCATTCTGAGAATCGCGGATCTGCCCTTCGACCTCTTGAATTGAGATATCGTCCTCAAGCTCGTTCTCGATGTGAGCCAAATACCAGTTAAGGATTAGCCCAGGAGCAACGCTGAGCCTTTTGGAGCCGCGCTGTGGCGGAAGTTGCTCCCGTCGGTAGAACCCCAAGTGGTTACGCGAAGCAAGACGGGGGCTATTCATGAATCTGAAACCTTAAGGTGGCGCCGAACGTCTCAGAAGCTCACCGGCGACGACCGCACTATAGTGCGTGCTTGGCGGCGAAGCGATCTTGTCGCGAGATCCCCAACACCGTCCCGCTTCTCTCTCCCACTCTCCGGCTCCTCGAGTTCACGCCGCCACCAAAGCCGCACGAAAGGCATTCTACGAAATCTACGCCGCTTTCGTCAGCACTTTCCGTGAGGCGTCTGAGCGGCTGAGGCACGGTGATCGCAATGCGCCGTTCCCAGTCGGAAGCTTCCCGCCGGCCCTGCCCTTCGTGGCCGGATAGCAGCATCGCCGCCACTCTTTGACAGCCTCGTCGGCCGCCGAGGGCCACTCCTACGAGCTGATTCGCTCGCTTGAGTGGAGGTGTGCCCATTTCGGCCCGAAGTGGCTCGCTCCGGCCGCTGCCAGCACCCAATCCGCAGGTCCAAGCCCCGCACCAGCCGCGAAATCGTCTTGGGTTTCTAAAACTACGCTGGCACTTTTTACTCCGGGCACCTGCTATGCACTTCACCTTATTGACTCCCGCGCCATACCGAGAGATGCAATCGCTATCGAGAGTACTCCTGACGCACCTGAAGTTACCCGTGCGAGGTCACTTCCCAAGAAATATCTTGAGAGCACGCAAGAATGGTGCACCGTTCTCACTCTTACTAGAAGTCAGTGCCTGAAAAAAATCGCGATGCTTCCGCGTTTTCTGCACGCCCAGAGTTCGGAAGAACTCCAGTGCTACGCGTTCGGCAATCAAATCGCACGTCTGTCTCGCTTCTTCTGACAGAACTACTCCGTTTCTGTCTGCGGTCAAGGGCAATGCAAGAGGCGGAATGATGTTGATGTCGTAAGTGACAGGCAACGGGAAAGGCACAGTAGGCGGCTCTGAGTTGTGCGACCACGTAGAGCGCGATGGAAACAATGAATGACGCACCGTGAATCCATGCTGGCTCCAGCGTCCGGTAGAAGACGCATGAATGGAATAGCCATGGCTGATGCCTTCCTTGCTGGTGCGATCAACGTGCACATGCTCGATCGCCGACCATACATGACGGAGGCGGTCCGAGAGGTCCTCGCCATCCTCGCCAAATTCTTCCTCAAGGAACACCTCGTTAGTGAGGCCAGAAAGAAAATGAACACGCACTTCACCTTCAATCCCACTCTTCGGATCAAGCACAACGTCGACGTACGAGCAGCGTTCATACTCGTCACCCGCGCGTTGCACTGCCCAGCCTTGGGACAGTTGCGACGTTGCGCCATCGGGCTCGGCGACCTGAATGAGAACGTGCGTATGCGGAGCCAGAACCGCGACCGTAGAACTTAGCGTTGGCGTATCTTTGATACCGGACTTGAGCCACAGTTGCTTCGGGTCGGCGGATAAACGAACGGAGATATGCGTGCCCGGCGAAGCACGAGCGCTTTTATTGAACCAGAACAAACTGCCTTGGCTAGCGACCTGAATCGCAAGCGGCGTCGTATTGTTACCTATGCGTCGCGTGTCAACCTCAAGCAGGTCTCCCACCATAAACACCGACAGAATACCGATCCCAAACTGAGAGACCGGCTTAAACTCCAACCCTACGCGTGCTCGGTGCTGCAAAAACTCGCTAGACGTGTAATAGCTCCGGCCGACTCGCGCGAAGTAGTTGCGCACGATGGGTTCATCCATGCCCATGCCGTTGTCTTCTACGTCCATATACCAGTAACCGTCGCTCTGCCTACAACTCACTCGCACGATGGGCTCATACGGGCCGAGTTCAGGCTGGCGCCGGTGCAAAGCATCCCGGTGCCGACACGAATCTACCGCATTTTGAAGCAACTCACGTAAAAACAGAATTGGCGTTCGATATAGATTCAACCCCATGAGGAGGCTGGTGATACGATCCTCATCCAACGAGAACCCGATATCGAGATACGTATACCGCGGCCCAGCCGGTCCGAACTCGGCACGAACGTCTACGGTCGAAACTTCCAGAGGTAAGTCTAGAGCATAGTGCGCCGACAGAGCGTTCACGGCTGGGTCGTGCATGCCAGCAAGCACGCTGCGCACACCTCGAAGTTCCCGCTCGATCATTCGCACAAAGTCTCGGACACACTTCTCGATGACCGGGTCTGAGCACTGTGCAGCAAATGCTATTCGCGTCGGCTGAATGTCCCAGGCCGTAATGGCTCGATGCTTCTTCCACTCTCTCACGCTTACCGAGTCACGGATCCCAAGGTGCTCAAACAGGACGGCCGGAGTGCGCTTGGGGTCGAAGTCCAGAATATCGGCGAGCCGAAGCACGCAAGCAACAAAACGCCAGTTGCAATACTCGCCACCCGCACGGACGAGTTCGCGCGCGGGTATCGCGTTGACGGAGGACGCGTCTTCATTATGACTGAAGCAGACATCTGCTAGCCGGCTGGTAAAGTTATAGTTGTCGTAGACGAGTTTGTTGCCATAGCTCTCAAAGAGCAGCTTGCTAGCGCGCGCAGCATGAGTTCTACGCAAGTACTCAACGAGAAGTCCAGCCTCGATCTCCTGAGCCTCGAAGTGACGCTCGGCATGCCTAAGGGAAGCTTGCCGCTTCAGGAGCCCTGGATATGCTTCTCGAAGCGCGAGGTACTGCTGTTTTTCCTCTATCGTCGGGTCTGCGTCTGAGGAGAGGAGCGCACGCACCTCAGCATCCGACGGCGCCATCCCAATATCATGGTAGGCCGCACTCAATATCAGCGCAGCAAGTTCAAGAGCATCCAATTTGCTGAGCGTGCGCTCAGGAATGACGCGTCCCATGAGCCTGACGACCTCAACCAGATGCACCTCGTCATGCAAGGTGTACTCTGGCATATGCTTCACAACCGTCTTGGTCCGCTGGATGGCGTCGTCAAAGCATTCTTCGACGGTGAGCAGCAGTCGATTGGCGGCGCGGTCGTCGCTAGCCTTCGTAGCCAGGAGTTGGTAGAGCGTAAGGTCGCGCAGGGTGGACATTTGAAGCGAGCTTACAGCAACGCTGCCATGCCACGCAACTTCAACGATCGCTGATCCGTCGAGCGGAGAGGGCGCGCTGCCGCCTTACGCGGTCGACTCGTGACCCGCGCTGCGGCCCCCCGATGCGTTCAAAGAATTCCCATTTTGACGGCGATAGCCGCGCCACCTGGGGCAACCGTGTCGGCCGGTCATGCCAGGCTGGGAGTTCAACACCTCGTCCGCCCAACGCCTTGACGCCTCACCGATGGACGGCGGAGACGGCCGCTCGGTGCAGGCGGGGGTTAAGCGGTGCCACGGCCTCGACTTGCGCCGGTATGCTGAAAGTTGTATAGTGTCTTTCGGCTAGGAAGAAGCTCTTCTGGGTAGGCTCCACCCTCCAGGATCTGCGAGCTTTCCCAGAAGCTGCCAGACGCCTCGCAGGCCATGAGCTGCACCTGGTTCAACAAGGGCTTGATCCGGATGACTGGAAGCCCATGACCAGCGTGGGGCCCGGTGTCCAGGAGCTGCGGATACACACCGGCGTGGAGCATCGGGTCTTCTACTTGGCGAAGTTCGAAGAAGGAGTATAGGTAGTTGCCTTCCAGGTATGGATCACCGCGCAGGTCAATGTAGACCTTTCCTCGTAGGATTGAGGTAGCCGCCTCTCTCCAGTCACCTGACCGAAGTAGGGGAACGAACTTCCTGTCGTTGCGTTCAGTCATCACTTCGGCCGTAATGATATGTCCTTCGTAGCCGACGCCACCTATGCGTCGATCTGACTTCTCTTTGTACTTAGGAGTGCAGACCATGAGGACGAAGTCACTGTCTCGTATTGCAGTTTCCATAAACTGAGGCAGCTGATCCCCGGGAGCAACCTTCCACTCGTCCAAGATCAGATCGATGCCGTCACTGCGGAGACGGGCACCAAGCCTCTTGACCCATTCCTTATGCTCCTCGCTATCCCACGAGTACGAGATGAATGCCGTGGGTATCTGCTTAAGAAGTTCGCTTGTCACGGTCGACTCTTGTGCCGTTTAACGGGATCGGGCCTGGCGCCGCCAAGCATCCGCTTGAGGCCCTGTGTTAGGCGTCGGGCCACAAGCGGTGATGTTTTGCATGTGTTGCATTACTGCAACCCGATGCGACCGCGGCTAGCAGCCGTCATCTCAGTGCCTCGTAGAAGGTGTGCACGAAACTGTGCATGCGGAATACGGCGAAAGGCTCTCAAGCTGCCAGCCCTGGTCATAAAGTCTGTAGACGATCATGAGATTCGTGCTTAGTACGCAAGGTGTACCGTAGAATGGATCCTCGCTTTCGAGGTTGACGGCTGCATAGATCGTATCATTACCGGCGCGCCGGTTTGTAGATCGCCGTATCAGCTGCCAGCTGCTGACTGCCTGGACGGTGTTGACGTGCGGTATGAACTGGTTGCCGCAGCGGAGTTGCTGCCCGACCAGGTCAGCTTGCATGCGGGTTTCGCTGGTTAACGGTCTCAGGTAGCCGCAGTCGAGGAGAAGCAACGCGGTTCCTAAGAGAGCAACTTTCCACTGGATCATTGGCGTCCTCAATAAGTCAGAAATAGAGCAGGCGATGATCCCTGCGTTTAGTCTTAAGTTCGCCCTCGGCTACTACGTTGCCGGCCGACGCCGCCGAGTAGGCCAGGGGCCCTTACGGGCCCCCAGCCCCTCTAAGAACCGTACGTGCGAGTTTCCCCGCATACGGCTCAAGCCTTTCAGAAGGCCGATTGCTCGACCCGGCTGTTGGGTTGTCCGGGTTGACTCGTTCCATGGCCGTGAGTGGTTTCCTACGAGCTCGGAGCCCGAGCCGGCCTTGACGCTTCCGCAGCCAACGCTGGTAGAAGTACTCGTCGTAGGCAGGATCGTACTCCCTGGCTTCGGCTCGTATCTTAACATGCCGGCGAATCGGCATGCTACTCACCCGAAACAGGTCCAGAGACCCCCAGGTCCCGTCCCGGTTCCGGAGAGGCGCCGTGAAGGTCCACCGACCGGAGGGCTCGATGCGGAAGTATTTCTGTCGCACCCAGCCTTTCCCCTTGGTGGGGTGCCTTCTCTTCGCCCATCGCCATAGAGCTTCGAAGACGCGCTTATCTACATATCGAAAGGCCCGACTGGAGACCAGGTGTCTCTGGCTGTTCGCCCAACCTCGCAGCTTGCTGTTGAGCCGGCGAATCAAGTCCAGAGCCGTGGCCGCCTTCTGGGTTCGGATCACTTCCCGGACATTCCGCAGCAGACCCAGGACGTTGTCCTTCGACGGCCTGATCAGCAGCTTGCGTCCATACTTCCGGACGTTGGCTCCGAGAAAGTCGAATCCAGCCTCGATCTGCGTGATCTTCGTCTTCTCCTGTGAGAGATTCAGACCCCGTTCTGCGAGGAAGGCAGCTACCGCAGGCAAGACTTTCTCCTCCAACTGCTCTCGCGAGCGGCCGGTGATGACAAAGTCGTCTGCGTAGCGCACCACGTTGATCTTCGGGCGGAGGTTCCCCTGACGGCGGGAATCCGCCTGCAAGGCCACCGTTTCCAGGCCATCCAAGGCTAGGTTCGCTAGAACCGGGGAGATGATTCCTCCCTGGGGCGTACCTTCCTCGGTCGAATAGAGGACCGGGCCTTCCATGTAGCCGGCCTTCAGCCATTTCCGCAGGATGTCGCGGTCCATTTGGACGTTGCCGAGCAGCCAGCGGTGGCTGATCCGATCGAAGCAGGATTCGATATCCCCTTCGAGGATCCACTGGGGAGAATCCTCTTTGGCCAACGCACAGTAGCACTGGCCCAAGGCATCGGCGGTTGAACGCCGCGGCCGGAAGCCGTAGGAGTTCAGGTCGGCCTGGGTTTCCGCCACCGGAAGCAGCGCCAGCAGGTGAAGCGCCTGCATGGCTCGATCCTTCATCGTAGGGATTCCCAGGGGCCGACGCTTGCCGTTCCTTTTGGGGATGTAGAGCCTGCGCAGAGGCAGTGGCTTGTAGCCAAACCGCCTCAGAGATCGGGAGGCCTGCATCTTCTGCCGAGGCGTTTTCCAGAGAACCTTGTCAACGCCCGGCGTACGTTTCCCTTGATTGGAGACAACCCTTCGCACCGCCCAGAGCTTTGCCGCCCATGAGCGGGTGAGGAGCCGCTGGAGAAAGTGGACCTTGCCCCAGCACTTCTCGTGTACAGCCTTTGCGATACGCACCTGCAGCCGTCTGACCTTACGGAAGATGGCACGCCAGTCGATGGCGTTCCAGTTCTCTCGCCAGACCGGGAGTGCACCGGCGTCAAGCGCCTCTCTTTGCTCTCTCCCTTTCCAAGACGGTTCCACAAGCTCTCTCGCAACGAAAGACCTGTCGGACGTGGGCTCACTTTCGTGCCGGGTAACGTTGAAACCCGTATCCGCCCCATTACAGGACGGCCTTCGCTTCTTCCGACATCCCAAGCCCGCACCTCCGTCAGTTCCCCTCACGGGTCGCCTTCCCTTTACGGGAGGAGATACAGGGTTACCACGTTCCGCTCCTGAAGTCTGTGCGGGGTTAGGTACCTGCTGTCGACCGGGAAGCGCTGTTGACCACGAGGTGGCACCGTTAAATCCACCTCCGGCTTCCGCGCCTTTTGGCTCAAGCTTATCAGCCACTTTAGCTCGTGCTCCATGACGGTCGTTGCACAGGTTCACATGCGTTTACCCTACCCGCTACCTAGCCATCGCCCGGCTCGTGGCTGCCAGGAGAGCAGGTTCCTCACGGTCCCTGCCCCGCACGCTTGCGCGTGCCTCTGTACATTGTCAGGGCCGCTCTTTATTCAGGCCCCTAGGTTCACCCGGTGGTACGGGTGGTTTCACCTCCTACTTCGAGAGAAACAACTTCATATTAAGAGCGACATTGTGTCGCAGTAACGCCTCTGAAGCTCACCGGGCGGCAAGTGCGCAAAGCGCGGTTGCCGCCCGGTGTAGCGCTGTGGTTGGCCGTCCCTCCTTGAAACTGCCTAATAATTGCACAGACTGCTGGCTTTTCAAGGAGAGGTTAGCCTTTCTGTATATGGAATTGTTGGTCACCGATTCCCAAGTTTTAGTTCTTGGAGAGTACGTCCAACGTTGTTAGACTTAAAGTCCTCAGCCCGTTTGCTTACATCTGCTGCCACCATCTTCCATTGCTTGTCGAACGGGTCATATTTAAGGAGAACTTTAAGGCGCCGGTCCCGAGCATGGTCCCAACCTCGGGCTCTCGAAGGCCGCTGACATTTCATCCGGCACGTCGTAAGTATACGTCCCAAGCACCACTCTATATCGATCCGTTCCCACAACTTCCTCATCGTTGGAAACGATGCTCTCGATCTTTATGGTAGCAACTTTCGTGAACAGCTCATCGAAGTCGCCATTATGCTTGATAGTGCCGGCCTTACCGCCGCCCTCAGTTAGTTTGATCGTCGCAGTCTTCCTGACACCGCTCTGAGTAAGGCTGAACCAATCGTTCCAACCGCTGAAATTCTGCGTCAGATCCTTAACATTGCCGATAGTGATCACGCCTTTCTTTGCAAAGGCTTGGTACAAAGGCCACTCACTGATAGATTCTCGGCCTTTCGCTGCGTCTGGATTCTCAGCGACGAACTTCACCTCACCCAGCATCAACCCAACGTCTGGCTTATTCCAGAGATTCTCTATCAAATTCCGTGCTTCGCCATCTCCAAGGGCATCGGACCGGGAACAATAACTCAGGGCGACTGCGCTAACAACAATACCTACCAGGCGTAAACTTCGTCCAATCATCGTATCGTCTCCTGTACAACTGAACTCGTGGCCAACCTCAAGATCAACTGTATCCGGCTCCTCCCCAATGCCTTCCCGACAGTCTCCACGTCTGCTCAGGCTACCGGTGAATGGGATGTATATCATTCATTCTATGGAGTGTAAGCATTGTACACCGATCCCTAATCCTCGTCAACGTTGGTTGGGTTGTCGGGTTGGAGCCTGGCCGCGCGGAGCGGCACAAAACTTAGCCAGACCGGTTTCCGGTGGCCTATTCTACTGATGAGAATGAAGTTAGCACCGCCCGTACCGGCTAAGCGGTTCGAAGTGCGGGGCGAGTGGAACGTTATCCGACAAAGGAGTGTCGGGTTTGCAGCTCATGGTTGGTGCTAAGCTCAATGGAATGAGACTCATCGGCTGAGCTGGCGCGATGATTGACCGACACGACGCCTGTCGGCTAAGGGCTCGTCACAGAATAACTGTGCCAGTTTGCGTCCGGCCCAACGGGCCTGGATACCTTAGCCCAGGGCCGAGGCCGAAGGCCGATGCCCTGGGAAAAAGGCGCCCCATCGGTGCGGCCTGAAGGGCCGCAAATCGTTTCGACAAGAAGAGTATCGCTGCCCTTCAGGCCGCACTGCTTTGGGATCCTGCCACCCAGGGCGTCGGCCTTCGGCCTCGGCCCTGGGCTAAGGTATCCAGGCCCGTTGGGCCAGACGCCCTAGTAGGACTGAGCTCCGGGGAACTGGCGCAGTTATTCTGTGACGAGCCCTAAGAGGCCGTCGCCAAGCCGACAGAGGAATGGGAGGGGCCTTTCTCGGCGCGCCAAGCCGGTCAAGCTACAGGATGTCCACGGGGCTCCTTACGCCACGCCCGTCTCGGTTGAGCACGCGGGTGTAGATCATCGTCGTTTTCACGGTCTTGTGACCCAGGAGCTCCTGCAGGGTCCGGAAGCGGAGCTCGTTGCCTTCGGGACGCCGGCGCTCCCAGGCAATGGCCCTCGGACAGGTTTTGCCGGAATGGACGTTCCTTGAGGAGGGGTGCTACCCTCCCCTGGCCGCCTCAGGGAGTACGAGGCTCCGGTTCTCTCCTCGTTCCGGGGTCCGAGCTGCGTAGCAAGCTCCCGAGCTCATGGGTTGAGGCTCCGCAACAGTGTTCCTGGAACCAAACACATTGTAGGAGCTTCCCAACACATTGTGGTAGCGTTCCCCAACAATGTAGTTCGGCCCAGCAACAATGTGGTTGGGCTCACCAACAATGTGTTTCGGCCCAGCAACAATGTTGGGGAACCAAAACACATTGTTGCTGGCGCTCCCCACATTGTGTTTTGGCTCTCCCACAATGGGTCGGGCCCCAGCAACAATGTGTGCAGCCGCTCCAACATTGAGGCGGGAGGTTTTTTCACCAGGGTGGGACGCTGCACCGACGTGGGGAAGCCCGCTTCCATTGGGTGCGGCGAGTTTTTCAATGGGATGAAGCGGTGACCGCTTCACAGCTCCGAGGATGCTGTGTCGAGTCCTAACTCCAGCTCCTCTTGAAGCCGCTGGCGCAGCTCGCCGGGTGCGAGGAGGAGGCCGGGATCCTCCGGGGTGGGGAAGAGGGCGACGCGCAGGGCATCTTCCGCCAGCAGGGGGAGGAGGTCTTCCAGGAGGTCTTCGAGCGCGATCGGGGCCGGCTCGGCGCCTTCCCAGTTGCCGCGGGCACAGGCTCTCGCCAGCTCGGGATGGGGCCAGAGGGGGAAGGCGTCCATCTCCTTGGACACCACCCAGCCGCGATCGTCCTGGAGCCCCCAGACCTCGTCCCAGTCGGCGGCGAGCTGCACGAGGTGGACGGCCCGGTCCGCGGCGGGCAGGGCCTGGAGCGTGCGGAGCTCGCCGTCGCCGGTCTCCCAGCTCATCGCGGATCAGCCACCCGCGTCCTCGTCCTCGATCTCCTCGGCCGCCGTCCCCACCGTCACCGGCTCGCGCGGGTCAGACCCTTCCGCGCGTTTCAGGTCGCCCAAGATCCAGTCGGAGAGGGTCTGCATCTCCGTGGCGTCCAGGGAGATGCCGGCGCTGTCGCAAAGGCTGATGACGTTGCGGAAGAAGCAGGCGGCGAGGGCTAGCGGGTCTTCTGGCACGCTCTGGCCGAAGCGGTGGCCGCCGAAGGTGATGCCGCGCAGGATGAAGTTGACGCTGGCGCGGGCGATCGGCGAGCCCTCTTCGATGCACCGGTCGCGCACCGCTTTCGAGGTGCGGGTGAGGAAGTAGCTGTGCTCGCTGACCTCCTCGGCGGTGAGGCGGAAGACGCGGGCATAGTCGCCGCGCGTCAGGTACGGAGTGTCCGTGAGCTGGTGGACGCGGTAGGCGAGCGAGTTCAGCTCGGGATCGCCCACCAGCTCCTCGGGACGGCCGTCGATGGGGAGCTGATGGCGGGCCGGGTCGTAGATGTAGCCCGGCTTCAGGGCCGAGATGGCGAAGCCCGGGTTCTCCCGCCCTTCGAGCAGGTCGCGGAAGGTGCCGGCGCCGGCCCAGCGGGTGGAGAGCACCTGCTCGCCGAAGCGGCTGATCACCATCTGCGCGGCGCGCGCCATGGGCACCGCCGAATCCGAGGAATCCACCACCGAGCGCACGTGGCCGAGCACCTCCTCGATCAGCCGGCTGCGGTCGGCCGGAGGGAGGAAGCGAGGGACTACCGGCACGATGGGGCGTCCCAGATCCGGGAGCGGCCCGGGCTCGCTCACCGCTTCGCCTTCGGCCACGATCCCCACCCGCCAGGGATCGCCGTCCAGCATGGCGAGGTCCTGGCGCGTCTGGATCACTCCCGTCGTCATGTTGCGCAAGCTGTTGAAGCCCAGCCAGTTGGTGCTCGCCGTGAACTCCGGGAACTCGCGGAAGATGGGGGGAAGCTCGGTGGCGATCAGCTCGCCGCTGGCGCTCGCCCGCTCGTAGACCTTGTCGGCGATGCGCCGCAGCAGCTCGCCCATCGCCGAGGTGGCCGAAGGACCGGAGGCGGCGCGCGTGGCCTGGCCCGGAGTGGCGCCGATGGCGTCCTCCAGGAAGGTGTCCTGGTCGATGAGCAGGTCGCAGGCCGCTTTGTAGGCCACGGAGGCAGGGCCGATGGCGAGCACGGCGCTGCGCCGGTCGTGCTTCGAGAGGCGCAGCAGCACCGGCGTGAAGTCGGCGTCGCCCGAGAGCAGGATGAACTCGTCGAAACGGGTGACGTGGGAGAGCGTGTCGAGGATGTCCATCACCATGTGGATGTCGGCGCTCGTCTTGCCGCCGCTCGTCAGGGGCGGGCAGTCCACCACCTCGAAGGCCGAGCGGGTGAAGTAGGGGCGGAAGCGCCCGAACTGCGACGGGTTCAGGTAGCAGCGGCGGAAGAGGATCATCCGCCGCCGTCCGTCCTCCGTGTACTCGGGGAGCTTGTCCTGGAGCCAGAGCAGCCAGCGGCCGGGGTCGGTCGCGAACTGTTCGGCGGCCACCGGGTCTTCACGCTGAAGGCCCAGGTAGATGTTGTCGAAGTCGACGAAGAGCGCCGTCCGCAAGTGCGTCGGGCTCGGGAGAGAATCCGGCATTCAAACCTCCGCGAAAGGATCCGTTCCGCGCCGCCTGGCATGGGCCGGCGGCGTTGTGCGGCAAAGATATCAGGAGCCCCACATAAGTCGATCCCCGGCGGCCCCCTTCTTTGGACAGAACACGCGGAGAGGCTCCGGCATTGCCAGGAACGCGCGAAGCCAGGAACCAATTTCGCGCCTCCCCCCTCTAATCACACTAGGAGCGCTCCGAACGAACCCCTCGCAAAGCGGCGAGGACGAAGCGAGGAAAACTGAATCCGGGACCTGGAGGTGGATCATGTTCGAGCACTCTCTCATCGACCTTGAAGCAAAGCCTAAGCCACGCCGCTGGCTCTCTCTGCCCATCGCCGTCGGCCTGCACGTGGTGGGGATCACCGCTTTCGCCTTCGCCAGCTACTGGAACGTGGGCTCGGTGCCGGAGCCCCAGGTGGCCGACGTGTTCGTAGTGAGCCTGCCGCCGCCTCTGGCGGGTGGCGGCGGGGGAGAAAAGCCCAAGCCGCAGCCTCAGGAGCAGAAGAAGCAGGCGGCGGAGCCGGAGCCTCAGAAGACCGTGCAGCCGAACCTGGATAAGATCCCCGAGAAGCCGGCGGCGCCGGCCGCGAACGATACGATCCAGGATCTCCGTCCCGCCGGCCCGGGACCGAGTGATCCCAGCACCGGCTGCGAAGGCTGCCCTCCTGGCCCGGGTATTGGCCCCGGCCCCGCCGGCCCCGGAGACAAACCCGGTGTGGATCCTGGCCCCGGCATCGGCGTCGGCGACACCATGCCCATTCACCTCTCCGTGGGCATGACGAAGCCGGAGGTCATCCACCAGGTGCAGCCCCGCTATTCCGAGATGGCGCGCCGGGCGGGAGTCCAGGGAACGGTGATCGTGGAGGCGGTGATCGACGCGCAGGGCCAGGTCACCAACGTGCGGCTGCTCCGCGGCCTTCCCATGGGGCTCGACCAGGCTGCCGTGGACGCCATCCGCCAGTGGCGCTTCAAGCCGGCGCAGCTCGACGGCCACCCCGTGAAGGTGTACTTCACGCTGACGGTGAACTTCAGCCTGCAGCGCTAGACGGCAGGGCCCTTTCTTCCCGGTTCCCCACCAACCTGCCCCGCGGTGCGAAAGCCCCGCGGGGTAGCACGTTGTAGGGGGTATTTGGCGAATTCGGTCGCGACGGCCGGCCTCCCCCGCCCGGGCATAAATACCCGGGCTAAGAACGACGCCGGATGAATCCGGCTTGCAAAGTCCCCTTCTCAGGGAGAAGCCCCCTTGAGGGGGCGCTGTTCATAGCCCCGGCATTTATGCCCGGGCGAAGGTGGGTGCCGCGACTGGGTTGCGCACTTTCCAGCTACCCTCTCAGCCGATCCCAGCCACCACCAGCGTCAAGTCGTCGTCGAACGCCGCCGTCCGCCCTGTCCAGGCGGCGACCTGGGCGAGGAGGGCGCCGGCCGTGGCCTCGGCCGGCTGGGAGGCGTGGGAGACGAGGACCTGGCGGAGCCGCTCCTCGCCGAACATCTCGCCGCCGGGGCTCAGGGCTTCCGGAATGCCGTCCGTGAACAGCAGGACGCGGTCGCCGGCAGCGAGAGGGACGGTGACCTGCGGATAGGCGGCCCGCCGCAGGCGGCCGATCACGAGGCCCCCCGGCGGCAGCTCCTCGACCTGCCCAGAATCGTGCCTCCAGACCAGGGGAGGAGGATGGCCGGCGCTGGCCGCGGTCATCTCGCCGGCTTCGAGGTCCAGGTAGACGTAGAGGGCGGTGATGAACTGGTTCTTGAGCTTGCCGTGGAAGATGGCGTTGACCTCCGAGAGCACCCGGCCCGGGCTCGCGGCGTGGGTACCTTGAGCCGCCACCGCCACCTTCAGCATGGTGGCCACGAGGGCCGCGGGCACGCCGTGGCCGGAAACGTCGGCCACCAGGATCCCCAGCCGCCGTCCCTCGCCGGGGAGGAACTCGTAGAAGTCCCCCGCCACCTCGGACGCCGGCACGTAGCGGGAGGCGAGGTCGAGACCGTCGATCCGCGGCGGCGCGCCCGGCAGGATGGATTCCTGGATCGCCCGCGCCGTCGCGAGTTCCTGGCGGATGGCCGCCAGCCGTTCCTGATCGCCGAAGACGCGCCGTGCCGCCACCGTCCCCAGGCCGCAGACGAAGAGCAGGAAGCCCACTGGCTCGACGTTCGTGGTCCTGGGGATAGGCTCCATGGCGCGCACGTTCTCGTAGATCGCGAAGGCGAGGAGCACGAGGAAGCTGCCGCGCAGGATGTGCAGGTCCCCTGTGCGCCCCTGGCCTGGCAGGAACACGTTGGCGATCACCAGGAGGGCGCCCGTCAGCACCAGGAAGCGGTAAGGAGTCATCAGGGCGCCCGGCTGGCGAGCCATGATTTCGGCGGGGACCGCGACCACCGCCAGGGCAACGAAGGCCTGCCAGAACCAGCGGAGCGATCCCTTCCAGCCCCTGCCGGCCAGGCTCTCGAACAGCAGGCCAGCGGGTATCGGGACGAGGTAGCTGAGGATGTAGATCGCCTTGTCCCAGCCCGGGGTCTTGGCGAGCGGGTAAAGGACCTCGGCCGCGTCGAGGTCCATCAGCAGGCGCAGACCATAGACGAAGGTGAGGATCGAGAAGTAGGCCAGAGTCGGATCGCCCTGCCGCCGCCGCGCGAAGGCGACAGCCCCCGCCGCCACGCCGAGCCCCATCAGAATGAAGCCGATCGCTGCCGGCAGCAGGTCGTGGCGGAGCACGATGAGATCGGTGGAAGGCACGGGGCGAGTGTATCCGATCCCTTGGGAGGGGCTTCTTCCTCCTGCGTCGCCGCCCCAAGCTCCTGGGACAAGCCAAGCCCCTCACCCCTGCCCCTCTCCCGACCCCCGAATCCCCCTCCCCGGGAGAGGGGTCCCGGCTGGGGTGGTTTTGCTTTCTCCCTCGTCCTTGTTGTCCCTGCTGTCCCTGTCGTCCCTTTCTTGGCTGTTCCCCCTCTTCTCCCGGCGGCCGGGGGGGAGGCTGGGAGAAGAGGGCCGGGGTGATGAGGGTCCAGGGCGGGGGGCGAGGCGACGTGGGATAGACTTCGTCCTTCAACGGCTCGGGCGAGGGCCAGAGGACGGAATGATCCAACTCCTTCAGGCCAAGAACTTTCGGATGCTGCGGTCGAACTCCGTGGCGCTGCAACCCTATCAGGTCCTGGTAGGGCAGAATGCGACGGGGAAGTCGACCTTGTTGGGAGCCTTGCAGTTGATCGGTGACGTCCTGCGTGGAGGGGTGCACTTTGCGGTCGAGCACATGGCTCCCAGCTTCTACGACCTATGCTTCGACCCCTCCCAGCCAATCTCTTTGGCGGTAGAGCTGTCCGTGCCCGGGCCGGAGCGGCGGGAGCGCCGGCTGCGCTACGAGATCGAGATCGGGATCGACGAGACTCATGGTCTGCGCGTCCTCCATGAGAACCTCTTCATTCTGCCCAAGGAAGAGAACCGAGAGAACGGCATATTCCAGCCGAGTCTCTTCGGTGAGGTCCCGATTACTGTGGTTCACCCCCGGGTGCCGCGGCACTGGAGGCAGGTCGTCAGCAAGAAAAAGGAAGGCAGGGATTATTTCCGCGACGAGAAGACGGAGTGGAACAACATGTTTCGCTTCGGCTTGGATCGGGCGGCACTCGGCAGTCTGCCGGAGGACCCCGATCGCTTTCCCCTTTCCATTGCCGCCCGCAACGCGCTAAGGGATGGGCTGCGCACGTTGCAACTGGACGCCGCGCAGATGCGGAGTGCGTCGCCGCCAGGAGCTCCGGTGAAGATGGCTCTCGATGGATCCAACCTGCCGTACGTGGTGCGCTCCTTGGTGGAACACGATCCGATTCTTTTCGCCCAGTGGGTCAAGCTCGTCGGCACCGCTGTCGAAGGCTTGGAGTCGGTGAACGTGCGCCAGCGAGAAGAGGACCGGTATCTGGTGCTGGAGGCGAAGTTCCAGGGACAGCACCAGCAGCCGGTGCCGTCATGGCTGTTGTCGGACGGCACTCTGCGTCTGATGGCGCTCACGCTGATCAACTTTGCCGCGACGGAGAATGACCTCGACGCGTACTTGATCGAAGAGCCGGAAAACGGTCTCCACCCCTTGGCGATTCAGGTGGTGAACGAATCCCTCTCGAATCCTCCAGCGAACGCTCAAGTCCTCTGTGCAACACACTCGCCGATCTTTTTGGCACAGACGGATCTGGAGCACGCCCTGGTTTTCCGCCGTGCTTCCGAAGGACACGCCATCGTCCGCCGGGCGACGGAGATCCCCGAGCTTCGGGAGTGGACCGGCCGCGTCAACCTTTCGGATCTCTTCGTGACCGGAGTTCTCGCTTGATCGTCCAGGAGCCCCCATACGATCTGGTGGCGCTCTTCGCCGATACGGAGATGCAGAAACTCTTCGAGGAGCTGATCGAGCGCGGGCAGGACGTCAGGAGAGGCTGCACGCTCCCCTTCCGCTGGAGGAGCCTGCGAGATCCTCGTCGCGACACGGTCTGGCGTGAGCCCAACCGCCCATTAACCACGTTTCTCAAGACGGAGTGCCGGTTCTTGATCGTCTGGGATCACTACGGATCGGGCTACGAGGCGCGACCCAGCCGCGAGGTCGAAGAGCTCGCGGCACAACGGCTGGTCGAGGCCGGAGTCCAGAGGGAGAGGATTCTAACCGTCTCCTTCGATCCCGAGCTCGAAGTCTCGTTTCGAACGGTCTGGCCGAAGATCAAGAAAGTTGTCGCTGAGCCGCGTGGGATCGCTCCTCCCGAGGACTCCGCGATCCTTGCCGAGGCGAGGCGGAGAGATCTTCGTGGCAGAGTGCCCGACGATCTCGATACGGCGCTGGCCCACCATCCCAAGGAACTGTTCGAGGCCCTCGTACGCCTCGTTCGATTGCGCAGGTCGCCTGACATGTACAGCAAGATCGGGGAGAGGGTTTCTCTGCGGGCCCTCAAGGGTGAGCAGGCTATCGCGAGAGTCGCCACGGCGATTTCCACCTGGTTCCCTCCAGCCTCCTGACCGAAAGGGTCTTACGATGAAGATGAAAGCAGTCCTCCCGCTCGTCCTCCCCCTCCTCCTCGCCCCCGCCCTCCGCGCCCAGGAGAAGACCCTCCACCTCGCGATCGGCGATCCCGCCCGCAAGGACAAGGAGGCCGCGGTGGTGCTCGACGGCATCACGGATACGCGCAGCGGCGAGGTGATTACGCCGGCTGAGCTGCCGAAGCGGCTGGCGGGGGTGCGCCTGCTGCTGGTAGGGGAGAGCCATACGGACATGGACTACCACCGCTGCGAGCTGCGCGTCCTCCAGGAATTGGTGCGCGCCGGCCGGGCCGTCGTCGTGGGGCTGGAGATGTATCCCTACACCGAGCAGCGATTCCTCGACGACTGGGTGGACGGCAAGCTCACCGAGGAGGCGTTCCTCCACGACTCGCGCTGGTACGAGAACTGGGGTTACAACTGGCTCTATTACCGCGACGTCTTCCTCTTCGCCCGCGATCACAAGCTGCGCATCTTCGCCGTCAACGCGCCCCGCGAAGTGGTCACCGCGGTGCGCAAGAAAGGTTTCAAGAACCTGACGCCGGAAGAGGCGGCCTACATTCCGGCCGATATCGACACGTCGAGCCCCGAGCACCGGACGCTCCTCAAGTCGTTTTTCGAAACCGGCGGTGATTCGCTGCACTCCGCCATGAACGACGCGCAGATGGACGCGATGGTCGCCGCCCAGTCCACGTGGGACGCCACCATGGCCTTCAACGCCGTCAAGGCGCTCAAGGAGCACGGCGGGCCGGACACGGTCCTGGCGGTGCTCGTCGGCTCCGGCCACGTGATCTACGGCCTCGGCATCCAGCGCCAGGCCGCCCGTCATTTCGACGGCAGGATCGCCACCGTTGTCCCCGTCAACGTGCGCGACGACGAAGGGCACGACGTCAAGACCGTTCAGGCTTCCTACGCCGATTTCGTGTGGGGCCTGCCGGCGCAGGCCGATCCGATCTATCCCTCCCTCGGCCTCTCCAGCAATCCTGTCGAAGGGGAGAAGGCGCTCAAGGTGATCCTCGTCTCGGAGAAGACTCCTGCCGAGAAAGCCGGCGTTCAAGTGGGGGACGTGATCGTCTCCCTCGACGGCACGCCCGTGCCGGACAAGGAGACCTTGAATCGTCTGGTGGCGGGAAAGCGATGGGGGGACGAGGCGGTGTTGGTGGTGAAGCGGGGGAGCGAGACGAAGGAGATGCGGGTGGCTCTTCGGCGCTAGGGGAGCCTTCTTGCCTGACACGTCAGGTGTCTTGCCGGACACGTCCTGCGGCTTGCCTGGCATGTCAGGTGTCTTGCCGGACCGATGCAGCGCCTGCCATCAGCCGGTTGCACCTGCCTCCGCCGAATGGCTGGTGGCGCCGCCCTGACGGCTGAGCTTTGTGCTCTCCTGGAGAGGCAGGGGCGATGCACTCTTGCCCCCCGCTCCGGGGATTCTCTGCAGGTCGCGGTCCGGGCACAGGCCTTGCTCAAGCCCCTAGTGGTCACCAACACAAGCCAAAGGAGAAATTGACAATGTTGCTTGAGACAGAGATTCTCGATCCGCTCTTCGAGCTCGATGGCGTACCTCAGAACGTAAGCGTCACTTATCACAGGGACCAGGGCAACCAGGGCGAAATCCATGTACCCGTCTATGCCACCTCACCGGTGTTTGCTCCTCCATTCCTCATTCCCAAAGGCACATGGACCGTCGTCTTCGAGGTACAAACTTCGGGCTGGGTTTTCGGTAGCGTCACCTATCAGAAAACCCACGACGGCTTCCGTTTTCCCCAAGGCGTCTTGCCGCTCGATTCTGGCCCGGGAAGTGACGGGAGCTGGAGGACCGTGTTCGATACGACCGAAGTCACCGACGTCAACATGTTGGGTTGCACCATAGTCCTTAATCCTGACCCTAACCGCTTCGGCTCTGAATTCATTGCACCCATTTCGGGTGACCCCACGATCGCGGTGGTCAAGGACCCGATGGGGTAGGCGCAGCACGGGTGGTCAGGCGCTGGAAGGTGGGATCGCTGCGCAGAGGATCGAAGAAGGGGAGGGCGAACCAGTTGGGGCCGGCGTTCTTCGCAGCCCGCCGGGCTTGAAACAGAGCGGAGTTGCGGTCGCCGATGACCACATAGACGACTGCGGCTTCGTAGGCGAGCTGGCCGTCGTCGGGGCTCAGCCGGAGGGCTTGCTGGATGGCGTCCAGAGCCTGGTCGGTCTGGCCCAGATGGGCGAGGGCCTGAGCCCTGACGGACAGGATGTGCCCGCTGGGCGTCGACCAGCGGGAGGTTGCCTCCGCAATGCGGGTATAGAGCCGGCGGGCCTCCGCGGTGCGGCCCAGGAGCGTGAGACAGTCCGCGAGGTTGAGGGCCGGATCAGGGTTATCCGGCTGCAGGGCAAGGGCCTTGCGTAGGCTGTCCTCGGCCTCGCTTTCGCGGTGCAGCAGCATGAGATTGACCCCGAGGTTGGTGAGGGAATCGGCCCCGGGATCGTTCTTCGCGGCCTCGCGGAGAAGGGTCACCGCCCGCTCGGGGTTTCGCAGCAGCTCGATCTGGGCCAGCATCTTGAGGCCGTCGACGTTGCCGGGCGACCGCGCCAGGAGCTCCTCGGCGTGCCGCCGGGCATCGTCGAAACGGCTGAGCTCGTACTCGGCGTTGGCGACGGTGAGCAGGGTCAGCCAGGAGGGCTGAAGACGAATGGCGGCGTGCATGAGGTCCAGGGCCTCCTGGGAACGGCCCCGCCGCTTGGCCAGGAGACCCCGCTGAAGAAGGCTTCCCGCGGGATCGGCCTCTCTGAGCTGCCCGAGGATGGCTTCGGCGTCGTCGAGACGTCCCGCGGCGAGATCCAGGTCGATGAGGGCTTCGAGGGGCCCGGGGTCCCCCGGCGATACCTGGAGGGCCTCGCGCGCCACGGCGAGCCCGCGTTCGAGATAGCGAGCCTCGCCGGTATCCTGATAAAGACGGCGGGCGACTTTGATTTCCAGGGAGTAGGCCTCCAGGAAGGACGGGGCGTTCTGCCGCAGCCTGTCCAGGCGGCCGAGGGCGTCGTCGCTGGGTCCCTCCCGGTTCAATCTCTGCTTCAGGTCGAAGAACGCCTGATAGTCACCCTCCTGAATCGCCAGCTCCAACCGCGCTACGCGCAGCTTCCGGTCGCCATAAGCGTGGCGCAGCGCGGCGGCGACGGCATCGGCAAACAGCTTGGGCCGGGAGGAGGGGACTGGCAGCGCTTCGGACCCCAGCACCTGGCCGTCTCGACCCTGCAAGCGCCGCAGGCTCACTTGGCAGAGATCGCCGGCACAATCGGCCGTGGAGGAGACGACCTCGCCGGCGGCAACGGCCTGGGCCACGGCCA
Organism: Thermoanaerobaculia bacterium; assembly: GCA_036275055.1. Taxonomy (GTDB): domain Bacteria; phylum Acidobacteriota; class Thermoanaerobaculia; order Multivoradales; family UBA5704; genus DATARR01. The sequence continues at coordinate 96,358 of DASUEN010000222.1, forward strand.
CAGGAGAGCCCTTCACCCGGCTGACCTGAGACGGGCTGAGCGCGGCCAGGCCGTCCAGGGCGGCGACGGTGCGGAGCAGGGCGGCCTGGATGTTCGCCGAGATCCGGGCCTGATCCTCGGGCGAGAGCGAGCCGGTGATCTCCGGTTTGAGGACCGCCACGTAGACGGTCGGCGCCGGCTTGCGGGTCAGCAGATAGGCGGCGACGGCGAGGACCAGGAGGGCGACTGCTGCTCCTGCGACCCACCGGAGCCACAACCTGGGGCGCCGGGGGAGCTTCAGGACGCCGCCGCTGGTCGAGCCCACGAGCCCGGCGGCTTGGAGCTCCGAGAGGACGTCGGCGGCTGCCGGCCAGCGATCTCCAGGCTGCTTGACGAGGCAGTGGGAGACGATTCGCTCCAGCGCAGGAGGAACGTCCGGCCGGGCATCCCGCAACGGCGGCGGGTCCTCGTAGAGGATGGAATGCACCATCCCCTTCTGCTCGCCGCCGAAGGGGCGGCGGCCGGTGAGCATCTCGTAGAGGACCACACCCAGGGCCCAGAGGTCGGTGGCGGTGCCAATGCGCTCCCCGCGGATCTGCTCGGGGGCCATGTAGGCCGCGGTCCCCACCGCCATCCCCTCCTCGGTGATGCCGCCGGCATCGATCCAGCGGGCGAGGCCGAAGTCGAGGAGCTTCACTCGGCCGTCCGGGAGCACCATGACGTTCTCCGGTTTGAGGTCCCGGTGGACGATGCCGGTGGCGTGGGCGGCGGCGAGGGCCGAGGCGAGCTGGCCGGCGATGGCGGCCGCTTCGGAGACGGGGAGGCGCCGGTGCGGCTGGGCGTCGAGGAGCTGCGCCAGGGTCGTGCCGTCGTAGAAGGCCATGGCGAGGAAGCGCAGGCCTTCGTGCTCGCCAACCTCGTAGATGGTGCCGATGTTGGGATGGTCCAGGGCAGCGGCGGCCTGGGCCTCGCGGCGGAAGCGGACCTCGTCGGCGGGGCGCACGGTGCGCCAGTGATGCAGGAACTTGATCGCAACCTCCCGGCCCAGCTCGACGTCCTTCGCGAGGTAGACGACGCCCATGCCGCCGCGGCCGAGAGGCCGGAGCAGCCGGTAGTGGGAGATCTGCCGGTTCGCGAAGGGCTCCTCGGCCGGGGGCACGGGCGCGGCCGGGGGCGGCGGCAGACCGTCGAACGCGGTAGTTCTGGACGAGATGGGGAGGGCGGCGCCGCAGGATACGCAGCGGCTGTCGAACTCCGAGTTGGCCGTGCCGCAGGAGGGGCAGAGGAGCGCCTCCATCTTACGGCTCCTCCCGAGCGTCGCCCAGGGAGCCCAGCGCCTGGCGATGGCGGGCCAGCAGCTTCTGCAAGTAGGTCCTGTGGAGGCCCGCCTCGCGAGCGGCTCGCGAGACGTTGCCGTCGCAGCGCCGCATCAGCTCGATGAGGAAGCGCTGCTCGACCGCTGCCACGCTCGTCTCCCGCGCCTCGTTCAACGCCTCGCCTGTCAGCTCGGAGAAGACCGGCTCGGCCGCGGCATCCGGCGCGGCGCCCGCCACCTCCGGCGGCAACAGGTCGAGGTCCAGCTCCGGGCCGCGGGCGAGCAGACAAACCCTTTCGATCGCGTGAGCCAGCTCGCGGACGTTGCCCGGCCAGCCATGGGCTTGAAGCGCCCGCTCGGCCCGTGGCGTCCAGCGCGGCTTCTCCCCGGGGCGCCGCCAGTGCCGGCGCAGGAAATGATCGGCGAGTAGCGGCACGTCCCCCCGGCGCTCCCGCAGGGGCGGCAGCGTCAGGTCCAGCACCTTGAGCCGGAAGTACAGATCCTCGCGGAAGTGCCCTTCCTTCGCCATCTGCCGCAGGTCGCGATGGGTGGCGGCGATCACCCGCACGTCCACCTTCTCCGTGCGGTCGGACCCCAGGCGCTGGATCTCGCCGAACTGGAGGAAGCGCAGCAGCTTGGCCTGGGCCTCGATGGGGATCTCGCCGATTTCGTCGAGGAACAGGGTGCCGCCGTGGGCCGAGGCGAGGCGGCCGGGGCGGTCCTTTTTCGCGTCCGTGAAGGCTCCGGCGACGTGGCCGAAAAGCTCGGATTCGAGGAGCGTTCCCGGCAGGGCGGAGCAGTGGACGGTGACAAAGGGGCGGCCCCGGCGCGGGCTGTTGACGTGCAGCGCCCGGGCGATCAGCTCCTTGCCGGTGCCGGTCTCGCCGAGGACGAGGATGGGAGCGTCCGCCCCGGCGACCTGGGCGACGACTCGCAGCAGCTCGAGCATCCGTGGATCGCGGGTGACGATCCCCTCGAAGTCGTGTTGGGCGAAGAGATCGCGCTCCAGGCTGCGGTTGCGCCGCCGCAGCTCCTCCCGGTCGCTTGCCCGCTTGAGGAACAGGCCGGCGATCTCCGCGAGCTCGGTGAGGAAGGCGCGGCTCTCGGGAGTGAAGCTGTCGACCTGCTCACGGTTTTCGAGGTAGACGACGCCATAGACCTCGCCGTCGTGGCGCAAGGGAGCCACCAGCACGCAACAGCGGCCGATCATGAGGCCGCTCTCGCCCGCAGCGAAGCGGGGATCCTCGATCAGGTTGGGCAGATAGAGGAGGGAGCCGCTGGCAATCGCTTCGCGCACGAGGGTACGGCTGAACCGGCGCTCTAGGTCGCTGCGCCGGCCGCGCTCCTCGCCGACCTCGAACTTCTGCTGGTAGGAGCCGTCCTCGCGGACGACGACGAACCCCGTCTCGGCGCCGCACCGCTCGACGATGCGGCGGAGCAGGACCTCGGGGGTCCGCTCGTCGTCCTCCTCGGCCAGAAGGAGCTTCGAGATTTGGAACAGCTCCTCGTAGAGCACCCGCCTGCCTCCTATCGGTGACACCTGCCTCTGGGGACAGGCAGAGCTTAAAGCAAGTGGGGAGAAAAGTCTGTAGGGCATTGAGGTGGGGGCCTGCCCTCCGCGAGAGGCAGCGCGTCAACAGAGATCGCGGGCGCAATCCCACGAAATTCAATGTTTCTAAGGGTTTTCCGCGATCCTGGCCGGCTGGCGCAGCCGTTGCTCTGTGGCGCCCGACGGGCTAAACACTTCACCGGCTCCGGCGTACTCCCAGGGTGAACGCCATCAAGAGGGGTGACAACGCATGAAACGTCTGGGAGTCGGAATCGTAGCCATCCTGATGCTGCTCGGTTTGACGTTCGCTCCGGCGCACGCGGAAGAGGCCAAGGGGTTCTTCGGCCTGACGGTCGATATCGAGGTGAAAGGGTTCATGCTGAATCCGACCCTGAAGACCGTCACGGTCAAGAAGGTCGAGCCGCGGTCGCCGGCCGCCGACGCAGGGATCGTCGCGGGCGATCAGATCGTCGAGGCCGAAGGGCGGATGATCGCGGGCACCAAGGCCAGTGAGCTGGAACCGATCATGAGCAAGAAGGTCGGCCAGCCGCTCCACCTGCTCCTGAAGCGCCCCAAGGGGGAGTACTACAAGACGACTCTCATCGCTGTTGCCAGGCCTGCCGGAAAGTAATTCTGTGCCCGCATCGACGTTGCGGCGACCAGGAGCGAGGCGTCGACGCGCCAGGATATTGAACCCCGGACCGGCATCGCCGCTGCGGAGACGACCCGCCGTCCTCGTGACCGAGAGGTTAGCGTGGACGGTCTGGGTCGTCTCTACGGGCACGTTGACGAGAGATCCTGAGGTTAAGGTTCCGGGGGTGGCCAGAAGTCACCCTCCCGGTTTCTTGAACAACCCGCATCCCACCCGCCTCCAATCCGTGACACCTGCCTCTGGGATCAGGCAGAGCTCAACCGATTTGTACGCCAATGTCTTGAGCTGGAGGGCCTGTGGGGGAGCTGCCTTCGCCGAGTGGCAGTCAATTAGCCGGGAAGTGGCTGAAAAGCTTGGTATATCAAGGTTTTCCGATGTTGGCCCTCCCTGGCAGGAAGGTTGCTATATAGGTTGATGTCGCCGAAGCCGTATGAAGACCGAGATCTTCCCTGGGGCTGTCACCCGTGGTCGATCCGGCCATGATGTTCAAACCGCAGGATTCGATAAGGAGCCATGCACATGTCAGCACCAGCAAATCAATTGGCCGTCCAGAACGAGCTCTCGAGCACCGCCCAGGCTGTCCAGGATGAAAGCGGTAACCAGACCCAGCTCTACGTGACCGATGGTGGCAACATCGGGATCGGCACCAGCAATCCACAGCAACCGCTCCACGTGGGCCAGTACCAGGCGAGTGGGGGCAACAGCATCGGGATGATCCGTATCGCTCACACCGGCCACGGCGGTAGTACCTTCAAGTCATGGGACCTGGGAATCGCCGATCCCAACGTCGGCTCGAACGACCCGGACGCGTTCAGCTTCAACTGTTTCGAGAACAATGCGATCGCGATCGTGATGGCCTCGAACGGCAACGTCGGCATCAAGAACCCAAATCCTCAGCAAGCGCTGGACGTCAACGGCACGGTCAAGGCGACGGGCCTGCAGATCAGCGGGTCCGTCACGTTGAACGCGCCGGCGCTCACCGGATTGCAACCCGCGAGCACGGCCCCTGCGGGCGCCAATCTGGAGTCCGTGTTCGTCGACACCAACACGGGCATTCTCTACTACCAGTAAGCGATCAGAGCATGGGGGGCGGGGCGGCGCCAGCGGCCGCCCCGGCCTTGCTGTTCTCCCTGAAGGTGGGCCCACGAACTGCCGACGCCCCAGGATATTGAGCTCCGGACCGGCATCGCCGCTGCGGAGACGACCCGCCGGCCTCGTGACCGAGAGGTTATCGTGGACGGTCTGGGTCGTCTCTACGGACACGTTGACGAGAGATCCTGAGGTTGAGGTTCCGGGGGCGGCCAGAAGTCACCCTTCCGGTTCCGCCACCTTGCGGTACTGCGTCCGTTCTGGACCGTCTCACTCCGAGCCGTCTCACTCGCAACCGTCTCACTTCGGACTGTCTCCAGAAAGGACATCAGGGACCGCGGCAGTTCAGGCCAAGGGTGGCAAAAGGAAGCGGCAGCGAGGGCCGGTGGCTCTGGCGAGGCGGCGATCGAGCGTCGCTAGGGGGAGGTCGCACTGTTCGGCCACCGCAACGTACCAGGCGTCGTAGCTCGTGACGTTGGCCCGCAGCTCCCAGACCCGCTCCGCGAAGGGCGTGAAGGGCACCAACTCGAGGTCGAACAGGAGAAGATCACGGGCAGCGGCCCCGGCTTCCATCCGGCTGAGCCGGCCCTCGAGCTCGAATCGGCGGAGGATGTTCGTGGCCTCGACGAGAGCCAAGTGGGGCGCGACCAAGCCGCCGCCGCGCACCACGTCTTCAGCCCACCGTCCTTCTGCGCCCGCATCCGACGTTGCGGCGACCAGGAGCGAGGCGTCGACGACCGCGCTCACCGGCGGTTCGCGTCACGGCGGGCCAGGATCTCCTCCGGAGAGAGTCTGGTTCCTGCCGTCGCTTTGCGCTCCCGGATCCGCTCGAGCACCTTCTCGACCGGCGGGCGTGCGGCCAGACGTTCCAGCTCGGCGCGTAGATATTCCTGCATCGACTTGCCCAAGAGAGCTGCCCGCGCGGCAAGCTCGTCCTTCACCGCGTCCGGCACGTCGCGGATGGTGATCTGCACGCTCATGCCTGCATTATGACACCGCTGACTGCAAAACGCAAGCAAGCTCGGTGGCCCCGGCTCTCGGAGAGGCAGGGACTTCAGGGACGACAGGGACTTCAGGGACACGAAGAAGAAGACAGTGCTTTTCTCGTCCCTGATTTCCTTGTCGTCCCTGAAGTCCTTGATTTCGTTTTTCTGCCGCGCGGGCTCCTAGCCTCCCGGCTTCTTGAACAACCCCGCGTCCACCGGCGCATTGACCTGCACGTCGGAGAGCTCCACCTTCATCATCGGTGAGCCGTCCTGGCTGACGTCGGTCTTGAAGGGGACCTTGACGCCGTTGACGTCGCGGTAATCCGAAAGGGCGGCTTCGATCTTCTGGCCGCTGGTCTCGAAGCTGATCTTCACCACCTGGTTCGTCGCAGCGTCGAGGTAGAAGCGGGTGGCGTGCCCCTCGGCGTCGGCGAGCTCGACGACGTGGGCGGGTTTGCCGGCTACCGGCTCGTCGGGGAGTGCGTGGGCGGTGTAGCCCGGCTGCCCCACCCGGCGCAGGAGGTCGAAGCCGTAGAGGTGGCGCTCCTTCATCTGGCCTGTGGCATCCATCGTCTGCGGACCCATCTGCATCCAGCCCGTGGTGCCGTCGTAGGTCTGCACCATGGAGCCCATGGCGGTGGTCATCTCGGTGCGCTCGGCGTCCGGAAACTGGCGGTAGCTCACCAGGGTGGGAACGGCGATGGGCTGCGGCATGCCGGGCGGGGTCAGGGTGGCCGAACCTTTGGAGATCTGCGTCTTCTGCTCCACGAAGGCCTTGCCGCCCAAGGCGGCCTGGGCCTGGCG
>DASUEN010000223.1:0-18130 GCA_036275055.1 Thermoanaerobaculia bacterium
GGGGGGCCACGGCTCGCGGGGTGGGGAAGCTTCAGGCGGGAACGGCTTCAGGGGAGGAGAGCGCCGCTTCCGGGGCTTGGACGAGCATCTCGCCGACGGCCTCGGTTTCGGGGCCCAGGGGGACGGCGAGGCTGGTGATGATCAGGATGCCGCTCTCCTTGAGCGAGTCCAGGACCTCGGGCGCCAGCCCGAGCGCGGGGAGGTCCTGCACCAGGCACGGCGCCGCGCTGAGCGCCGAGAGCGCGGTCTCCGCTGCGAGCGGGACGAACGTATGCTTCATCGTCACGATGTCCACCACCAGGATGCTTTCGGCGCCGTCGTGGACGACCTTCCGGGCGGCCGTGTAGGGCGAGAGACAGACCGCGCTGGCCTGGTAGATGTCGTTGGCATAGAAGCCCGGGCGAACCTTGGGCTCCGCCCGGCTGGGATACGAGATGTGCCGGGCTTCGGTCTGCTGCATGAAAGCCTCGTGCCGGTCGCGGTTGAAGAAGGCCTCCGCGTGGCCGTCCGAATCCGCGAGGTTGAGCGTCAGGAACTCCATCGTGCCCTCGTACTCGGCCTTCTCCTCGTCGGTCAGGATGAGCCCATGGGCCAGCCCCGATTCACTCTTCGCGCGCCCGAGATGGATTCCCTTGCCGATCTCCTTGAGGTCGAGGTTGGCGACCGACCAGGATTCCCCATCCGCGTACAGGAACACGTCCGGCGAGTTGGACCGCTTGTGCGAGGCGGTGACGGAGCGGGCGATCTGGAACTCGCCCAACCGCTCCATGCCCTGGTTCGGTCCGGTGACGTGGCAGAAGACGTCGTTCGTCAGGTCGCGGAATTGCGGCGCGATGTCGAGATAGCGCTCGTCCCACTTGTGCGGCACGAGGCCGGCTTCCGAGAGGTCGGCGAAGAGCGGCTGTCCGGGCGAGATGATGAACGGCTCGACGTTGACGCGGAAGGTTTCCGGATACTCCCGTCGGATCTCGCTCAAAACCAGGGCGGTCTTCAGGAAGCGCTCCCGGGTGTCGCCGGGAAAGCCGGGAATGAAGCCGGCGACGACGTGGCGGATCCCCACGCCGAGGAAAGCTTTCAGGGCTTTGATGTTGTCCGCCTCGGTACGCCGCTTGTTCATCAGCTTCAAGGTCTCGTCCGAGAGCGACTCGACGCCGATGAAGACGAAGTCGCAGCCGGCCCGTTTGAGCAGGCTGGCGGTCTCCTGATCCATCTGGGCGCGCATGAAGCCGCCCCATTTGATGTTGAGCTTGCGCCGGATGACCTCCTCGGCAAAGGCGCGGAGAGGCTCCAGCTTGGCGTTCAACAGGGAGTCCATGAACCAGATGCGCTCGGCGTTGTAGCGGCGCGAGATCTCCTCGAAGCCGTCGGCGACGTGTTGCGTATTTCCCTGCCGCATCCGCTTCCAGAAAACCCACTCGCTGCAGAAGGTGCATTTGTCGGTGCAGCCGCGGGAGAGCTCATAGGTCACCGTCCGCAGCCGGTGCTCTTTCGACCAGTAGGAAGGGAGGGACATCTGATCGAAAGCCGGCACGGGCAGGTTGTTGAGCCGCAGCAGGGGGCGCTCCGAGGTCTGGAACTCGCCGTTCGCGAGCAGGCGCATGGTGCCCGGGACGTCTTGCGCGGGGACGCTCCTCTCTTGCCGGAAGGCTTCGTAGAGCCGCAGCAGGGTCTCTTCGCCTTCGCCCAGCGCCACGAAGTCGGCGAGACCGGCGCGCAGCGAGAGCTTGGCGGAGGTCTTGCTCTCCGTCGTCTGCGGACCGCCGAAAACGATCAGCGGTGGCTTGGCGCGCCGCTTCAGATGCGCCGCGGCCATGAGCGTCGCCAGGAAATTGGAGCTCCACACCGTGAAGCCGATGAAGTCGATCGGGCCGAGCTGGGCGAAGAACGACTCGACGAAGCGATTCATCGACTGCAGGTAGCTGAAGAGAGTGTGGGGGTTGATGCCGCGCTCGAGGCAGTAGAGCTCGAATCGCTCGTCCATCTCCGGAGCGAGGTCCCGCCCCTGGGTGAAGTTGTCCATGAGCTTGAGGACCAGGGGGAGGTCCGGCACGTCGAGCACGTAGGTCTCCCCGAACACGCCGCAGGGGTTGTAGGTGGGGGCGTAGGCGTTGGGGACCCAGAGTCGAAGGTCAAGGAAGTCGAAATCGTTACAACCTTGTGACCTGAGGTATCCCAGCAACGCCGCAGGGCCCAGCGGAGGAGCGCCCTTGGACAGGTAAGGCGGCACGACGCAAAGGAGGTTGGGCTTGAGGGAGAGCTGTGGTTGCGGCATTTAGTAGCGACCTCCAGACTCGCTGACGTGAATTTCCTGTAGGGACGGCTATCAAGGTGCTGCAAGGGCATGCTGCGAGCCCACCCGAAAGGGCGGCGCGAGACCTTACCCTGAACGGTGCGATGAAACGGCGAAGGGGGGACAATCCGAAGTGAAATCAGTGGAGGGCCATGTTGTAAGATAAGTAGCGGCTTAATATTGAACCAACCCTCAAAAAAGTGGCGGCGCCCCGAGGGGCGCCGCCAGGTCAGAAAGCTGAGCTTTGCTGCAAGCTGTCTAGTTCTTGATCAGAGTCGCGTTCACCGTGTGCGTCAGAGCGCCGCTCGTGCCGGTGATGGTCAAGGGGAAGGTGCCACGGGGGAAGACGCGGACCGTCACCTTGAGGGCCGAGGTGGCGCCCGTCGCCGGATTCGGGGTGAAGGTGGCGGTGGCGCCCGAGGGGAGACCGGAGACCGAAAGGGTGACCGCGCCGGTGAAGCCGCCCGTGCGATTGATCGTGACCGTGTAGTTCGCCGTCGTGCCCAGGAGCGCTACCGTGACCGAAGTCGGGCTGATCGAAAGCGAGAAGTCCGGCGTCACAGTCGCCGTGGCCGAAGCCTCCGGCGAGTTGCCGGATTCGCAGGTCGTGCTGTTGGCCGCGCGCACGACGTAGAAGTAGGTGGTGCCGTTGGTCACCGCGCCGTCCGTGAAGGTCGTGCCGGTCGCCGTGGCGATCTGGGTGTAGGGGCCGCCGGAAACGGTGCCCCGCAGCACGTGGTACTCGCTGGCGCCGGCCACCGCCGCCCACGAGAGGGCGATGCCGGAGGCGCCGGCCGTCGCCGTCAGGCTGGCGGGGGCGGCAGGCGGCACGCAGGGGCCGGAGACTGGGGAGACGGCAACGCAGGCCGAGGGCGCCGAAGCGCAAGCCTCGTTGCCGGAGGGGAAGGCCGTGACCTGATAGTAATAGGTGAGGCCGTTGGCAATCGCTCCGTCGGCGAGCGTCGTGGCGGCGGAGCCGCTCGAGATCTTGGTGAAGCCGGCATTGCAACCCTGCTCGTTGCGGAAGACGTCGTAGACCGCCGTGCCCGAGGCCGTCCAGGAAAGGGAGGCCAGGTTGTTGCCGGCGACCCCGGAGAGCACCGGCGCGGCCGGCGGGGTGCAGCCGGAGAAGGTGACGTTGGCGCCCGCGTCCGTCGTGCAGGCGATGGCGTGGCGGTTGAAGGCCGCGAAGAGAGCGCCGCCGTGTGGCGTGCCGTTCGAAAGGTTGCCATCGTCGTCGTCCACGACGCGGAAGGTTTTCCACAATGAGCCCGTGCCGCAGCCGTCGGAGGCGAAAGAGGTGTGGTTGCAGGTGAAGGCCGAGGTGGCGGTGTTCCTGGAGAGGTACCAGAGGCGGTCGAGGGTCGTCCAGGCCGGGCCGGTGCCGGGGTTCGGCAGGTCGCGGTTGGCGACGTCCCACATCGTCTCGGTGGGTACGTACGACTCGCAGTGCACTTCCTTGCCGCACGGGCCGGTGCCGCCGGAGCCGGCGGGGCAGTGGACCTTGATGAAGTTGAGGGCCGTCGCCGGGGTGTTCGAGGCATGTTTGGCGAAGTCGGCGTCGCGCACGCCCGTGCAGGAGGTGCAGGCGTCGCCGTAACCCGAACAATTGCCGGAGAGGAAACCGGCGCCGAGGCACGAGTTGTGGAGGGCGATCAGGGCCGTGGTATCACCGTAGGATTCACCGGTGGCGCCATCGGGCGCGGTGCCGGTGCCGTCGTTCTGATCGATGCCGTGGCCGAACTCGTGCAGCGAAACGCCGGCGATCTCGCCGGTGTTGGCGCAGCCGCCGCCCGACTTGAAGAAGTTCAGGGTGGAGCCGTTCCAGTAGGCGTTGCAGGTCTGGTTCAGGTTGACGTTGACCGTCAAAACCTGATTGATCCAGGCGTTGGCCGGCAGCCAGCCGCGCACCACTTCCTTGATGCGGTTGACTTGGTAGAACTGCTCGCGCGAGGAGTGGGTGTTGCCGGCGCCGCCGTTGCCCGGCGTCACGCAGTCGGTGCCCGTAGAGGTGCCGAAGACGAGGTCGCCCGCGCCGTTCGAGCCTTGCGAGATGGCGCCACAACGGTCGCTGATCTTCACGTACTGGCCGGAGAGCGACGAGGTGATGGCGCTGCCGCCGAAGGTGTAGAGGCCGGCGGAGTTGGCAAAGCCGCCGGAGGAAAGGTTGGTGAACGGCATGGGGCGAACGACCTCGGGGCCGGTCGCCGGCGAATTGAGATAGGTGCCGCCCGTCGCCTGGGCGTACTCGTTGACGTCGGCGAGCTCCAGCACCTCGCCGGTGGCCGCGTCGACGCGGGCGCGCCAGGTGCCCATCACGCCGTCGCGGTGGAAGGTGAATTGCCAGAGGGTGGCGAGGCCGCGACCCTTGCCGAAGTCGAAGCCTTCACCCGAGCGGTTGCTCGCGACGTTCACCGGCACCAGGTGGAGGCTGCCGTTGTCGAGGAAGGTGTCGACCGAGCCCAGGCCGCCCACGTACTTGGCGACGGCGGCGAGCGCCGCGTCGCGGCTGACCGTGGCCGCCGGAGCGGTCACGCCGGGCGTGGGGAGGTTCTCGGTGCCGAACTGGACCAGGTTGCCGTTGTTGACGCGGAAGACGACGCGGGCTCCTTCGACGACCATGCCGTTCTGCACGATGTCGAAGTCGACGAACCAGACGTGGCCGGCCGGCTGCCCCGAGCGCCCCTGGTTGAGGACGAGCGTCTGGGGATCGACGCCCAGCATGCCCGCCACCTTGGTCACATAGTTGCGGGCGACCTGCTCCATCGCGGCGAGATCGATTTTCTTGCCCGGAGCCAGGGAGAGGGAATTGCCGCGTCCCGGAATCCAGGCGATGTTGCCGCCCTCGGCAAAGGCGATCATGCCGTTGCGGCGGTCGACGGTGGCGCGCCACTCGACGGGAGCGCCAATCCGGAAGGCCTCCCAGGCGGAGCGGGGAGCCGAGGCGATGACGTTCTCCGTGTTCTCGAGCGCATCGAAAGGTTGCGAGAGGCTCAAGCGATCACTCTGGAAAGCGAGGCTCGCCAGCGAGTCGTTCCCCTGCTTGGCCACCTGGGCGTGGGACTGAGCAGGGATCAGGATGGCAAGCAAACCGAGGGACAGGATGCTGCGTGACAGGAAAACAAGGGTCCGGTTCGTCATGAAAATCCCCCCTCCTAGGGGACGTTCGGCGTAGGACTTTGCGCCTTGGAGCGGCCAAGCCCTTCCTCACCATGAGGCTGCTCATAAGAGATGGTGCTCGCCAGGGCCGAGAGCGTGCCTATTGAGACGGCTGATCCTATACTTCCTCCAGGAGGGCCCTATGCCAATACGACTTGCCAGACGATTTCTTCTGATCACCTCGTTGCTCGCGCTGCTGCTCGGGATTGCCGCGGACCGGCGCTCGCTCGCCGCCGCGGCAGACCCCGCCGGCCCGGGCGGGACGTGCACGACCAACCAGCAGTGCGCCAAGGACGAGCTCTGCGCCAAGCTCTACGCCAGTTGTGACGAGAGCGGCAAGTGCGAGACGCGCCCCACGGACTGCACCGAGCGCGGCAAGCTCCTCGTCAAGCCGGTTTGCGGCTGCGACGACAAGAGCTACGACAACTGGTGCCTGGCCGCCGCCGCGGGCGTCAACGTCAAGCACGAGGGGAGGTGCGCGGGATAGGATTGGGCTGTAACGGGCTGTAACGGGCTGTAACGGATTCCGGGTGCGGAGCGCCTCAAGGTGTGCTATGTTTTAGGAAACCCCTGAATTGGTTCGGAGGGCTGCCCCATGGAGCCGCATCAGCTTACCGTCGAGGTGCAATCAGACCCGGTCGTCTTCGAGCTGAGGGAGAAGGGGAGGAGCGACCAGGAGAACGTGGTGCTCAGGATCTGGGGTGCCACGGGGCGGGTGAAGGAGCTCGCGGTGATCCCCGGGCCGGTGGCCGATGCCGGTGCCTTCCGCTTCACCGTCGGCGAGGTCGAGATCATCGAGCGTGCCGACGACCGCGCCGACGACCGCAACATCCCCCTCTGGGCGCGCATCCCAGTGACCTGCAGCGGCGGCACGGAAGGGGAAGAAGCCACTTCCTCGCTCGCCGTCACGGTGAGCTTCGCCGGCGGGGAGCCCACGGTCCACCCCGTGCGGCTGGTGGCGTCGGTCAACCACGTCCTGCCGCTCTGGCAAGTGCTGCGCGAAGAGTACGAGACGCTCAGGCCCGCCTGGGGCGCGGGGCTGGCGAGCGATCCCGTCCTCGCCGACCCGGAGAAGAAGGCCGGCGAGAAGCTCGCGGCGCTCTTCGCTTTCGTGCACCGCCAGGAGGACGGCCTCGCCGGGCTCAGTTGCTCGGGCGGCGGCATCCGCAGCGCCACCTTCAACCTCGGCGTGCTCCAGGGGCTCGCCAAGGTCGGCGTGCTCGAAAAGTTCGATTATCTTTCGAGCGTCTCCGGCGGCGGCTACATCGCGAGCTGGCTCTCGGGGTGGATCCATCGTGCCGGCGGCCTCGCCGCGGTGGTCCCCGAGCTGCGCAGCGCCCAGCGCGATCCGGCGCGGCCCGAGGCCGAGCCCATCGCCCACCTGCGCCAGTACAGCAACTATCTCACGCCGAAGCTGGGGCTCCTCTCGGGCGACACCTGGACGGCGCTCGCCATCGTCTGCCGCAATCTCCTGTTGAACCTCCTCGTCCTGATCCCCATGCTGGCCGCCGTCCTGGCGCTCCCCCTGCTGGCGGTGTCGAAACCGTTGTGGATCCAGCACCTCATCCCCGGCCCCGATTTCCTCTACTGGGCTGCCGTCCTGCTGTGCGGCGTGGCCCTCTTCTTCATGAGCCTGCTACGGGCGAGCGCGCGCCCCTCGCACGAGATGGGAGAGGCCGCGAAGATGCCGCCGCCGTTCCTGCGCCTGGGGCTCCTCCCCCTGCTGGCCGCGGTGCCGCTGATCCTGCTGGCGATCGCGGGCTATGGCGCACGGCATCCCGACCACGTCCTCTATACGCCCGAGGTGGTCGTGCGCTGCCTGATCTGGTCGATCGTGGTGCCGATGGTGGCCCTGGCCGCATCGGCACCCGCGCAGCGGCGGGTCTACGGCGTGCAGGTGTCTTCACTCAAGGTGGACCTCACGGCGCTGTTCCTTTCCGGCCTGGCCGAAGCGGCGATCTACATCGGCATCCTCAAAGGGTGGATGCCCCGGCTGCTCGGCGCGCCGCACGGCCTGTACGAGATCCTGGGGCCCGGGCTCGTGCTGGGGCCGATGCTGGTGGGCAAGACGTTGTTCATCGCCTTTTCGAGCGTCATCGAAGGGCGGGCTTTCTATCCTTCGGAGCTGGGGGACGCCGACCGCGAATGGTGGGCCCGGTGGTCCGGCTGGGTCCTGCTCTCCTCGCTGCTCTGGATGCTCTCGGGGGCCCTGGTCTTCCTGGGGCCTCTGCTGCTGCACACCCTCGTGGCGAAAATCACGGCGATGGCCGCCACCGGCGGTTTGGGGGGCCTGGTGAGCGCCCTCGGCAAGGGCGCGGGCACCTCGGCCCAAGGCGAGAAGTCCCAGCGCTCGTGGCGCGACGTCGTCCTGTCGCTCGCCGCTCCGCTCTTCTGCCTGCTCCTCCTGCTCCTCGTTTCCGTGGGCACCCAGAGCCTCCTGCGGCGCCTGCCGCACGGCTGGACGGGCTGGACGCCGCCGCCGCACGGCGAGATCCGTGCCTTCAGCGGCTACACCTCGTTCCTCCTCGTGGCGATCGCCGTGCTCTTCGTCTTCGGCTTCGTGATGGGGCGCTTCGTCAACGTCAACCGGTTCTCGCTCCAGGCCACCTACCGCAACCGGCTGGTGCGCGCCTATCTCGGAGCGAGCAACAAGGAACGGCAGCCGAACCTGTTCACCGGCTTCGATCCGCGCGACAACCTGCGGCTCCACGCGCTGCGGCGCAACCGGCCGTTGCCGCTGGTCAACATCGCCCTCAACCTGGTGGCCGGCGAGGACCTCGCCTGGCAGCAACGCAAGGCGGAAAACTTTTCGGTGACGCCTCTCCACTGCGGCAACGGCCGGCTCGGCTATCGCCGCTCCCAGAGCTATGGCGACGAGCGGGGGATCTCGCTGGGCACGGCGATCGCGACCTCGGGAGCCGCGGCGAGCCCGAACATGGGTGCCAACTCGTCCCCGGCCGTGGCCTTCATCATGGCGCTCTTGAACGCCCGGCTGGGAATTTGGCTGGGCAATCCCGGGCCGCTCGGAAGGGACACCTGGACGCGCAACGGCCCGCGGAGCTCGGCCCTGCTGCTCATCGCCGAAGCCCTGGGCTTCACCAACGACCGCCACCCCTATGTAAACCTTTCGGACGGCGGCCACTTCGAGAACCTCGCGCTCTACGAGATGGTGCGCCGGCGCTGCCGCTTCATGGTGGTGGGCGACGCCGGGCACGACCCCGACTACGCCTACGACGACCTCGGCAACGCCATCCGCAAGATCCGCATCGACTTCGGCATCTCGATCGATTTCGCGGACCGCATCAACATCTTCCCCAAGGACCTGGAGAGGGCGAACCCGGCGGCCCGCTACTGTGCCGTGGGGAACGTCCGCTATCGCGACGTGGACGGCCCCGGCGCGCCGGACGGCGTCCTGATCTACGTCAAGCCGGCCATCTGTTTGACCGAGTCCTACGACGTCTACAACTACGCCCGCTCTTCCTTGACCTTCCCTCACGAGAGCTCGGCGGATCAGTTCTTCACCGAGTCGCAGTTCGAAAGCTATCGCGCTCTCGGCCGCGAAGCGATCCTCACCACGGTGAGAAACGGCCCTCACCAGGACTATCCCCTGAGCTTCGGCGAGCTCCAGGCCGACGTGGAGCACTACCTGCGCTGCGGCGCGGTGCCTCCGCCTCCGCCGCCGGGCGCGCCCGCTCCCCCGGCGGAGGCGGGCGGCGCGGCCTGAGCGGCGGCCGCCGCCGGTTGCCCCGCCTGCGTCACGGCGATGGAAAATCCGGCGATGAAGAGGCTTCCCGTCCGCGCCTCGGTGTCGGGGTTGAACGCCACGGAATAGAAAACCGTTCCATCGCCGCTGCCGGAGCCCGAGGCCGAGATCCAGAAGGAGTCGCTGGACGCCGTCCATTCGCAGTCCCTGGGGGCGGTCACCGCAACGGAATCGCTGCCGCCGTCCGGGCCGAAAAAAGCGCCGGACGAAGAGATCGAATACGTGCAAGGCACCCCGTCCTGCGTCACCGTAAAGACCTGGCCGGCGATGGTGAGGCTTCCCGTGCGTGGGTTGCCGCTGTCGTTGGCGTCCACCGAATAGCTGACCGTGCCGGCACCGCTGCCGTTACCCGGGCTGACGTTGATCCAACTGTCGTTGCTCGCCGCCGTCCAGTCGCAGCCGGCAAGGGTGGTCACGTTCACCGAGCCGTTGCCGCCGCTCGCTCCAAACCCCTGGCCGGCGGAGTCGATGGAGTAGGTGCAGGCGGCGCTGTCCTCGCTGACGATAAGGGTTTGTCCGGCGATGGTCAGGTTTCCCGAGCGCGGGCTGGCGGTGTCGTTGGCGGCCACCGCGTAGGTGAGCGTGCCATTGCCGGCCCCGCTGCCGCCGGAAGTGATGGTGATCCAATCGGCATTGCTCTCGGCCGTCCATGGGCAGTCGAGAATCGTGAAGACGATGGCGGAGCCGCTGCCGCCGTCCCGGGCAAAGGCCTGGTTCGGCGGGCTGACGGAGTACGAGCAGGGGACGGCGTCCTCGGTGACCGTAAAAACTTGTCCCGCGATCAGCAGAGTTCCCGAGCGCTGGCTGGAGGTGTTGCTGCTCGTCACCGTATAGTGCACGGTGCCATCGCCGCTGCCGCTGCCGCCGGAAGTGATGGTGATCCAATCGGCGAAGCTCGCCGCCGTCCAGGCGCAGCCGGCAAGGGTGGTGACGGCCACGGCGCCACTGCCGCCGCTCGTGCCAAACGCCTGGCTCGCCGGGTCGATCGAGTAGGAGCAGGGAGCGCCGCCCTGCGCGAGGGCCAGGGTCTGGCCGGCGACGGCGATCGCTCCCGCGCGCTGGCTGATCGTGTCGCTGGCAGCCACCGAATACAGGAAAGAACCATTGCCGCTGCCGCCGGAAGTGACGGTGATCCAGCCGGCGTTGCTCACCGGCGTCCAATCGCAGTCAGGAGGCGCGGTGACGGCCACGGCGCCGCTGCCGCCGGCCGATCCGATGGCTTGCCGGATCGGCGAGAGCGCCGAGACACAGCCGCTGGCACAGCGGCCGGCGCTCTGATTGCACACCAATCCGAACGGATCCGCGCACGGCGTCGCCTGGCAGTCGTTCGGCGTCGCGCGGGGATTGTGGCTCACGTCGTACAGACCCTTCGCGAGGACGCAGACGAGGCAGTCGCCAGTGTTCTCGCACGCCGCCTGACCGTTTTGGAGAATGGAGTCGCAAATCGCCAGCAGGGACCTGTCGCATGCCCCGGTCAGGCTGGGCAGGAAGTAGCAGTCGCCCGGGTAGCACTGCTCCGCGTAGCAGGTATCGTGCTGGAAGCAGGCCCCGTTCAAGGCGTCCCCTACGCTCAAGGCACCCAGAGGCCAGCTCTTCTGGCTGTTTCCGGGACCGCAATATTGCACGTCGCTGCAGAAGAAGTTGGCGCAGTCGCGGGCGGAAGCTCCCGGTGGAAGAGCAGGTGAGTCCCCGCCGAGGTCGCAGGCCTCGAGCGTCATGAAGCGGTTCAGGACGAGGCCGAAATCCGCACCGAACGGATCCCCGGCGCCCACGGTGCTCTGCTCGGCGGCCGATTGAACGTCCGCAACCGTGAGGCCCTTCGTATTGCACGACGGCAGGCACGCGGCGAGGGCTGAGGTGTCCAGGATGGGAGCGAAGGCCTGGTTCGGCGGGTTGTGATAGGTGCGGCTGGTGCCGGTGAGCACGTCGGTGACCGTGAACGTGACCTCGACGTTGGTCAGGCCCGCCGCGTAAACCCAGAAGCGCTGATTCAGACTGCAGCCGCGCAGCACCTTGACCACCACCTCGACGTTGGTGGGGGCGAAAAACCAGAAATAGCCGGCGTTGGTGCTCAAGGGCACGGCCTGACCCTGCCCTGATTTGCCATCGGGAGTCGTCCAGGCGGCCTCGACGCTGAAGCGGCCGGAATCGAGGCAGAGCCGCGTGCCGCCCGGCACGCAAACAGCTTGCGAAGCCGAAAGCGGTCCCTGCTGCTGAACAACTTCACCGAAATCCTCCGTGATCCGTCCAATCCGTCCGCTCCGTCCAATCCGTCCGATTTTTCCAGCCGCCGCCTGCCCCGGAGCGTCGCAGGTGCGAAACGCTGAAATGTCCTGAATCGGCGCGAACGGCGTCCCCTGCCGGTTCCGGTAGGTGGCAACCGAACCGGTTCTGGTATCGGTGAGGGTGATGAGCACGTCCAGGTCCGTCAAGCCGGCGGCGAATACCCAGAAGCTCTGATTGAGCGCACAACCGTCGAGGACCTTGAGGACGACCTCGGTGTTGGTCTCGTCGAAGAACCAGAAATAGCCGGTATCGTTCGTCAGCGGCACCGCCGTGCCCGCTCCGCTGGCGCCTTGTGCCGTGGTCCAGTGGACCTGCACTTCGAAACGCCCATTGTTCAGGCAGAGCGTGGTGGTGTCCGGAACGCAGGCAGTCGCCTGGGCGGCGGGAGCTGGAAGGCTCTGCGCAGCGGCGCCGCTCGCTGTCGTCGCGGTCGCCAGAATCACCAAAAGGCTCACTCCGAACAGCCAACGCGTCCTGCTGCCCATGGCAGTCTCCTCACGCCTTTGATTCGAAGAACCGCAAAGAGGATGCCAAGGCGAGCTCCCAGGAGGCATCGGCGGCCGATGCTCCGTGCAGAGGACGCTCCGTCCAGAATAAAGGTCTTTGCTGCCGCGCAGGCTTCCTAGTCTCCGCCAGGCTTCAAATACCGCCGCTGCAGCTCCGGCACCGTCATCGGCCCCAGCCGCACGGTGACCGCCACCGGCGCTCCGGCCGGGTTCTGCCGGTAGGTGATGAAGGCGGTGTCGCCGGTACGCAGGTCCGCCAGGCGCAGGGGCTTGCCCTGCTCGTCGCGGTAGGCGGTCTGCGCACTTACCGTGATCAGGAGAGTGACCTCGGTCGGGCGCTTGAGCACGATCCGGCCGCGGGCGGCGTCGATCGAAGAGACGATGAAGAACTCCTCACGGTCGTTCCCGGCGGGCGCCGCCGCGAGGCCGGTCCCGTTCAGGATCGTCAGGGCCAGGAGCACGGCGAAAAAGTGAAGCGTCCGGGCGTGGCTTTTCATCGCGGCCGTCCTCCGCCGGCGCCGCCGGCCTGCCCCGGCGGCCGGGGTGGTTTCGGGCCGCCTTTCGCGTTGGCGGAGCCCGCGGTCACGGCGCCGGTGACCAGGACGTCCCCCTCCTGGAGCTTGCCCTCGACGAGCTGGGTATTGGCGTAGTCGGAGATCCCGACCTTGACCGCCACCGGCTCGAGCTTGTCGCCGTTCACCAGCTTCCAGACGACCTGCTGACCGCCGATATGGGAGGTCCGCGCGGCGTCGGGGATCGCGAATTTGCGGTAGAGCGGATCGAGCTCCGCCGCCGGCAGGTCCGGCGTGTAGGTCAGGGCGGCGTTGGGGATCCCCAGGACGTTCTCGGCGTGGCCGGTCGGGATGGTGACGTACGCCGTCTCGCCCGGGAGGAGCCGCTCGTCCGGGTTTTCGAAGTCGATCACCGTGTCGTAGGTGACGACGTTCTGCACGATGTAGGCGTTCAGGCGGATGGCGCTCACGCGGCCGTGGAACATCTCGTTGGGGAAGGCGTCGACCTGGAAGGTGGCGTCGCCGCCGACCTTGATGAAGCCGGTGTCCGACTCGTCCGTCTTGGCGTAGACCTGCATGCGCTGCAGGTCCTGGGCAATGGTGAAGAGGTTGGGGGCCTGGAGTGAGGCGGCGACGGACTGGCCGACGGTGACGTTTTTGGCCACCACCGTGCCGTCGGTGGGGGAGACGATCGTGGTGTAGCGCAGGTTCGCCTCCGCCTGTTGCAGGGCGCCCCGCATCGCCGCGACGTCGGCCCGCGCCTGCTCGACCTGCGCCTCCGCTTCTTTGTACTGAGCCTTCGCCTGGTTCACCTGCGCCCTCGCCGCGCGGGCGGAGGCTTCGGACTGGTCGAGCGTCGACTGGCTCAAGTCCCGCTGGTCAACGGCGATCAGCCCCTGGCTGTAGAGCTTGGCCAGACGCTGGGAGTTGGCGCGCGCATAGGCGGAGTCGGCCTGCGTCTTGGCGACGTTGGCCTCGTCCGTCTCGATCTGCGCCTGGCTGGAGCCGAGGCCCGCCTGGAGGTGGCGCAGGTTCGCTTCGGCGCTCGCCAGGTTGCCGCGCGCCGTAACCCTCTGCGCCTCGTAGACGGCGGGATCGAGCTGCGCCAGGACCTGCCCGGCGCGCACCCGCGAGTTGAAGTCGGCGAAGACGAGCTTCACCGTCCCCGAAACGTAGGAGCCGACGGGGACCGTGGTCAGCGGATTGATCGTCCCGGTGGCCTCCACCGCCGAGGTGAGGGAGCCACGTTGGACGGGAGCCGTGAGGTATTGCGGCGGCTGCGAGCGCCCGCCGATCCAGAAACCGAGGAGGAGGAGGGCGGCGAGCGCGCCGGCGGCAAGCAGCACGATTTTCCCCGGCAGGCGGGGGATGGCCTTGGACATGGGGGTATCATACCCAAACCATGGACCTCGGCACCCTCCTCCCCGAAGCCCTGGGCGCCATGGCGTCCAACAAGCTGCGCACCGGGCTCACCATGCTCGGCATCACCATTGGCATCGCCGCGGTGATCTGCACCGTCGCCATCGGTGAGGGGGGCTCGAACCGGGTGCGCGAGCAGTTCCAGGGGCTGGGCGACAACTTCATCTGGGTCGAAGCGGGGAGCCGCAACTTCCAGGGAGTGCGCACGGGCTCCGGCAACACCAAGACCCTGACCCTGCGCGACGTGCAGGCGATCCGCGACGCCATCCCGTTCATCAAGAGCGTGGCGCCCAACGTCGACGCCCGGGTGCAGGTGGTCTACGGCAACCAGAACTGGTCCACCGGCTATCGCGGGGTCTCGCCGGAGTACCTGGCCATCCGCCGCTGGACGGTGGCGAAGGGCGCCTCCTTCACCCACCAGGACGTGATGCTCTCGGCCAACGTCTGCCTGCTCGGGCGCACCACGGCCGAGGCGCTTTTTGGTGGGGCGGACCCGATCGGCAAGAAGATCCGCCTCGGCAATCAGCCGTTCCGCGTGATCGGCATCCTGGCGCCCAAAGGGGAAACCGCCACCGGCCAGGACCAGGACGACACCATCCTCATGCCGGTCTCCACGGCGCTGCACAAGCTCAAGGGGACCAGTTGGCTCGACGACATCGTGTGCTCGGCGATCTCGCCGGAGGCGATCCGTCCGGCCAAGGATCAAATCGTCCGCCTGCTGCGCCAGCGCCACCACCTGCGCGCCGGAGCGCCGGACGACTTCAACCTGCGCAGCCCCGAGGAGATCCTCCAGGCGCAGCAGGAGACGAGCCGCACCTTCACGGTCCTGCTGGCGAGCATCGCCTCCGTATCGTTGCTGGTGGGCGGCATCGGAATCATGAACATCATGTTCGTCACCGTCACCGAACGCACCCGGGAGATCGGCGTCCGCCGCGCCGTGGGGGCCACGCGGCGCAGCGTGTTGTCGCAGTTCCTGCTCGAGGCGGTGCTGCTCTGCGCGCTGAGCGGCACCATCGGCGTCCTTCTGGGCGTCGTCGCCTCCAGCGTCTTTTCGAACGTCCTCGGCTGGACGATGATCATCCCGCCGCGCGCCATCCTCATCGCCGTCCTCTTCTCCTGCCTGATCGGCATCGGCTTCGGCTTCTATCCGGCGCGCAAGGCGGCGCTGCTCGATCCGATCGACGCTTTGCGGTACGAGTAGGCGGCGGCCGACGAGGCCGAACCTTCCGGTTTTTCAGGCTGGGACTATCGACGCCAAGCTATCGAAGTGCTGAGTCGATGAGCAGTGGCCGGGCCATCGTCTAGCCAGTCTCGCGGAGCCGCAACAGCTCGTCCAAAGGCATGACGTTTTCGAAGGTCCCCAGTTGCTCGGCGAGTTGCTCCAGGCGCTTGCGCCGATTGAACTCGCTCACTGCCGTCAGGATCGCGTCGCGCTTGGTCCGGGCTCGGGTGTGGCGCAGCACTTCTTCCAGCTCCTCCTGCGGAATATCGACCGTCGTCTTCATGCTTCCATGGTAACCGAAGTTGGAAGCAGATGGGCGCCTCCGCCCCGACATCCCCTCCCCAGGGAGACGAGGGAGAAAAGCAACAAAAAAGGGACCACAGGGACGACAAGGACAGCAAGGACGAACAGCCAGGCCGCTCCAACCGGGTTCCCCTCTCCCGGGGAGGGGGCTGGGGTGGTCGGGAGAGGGGCAGGGGTGAGGGTCTTGGGCAGGGGCGCTCGGGGAGCGCCTCACCGTGCCAGAATAGGCCCATGGCTGAAGATCCCCTGGAAGCGCTACGCACCCTCTGCCTCGCCCTGCCGGAGACGACCGAGCGGCTCAGCCACGGCGAGCCGACGTGGTTCGTGCGCGACAAGAAGACGTTCGTGATGTATGCCAACCATCACCACGACGACCGGCTGGCCTTCTGGTGCGCCGCGCCGGACGGCGCGCAGGAGACGCGGGTCGGGGCCCATCCCGAGCGGTTTTTCAGGCCGCCGTACGTGGGGCATCGCGGCTGGCTCGGGGTTTGGCTGGACGTGCCCGTCGACTGGGACGAGATCGCCGACCTGGTCGTGGACGCCTGGCGCATGGTCGCTCCCAAGCGCCTGGTGGCCGAGTGGGATGCGCGGGAGGGCTCGCCTTGGACGCCGTGACCGTGGCCTCCATGCCCGACGGGCGCTTCCGCGTCAGCGAGTACGTGCGCTGGGGTGACGTCGACTTGGCGGGCATCATTTGCTACGGCGCCTACGCGCGCTTCTTCGAGATTGCCGAGACCGAGCTCTTCCGCGCCGCGGGCTTTCCCTACTCCCAGCTCTTCGAGCGCTTCGACTTCTGGCTGCCGCGAGCCCAGCTCCACTTCGAGTTTCGCCGGCCCGCTCTGCTGGATGAGCGGCTCGACGTGGAAGCCTGGATCTCCAAGGTCGGGAGCTCCTCGCTGCGTCTACAGTTCGAGGTGCGCAAGACCACTGCGGAGCGCGAGCTTACCGCCGAGGGCTACGCCGTCCTGGTGGCGGTGGGGCGGAGTGATCTGCGGCCGATCCCGCTGCCCCCGGAGCTCGTCGCGGCGCTCGCGCCGTATCGCGCGGATTGAACGCCCGCGGCAGCGGTGACTAAAGTGGTTATCACGCACGGCTTCAACGAGGGACGTACTCTCGCATCTGGGCATAAAGAGGCGTGAGGGAAGCGATCTCGCAGGTGGTGGGCGTGAGGGTGTAAGTGGTGAGGAAATCCTCGTAGCTGCGAGCCCGCCACAAACGCCCCGCGGGATCGATGACGAGAGAGTGGCCGACGCCGCCGCGGAAGACCCGGGAGCCGTCCGTGCCGGTGTAGACGGTACAGGTCCAGGGGCGGTCCTGGCCGGGCATGGCGGCGACGAGGATCTCGATTTCGCGGACCAGCCTCTCGAACAGCTTCGCACGGTCCGCGAGCGGAGCCGCGAGAGTCTGCCGGATCGCGTCGCCGAGCGGTGCCTCGCCCGGCGGCACCGAAATGCCGGACTGGAGCGCAGGGTCAGGGCCGATAGGCGGCACAGGTATCAGGGTACACGAAGCACGGTGAAGAGCTGCTTCGTCTTCCCTGCCGCGCCGAGCTCCCCCGTCCCCAATTGCGACAACGTGTCCGTAGAGACGTCCCAGCCCGTTCACGATACCGTCGCGCTTCACCGTGACGGCGGGACGTCTCGGGGGCGGAGATGTCGATCCGATCCTCAATACCCTCGGACGGGGCGGGTCCAGGGCTGGAAGAGCACGTCGTCGGCGACCGCGGAGGTCGACTGCGGCCGTCCTCCTTGGCGCAGCCAGCGGCAAGGTCTTTTCGCGCGGCTCGCCGCCGGCGCTCTCGTGCACCCCTACGGATAGAAGGAATCCACCTTCTGCGCCAATCAGGAGAGATCTCGATGAGAAAGCTGCGTCTGTTTGGAATCCCCCTGGCTTTGATTCTCGCAGGCATGGCCCTGGTGAGCCACGCTCGGCCGGCGTTCGCAGCATGCCCGAGCCACTGCACGTCCACCAGACAGTGCCAGCAGTGTACCGGCAACCCTGACGCCGTCTGCCTGGGCGGAGGCCTCTGCGCCTTCTAAAGGCGACCGGCGGCGGTAGATCGGTTTTTCGACCGCCGCCGCGCCAGATGGGCTGCGGCAGACGCCGCCCACCCAAGAAGGGACGACAGGGACAGCAGAGACGACAGGGACGAACAAGCGGGATCGCTTTATCCGGAATCTCCCTCGTCCCTGTTGTTCCTGTCGTCCACTTTTTGCCTTTTTCCTCTTCTCCCGGTCGGGAGGGGGAAACCGGGCCTCCTCCATCTCCATCCTCGATCGGATAGAATCACCGCTTGGCTTCTCCCGGCGCGGAGGCAACCTCGCGCCTGGGAATTCGTATTGCTGTGGTCAGTGCTCAAGGGAGACTCGCCGTCATGAAGAAACGGATGTTCCTGATGCTCCTCGCGGTAGCCGTCTTCGTCGGGACCCTCGGCGCCATCAAGGCTCGCCAAGTCGGCGAGGCCAAGGCGAAGTCGTCGTCGTTCCAACCCCCGCCGGAGGCCGTGACCACCACCGTCGCGCGCCAGGAGGAGTGGCCGGCCTCGGTGAGCTCCATCGGTACGGTCACCGCCGTCCAGGGCGTCACGGTGAGCGCGGACCTGCCCGGCGTGGTCGCGGCGATCTCCTTCGAGTCCGGCAGGATGGTGAAGGCGGGCGACGTCCTGGTGAC
>DASUEN010000224.1:0-49619 GCA_036275055.1 Thermoanaerobaculia bacterium
CTGTCTCGCCCCTCTCTGAGGTTCCGGCCGCGTCCAAGCCGCCATCCGTTCACCGCCCCCGCCGCAACTCGGGCTCGCCGAGGCTCCTGCACCCTTACGAACTTAACCCCTGATCTGCGATTCCTTCACAGCCTCTGAGACTAGCGGTATATTCGATGATGGTCCGGGGGCCGATTTCTCACCCAGCGGCAGGCATTTCGCGTATACGTCCGGTAGTCCGCATTTTACTCCGGAGGATCAACGAGAGCCCGCACTGAACGTTGACAACGTAAGGGTATTTCCTAAGGAAGGAACGCATGTCCGCTTCGTAAGCGAACGACGTTGGTCGCCTGACGGCGAGAGCCTTGCCGTCTTGGCCGAAGATTACGTTGCCAAACAGCAAAGGGTCGTGGTTTGGGGCAGTGATGGAATCGTGTCGGAGACCTCAGTGAGCTTACCCGCAGCATCCGTCCGAGATTTATACTGGAGCTCTGGCGACGTAATCGTTACGGCCGATCAGACAGCACTGCGAATCGTGAAGGGATCGCGAAAGGTGGAGAACGTCTCTTCCCAAGGTGCGTTCAACCCCTTGCAGCAGGCGCGGTCGGAGCGAAGCAGGCTGCTGAATTTCGTCAAGAAAAAGGGTGGCCGGGATGCGGATTTTTGGTGCAAAAACTGTGTCTTGACTGCGTTGCCGAGGAAGGTCCCAACTGGCGATGAATGAGTGTCGGGGAACGGCCACCCAATACGTGCCGTGATCGCCAGGACGCCCCTCGCGTATCCCCAAGGGCGTGGGCCGCGTATAAGGTGTATATGGACCTGGAGACTCCACACGAGACCAACCCCCCCGGCCCCTTCGAGGCGCGCTACCTGGCGTTCCTCGGCACGATCGCCAACCTCCGCCCGGGCCTGCACCGGTACTGCTCGCGGATGACCGGTTCGGTGCTGGACGGCGAGGACGTCGTCCAGGAGGCGCTGTTTCAGGCCTATCGGATGCTGGACGGCTTCGACGACAGCCGCCCCCTGGCGCCGTGGCTGTTCCGGATCGCGCACAACCGGTGTATCGACTTCCTGCGCCGCCGTGAGGTTCGCAAGGACGCCGAGACCGCCGTCACGGAACCGGACCGGGTGATGCCGGCCGATCCTCCGGGACCGGCTCTCGGAAGGGCGGTCGAGCACCTCGTGCTGAGCCTTCCTCCCATGGAGCGCGCCTGCGTGTTGCTGAAGGACGTCTTCGATTACTCCCTGGAGGAGACCGCGGACCTCGTCGGCTCGACCGTGGGCGGCGTCAAGGCCGCGCTCCATCGCGGCCGCTCGAAATTGCCGGCGTCGCCCGAGCCAGGAGCGCCGCGGCGCGCGAAGGACGCGGAGGAGGCGCGGCTCCTTCACCTCTACGTCGAACGATTCAATCGTCGCGATTGGGACGGCCTCCGGGAGCTCATCGCGGCGGACGCCCGCCTGCGCGTAGCGGACCGCTTCATCGGCACCGTGGGCGATTCGCCCTACTTCGGCAATTACGGCCGCTGGCCGGTGCCCTGGCGCCTGGCGGTGGGTGAGGTGGACGGTGAGCCCATGATCGTCATTCATTTCCAACGGGACGGCGAATGGAAACCCGAGGCGGCCGTGCGCCTCGAATTCATCGATCATCGCGTGGCAAGCATCACGGACTACCTGCACTGCCCGTGGATCCTGACGCCGGCGACCTCGCTCGTCGCCGGCGAGCCCTTTCCGAACTGACCCTGCCCCGCGGGCACGTATCCCAGAACCATCGGGAGCCGTATTTCGAGACAGGACCTCAACCACCAGGAAAGGATGGATCATGAACACCCAGACCGCGAACCTCGAAGAAACCAGCGCCGTGACGGCCGTGCCCGGACATCCGATCGTGTCGCCGGAAGCATGGCTCCAGGCGCGCAAGACGCTGCTCGCGAAGGAGAAGGAATTCACCCGGCACCGGGACGAGCTGAGCCGGCAACGCCGCGAGCTGCCCTGGGAGGCCGTCGAGAAGGAGTACGTCTTCGAAGGGCCGAATGGCAAGGAATCGCTGGCGGACCTTTTCGCCGGGCGCAGCCAGTTGATCGTGTACCACTTCATGTTCGGTCCGGACTGGCCCGAGGGATGCCCGAGCTGCTCGCTGGTGGCCGATCATTTCGACGGCAGCCTCGTCCACCTAGCCCAGCGGGACGTCACCCTGGTCGCCGCTTCCCGGGCGCGGAGGGAGCAGATCGAGGCGTTCCAGAAGCGCATGGGCTGGCACTTCAAATGGGTCTCGTCCAACGAAAACGATTTCAACCGCGACTATCACGTCTCCTTCACGAAGGAGGAGATGGCGCAGGGCGCGGTGCCTTACAACTACGGCCTCCACCCCTTTCCGAGCGAGGAGGCTCCCGGCGTCAGCGTGTTTACCAGGGACGCCCGGGGCGGCGTCTTCCACACCTATTCCGCCTACGCGCGCGGCGTCGAGGAGTTGCTGAGGGTCTACAGCTACCTCGACTTCACGCCCAAGGGGCGCGACGAGGACAGCCTGCCCTATCCCATGGCCTGGGTTCGCCATCACGATCGGTACGAAGCCTCGGCCTCCGCGTGCTGCTCGAGAGAGGAGCACGCTTGAAGCCGACGAGCGCGCCGAATTGTTGCGAGATCGCTCCGAAGACATCACGCGCGCGGCGTAGCCTCGACGCCGCCGGGTACGTGGTGCCGAGCGCGATCCTCGTGCTGCTGCCGAAGTGCCCGGCCTGTATCGTGGCCTATCTTGCGATGGGAGCCGGAATTGGCGTGACGCTCTCCACCGCGGCACACCTGCGAGCGATCCTCCTGGTTTTGTGCGTGGTGTGCCTGGCCTACGTAACGGCAAGGCGCGTATGGCGCAAAGCCGGCTGACCTTCGTCAGGGCCTGACCGTTCTGGAAGCCGCCGAGCGGCGGCTTCCTACTGCCGGAGCTTCTTGAGCTTGCCGTTGACGACCTCGTAATGGTCCGGATTGCGTAGGGCGACGAGGTCGATGAGATCATCAAAAGCTTCGGGCAGAGAGATCTCTTGGTCGGGCAGGCCGGCCAGGAAGATCCTTACGCGAGGAGACAGCGGATCCGGATCGTGCAGGGCGATGTAGAGCCGCTCGAACTGCTCGTCCCTCCCGGCCGGATCATTTCTACCTGTGAAAAGTTGGAAGCGGCGGTGGGCGTTCAGGAAAGTCGATCGTCTCGTTTCGGTCGTATCCGCCTCGGCTCCCTGGTCGAAGAAGAAAAAGCCACCCAGGACCGAATACGGAAACCTGCGATGGAGGGTCACGGCTTCGAATAGCATGTCGCCACGGCGATTGGTCAGGTTCTTCTGATAGTTCCCGGTTTTTGCGTCCTTGAAGTTGATCGACTTGACCGAGATTGCCAGCAGGAGCCCTGCCTCTTCGGTGGCCCAGGTGACATCGACTTTCTTGGCTCCGATGCCGCCGGCCATCCGCCGCTCGGCTCCTGAATCTCCAGGCCCTCCCGGAGGCGCCGGCCTTGCCTCGGCGAGCCCGCGTCGCCGGAGCTCCCGGGCAAAGCCGAGAGCCACTTGCTGCGAGAGGATCTCGGAATAGCGTTTCTTTTCCGTCGCCGAAGCCGTCTCGGAAGGACGGGGAGGAAGAGCCCGCAGAGCTCCGATGAGAAAATCCTCGGCCTCGCTCACTTTTTCTCGCCACCCCGGCGTGCCCTGCGATCGAAGAGCGCCTGCCGGCTCACGCGGAGGGTATTCACCTGGTTTTTGCTCAAGCCCATCTCTTGCCGGAGGAGGACCTGGTCAACCTGATCGACCACCTTCATCAAATCTCCGTTTCGCAGGCTGGGTCCCCGGGAGCAGAGCGCTCGGAGTTGGGGCGCAACCCTTGCGAGGACCGCGGGGGAGGGCAGCGGGAGCCTGTCTGCCTCTTTGGGTTCCAGCTTGAGGATTCCCCCTCCGTAGGACCGCCCCACCAGCTCCGCTCCAAGGAGCGTCAGACTGTTGAGCATGCCGATGGGGAGGGATTCCATGCCCAGCCGCCGTAACTCCTTCTTCAAAGTGACGCCGTGGACCGAGTTGAGGTGCCGTGCACCCGCCTCGTTGGCGACGAGGCGCGGTGTGTCGTGGTTCATGTAGGTAAGGAAGAGATCCGCGACCCGTACGAGTGGAACTCTCCACCACGGCGAGCGGACACTGCACTTGTAGGCCGAAGGAACTCCATCTTTCTCTCCGCGGGAGATATAGCGCAGTGCTGGAGCAGAGAGCTTGACGCCCGGGTAGAAGAGATGTACCTGAGCACCCTCCTCGGCAAGGGCGGACCAAGTCTCTGGCGTGAATGACAGTCCACGAAGGTGTCGCGAGCTGGGCGGAGAAATCGCCAGCAGATCGCCGGCCGGCAGTCCAAGCTCGCGAACCTGCTCTCGAGTCAGCGTGAAATAGCCGTTGTTCCCGGTGACGATGCCAAGATCGGTCTCTCCCCAGTCGAGCAGCTCCGAGATCTCTGGAGCCGATCGCAGCTCGGTGTAAAGGTCAGTGGCTTCCGCGGGAAGGAGCCCCTGGGTCCACTTCTGCTCGGGATTCTTCGGAAACCAGCTCCGGCCCTCCAGGCTCGCCAGCGATGCGAGGTCCCGCGCCTGAAACACCTCGCAATGGTCCGTCGGCCCCGTACCCTCTGCGAGGAGCAGGAGGACCTCTTCCATGACGCCGGGAAAAACGAGGCCGTCGAAGAGGATGAGCCGCACCTTGGCGAATCGCCGCATCAGGAATTCGCGTACCGGGGCCGCATAGTTGACGGTCAGCAACTCCGCCGGCAGGACGAGACCGAGGCGTCCCTCGGGCTTCAGCGACGCGGAGGCATGAATCACAAAGGCCGCCCAGGAGCTCGCCAGCCCTGCCAGGCGAATCCCCTGCCGCAGGGCGATCTGCTGCGCTTTCGCTCGGGCTGCGCCCGTGAACTGTTGATAGCGCACGTAGGGAGGGTTGCCGATGACCGCATCGAAGAGGTCTTCGAAAGCGGCGTCGAAGAAGTCTCCAGCCCAGATCCGCGCGCTGAGCCCGCTCTCTGCGATCAGAGCGGCCGCGTTTCCGGCGGAGTCCTCATGAATCTCGATGCCTTGCAGTTGGCTGGCGCCAAGCCGTTTCCGTCCCAGGGCCAGAAGCTTCCTGCCAGCGGAGATCAGGAAGGCCGCTTCGCCACAGGAGGGCTCCAGGATCTTGTCCGCAGGGGAGCGGACGGCCCATTCCGCCACGAAGTCGGACAGCTCGACGGGCGTAAAGAAGGCTCCGCGAGCTTTCCGGGCTTGGGCGGTATCAGGCATAGAGTCCCTATCAAGGGAGAGTCTACCGCACGGCTTCACGGCCCGGAGCGTGGCCATGGGACCAAGAGGAGGAGGACAGGGGAGGACGATCTGCATGAGCGAAAGATAGGCGTAAAACGTTCTCGGATCAAGGCTCCCAGACGCCGGCAAACGGCGCCACTCCCGGACAGGAGGGCTCAGCGCCGCCTGGCCGCGGACTTTTCGAGTAACTCGGGCTCGCTAGCCTCTTGTGGGCGGGTCGTGGCTTGGTCGTACCACGTCGTTCGGCTTTCGGACGGAGCGAGGTGGATCCGGACCTCGGCGCCGACGGCCTTGGCAAGCTTGGCCATGGTCGCGGCGGTGAAGTTGGCGTTCCCTCGCAGCACCTTCGTGACATAGGCCGGCGAATGGCCGATCCGGCCAGCCAACTCGCTGCGAGAGACCTTTTTGTCCTTCATCCAGCGGGCGAGCTCCTCCGTGAACTCGACGATCAGGCCCTCCGTCCAGTAGTCGTCGTGCTGGCGTGCTTCTTCGAAAAGCTCCCGGAAAGACGGTTTCGTCGCCATGGCTAGTCCTCGATGATTTTGAGCTCATGCCTCTCGGCACGGTAGCGGCGGAGGGCCTCCTGCGCTCTCTGGATCTCGGCCGGCCGGGTCTTCTGCGTCTCTTTGACGAACCCGTGAGAGAGCAGGATGACCCTCCCCTTGTCGTAGAAGTACAGGATCCTGATGTCTCCCTTCTCGATCTGCCAGATATCCTCCGCGATCTGATGAGAGATCTCCGTGACTCGAACGACACCCGTCTGGGCGATCATCTCGAGCCGGCGGAGCATCTGCCGCTTCGTCTTGGCCAGATGACTGGACGTAGTATCCGCCAGGAACTCCAGCAGGGGGCAATCCCCACGATCCGTGCAGACTGCGTACAGCGTCCAAAGGCCGCGGCTGACGACCCTCACCTTCATTTTAACCTCCAGGTTAAGTCTGCGCAAGCTGACTTCCGGGCCGACACGATAAGCCGCCACATCCGGGCCTGTCCAGAGGTAATCCCTGCTCCCTTTCTTCGGGAATGCATCCGGAGGTGCCAGTCTGTTTCGCGCGGCCGTTTCTCCTTCCCCCTTCCAGAATTGACCGTCGGAGGTGGAGGTGTCACACTGTGACACATGAGACAGGTGACGCTCCGCGAGCTGCATGAAAACACCGGCACCCTCGTCCGCGAGGCTGTGCGTCTGGGCGGCCTCGTGGTCACCGACCGCGGCACGCCAATCGCCCGCATTGAGCCCGCCAGCCGCCCGATGACGGACAAGCCCTTCAAACGCCGGCGCATCCTGCCTGCTTATCAGGAGCTTCTCGATGCTCGCGCGCTCCAAGGCGGCACGGACAGTACGCAGATCGTTCAGGAAGACCGCGACAACCGCTGAGACTCCTGCGTGCTCTACTTCGACGCAGCCTTCATCGCCAAGTTCTATCTCCAAGAGCCGGAGAGTGACGTGGTCCGCGCGTTCATCGAAGACTCGCCAGGTATCACCAGCATGGTCATCGGTCGTCTCGAGACGGATCTGGTGTTTTCGCGCAAGCTGCGTGAAGGGTCCTTGACGCCGCGTGCCCATGAGGCGCTCATCGCCCAGTTTCAAGTGGACTGCGAGGACGGCCTCTGGAGCTGGCTACCTGTCACGGCCGAGCTTGTCACAGCCGCGCAGGAAATGGCCCGTCGCCTTCCCGCCGGGGTCTTCGTTCGCTCTCTCGACGCCCTGCATCTGACTTGCGCACGTTGGCACGGTTACGAGCGCATCTACTCGAACGACAAACACCTCGTAAACGCAGCACCTCACTTCGGACTGCAGCCAGACTCACTCAGCCGTTGAGGGCTGTAGGACGAGAACCCTCTGTAGCGGTTCTGGAAGCCGCCAGAACCAAGCCGTTCGCCGATGCGTCTGCTGCTTGACGACTGCCAGCCAGCCGAACCGGGAATGGTACGTCTGGGCTCTCCGTTGTTCCGGGAGGCGTAACCTGCGAGCAGGAGACATCCATGGCCCAACGATCCCAATTCACCTCGTCCGCCCCGCTGCACTGGGTTTGGCCGCTGATCCTTCTGATCCTCGCCTGTGGCGCGCCGGTGCCTTCGAACGGGCAGGCGGCGGCTCCCGCGGTCCCCCCGGCTGCTGCGGTCGCTCCGAGTATCCCGGAGGTGCCGAAGCGCGAGCCGGCCAACGTGATGAGTTGGGAGCATGCGGACTGGCTGGAGCGGGAGGGTCGCGCCGAGACGGAGAAGCCGGAGATGGTGATCCAGGCGATAGAGATCCGCGAGGGGATGTCGGTGGCGGAGATCGGTGCCGGCACCGGCTTCTTCAGCCGCCGGCTGGCCAAGGCCGTGGGGACGACCGGTAAGGTCTACGCCGAGGACATCCAGCCCCAGATGATCGACCTGTTGAAGAAGAACATGGCCAAGGACGGGATCGCCAACGTCATCCCCCTCCTGGGGACCGAAACCGATCCCAAGCTCCCGGCCGGCGGTATCGACCGCATCCTGCTGGTGGATGTCTACCACGAGTTCCAGAAACCCGAGCCCATGCTCGCCGCCATCCGCGCCAGCCTCGCGCCGGGCGGCACGGTGACGCTCGTCGAGTACCGCCTGGAAGGGGAGACCGCCGCCCACATCAACGTCAAGCACCGGATGTCCGTGGAGCAGGTGCTCGCCGAGTGGAACCGCGCCGGCTTCCTGCTGCTCAACCAGGTGGAGACCCTTCCCTCCCAGCACCTGTTCATCTTCTCCGGCAAACGCGGCGCCCGGCCGCGGTGAGGCGGGGGAGAGCCCAGGACGGCACTCCCGGCGATTCGTGTTAAAGTTTCCGCGGCCGGGTGTGCCCACCTGGCGTTTTCCCGAATCCGACCGCGGAACGCAAGAACTTCTTCCCCCAAAAGGGATCCTGAGAGGAGTCCTCGCACCACGATGGCTACCGCGCCTCTGACTCGCCGCTGGACGCCGGCCGACTCCCTCGACCTCTACAACATCCGGGGTTGGGGCAACAACTATTTCTCGGTGGACCACCGGGGGCACGTGATCGTCCATCCAGGCGGTCACGGCACGCCGGCCATCGACCTCAAAGAGCTGGTGGACGAGGTACGTGAGCGCGGCATCGGTCTGCCGCTCCTGATCCGCTTCTCCGAGATCGTCAAGGCCCGTGTCGTGGAGCTCAACGAGGCCTTCCACCGCGCCATCGCCGAGTATGGCTACCAGGGGAGCTATCGCGGGGTCTATCCCATCAAGGTCAACCAGGACCGCTACCTGGTCGAGCGGCTGGTCGAGTACGGCCGCCCCTACCACTATGGGCTGGAGGCGGGCTCGAAGCCGGAGTTGCTCGCCGTCATGGCGCTGCTGGAGGACGAGGAAGCCCTCATCATCTGCAACGGCTACAAGGACGAGGAGTACATCGAGACGGCCCTCCTCGCTTCCAAGCTCGGCCGCCGCATCATCCTGGTGGTGGAGAAGCCCTCGGAGCTGCCATTGATCCGGCAGATGTCCCAGCGGCTGGGGGTGCGTCCCCGGCTCGGCGTCCGCTCGCGCCTCTCGGCCAAGGGCGCCGGCCACTGGGAAGCCTCCGGCGGCGACCGCTCCAAGTTCGGCCTCTCCGGCCGCGACCTGCTCGACGCCGTGGACTACATGCGGCAGAACGACATGCTCGACTCCTTCGAGCTGCTCCACTTCCACCTCGGCAGCCAGGTCTCCTCCATCCGTTCGGTGAAGGACGCCCTGCGCGAGGCCTCCCAGGTCTACGTCAACCTGGTGAAGATGGGCATCCCCCTGACCTACCTCGACGTCGGGGGCGGCCTGGGCGTCGACTACGACGGCTCGCAGACCAACTTCACCTCGTCACTCAACTACACCCTCCAGGAGTACGCCAACGACATCGTGTTCGGCGTCATGGAGGTGTGCGACTCCCGCGGCGTGCCCCATCCGACGATCGTCTCGGAATCCGGCCGCGCCACGGTGGCCCATCACGCGGTGCTGATCATCGACGTGCTGGGCGTGGTCGAGTTCGCGGTCGGCAAGCTCCCCAGGAAGCCGCCGGAGGACGCCGAGCTGTCGCTGCGCAACCTCTTTGGGACGTACCGCGAGGTGTCGCGGAAGAACCTGCTGGAGTCCTACCACGACGCCATCTCCTACCGCGACGAGTGCCTGAGCCTGTTCAACCTCGGCCACCTGTCGCTGGAGAACCGCGGCCTCGCCGAGGACCTGTTCTGGGCCACCTGCCAGAAGATCCTGCGCATTACCCGCACTCTTCCCCAGGTCCCCGAGGACCTGGAGGGGCTGGAGCGGACGCTCGCCGACACCTACTTCTGCAACTTCTCGGTCTTCCAGTCGCTCCCCGACTCGTGGGCCATCGACCAGCTCTTCCCCATCGTCCCCATCCACCGGCTGGACGAGGAGCCGTCGAACCGTGCCGTGCTGGCCGACATCACCTGCGACTCGGACGGCAAGATCGACCACTTCATCGACCGCCGGGACGTCAAGGACGTGCTGGAGCTCCACACCTTCAACGGCGAGCCCTACTACCTGGGCGCCTTCCTGGTGGGGGCCTACCAGGAGATCCTGGGCGACCTCCACAACCTCTTCGGCGACACCAACACCGTCCACGTCTCGCTCGACGAGGAGGACGACTACCGGATCGAAGGGGTGGTCAACGGCGACACGGTGACCGACGTGCTGCGCTACGTGCGCTACAACCGGGACGAGCTGGTGGCCAAGGTGCGCCAGGCGACCGAGGCCGCCCTGCGCGCCAAGCGCATGACCTTCGAGGAGTCGAAGACCCTGCTGCGGCGCTACGAGGAAGGGCTGGCGGGGTACACTTACCTGGAGCAGGATTGACCAGGATCGATCGCCCCAGGAGACCCTTATGAAGACGCAGGCGACGGTGGTGGACCCCTTGATCGACCGGCTGTGCGAGGCCGTGCGCCTCGGCGAGGTCCACGCCATCACCGAGCGGATCAAGGACGACCTCGAGTCCTTCATTCCCGCCGAGGGGCTGACCCTGCCGGAGCGCTTCCGGCGACCCAAGCCGGACTCCTATGCCCGCCGCCTCCTCTACCGCGACGAGGAGCTGGGGTTCACCGCCGTGGTGATGACCTGGGGACCGGGCCAGCGGACCGCGCTCCACGACCACGCCGGCATCTGGTGCGTCGAAGGGGTGGTGGAAGGGGAGATGGAGGTGACGCGCTACGAGTTGCTGGCGGAGGAGGGAGAGGGTCTCTACCGTTTCGCCCGGCGCGACTCGGCCCATGCCCGCGCCGGCTCGGCGGGCGCCCTCATCCCCCCCTTCGAGCACCACGTGCTGGCCAACGCAGCCCCCGACCGGCCGTCTCTCACCCTCCACGTCTATGGCGGCGAGATGGACCACTGCGACGTCTTCCAGCCTGAGGGAGAAGACCTCTTCCGGCGATGTTCGCGCAAGCTCGTCTACGACGAATGAGGTTTCCATTGAGTTTCTTTGACAAGCACCCGGACCTGATCGTCCGGCAGCCGGACCCGTTCAACGGCGGTCCTCCCCCCGGGCGACTCGCCGGCCACTTCATCACCTCCAACGACTTGTTCTTCGTCCGCAACCACGGCGGCGTGCCCGCGGTGGACCGCGATGCGTATCGTCTCGTCATCGATGGATTGGTGGACCAACCGCTCTCTCTGTCGCTCAGCGATCTGCGGCGTTTTCCGCGGTCCACGGTGACGGCCACTCTCCAATGCGCCGGCAACCGCCGCCAGGAGATGATGGCCGAGAAGCCCATCCCCGACGAGCTCCCGTGGGGAACGGAGGCGGTGAGCAATGCCGAGTGGTCCGGCGCGCTCCTGCGCGACGTGCTGGCGGCGGCCGGTCTCCGGCCGGAGGCGCTCCATGCGGCCTTCACCGGCCTCGACGACACCGAGCGCCACGGCCACCGTTTCAACTTCGGCGGCTCGATCCCCCTGGACAAGGCCCTCTCTGGCGAGGTGCTGCTGGCCGACACCATGAACGGCCAGCCGCTGCCATCGGTCCACGGCGCCCCTTTGCGGGTGGTCGTCCCGGGCTACATCGGAGCGCGCAGCGTCAAGTGGCTTTCGCGCATCACCCTGCAGGAAAAGCCGTCGGACAACTACTTCCAGGCCAAGGCCTACCGGCTGTTCCCCCCTCATTTCAACAAAGACAACGTGGACTGGGAACGGGGATTGATGCTGGGCGAAGCGCCCGTGAGCTCCGTCATCCTCTCTCCCCAGGAGAAGGCGACGGTGCCCGCCGGGAAGGTCGCCGTCCGCGGCTGGTCCCTGGCGGGAGGGAACCGGAGCGTCTTCCGGGTGGACGTCTCCGCCGACGGCGGCGGGACCTGGACGGTGGCCGACTTCGTCCAGGGCCAAGGCGCTTTCGTCTGGCGCTTGTGGGAAGCGGTGATCGACCTCGCGCCCGGCCCGCGGGAGATCGTCTGCCGTGCCTGGGACACCGCGGCCCAGACCCAGCCCGAGCGCGCCGCCCAGGTGTGGAATTTCAAGGGCTACGCCAACAACGCCTGGCACCGGGTGCGGGTGACTTGCGTTTGAGGGCTATCCGTCCGTCGCCCTGACGCCTGCCTCGGCGCCCTCCGTCTCAGGCGCTGATTCCGCGCCGGGGCGTTCAAGAGGCTGCGCTTTTTTCTCGCCGCCGAAGACGGGCAGGTCGGAGGTCGGCACGGGGGTGCCGAACGTCCCGTCCTCCCCGCACGCCACCAGCAGGCCCGGCTTCCAGGCTTCGAGGTTGGGGCGTAGCGTGGCGAGGTCGGAGCCGCTGATCTGGTCCAGGAACGAGCGGAGCGCGCTCTTGTAGGCGATACACCACGACCTGATCCTCTCCGGAGAATCCTGGAGGAACGCCACCACGGGACGAAACCGCCTCTCGGCCGCGGCGCCCAGGACGGAGTAATGGATGAGCTCCCAGGCGAGGAAATCCCTCCGGGTCCTGGGCTTCATCTCGCGGTCCAGGGCCTGAATCTCGCCCCGCTCTCCGGGGTTGGCCTTGAGCAGCCGCGGGTAGGCCCGGTCCCAGAGAGTCTTCATCATCCGCATTTTCGAAAATCCGGCGACGGAGTCCTCCGTGCCGAACAGGCTGGCGCACAGGAAGTCGAAAATGGTCTCGCGCAGGACGTCCGGAAACGGGTACCGGTAGAGGTGGTCGAAGGCGAGCTGCCGGATGAGCTGGTCCTCGAAGCCGGGTTTGGAGACGACGCGGGTGATGCAGAGGTCGAACAGGTCGTGCGCCGCGGGATCGACCCCGGTCTTGAGCTCGCCGACCTTCTTCTTGATGAAGCTCCCCCGCATCTCGGGCGACTTGCGGATGCGGGTCTCGACGTGCTTGACGACGAAGGTCGTGGCCTTCAGGGACTCGCCGCTCTTGATCGCCTCCTGGCTGAGGGGGAACGCGTCGACATGTGGGGGCTCGATGCCGACCGTCTCGAGGAAGGCCATGGGCGTCAGCTCCAGCGCCGGCAGGCCCTCGCCGCGGCCGAGGCCGTGACGCGCGATGGAATCGCGGAAGCCGGCGAGGGCCGCCTCCCCGCGGTGGGCGACGAGCCGGCGGAAGAAGCGCCCGTCGATCAGGTAGCGGAACGCGGGGCGCCGGCGGCGCCGGGTGGGGCGCAACCAAGCGGGCAGCGAGCCCGGCTCCGGTGCCTCTTGGATGTCCTCTTCTTCGAGCTCCATGTCGTTCAACCCGTCCGATCTCCTCCTGGAGGATTGTATCGTCCGGGCGACGACGCCTGGAAAGCCGGCTTGGCCGGCCCGCGAAACCGCCTCGCGAGAGGGTCAGTCCTCGCCGAGCCAGGCACGCAGGGGGTTGACCCCCTGGCGGCGGAGCACGCGCATCCGCATCCGGTGCTGGCGGGCCCAGCGTACGAGATGCGATCCCCACTGCTGCTCCATCATGAATCCTGTTACGGCCCCGGCCATCAGCAGCGCTACGAATGTGACCATTTGCTTCGAGCTCCGTGTAGATACGAGCACTCCCGCGACTCGACTTCCCCCGCACTGGGAGACTTCCCCAGGGGGGTAGTGTAAGTCCTACCTGTTCCCCTTCGACGATTTGTAGAAGTAGTGTAGCTGGGGAGTGGGGCGAGCGTCAACGGTTTCGACGCTGGTTGGGCGAATCATCTCTCCCGGCAGCAGACCAGGACGTTTTCGCCAGGTGGCTCCTCACCGAGCTCGAATCGGATCGAATCGGAAAGGGCTTGGCAGGACTCTTTTGCCCGGTCTGGCAGCGTTCTGAAACGGTTGGCTGACGAGGCCCTCGAAGAGCACCTCCGGGGTGAAACCGAGGACCTCGATCCGGACCAACTGTGAAATCGAAGACCTCGAAGCGGTTTCGAGCCTCAGTCAGAACTCTCCCGGAGTCGGTCCGAAAGCAGGCTCAAGCGGCCTAAAAACCCCCCGTCTGGGTATAAACTCGGCGGGTTTGCTCGGCGCGCCGCACGCCCGGGGAGGTCAGGGCGCGGCTGCGTTCCCTTGTCCTGGAGGAAAATGGATGCTCCCTCGCCGGAAAACGGCCCGCTTGGCGCCGGTCCTGCTCGCCGCTTTGGCCTTCCCGTCTGTTGCCTGGGGGGCGGAGGCGAGTCTCGACGCACGGGTGGACCAGGAGGCGGCAAAGGTCTCGGCGCAGCTCGTCGAGGTGCGGCACCGGCTGCATCAGAACCCCGAGCTCTCCAACCGCGAGGAGCAGACGGCCAAGCTGGTGGCGGATTCCCTGCGCTCGCTGGGGCTGGAGCCCCGGACCGGCATCGGCAAGTACGGCGTGGTGGCGCTCCTCCAGGGGGGGAAGCCCGGTCCCCTGATCGCCGTGCGGGCGGACATGGATGCCCTGCCGGTCGTCGAGCAGACGGACCTCCCGTTCGCCTCCAAGAAGAAGGACACCTTTCAGGGCCAGGAGGTGGGAGTGGCCCACGCCTGCGGGCACGACGTCCATACCTCGGTGCTGCTGGGAACGGCCATGGTGCTGACGGCGATGAAGAAGGACCTGCCGGGAAGCGTCCTCTTCATCTTCCAGCCCGCCGAGGAGGGGCCGCCCGCCGGCGAGCGCGGGGGCGCCGAGCTGATGCTGGCGGAGGGGGCCTTCTCTCAAGGGAAGCCGGCGGCGGTGTTCGCGCTCCACTCGTTCCCGGACCTCACGGTCGGCCAGGTGGGGTTCAACCCCGGGCCGACCATGGCGGCCGTGGACCAGTTCCGGATCACGATCAAAGGCAAACAGTCCCACGGCGCCTATCCCCACCTGGCAGTGGACCCGGTGGTGATGGCGGCCGAGGTCATCACGGCGTTTCAGACCATCCGCTCCCGCAACGTCCCAGCCCTGGAGCCCAGTGTGCTGACGGTGGGGATCGTGCGCGGCGGGGAGCGGTTCAACATCATTCCGGGCGAGGTCCATCTCGAGGGGACCGTCCGCACCTACAAAGCCGAGGTGCAGGACCTGGTGGAGCGGCGGATGCGCGAGATCCTCGACGGCGTCACCCGGGCGAACGGCGGCTCGTTCGACATGGAGTACCAACGCAATGCCCCCGCCACGGTGAACGACCCGGAGCTGGCCCGCCGCGTGCGGCCGCTGCTGGAGCGGATCGCCGGGGCGGAGAACGTCAAGATCGTGGAGCCCAGCATGGCCGGAGAGGACTTCGCCTACTTTGCCAATCAGGCGCCCGGCTTCTTCTACCGGCTCGGCGTGGTCGCGCCGGGCACGACTTCCGGTGGCCTGCACACGCCCACCTTCCGCGCCGACGACAGCGCGGTGCCGGCGGGCATCCGGATCATGTCGCGGCTCCTCGTCGATTACCTATCCGAAAACCACTCTTCGAGGTGATGGAATGCAAAACGAGGGGCCGGCAGTCAGCAGCTTTGGATTGGAGAAACACGGCATCGAGGGCGTCCGTACCGCCTACTGGAACCTGCCGCCGGCGCGGCTGGTGGAGATGGCCGTGCGGCGCGGCGAGGCGGTGCTGGCCGCCGACGGGCCCCTGGTCTGCGAGACGGGGCCGCATACCGGGCGCTCGCCCAACGACAAGTTCGTGGTCAAGGACCCGTCGCTCGACGACGTCTGGTGGGGCGACGTCAACCGGCCGTTCCCGCGGGAGAAGTTCGAGGCCCTCCTCGCCCGCGCCAAGGAGCACCTCCAGGGGAAGGACGTCTTCGTCTTCGACGGCTATGCCGGCGCCGATCCCCGCTACCGCATCAACGTCCGCATCGTCACCGAGGACGCCTGGCACAATCTCTTCGCCCGCAACATGTTCATCCGCGAGGAGGATCCCGCGGCGCTGGCGGGCTTCGTCCCGAGCTTCACGGTGATCAACGTCGCCCACCTCCAGGCCGAGCCGGAGCGCGACGGTACGCGCAGTCCGACGTTCATCCTCCTGGACCTCGCCAAGCGCATGGTGCTGATCGGCGGCACCCGCTACGCGGGCGAGATCAAGAAGAGCATCTTCAGCGTCATGAACTACTACTTGCCGAAGCAGGGGGTGCTCTCCATGCACTGCAGCGCCAACTACGGTGCGAACGGCGCGGCGAAGGACGACGTGGCCCTGTTCTTCGGCCTCTCGGGCACCGGCAAGACGACCCTTTCGGCCGATCCCGGGCGCACGCTCATCGGCGACGACGAGCACGGCTGGAGCGAGGACGGCGTCTTCAACATCGAGGGAGGGTGCTACGCCAAGGTGATCCGCCTCTCCCGCGAGGGCGAGCCGGAGATCTACGGCACCACCCGCCAGTTCGCGACAGTGCTGGAGAACGTGGTCTGCGATCCCGAGACCCGCAAGCTGGACCTGGACGACGACCGGCTGACCGAGAACACCCGCTCGAGCTACCCTCTCACCCAGCTCGCCAACGTGGACCTGGGCGGCCAGGCCGGTCATCCCCGGAACATCGTCTTCTTGACCTGCGACGCCTTCGGCGTTTTGCCGCCCATCAGCCGGCTGACGGAGGAGCAGGCCATGTATCACTTCCTCTCCGGCTACACGGCCAAGGTGGCGGGCACGGAGCGGGGAGTGACGGAGCCGAAGGTGACCTTCAGCACCTGCTTCGGCTCCCCCTTCCTTCCCCTCCATCCCGGGGTCTACGCCAAGCTCCTGGGAGAGAAGATCGAGCGGCATGGCTCCAAGGTGTGGCTCCTCAACACCGGCTGGACGGGCGGCCCCTACGGCGTGGGGCAGCGCATCAAGCTCGGCTTCACCCGCCGCATGGTGACGGCGGCCCTCTCGGGCGAGCTCGACGAGGTCGATACCTGGACGGACCCCATCTTCGGCCTGAACGTGCCGGTGAAAGTGGACGGCGTGCCGGACAAGCTCCTCCGCCCGCGGGAGACCTGGGACAACCCGGCCGACTACGATGCGCGCGCCTCGAAGCTCGCGGACATGTTCGCCGAGAACTTCAAGAAGTACGAGAACGAGGTCAACGAAGAGGTGAAGGCCGCGGGTCCGAGCAAGGTCCGGGTGTAGGGAGGAAGGATCAGACGTCGTGCACCAGGGGCTGCGGCCGGCAGAGCCAATACCCCTGGGCGTAGTCGATTCCCATCTCCTTCAGCGCGTCCAGGGTCTGCAGGTTCTCCACCCATTCGGCGATGGTGGTGAGCCCCATGACGTGGCCGATCTGGTTGATCGACTCGACCATGGCGCGCTTCACCCGGTCTTCCATCATGTTCTGCACGAATTCGCCGTCGATCTTCAGGAAGTCGACCTGGAGGTCGCGCAGGTAGGCGAAGGAGGAGAGGCCGCTGCCGAAGTCGTCGAGGATGAAGCGGCATCCCTTGGCCTTGAGGACGTGGATGAAGCGGATGGCGCTGTCGAGCTTGCTGATGGCCGCCGTCTCGGTGATCTCGAAGCAGATGCGGCGGGTATCGACGCCGCTCGTCGCGAGCTCCTCGATGACGGAGGCGAGGAACGCCTCGTCGCCCACCGACTGGCCCGAGAGGTTGATGGCGAACAGGATGGGGCGCGAGAGCTCGCGGCGCTGAGTCTCGGCCAGGGAGTGAAGGGCGGTCTTCACCACCCAGCGGTCGAGCGAGGTCATGAGGTGGTAGCGCTCCGCCGCGGCGATGAAGGCCGAGGGCGCGATCACCTTGCCGGCTTCGTCCAGCATGCGGATGAAGACCTCGCAGAGGAGGTCCTGGGGTCCGCTCTCGCCGCCCAGAGGCTGGATGAGCTGGTAGAAGAGGCGGAAGCGGCGGTCCTCGAAGGCGCGGTGGATGCGGTGGATCCACTGCATCTCGCCGTAGCGCTCGGCGACCAGCGTGTCGTCCGTCTCGTACTCGTGAACGCGGTTGCGGCCGTTGTCCTTGGCCACGTAGCAGGCGGCGTCGGCGGCGCTCATGACGTGGGCGAGGTCGCCGCTGTCCGCTTCGAGGGGAACGAGGCCGATGGAGACCCCCACCTCGAAGATCTGCTCGCGCCAGCAGAAGCGGAATTCGCGGACGGTGCGCCGCATCTCCTCGGCGATCTCACGGGCGCTGGCGAGAGGGCAGTCCTCCAGGAGGATGCCGAATTCGTCGCCGCCCAGCCGCGCCAGCGTGTCGCCGCGCCGCACCCGCGAGCTCAGGAGGGCGGTGATCTGCTTGAGCATCTCGTCGCCCGCCAGGTGGCCGCAGGTGTCGTTGACCAGCTTGAACTCGTCGAGGTCGAGGTAGAGCAGCACGTGCCGCCGCCGCTCGGCCCCGGCGGTGCGGATGGCCCGCGTCAGGCGCTCCTCGAACTCCCGCCGGTTGATCAGCCCGGTCAGGGCGTCGTGGCTCGCGAGGTAGACCATCTCGCGTTCCATCCCCCGGAGCTGGGAGACGTCCTTGAAGACCAGGACGGCGCCGAGCGCGGCGCCGGTGCGGTCGTAGATGGGCGCCGCCGAGTCGCGCACCGAGTACTCTTTGCCGTCGGCGGAGAGGAGGAGGGCGTGCCCCGGCGACTCCACCACCCGCCCTTCGGCCAGGCAGCTCGCCACCGGATCGGCGAGCGGCCGGCGGGTGAGCTCGTCGATGACCTGAAAGACCTCGGAGACGGTGCGCCCCAGGGCGTCGTCGGCGTGCCAGCCGGTGAGCCGCTCGGCCACCGGGTTGAGATAGTCGATCTCGCCGCCGGGGCCGGTGCGGATGACGCCGTCGCCGATCGAGGCGAGGGTCACCTGGGCGCGCTCCTTCTCACGGTAGAGGGCCTCTTCGGCCTGCTTGCGCTCGGTGATGTCGACCGCCACGGCGACGCACCCCACGATCGCTTGGGCTTCGTCGCGC
This sequence comes from Thermoanaerobaculia bacterium, assembly GCA_036275055.1. Taxonomy (GTDB): domain Bacteria; phylum Acidobacteriota; class Thermoanaerobaculia; order Multivoradales; family UBA5704; genus DATARR01. Next base: position 18,483 of record DASUEN010000224.1, read on the forward strand.
AGCGGCTCGACGCGGGTCTGGAACGTCCTCCCCTGCCATTCCTGCTCGTAGCTCACCGACTCGCCGGCGAGGGCGAGGTGGTGGGCGCGGATGGGAAGGGCGTCCGGATCGCGCGTGCCGTAGTAGTCGAAGAGGCTGGTGCCGGGAGTGGTCCGCAGGCCGAAGGAGGGGAGCCCCCCTCCCAGGCCGGAGCGGAACACGAGGTCGCAGTCGGTGGTCCAGACGATGGCCGGCATCGGCTCCACCAGCAGTCGCAGCCGGGCGTCGGTGGAGTCTCCCGGATCGTCCGCAGGCTCGGGAGGAGCAGGGACCGGACGCAGGGGAAGGCGCGCGTCGCCGTCGAACACGTCGTCGTCCTCCAGATCGTCGCCGGCCTCAGGAAGCACTCTCAGGGCGGATACGGTTCTCATGGCAGCCGACTTTTCATGGGTGCGGAAGAGAGAAGCAAGAAGCGGGCCTGGATTTCTGGCCTGGGAAGGCCGGTTTCGGGCCGGAACGCCGGCCGCGGGGGAAAAAATCTCCAGGCGTCTTGTAAAGTCGCTAAATCAGCGGCTCCGGCATCGACAACCCGTACCCCTGAGCGTAGTCGACGCCGATGTCGCGGAGGGCTTCGAGGGTGGTGCGGTCCTCGACGGATTCGGCGATGGTGCGGATGCCCATCACCTGTCCGATCTGATGGATGGACTCCACCAGGGCGCGCTGCACCGAGTTGCCGATCATGTCCTTGACGAAGGTGCCGTCGATCTTCAGGAAGTCAACCTGCAAGTTCTTCAAATACGCAAACGAAGAGAGGCCGCTGCCGAAGTCGTCGAGGACGAAGTGGAACCCCATCTCCCGCAGCACGCGGATGAAGTGCATGGCCTTGGCGAGGTTGCCCACGGCGGCGGTCTCGGTGATCTCGAAGAAGATGCGCTCGGGGGCGATGCCGGTCGCCTCGATCTCGGCCAGCACGTAGTCGAGGAAGGCGTCGTCCCCCACCGACTGGCCGGAGAGGTTGATGGCGAAGCGGGTGGTGTCGCCGTGGGAGAGGGTGCCGCAGGCCAGGGCCATGAAGGCGGCGTGGACCACCCAACGGTCGATCGAGGCGATCAGGTGGTAGCGCTCGGCGGCGGGGATGAAGGCGGCGGGGCTCGCCAGGCGGCCGTCCTCGTCCACCATGCGGATGAAGATCTCGCACAGCGGCGGCTCGCTGCCGCCGTTGGTGAGCGGGTGGATGCTCTGCCGGTAGAGGCAGAAGCGGTGCTCGGCGAAGGCCTTGTGGATGCGGTAGATCCACTGCATCTCGCCGTAGCGCTCGGCCATGGCGCTGTCGTCCGGCTGGTACTCGTGCATCCGGTTGCGGCCGCTCTCCTTGGCGACGTAGCAGGCGGCGTCGGCGGCGGAGAGGACGCGGGCCATGTCGCCGCTGTCGGCGGTGATGGGGACGAGGCCGATGGAGACGCCGATCTCGAAGATCCGCTCCTGCCAGCCGAAGCGGTACTGGCGCACGGCGCTGCGCAGGCGCTCGCCGAGCTCGCGGGCGTCCTCCAGGCTCGCATCCTCCAGCAGGACGCCGAACTCGTCCCCGCCCAGGCGGGCGAGGGCGTCGCTCTTGCGCACCAGCGACTTCAAAAGCGCCGTGACCTGCTTCAGCATCTCGTCGCCCGCCAGGTGACCGCAGGTGTCGTTGACCACCTTGAACTCGTCGAGGTCGAGGTAGAAGAGGGCGTGGTCGCGCCGCTCCTGCCAGGCGCTTTCGAGGCAGAGCTGAAGGCGCTTTTCGAACTCCCGCCGGTTGATGAGGCCGGTCAAGGGGTCGTGGCGGGCGAGGTAGATCATCTCCCGCTCCATCCCCCGGAGCTGGGTGACGTCCTTGAAGACCAGGACGCTGCCGGTGATTCGCCCCTGGCGGTCCTGAATGGGGGCCACCGAGTCGCGGATGGCGAACTCGCGGCCGTCGCGGCGCACCAGCATGGAGTAGCCGTTGTGCTCGACGACCCGCCCTTCGGCCAGGCAGTGCTCGACGGCGTTGTGGAGCGGCTTGCCGGTCGCCTCGTCGATGACGTTGAAGACCCGCGCCACCGGCAGGCCGCAGGCCTCGGCCGCCGTCCAGCCGGTGAGACGCTCGGCCACGGGGTTCAGGTAGTCGACGACGCCCATGTCGTCGGTGCGGATGACGCCATCGCCTATGGAGGCCAGGGTCACCTGGGCGAGCTCCTTCTCCTGGGCGAGGGCCTCCTCCGCCAGGCTGCGCTCGATCTCGGCGGCGGCGCGGGCGGCGAAGATCTTGAGGATGGCGACGGTCGCCATCTCCTCGGCCGCCGGCTCGGTGCCCATCACCGCGATGTGCCCCAGGAGGCGGTCGTTGCCGTCGTACAGCGGCACGGCGAGGTAGCTCTCGATGGCCATTTCCCGCAGGCCGGGGTCGCCGGGGAAGAGGCGCCAGGTGCCGCTCGGATAGAAGCAGTATTCCCGGCCGCGCACCGTCTCGCAGGGAGTGCCGACCAGGCCGTACTCGAAGGGCTCGCCGTAGTCCGTTCCGGCCCAGATGGCGAGGACGCGCGCCCGGGTGGCCGGCTCGTCCAGCACCTCGGCGACGAAGGCGAACTCCATGTCGAGGGCGGCGGCGAGGTGGCGCACCAGGGAGCGGAGGAAGTCGGTGCCGGTGGTGGAGGAGGTCCCCTCGACCACCGCCCGCAGCCGCTCCTCACCGAGCCGGCGGGTGCTGATGTCGTGCGCCACGCCGATGAGGCGGACAGGCGTGCCGGCGGCGTCCCGCAGGGCCTGGCCGCGCTCGGAGAACCAGCGGAGGCGGCCGTCCGGCGCCCGCACCCGCAGCTCCGGGGCGAAGTCCTTCTCTTCCCGCAGGCAGTTGCGCAGGGCTTCCACCAGGATCGCATGGTCCTCCGGCACCACGGCGGCCATGAACTCCCGGCCCGACCGCCAGAGTTGGTCGGGCCGGCAGCCGAAGATCTCGGCAGCGTGGGGGGAGACGACCATCTCGTCGGTCAGCAGGTCCCACTCCCAGGTGATGACCCCGGCCACCCGCTGGGCGAGCTCGAGGCGGGCGCTGCTCTCGCGCAGGGCCACCTCCGCCATCTTGCGCTCGGTGATGTCGACGGCGGTGGCGAGGGCGGCAGGCTCGCCGTCCTCCAGCGCGATGAGGGCGGAAGTGAGGTCGATCCACCGCTCCTCTCCGTCGCGGGTGACGATGCGGGTCTCGTAGCGCTCCGGCACCGGCTCGCCGCGCAGCCGCGCCAGGCCCCGTTCCCGCAGGGTGGCGCGGGCCTCGGGAGCGCCGAAGCTCCAGGGCGGCTTGGTGAGCAGCTCCCCGGCGCTGTAGCCGGTCAGCGCTTCGCAGGCTGGGTTGACGTAGAGCAGCCGGTCGGCACGGTAGACGAAGATGGCCGTCGAGGTGGTCTCGGCGAGGGTACGAAACCAGTCGTTCGTCTGCCGGGAGGGGACCTCGGCTGGGCTCTGCAGGACTTGTCTCATGGCGCGACTGCTGCTCCAGGCTCCGGGTGACTCTCTCGGGCTGGCAATCCCCTCCTCTCCATACCTCCAGAAGAAATGAAACTCCAGAATACGGACTTGCGGAGCCGGGCGCAAGGCGCAGGTATGCGGAGCAAGTGCGGATCACGATTTTTGACGCATATCTACCCGCTCTGTTGCAAAGACGGAGATCCCCGTCAGTCGCGCACCGCGGGGGCGAGCAGGGAGAGGCTCGCCTTCTCGGCCCGGCCGGCGAGCTCCATCAAGACCTTGATTCCCCCCTTGAGCTGGAACGCCGTGAAGCCGGCCTCCTGCATCTTCTCAGCGAGATGGGCGCTCTTGAGCCCCACCTCGCAGACCAGGACGTAGGGCCGGCCCGGGTCGAAGGAACGATAGGCCGCCAGGGCCTGGGGGAGGTCGAGGTGCAGGGCGCCCGGGTAGTGCCAGCTCCGGTAGGCGGCGCCGGCGCGGAGGTCGAGCAGGGTGGCGCCGGCCGGCAGGTGGTCCACCTCGGGTACCGGCGACGCCACCGTCTCGGGGTCCACCTCGCGCAGCTCGAAGATCCGCCGGGAATCGACCAGACCGTCGAGGCGAGAGGGATCGAGGGCGGCCTCGTCGCGCAGCACGTCCTGGAGGATCGCCCGCGTGGCGGGCCTCACCGGCATCAGGTCGCAGTATTCGGCCACGGCGGCGGCGAGGTCGTAGATGCCGATGCGGCGGGCCGTCTCCAGGATCTCCTCCTTGTTGAAGCCGAGGAGGGGGCGGAGCACCGGCATGGCGGGGGAGGCCTGGGAGATGACCGCCAGGTTCTGCAGCGTCTGGGAGGAGACCTGGCCGATGGCGTCGCCGGTGATCAACGCCAGCCGGCCGCCGCGGTGGGCCACGGCGGCGCCGGCGCGGAGGATGAGCCGCTTGAGGACGATCTGCCAGTGCTGGGGCTGCACCTTCTGCCGCAGCTCGCCGACGAGCGGTGCCAGGTCCACCTCGTGGAGGCGGGGCGAGGTGCCGTAGCTCCACCGCTCCGCGACCGCCTTCATCACCTTGAGCACTCCCAGACGGTGAGCGGTACCCCCGAGGTTGCAGAAGACGTAGTCGAGCTGCACGCCCCGCTTGAGCATCAGCCAGCTCGCCACCGCCGAATCGAAGCCGCCGGAGACCAGGGCCACGGCCCGCCCTTCGACGCCGATGGGCAGGCCGCCGTGCCCGCGCACCTTGTCGAAGAAGAGGTGGACGGCGCCCGGCTCGAGCTCGACGTGGGCCGTGACCTCGGGCGCCGAGAGGTTGACCCGCCCGGCCCCGGCGTCGAGCAGGGCGCGGCCGAGGGCGATTTCCACCCGCGCCGAGTCGAAGCCGATGCGGTCCCGCTCCCCCCGGCGGGTGGCCCGCACGGCGAAGCTCTTTCCCCGCACGGCCTCGGCGAAGGTCTCGACTCCCAACGCGACCAGGTCCTCCAGCCGCTCCCAGGTCCGGCGCTCGACGGCGGAGACGGACTGGATGCCGAAGACGCGGGCCGCGACCTCGGCCGCCTCCGCGGCGGCGGGCTCCGGAGTCGTAAGGTAGAGACGGCTCCAGGTCTTCTCCAGCCGGTGGGGGATGCCGTGCTGGTTGAGGCCGGCCTCCAGGTTCGCCGCCAGCCGCCGCAGGAACCGCATACGGGTGCGCCGCGCCTTCGTGTAGAAGTCGCCGGAGAGCCGGAGGATGAGGAGTCGGTCGGACATGACGGGCCGCCAAGGGCAGGGCAGGAAGTCTACCAGCCCGTGGCGGCCCGCAGGGGCTTAGGGGGTGTAGGTGAAGCTGCCGGTCGCCTTCTGGTCTCCGGGTTGGTTCACGACCTCGACGGTGACCTGACCTGGCGCACTGGCCTTCGGAGTGACGACAGTCAGCGACGTACCGTCCTTGGTGACCTGGGGCGGCTGGGCGGTATTGGCTCCGAAGCGGACGACGCTGCTCGGTACGAATCCCGAGCCGGTAATGGTGACGGTGTCCCCCCCATTGACCGAGCCGGAAGAGGGGACGATCGTCGAGATGATGGGGGCGGCGCCGACGTGGTCCTTCCCCTTCTCCGCCTTGGTCAGAAGAGTCTCGAAGACCTGCTTGAGCTTCTCGGCAGCCTCCCGCGTGAACATGCCGACGAGGACGGCCCAGGCCGCGAAGCCGAAGGGGCTCGTGTCGTCGATCGTGGCGTTTGGCGAGAAGAAGCCGCCGCGGATGATCAGGTAGAAGACCAGGGCCATGGTAACCCCAAGAAAGGGCAGCAGCAGGTACATGAGCGCCCAGCTCCAGACGAGCCTGCGATTCCCGACGTACCAGTAGAGCGACCGGAGGGCGTGCACGAGCCCCCCGAGGGCGCCGGAAAGCAGCACGATGATCAGCAGGCTCTGTTCGCTGGGGAGATTGTGCTCCCAGTCGAAATAACTGACCTGGTAGCAGATGGGCTTTGGAGAAGGCTGCTCAGCCTTGTTCGGCGAGGGCGTGCCCGAGGGAGTGGGGGATGGCGTTGGAGTTGAGGTTGGAGTTGGGGTTGGAGTTGGAGTTGGCGTCGGGGTAGGCGCGGCCGAGGCGCTCTTCGTCACGGGTTTCGCCGGGGAGCAGTCGTTCTTGCCCTTCTGCGTCGGCCAGAAAGCGACAAGGCCGTAGACGACCAGAAACGCCAGGAGGACCAGATACGCAGAAATGAGGGAGATTCCGGCTGCGCCCACCGGTTTCCCGCCGGAGCTTTCGGGCGGGATGTCGTCGATGTCCGAACCTTTGTTCGTGCCCGGGTCTGGATTTGCGTCGCCTTCGGCCATGGATTGCCCCTCCTGGTTATGAGGTTTGAGGTTATAGACGGCCGAGTCAGCGATCTTCCCGCGCCTACGGCCTGATCACCGTCACCACCCACCACCGCGTATCATCCTTCAACCGCCCCGTCGGATGGGCCAGAATGTGAGCTACGATAGCTACACTATCACTGTGAAGAGCGCGGAGGTCATCAGGAAGCTGGAAGCCGAGTCATGCGTTTCGCCCTAGCTCTCCATACGGATGACGGTGTCAAGTGCGGCGTCACCGTGCCTGATCTGCCGGGTTGCTTCTCGGCTGGCGATACATTCGACGAAGCGGTCGAGATGGCCCGGGAGGCCATTGACGCTCACTGCGAGCTGCTCGCCGAGAAAGGCCTGGACATTCCCTCTCCTCGGCCTTTGGCGCAGCACCAAGCAGATCCTGATCTCGCAGGTGCCGTGTGGGTGGTGATCGAGGTGGACGTGGAGCGATACCTCGGGCGCGCCGAGAAGATCCGCTCGCGTCACGGGAAGCTCACTGCGCCCGCACCTCCCCTGCCGCAGCCCCAATTCCACAAAGCGGGTGATTAGGTCCTTCAGCCGCAGACCGTCGAGCGCGGCCCTGGCCTTCGCCTAGCGGAACAGCTCGTCGGGGAGGTCGATCGTGGTTCTCATGCCGCACCTCAAGGACTCGCGAGATCGCTCTTCGCACAAGCCAGGTGATAATCTCTCTGCCTCAGTGGACTGGAGACAAGCCTCCATGGACTTCAAGACCCGGAAGAGATACTACAACCGCTGCGACCCCTTCGAAGCGCTCGATCCGAAGGACACGCGGAACGTCGACCTGGACGATCTCGGTTCCACTCCGGTCCGCGGGGGCAACTGGGTGCAGAGGCTGGCGAGCGCCATCGAGCTCTCCGACAAACCCGTCTTCGAGCTGTTCACCGGCCTTCCCGGCTCGGGCAAATCGACGGAATTGAACCGCTTGGCGGCCCGGCTTTCGGACCCCGGCCGAGCCCATCTCCTGCCGGTCCTCGTGGACGCCGAGCGAGCCATCGACCTGGCGACGCCGGTCGACATTCCGGAGATCATCGCCAGCATCCTCGAATGCAGCGAGGCGGTGGTCTTGAAAGAAGAAGGAAAAAGTCCCGACCACGCCATGGCGGAAGGTTACCTGACCCGCCTTTGGAACTGGTTGACGAAGACTGACGTGGAGCTGACCAAGGCCGAGTTCGCCATCCCCTCCGGTCCGAAGCTCGTGGCCGAGATGAAGACCCGCCCCTCGTTGCGCCGGAGGGTGCGGGAGACCATCGCCGCCCACCTGACGACCTTCCTGCGCGAGGCGAAGGAGGAGATGACCTTGTTGCAGGGCAGGGCGATCGCTCGCGGCTTCAGCGGCCTCGTCGTGATCTTCGATTCTCTGGAGAAGCTGCGGGGAATCAGTACGAACTGGGGCCAGGTGCTCGAAAGCGCCGAAAGGATCTTCGCGGCTGGAGCCCCGTACCTGCGCCTTCCGGTGCACGTCCTTTATACGATTCCCCCGGCCCTGGTGACCCGCCGGTTCGAACAGGTGCAGTTCATCCCTATGATCAAGCTGCGGGACCGGGACGGTTCGGAATTCGGGCCGGGTCTCGCGGCAGCTCGGGAGCTCGTTCGCAAACGAGTGCCTGACGACGTGCTGGCTGAGCTCCTGGGCCCCGGGACGGAAGATCGGGTCAAGGAGCTGATCCGCTGGTCCGGCGGCTATCCACGGGAGATCGTGCGGCTCCTGAGGTCGGCTTTTGCTTTGCCCAACGCGCCGATCTCCGAAGACGACCTCCAGAGGATCATCAATGAGATCCGCGACGCCTATCGCAAGATCGTCCCGGCAGAGGCGTTCGACTGGTTAGCGCACGTAGAGCGCGATCACTATCTGACGATCCTGAACGACGGGCACCGTCAGGCAGCCGACCTGATGATCCAGAACAATGCGGTGCTGCGCTATCTCAACGGCGGTGACTGGTTCGACTTGCACCCGGCGGTGCGGCAGATCCCCGGAGTGCAGGAAGCGAAGCGAACGCTCGAAACTCAGTCTACTACTGGAGCCGATCCCAGTGCCCCCGGCCCATGAGACCGATCTCGATTCGTTGGTCTCCATCCTGCGTTCCGACTGGGGACTGAACCACCTTCTCCAGGCTCTCGCCTTGGGAGAGGGCTTCCAGCTCCACCTCCTGGTCTGCGACCTACCCCGCCTGGCGCAGGCCGCCTTTCATCTCATCCAGGAGAGTGCCGGAGAGCGCCTCCTGATCCTTCAACCGGAGCGCAGCCGGCGAAGCTCTTCCGAGCCGCTCCGGTTCGATGAGCTCCTGCCAATCCTGGACCGGCTCGCGGAGCTCCTCCGGAAGCCCAATGACGTCTCCCACGTCCTTGTGATCGATGCCTCCGCCGCGACTCCGAAGGATGAGCCCGCGTGGCGGGAGCTCTTCCGGCGGCTGAACGAACGGCGCAACATTTTGGCCCGGGAATGGAAGGGGCCACTCGTGCTGTGCGTGCCGCCCCACCTGGAAATCGCCTTCGCCCATGAAGCCCCCGATTTCTGGTCGATCCGCAGCGCTTCCGTCACCCTCGCGCCCGTCGCAATGACGGTCGAGAGAACCGCTGAGGAGCGTCCCTCTCCTTCGCGAGAAGTACGGGAGGCTTGGGTTGAGGAGGAGGCGCAACGCCTTCGCACGGCGGTTGAAGCAGCCCGAAAGCGGGTGGCAGAAGCTCCCGGCGACGAGTCCGCTTTGGCGTCTCTGGCGATCAATCTAGCGCGCCTGGGGCGCTACGAGGAGGAGCGGGGAACCCTGGCGAAGGCTGGTGCTGCCTATGACGAGGCGCTAGGAATCTGGCGCCAGCTCGTCGCCAGCAACCCTGGAAGAGAGGATTGGGTGAGTTCCTTGGCTTGGGGTCTGGTCGACCTCGGCGACGTGAAGAGGGCGCGAGGGGATCTCGCGGCAGCGCAGTCGTCGTACGAGGAGTCGCTGGGCGTGATACGTCGTCTTCTGGAGGTGAACCCGGGGCGGCCGGAGTGGCTGCGGGACCTCTCGGAGAGCCTGAACAAGGTAGGCGACGTGCAGAGCGAGCGAGGGGATCTCGCGGCAGCGCAGTCGTCGTATGAGGAATCGCTGGGCGTGATGCGTCGTCTTCTGGAGGGGGACCCGGGGCGGCCGGAGTGGCTGCGGGACTTGTCGGTGAGCCTGAACAGGTTGGGTAACGTGCAGGGCGCGCGAGGGGATCTTGAGGCAGCGCAGTCGTCGTACGAGGAGTCGCTGGAAACGATGCGCCGTCTTCTGGAGGGGGGTCCAGGGCGGCCGGAGTGGCTGCGGGACCTGTCGGTGAGCCTGGTTAAAGTCGGCGATGTGCGAAGCGCGCGAACGGATTTCAAGGGGGCACAGTCGTCGTACGAGGAATCGCTGGAAACGATGCGCCGTCTTCTGGAACGAGACCAGCATCCGGAGTGGCTGCGGGACCTCTCGGTAATTCTGGGTCGAGTCGGATATGTGCAGAGCGCACGAGGGGACCTTGAGGGAGCACAGTCGTCGTACGAGGAGTCGCTGGAAACGATGCGTCGTCTTCTGGAACGAGACCAGCGTCCGGAGTGGCTGCAGGACTTGGCCTGGGTCTTGGCGAAGCTAGGCGACAACGCGAAGGGGAGGGACGAGTTGGCGAAGGCATTGGATACCTATCGTGAAGCTCGGGAGGTCGTTCAAGCTTTGCAAGCTAGGTTTCCCGAGCAGCCTGCTCGGTTCCAAGATTTTCCTGCTTGGTTGGAAGCTCGGATTGACGAGGTTGAGAAGGTGCTGGCGGGGTCGATCCCGCCTACGGCCGCACCACCGTAACCACCCACCACCGCGTATCATCCTTCAACCGCCCCGTCGGATCGTCCAGAATCCTCGCCACTCCTACCTCCAAATCCAGCGCCGGCAGGCGGCCGATGGGCATGGGGCCGAGGGTGAAGCGGTATTGGAGGCCGGCGAGGCTCAGCCAGTCGCCCTTGGCGGTGTCCCGGTTCCAGAGGCGGTGTCGTTCGTAGAAGATGGGGGCCGGCAGGGCTTTCAGGGTTAGCACGGCCCGTTGTTCTTCATGCTCTTCGCCGAGGAGGGTCCCCACGGGCAGGGCCGGGGTGGCGATGCGATTCGAAAGGGTGGATTCGGGGAGGAGGGAGACCTCGGGGCCGCCGAGCTGGTAAAGGTCGAAGCTCCGCGTCACGTCCCGCGAGGAGTCGCGCCGCCAGGTGAGGTCCAGGCGGTCGCGGTCGTAGGTGAGGCCCAGACCCGCGGCGCCGCCGTAGCGCGACCAGCCCCCCGTCCCCTCAGTGCGGCCCGCCTCGTAGTGCGCGGAGGCCGCTGGTTGCAGCCGCCAGTGGGGTCCGAAACGGCGGTAGCCTCCCCAGTCCCCGGTCAGCGAGGCGATCTCCTGGTCTCGGGATTCGTCTCCGGCCGGATCGATCCGGTTCCAGAGGCCCCGGCCCACGAGGGAGAAGCGGCCGCCGCTCCACTGCCAGTCGCGGCCGGCGGAGAGCTCGATCCCTCTGCGGTCCAAATCCAGAAGCCCGTTCTTGGCCGGGTCGGCCGGCGCGCCCTTCTCCTCGCCGGGACGCTCGCGGGATTGGAAGAGGTGAGCGCCCACCTCCACGGGCCACCCCCGCCACGTCGCGGCCAGGGCGCCCCCCTCCGGCCAGCCGTCCGCCCCGAGCGCGCCCAGGACCAGCCAGTCGAGCCGCCCCACCACGTCGCCGCCACGCAGGCCGATCTCGGCCGCGCCCCCGGAGGAGGTGGCGCTGCCGGAGACGAGCGGCAACAGCTCCTGCCGGCCTACTCCATAAGGACGCCCCGGCGGGATCTCGGCCACAGCGAGCGGCGCGGGGGCCTGCGGCGTGGGCGGCCGAATGACCGGGGCCAGCTCGCGCGGGAGGTCCGCGGGGGGAAGGGACGCGGCGACCAAGTCCCCTTTGGGGAGGGGGAGGCGGCGCAGGTCGAAGCCATTCGGCTGGAGGGAGAGGAAGAAGAGGGCCGAGCCGTCCGGAGTGGGAGCCGGAGCCAGGGCCGCTCCCTGGGTGCGGGTGAGGGGGATGGGAGCGGTCCCGGCAGGGTTCGCCGGGAAAGCCCAGAGGTCGATGAAGCCGCGCAGGCCCACGGCCGCGTAGACGGTGCGGCCGTCCGCGCTCCAGGCGGGAGACGAGACGGTCCCCTCGGGAGGCGGCGACAGCTCCACCCTCGGAGAGGGGCCGCCCTCGGCGTCCTGGATCGCCAGGCGCCAGACGCTCTCGCGGTGGAGGGCGTAGGCGATCCGCCGGCCGTCGGGGGAGAGGCGGGGGCGGTCGTAGACCTCCTCGGCCGTGGGCTGCGTGAGGGCGCGCACCTCGCCCGAGGCGAGGTCCACCCGCACGATCTGGGAGAGGCCGTCGCGGTTGCGCACCGCCACCGCCCAGCGGCCGTCCGGCGCCGGATCAGGGTCGCGCAGGCCGGCTCCGCGGGTGATCCGCCGCACCTCCCCCTTTTCCACGCTCCATAGATAGATGTCAGGGTGGAGGAAGCCCTCGGCGTCCGGCTCGAAGCGGACGAAGAGGAGCGACTTGCCGTCCGGCATCCAGCGCGGCATGGTGGGATCGGGGCCGTCCGGGCTCTCCCAGGTGTGGAGGATCTTCCGGGGGAGAGGCCCGTTGCGCACGGCCGGCACGTCCTGGGGGTCCTCCTCCTGAAGCTTCTCGACCTTCTCCTTCCACTTCCTTTCGCTCTCCTCGTCGGGAGCCGTGGACCAGACGATCAGCCGGGCCGGGCGGTCCTTGGCGCGGAGGACGGCGGCGAGGCGGGTCCCGTCCGGCGAGACGGCCGGGGCGCCGGTGGTCCAGGAGAGGTCCTGCCACCGCTCCCCCTCGACCGGCGGGCCGCCGCGATGCTCGATCTCCAGGGCGCGCCAGGTCAGCTCGGCGCGGAAGCGGTCGTAGAGGTCCGCGGGGGAGTCGCCGAAGACGCCGCGGAAGGCGTCGTCGAAGCTGCGGTTGGTACGGGCGGTCATCCGCGCCCAGAGGGAGCGCAGGCTCCCCGGCCCGGCCCGCTCCTCCAGCCACTCCAGGTAGGCGGAGCCCAGGAGATAGGCCATGGACATCCCCCGCCAGCTCGCCGAGTCCGAAGCCAGTCGGGCATAGGTCGGGAGCTTTCCCCCCTGCGCCCAGCGCCGCAGGATGGAGGCGCGCGCGTCCCCATTGGGCCGGCCCGAGCCGGTGAGCCGCCCTTCCACCACCGTGGCGTACCCCTCCGTCACCCAGCGCGGCGCGTTCGCCGGGATCGGCCCCAGGGGGACCAGCGCCTCCAGCAGCCGCCGGGCCGGGTTGCGGGCCGGCCGCAGGAGGTGGACGAGATGGGTCTCCTCGTGGACGGCGACGAGATCGGTCCAGTCCGTATAGTGGCCGATCTCGGACTCCGGCCCCGGCGGGCTCGTCCACAGGATCATCCGCGGCCATCCCAGGAAGGGGATAGCCTGGCCATTGGGCTCGGCGATGGGATCGGAGACGAGGACGTCCACCACGTCCGGCGGCTCGTACCCCACCTCGGCCACCACCCGTTCGCGGATCGACTCCAGCCGCGCCGCCGCCCGCCGTGCCCACGCCTCGGACGACGCGGGATAGTGGACCCGGAAGTGGGGAGTCGAGAGCGTCCGCCAATCGGCGGAGGGACCTTCGGCCCGGGCGGGTGAGGAGAGGAAGGCGGCGATGAGGGCAAGGACGAGAACGAACGGGGCGAAGCGGGAGGCGTGGGTCTGCATGAAGTGATTCCTATGATGGGGCCTTGGAGGACCTCACCCCCGGCCAGATCAGACCTGCTAAGGTTATCATCGGATGAGAGTTAGCGGCCCCGGGGGCGGCGGCTCTTCCAAGAGGAAAGCGAGCTCCGGCAGCGGGAAAGGAAATCGCGGCTTTGGGCTCGCGAACCCTGGATGCGCCCTCGCGAGCCCTCGGCGCGGGACAGTGTTCAGCCCTCCCACCCTCGCGAAATGTGCTGCAAAGTTGGCGAATTTCGGCTTGGGCCCGCGAATTCTGATGCAAAACTCGCGAGCCCCGGTCCGGAATTCGCGAAGCGCGAGCCGGGGCCCGTGTTCCCCGATCCGAGGCTCACGAATTCTCGTGAATTTCGCAACAAACTTCGCGAGTTTTGCAGCAGAAAATGGGACCCCGGAGAGCGGCCAGGTCGTTCTACGCCCCTTTCCGCAACGCCCCCTGCACCCGCCGGCAGATGCCGCGCAGGATGCGCACGTCGCGGCTGGCCGGCGCCGCGCGGGCGGCGAGGCGGCGCAGGTCGCGCAGGACCCCCGCGAAGCTGTCGTCGCGGGCGAAGCCGACCTCGGTCATGACCTCGGCGGCGTGGGCGAGCAGGCCGTCGATCTCTTCGGCGGCGGCCGGCGGCTCCTCCCAGGCGTCGGCGGCCGGTGCGTCTCCCCGGCCGAGGAACAGCTCGTAGGCGAGGATGAGCACGGCCTGGGCGAGGTTGAGCGTGGGCTGGACGGGCGAGCAGGGAATGGTGACCACCGCGCCGGAGAGCGCCAGCTCCTCGTTGGTGAGCCCGCCCACCTCGGGGCCGAAGACGAGGGCGGTGGGCGTGTCCGGCGCGTCCTGGGCCAGCCAGGCCGGCAGCTCGCGCGGGGTGAGGAAGGGGATGCCCAGCCGGCGGTCGCGGGTGGAAGTGGTGCCCACCACGCGGCGGAAGGGGGCGAGGGCCTCCCCCAGGGAGGGGACGCGGACGGCCTCTTCGAGGATCGCCCGGGCGCCCACGGCGAAGGCGCGGGCCGTGCCGCCGAGCGCCGCCGCCGGCTCCACCAGGATCAGCCGGGCGAGCCCCATGTTGGCCATGGCCCGGGCCGCGGAGCCGACGTTCCCCTCCTCCCGCGGCCGCACCAGGACGACGGCGGGCGGCAGCCGCCCCGATCCAGCCACCGGCGGTGCCGTCACTACCGGAACCCGCGCCGCAGCTCGCGCTTGAAGATGCCGAAGGCCTCGTCGCCGAAGAGGCAGACCACCACCCGCTCCAGCTTGGTGCCACCCTGGAGGAAACGGTGGATCTCGGTGAGCATGAGGCGCGCGGCGCGGTCCACGGGGAAGCCGAAGTTGCCGGTGGAGATGGCCGGGAGGGCGATGGACTTCATCCCCCGGCGGTCGGCGAGGGCGAGGGCGGCGCGAACGGCGGCGGCGAGCTTCTTGTCCTCGTCTCCGGCGCCCATCACCGGCCCCACGGCGTGGATCACCCGCCGGGCCTTGAGGTGGCCGGCACCGGTCATCACGGCGGTGCCCACCGGGGTGCCGCCGATCCGGTTGCACTCCTCCTGGATGGAGGGGCCGCCCTTCTGCCGGATGGCGCCAGCCACGCCGGTCCCGAGCTGGAGCTGCTCGTTGGCGGGGTTGACGATCGCGTCCACGTCCAAGTCGGTGATGTCCCCCTCCACCAGTTCGAGCTGGGTGCGGTCCATCAGCACGGTGACGCGGTTCTGGGCTTGATTTTCCGTCATCTCGGCCATTGATCCTTCCCCCCTAGATCATACCAAGGTGCCCGGCGCGATTTCCGGCCCACGATCCCCTCTTTCCATAGTGTAGACTCGTTCGCGCATGTGGACGGAGCTGAAGAACCGCCTGGCGGCCGAGTTGGCCGCCACGATCCAGGAGCGCTTCGGCGTCGAGCACCAGCCCGTGCTGGAGGTCCCTCCCCGGCGGGAGCTAGGAGACCTCTCCTCGCCGGCCGGGATGCAGCTCGCGCGAGTGCTGAAACGCAATCCGCGCGCCATCGCCGAGGAACTGGCGGCCGCCCTGCGCCGGCCGGCCGCCGTGCGCGACGTGCAGGTGCAAGGCGCCGGCTTCCTCAATTTCTTTCTCGACCGCCGGGCCTTCACCGCCGCCTTCCTCGACGCTCCCCTCCTGGAAGGGGGGCTGCGCGGCGGCAAGGTCGTCATTGAGCATACCAACATCAATCCCAACAAGGCGGCCCACATCGGCCACCTGAGAAACGCCGTGCTGGGCGACGTCCTGGGGCGGTCCCTCAAAGGCCTGGGCTACTCCGTCGAGATCCAGAACTACATCGACGACACCGGCGTCCAGCTCGCCGACGTGGTGGTGGGGTTCCTCGACCTGCGGCACCTCTCGCTCGCCCAGGTGGCGGCCCTTCCCGAGCCCTTCGACTTCTACTGCTGGGACCTCTACAGCGAGGCTGGCCGCTGGTTCGAGGAGGACCCCGAGCGGCAGCGGCTGCGCCGGGAGACCCTGCACGAGATGGAGACGGCGCGCGGGCCGCGGGCGGAGATGGGCATCCTGGTGGCGCGGCGGATCGTGGCGCGCCATCTCGCCACCATGCGGCGGATCGACGTCTCCTACGACCTGCTGACGCACGAGAGCGACATCCTGGGGCACCACTTCTTCGAGCAGGCCTTCGGGCTGTTGAAGGAGACCGGTGCCGTGCACCTGGAGAAGGAAGGGAAGAACGCCGGCTGCTGGGTGATGCCCCTCTCCCAGGCGGAGGAGTTCGCGGGCCTGGAGGACCCGGACAAGGTGATCGTCCGCTCCGACGGCACGGTGACCTACGTCGGCAAGGACATCGCCTATCAGCTCTGGAAGTTCGGCCTCCTGGGGCGCGACTTCGACTACCGCTTCTGGCAGGAGGAGGGGGTGTGGGAGACCACCCACGAGGGAGTCGAAGGGCATCCCGTCTTCGGCCATGCCTGGCGGGTGTTCAACGTCATCGACACCCGCCAGAGCTACCTGCAGAAGATCGTGCGCGCCGGCCTCCAGGCTCTGGGGCACGAATCCGAGGCCGGGCGCTCGGTCCACTTCGCCTACGAGATGGTCGCCCTCTCGCCCGCCACGGCCCGGCAGCTCGGCTACCTGGACGAGGACGGAAGCGAGGACAAGGTGCTGGAGATGTCCGGCCGCAAGGGGATCGGCGTCAAGGCGGACGACCTCATGGACCAGCTCATCGTGCGGGCGAAGGACGAGGTCCTGCAGCGCAACCGCGACCTCGCCGACGAGGAGCTCGACGTCCTGGCGCGCCAGATCGCCACCGCCGCCCTCCGCTTCTTCATGGCCAAGGCGACCAACAACCGGGTCATCGCCTTCGATTTCGACGAAGCCGTGAGCTTCGAGGGGGAGACCGGCCCCTACCTCCAGTACTCGCTGGTGCGGGCCAACAACATCCGCCGCCGGCTGGGGCAGGAGGGGTTGCCCGCCGACGTCTTCGCTGACGAGGTCTCGGCCCTCCCCCACGAGCTGTGGAGCGAGGACTTGTGGGGATTGATCCTCGAGGTGGCGCAGACCGGTGAGACGGTCGAGAAGGCCACCGAGACGCTGGAGCTGTCCTTGATCGCCCGCCACGCGCTGGACGTCGCCCAGCATTTCAATACTCTCTATCACCGCCACCCCATCCTCCAGGAGAAGGATCCCCAGGTGCGCGCCGTCCGACTGGCCGTGGTGCAGGTCTTCCGGCGCGGACTGGAGACCCTGGCGGAGCTCCTGGGCATTCCCGTTCCGGAGAAAATGTGATGGAAGCCGACGGCCGTCCTCAGAAGAAACAGACGTCCCCCTGGGTGTACGTGGGCTGCGGCTGCGCCGCCCTGGTGCTCCTGGGCATGCTGGGCTTTGCAGGGCTGGGTTTTTGGGGATACCGCACGGGCAAGGAGTTCTCGGAAGCCATGACCGACCCGGTGAAGCGCGAAGCCAAGGTGAAGTCCGTGCTTCCCTACGAGAAGCTCCCTCCCGGCTACTACCCGGCCTTCGCCTTTTCCGCCCCCATGGGGATCATGGAGATGGCCCTGCTCTCGGACCGCGACCCCGGGCCGGGCAAGGCGGCGCCGGACCAGAATTTCGACGAGCGGGGCTTCATGTACATGAGCATGCGCCAGGTGCGGGACAACAAGGAGAAGATGGAGCGCTTCGTCCGCGGCGAAGCTCCCCGGCCGGAGGACTCGGGCTGGTCGCAATCCAACGTGAGGTTCGATCCCAAGGAAGTCATCAAGAGGGGGTCCGTGAACGCTGGCGGCACGGAGATCCTCTACTCTGTTGGGCGGGGAGACATCCATCGCCACGGAGGCCGGCAGACCCACGGCCTCGTCACCATGGTGATGCCCCGCTGCCCCAACGACTCACGCCTCCGCTTCGGCATGTGGTACGGCCCCGACCCGGACCCGGACAAACCTGTCGCCGAGACCGACTGGACCGGCACCAACGCCGACCCGGCCGCGATCGCGGATTTCCTGGGGCATTTCCGGCTCTGCGGGAAGTAGGGGGATACTGGGGCCTACACCCGCGCCCGAATCGGCAGCACCACCATCGGCACGCCCACCCATTGCAGGCGGCGCTGAATGATCTTCGACGTCTCGTTGTGCAGGATGCCGTAGAAGAAGCGCTCGCGGCGGAAGACCAGCTTGCCGGTGAAGATCGTCGCCTTGGGGTAGAGCTTCGCCACCTGCTCGCAGAGATCCGAGGCCTGAGAGACGACTTCGATGCCCAGGCTGTAGACGCTGTCCGCCGCGAAGCCCATGCGGCGGGCGAGGTCCACGTACTTGGCCAGATCCTCCTCAGTGTGGTGCTTCAGCGCGTCGATCTCCTCCTTGCCCTTGAACGAGCCGGAGTCCACCACGGCCACCGAGACGAAGATGAACTGCTTGTAGAGGCTGGGGAAGTACCGCAGGATCGACAGCACCGTATGGACGCCGAAGCCGGAGAACCCGGAGACCAGCAGCACCGCCGTGGGCGCCTTGGGGTCCAGACGCTTGGGCTTGGCCTCGCCTGTGGCGGGAAGCGTGCCGAGGATGTCGTCGAGTTGCCGCAGCCCCTCCGCCGCCCGACGGTAATGCCCATGGATGCCGTAGCAGACCACGACGAAGGCGGAGGTGATGACGATGGTCACCCAGCCGCCGTGGGTGAAGCGTTCGAACACCGTCACCACCAGGATGCCGACGCAGAGCAGGAGCGCCACGAGGTGGATGGCCAGGTGCTTCACCCGCATCCTGTCGTGCTTCCTCCCCTTCCAGAACCGGGTCATGCCGAGTTGGGATAGAGAGAAGGTCAGGAACACGTTGATCGAGTACATGTAGACCAGCGTCTGGACGTTGCCGTGGGTGTAGGCCAGCATGGCGAGGGCCGCCACCCCCATCAGGAGGACGCCGTTCTGCATCGAGAGCTGTTCGGACAAAGCGGCGAAGCGGTGGGGCAGGTAGGAGTCCACGGCCATGTTGGCCATCACCCGCGGGCCATCGATGAAGCCCGCCTGCGCCGCCACGAAGAGGAGCAGTCCTTCCGAAATCAGCGTCACCAGCACCAGCCAATAGCCCACGGGCATGCCGCCCAGGTGCCAGGCACCGAAGGCGCGCTCGGCGAGGACGGCGTTCATCGTCTTGCCCGGGAAGTGCTGGACGTTCAACAGCAGATAGCCGATGAGGATGCCGCCGGCCGTCAGCGACAGGGAGAGGGCCATGTAGACCATCGTCCGCTTGCCGGTGGCCACCCGCGGCTCGCGCATGATCTGCAGACCGTTCGAGACCGCCTCGATACCGGTATAGGTACCGCCGCCCAGGGCGTAGGCGCGCAGCAACAGCATGAGCATCCCGAACGCACCCAGCGTCTCTAACCCTGAGTGGAAGCCCTGCGACAGGTTGTGGGAGACCTGGGGGATGTTGTCCACATGGGTGAAGATCGACCAGCCGATGAGGAGGGCATGGGTGCCGAGGAAGATCAGGAACACCGGCAGCAGCGCCTGCACCGACTCCTTGACCCCGCGCAGGTTGAGGCCGATGAGGAGGATGATCGCCGCGTACTCCGCCGGCAGCTTCCAGACCTCCATGTGAGGAGGAAGGAAGCTGAAGATGGCATTGCCGCCAGAGGCGATCGAGACGGTGATGGTGAGCACGTAGTCCACCACCAGGGCGCAGCCGGAGACGACGCCGGTCCTCGGCCCCAGCAGGTGGGAAGCCACCACGTAGCCGCCGCCGCCGGTGGGGAACTGCTCGATGATGCCGCTGTAGGAGGCGGAGATGATGAGCACGGTGATCGCCGTGGCGAGGGCGAGCCCGACGGCCAGATAGGTGTGCTGGCCGAGGGCGAGGAACGCCTCCTCCGGACCGTAGGCCGAGGAGGAGAGGCCGTCCGCTCCCAGCCCCACCCAGGCCAGGAAGGCGACCAGCGTCATCTTGTGGAGGTGGGTGGTGTCGGCGACGTCGCGGGGAGCGCCCAGGAGAGCCCTCCGGACGCGTTCGGAGAGCCGCTCCTCCTGCTGGACTTCAGGTTCCGTCTCGATCATGGGTCCTTTAGACCTCTCCCCAGCTCCGCCCTCCCGGTTCCCAGGAGCATACAAAGTCCATCCCGTCACGAGAACGCGACGGTCTGGAGAGCGCAGGAAGGAAAAAAGGTAGGACCGCTTGCGCTGGCCCTACCTTTGAAACGCCTCTACGGCGGTTGTTTCGATGGTTGCGGGGGCAGGATTTGAACCTGCGACCTTTGGGTTATGAGCCCAACGAGCTACCAGACTGCTCCACCCCGCGTCAGTTCCTTCGTTCCGCGCCTCCTTGGAAGGCGGGGAGCAATAGTCGCACAGGTTGGCGGGCGTGTCAAACTGCGGGGGCGGCCGGAAACAGGGAGCCCACCTTCAGCCGGAAGCCCGGGAGGACGGAGGACCAGACCTCCTCATCCGTCCCGCCCCGGCAGAGCTCAGCGTACCTTCCCGACTGGAGACCGTAGACGACGACCCGCCGCGCGTCCGGATCCAGCATCCAGTACTCCGGCACTCCGGCGTCCCGATACGCCTCCAGCTTGATCCGCTGATCGCGGCTTCGCGTCCCCGGTGAGAGCACTTCACGCCGATCTGACCCTCCTGGACGAACGTATCCAGCTCGCGGCAGAACCTTGGGAACTCATAACCTGTTGTGCTCTTCGACCGCAACGAACGGGGCTGCCTGCCCTCCTCCACTCCGCGTCAACAGCCCCGTCCCACTCCGCCACTCACCCCCGCCTGTGGCCAGCGAACGAAGAAGCCATCGGCCCAGACGATGTCCTGGTCATAGTCGGTCGGGTCGAACGGGCAGACCGTGTACGTGTCCGTCGAAGCCTGCGTGTCGCGGCCATTGGAGCGGATCGCCAGCACGTTCTTGCCGAGAACGTTGGGACCCACGTAGAAGTCGTAGGCATGCTTCCAGCCGTCCTTGTCCGGCACTGACTGAAGGTACTGTGGCACGAGGAAGGTGCTGATCTCTCCAGCCGTCTTTGCTGAGCCATAGACCGCGGCGTCGGCAAGGTTGATCTCGGTGGCGGTCTGGCCGGCCGCGGCGGCGCCGACCTGGTCGGTCAGCCACGAGAACATGGCGGTGCCCGTGTTGCGGATGTCAGCCACCGTCCGCTTCTGCTTCGCCTTCTGGAGCGCGTCCAGGAAATTCGGGATGAGCAACGCCGCGATGATGCCGATGATCGCCACCACGATCAGCAGCTCAATCAGAGTAAAGCCCGTCTGCCGGCCTTCGAGTCTACGCTTCCTGTTCATGGTCTCTCTCCCCAGTAAATGCCAATCTCCTGGGGCAAGCACTATGCCAAGGGGAAGCATTTCCCAAATTGTTGAAACCCAAGGCTTTCCGTGGCGTGTCAGGGTGCTGGGCTGGCAGAAAAACGCCAATCCATGGCAACGGATTGTCACTGTGTTTCGGATAATTAGGAATACCCCCGCCGCCCCCACCCTTCCCCCCACCCCCGCCTTCGGCTATGCTCTGCGCCCCATGTCCGAACCCGAAGCACCCACGCCCGAGGCCCAGGAGCCCGAGGAGACCGGCAGCACGGCGCTGCGGTCGTTCCTGGGACTGTTCGTGGTCCCCCTGCTGGTGGTCATCCTCTGTGTGGCCGTCTTCATCGGGTTCGGGTGGATCGCCTACGACAAGCAGACGACGCGGGACTACTTGAACGACCTCCAGTCGTGGTGGAAGCCGCGGCGGGTGCAGGCGGCTTACGAGCTTTCGAAGATCCTGGTGGCCGATCCCAAGGCGCTGGACGAGCAGGCCGGCGCCCGCGAGGAGGTGCGGCGGCTGTTCAAGGAGGCCAAGGAGCCGGAGATGAAGCAGTATCTGGCTCTCGTCCTCGGGCGGACGCACGACCGCGAGGCCGTCCCCCTCCTCGTCGAGGCGCTCAAGGACCCGGACGACAAGACGCGCATCTACGTCCTCTGGGCCCTGGGCACGCTGGGAGACCCCGGCGCCCGGAGCGCTCTCGAAGGCGGGCTCGCCGATCCCGACCCCGGGTTGCGCAAGACGGCCGCCTTCGCCCTGGGCGAGCTCGGGGACCGCGCCGCGGTGCCGCGCCTCACCGCCGCCCTCGACGACGCGGTGGCCGACGTGCGATGGAACGCCGCCCTCGCCCTCGCCCGGATGAAGAGCGACGCCGGCCTGCCGGTGCTGGAGACCATGGTGGACCGCCGGCTTCTCGCCCAGGTTCCGGACATCACCCGCGAGCAGCAGGACGACGCCATGATCAGCGGCATCCAGGGTCTGGCCGCCGTGGGTGGCGCCCGCTACCGCCCGACTTTCGACCGCCTCGCCGCCGCGGATCCGAGCCTCAAAGTGCGCCAGGCGGCGATCGAGGCGCGGCGGGACCTGGAGAGGCATTGATGTGGCAATGACGCAGCGGGGCTTGACACCCCGCGCGGGTTTCGCTTAGAAAAAGCCATCCAACAAGGGTGGTAATGGGTCGTATTCAGATGTAAGAGATGTAAGCCCAAGCAGTTCTACGAAAGGGACGAAATGGCTGACGAACCCAAGGGCGGCCTTGCGCCTGAACCCACCGGACCGGTGGGTGCCAGCGCTGAGCCTGCCGGCGCCGGAGCCGAATCCCCGGCTCCCAAGCCCCCTGCTGCCTCTCTTTCCCCGGCCGCTCCGGCCGCCGCTGCACCTCCGAAGCCCGCCGCGAAACCTGCTCCGGCCCCGGCTGCCGCCGCCACGGCGGAGGGCGTGACCCGCCGCGGCTTCTTCTCCTGGGCCGCGGTGGCCTGGGTGGGGTTCACGGTGGCCATCGGCGGCTGTGTGACGGCGATGGGGCGCTTCATGTTCCCCAACGTGCTGTTCGAGCCCCCCACGAGCTTCAAGGTGGGCAAGCCCGAGGACTTCCAGGCCGGGGTGGTGGACACCCGCTTCGTGGACAAGTACGGCGTCTGGATCATCCACGACGGCGGCCGGATCTACTCGCTGATCGCCATCTGCACCCACCTCGGCTGCCCGCCGGCGTGGCTCGACACGCAGAACAAGTTCAAGTGCCCCTGCCACGGCAGCGGCTACTACAAGAGCGGCATCAACTTCGAGGGGCCGACTCCGCGGCCGCTTGAGCGCGCCCGCATCTACCTGAGCCCCGACGACGGCCAGATCGTCGTCGACAAGTCGCAGAAGTTCCAATACGAGCTGGGCCAGTGGGAAGACCCCAGCGCCTTCATCCCGGCCGCCTGACCGCCACGAGGACTTGATGATCGACCTGCAGAAGAGCATCACCAAGACACAGGTTTGGAAGTCCATCTTCCGGGTGGGCATCCCGACGGACAACCGCAAGCGCGCCCTCGCCATGCTGGGCAACGTGGTGCTCCACCTGCACCCGATCAAGGTGAAGAAGTCCGGCATCCGGATGAGCTACACCTGGTGCATGGGCGGTACGGCGTTCTTCCTCTTCCTGGTGGAGACAATCACCGGCCTGCTGCTGATGTTCTACTACCGGCCGACCGTCGAATACGCCTGGGTGGACATGGTCGACCTGCGCGAGGCCGCGGCCTTCGGCATCATGCGCGAGCTCCACCGCTGGGGGGCCCACGCCATGGTCATTGCCGTCTGGCTCCACATGTTCCGCGTCTTCATGACCGGCTCGTACAAGCCGCCGCGCGAGTTCAACTGGAACGTCGGCGTCATCCTGCTGGTGCTGACGCTGCTGCTCTCCTTCACCGGCTACCTCTTGCCGTGGGACCAGCTCGCCATCTGGGCCATCACCGTCGGCTCGAACATGGCCCGCGCCACACCGCTGTTAGGCAACGAGGGACCGGGCGCCGCCTTCCTCAAGTTAGGAGGGCAACGATTGATTCACGCCGGCAGCGACGCCCGCTTCGCGCTGATCGGCGGCAGGACGATCGGCGGCGCCACCCTGATCCGCTTCTACGTCCTCCACTGCGTGGGCATTCCGCTGGTGGCGGCCTTCCTCATCGCCGTGCACTTCTGGCGCGTCCGCAAGGACGGCGGCATCTCGGGACCGATGTAGGCTGGGGGGAGCCATGGATTTCATCAAACACGCCGTCAACGTCCTGGCCTATCCCTACTGGTCGTTCTCGCTGGTGTTGATCGCCTTCGTCTTCATGCTCCGTTCGAAGGGGCTGTGGACGAAGAAGGGCGGCCTCATCCTGCTCGCCGCCGGCGTCCTCTTCTTCCTGCTGTCGCTGCTCGATCCGAACTTCTGGCTGATCGTCGCGAAAGCGGACAACGTGCCGATCGTGATGATGGTCTTCCTGGTCGGCTTCTTCGTCTGGTTCGCCATGTACAAGGCGGTGGCCAACGACAACCGGGTAGCCCATGGCGAGCCGCTGTTCGAAAAGACCGAGGTCGAGGACCGCATCTTCACCTGGCCCGACCTGGTGTTCTCCGAGTTCATCTGCATGGTGGTGCTGACGGTGGTGATGGTGGTGTGGTCCATCGCCTTGCGCGCCCCCCTGGAAGAGCCGGCCAACCCGGCGCTCGCGCCAAACCCGTCGAAGGCGCCGTGGTACTTCCTGGGCCTCCAGGAGATGCTGGTGTACTTCGATCCGTGGCTCGCCGGCGTGCTGCTGCCGGGGCTCATCATCGTCGGGCTGATGGCCATCCCCTACATCGACACCAACCCCAAGGGGAACGGCTACTTCACCTTCGTCGAGCGGAAAGTGGAGATCGCCCTCTTCCTCTTCGGCTGGCTGGTGTTGTGGAGCCAGATGATCGTCATCGGCACCTTCCTGCGGGGGCCCAACTGGAACTTCTTCGGACCGTTCGAGTTCTGGGACCAGAACAAGGTCGAGGCGCTGGTCAACGTCGACCTGTCCGAGTACTTCTGGATCAAGCTCCTGCACATCGGGCTGCCGGGGAACTGGTTCCTGCGTGAGCTGCCGGGGATCCTGATCATCGCCTTCTACTTCTTCGCCCTGCCGGTGCTGCTGGCCAAGACGAAGTGGTTCAAGAAGTATTACGAGAAGATGGGGCCGGCCCGCTACTACGTGGGCGTCACCCTGTTCCTCTTCATGATGCTGCTGCCGATCAAGATGTACTGCCGGTGGCTGTTCAACCTGAAATACTTCGTGCACGTTCAGGAGTACTTCTTCAACATCTAGACTCGATGTCGGATCCCTCGCACGAGGGAGAGGAGCTCCAAGTTGACGCCACCGATCACGCCGCCCGAGAAGCGTCCTGACCGTCACTACAACTTCGGTCGTATGAACATGGTGTTCGCCTTGAGCTCTCTCGGGCTCCTGGCGGTGACGCTCTGGATGGCTTTTGCCGACTACGCCCAGCCGTGGAAGCGGATCCAGTCCGAGTTCCGCAGCCTGGAGCAGCAGAAGCTGAAGAAAGAAGCGGAGACCGAGAGGCAGCGCCTCAACCAGAACGACCTGGCGCAGCTCAAGCAGGAAGTGGCGCAGGCCCAGAAAGACCTCGACCAGCACCACAAGGACATCGACAAGCTGAAAGCGGAGGTCGATGACTGGAAGGCCAAGGTCTACTCCTACGACTCAGCCTGGAAGGGTGCCAAGGCCACGGCGGACGCCAGCAAGTTCCAGTACGACAACGCGGTGCAGTCGGGCGACCAGGGTGCCATGGCCAAGCGGCGCCACGACCTCGATCAGGCCCGCGATACCCTGACGGAGGCCTTGCACAAGCGCCAGCAGGCGGAGACCGGCCGCGACGACGCGCAAGCCCGGCTGGCTGCCAAGGAGGCGGTGCTGGCGGAGGCGGAGAAGAAGCTCAAGGCCCTGCAAAGCGGCGTCGACGGTATCGAGACGCGGATCGCCACTCTCGGCAAGGGCGTCGACTACTTCGTGCTCAACGCGCCGCTGATGGACTTCATCAAGCCGAGCCTCAAGGTGGAGCAGGTGATCCTGCCGGGGCTCTATCAGAACATCAACTTCACGAGCATCGACCGCGTCGACCGTTGCATGACCTGCCACGTGGCGTCCAACCGCCCGGGCTTCGACAACACGGACTGGAAGGAGCCGTTCCGCTCCCATCCGCGGCTCGACCTCTTCGTGGGCGACTCCTCGCCCCATCCCTACACTCGCTTCGGCTGCACCATCTGCCACGGCGGCCTCGACCGCGCCACGGACTTCGCCCGCGCCGGCCATAGCCTGCCGCTGCTGGTGGCGAACGATCCGCAGTCGGAAAAGCAGATGGAGGAGACGAAGAAGGAATGGGAGCAAAAGTGGGGGTGGAAGCAGCAGCAGTTCCTCGACTACCCCATCCTCCCGGGGAAGGTGGCGGAGTCGGGCTGCGTGAATTGCCACGCCGGCGGCGTCTGGACGGCGAAGTCCGATACGCAGGAAGTGGGGCGCGAGCTGATCGCCCATATGGGCTGCTACGGCTGCCATACCATCAACCTGCCGGGCTACACGGGGCTGCGCAAGGCCGGGCCGTCGCTGCTGCGCATCGCGGGCAAGACCAATCCCGGCTGGGCCTACAAGTGGATCGAGGCGCCGCGCAACTTCCATCCCACGACCTGGATGCCCCACTTCTTCAACCAGGAGAACACCACCAGCGAGGCCAGCAAGAAGCGTCAGCAGGTGGAGATCGTGTCCCTCGTCTCCTACCTGTGGGCCAACTCGGAGAAGCCGGTCTACGACGACGCGGCGGTGCCGGCGGGCGATGCCGCCCGCGGCAAGGTGGTGTTCGAAACCGTGGGCTGCGGCGGCTGCCACCTGCTGGACGGCAAGGCCAAGCGCGACGACTACTACCCGGTGATCAACCGCCTGCACGGCCCCAACCTGGTGCGCACGGGGAGCAAGGTGTCCCGCGGCTGGGTCTACGCCTGGGTCAAGAACCCCAAGCAGTATTACCCGGACACCAACATGCCGAACCTCCGCCTCACCGATCAGGAGGCGGCGGACGTGACGGCATACCTGCTCGACACGCCGAACCACGATCCGCAATACGAAAACCTGCAACTGCCGGCCGTCGACGGCAAGCTGCGCGACGAGTTGGCGATGTCCTACCTCTCGAACATCTACACGCTCGACCGCAGCAAGGCGAAGCTGGCGGCGATGTCCGAGGTGGAGCGCAACGTCTACCTCGGCGAGCAGACGGTCGCCAAGTACGGCTGCTACGGCTGTCATGACATCAAGGGGTTCGAAGGTCTGAAGCCGATCGGCACCGAGCTGACGGCGGAAGGTTCGAAGCCACTGCACCAGCTCGACTTCGGCCACGTGCACGAGGTGCCGCACACCCGGCAGGACTGGATCTACAACAAGCTGCTGCGGCCGCGCATGTGGGACGAGGGGAAAGAGGCGGTCAAGGACTACAACGAGCTGCTGAAGATGCCGAACTTCGGCATGTCGCAGCGCGAGGCCCAGGCCGTGTTGACGAACGTCATGGGCTTCACCAAGGAGACGGCCATCGCCACCCGCAAGGCCGGCACCGATCCGCGCACGGCGGCGCTCGCCGAAGGGCGCAAGCTCATCACCCGCTACAACTGCCAGGGGTGCCACCTGATCGAGGGCGAGGGATACGCCATCAAGACCTTGTTCCAGCAGGTGCTCAAGGAGCAGGGGCAGGCCAATCCCGACGTCTCCGGCCTGCTGCCGCCGAACCTCGCGGCGGAGGGCGCCCGGGTGCAGAGCACCTGGCTGTTCAGCTTTCTGCACGACCCCGGGCAGGTGCGGCTGCGCCCCTGGCTGACGGTGCGCATGCCCACCTTCGGCTTCCCGGACGACAAAGCGAATACCGTGGTCGGCTACTTCGCGGCCCGCGAAGAGCAGCGGCCGTTCCTCTCCGAGCCCGGCGCGCCGGACGCGCGCAGTCTGGCCGTGGGCGGCGCGGTGTTCTCCATGCTCCAGTGCGCCCGCTGCCATCCGGCGGGCGGCGAGGCCGCGGCGGCGGTAGGGGGCTCCAAGGGAGACCTCGCGCCCTCGCTGCTGATGGCCCACGACCGCCTGCGTCACGACTGGGTGCCGTCGTGGATTCAGAACCCGCAGCACTGGATCCCCGGAACCCGGATGCCCAACTTCTTCCCCGAGACCAAGCCCGGCGAGTTCATGTCGCCGGTGCCGCCGATGCTGGGCAACCCGGCCTTCGCCGCCCAGAAACAGCAGATCCTGCACTACTTCTCCTCCGAGGCGGAGATGAACGCCTGGCTCTCCGACGTCAAGAACGTGACTGCGGCCCTGCGCGACCACATCTGGTCGATCTCGGGAGGCAGCCGTCCTCCCGCCGCCAAGCCTGCGATGACTGCGGGGGCGAGGGGGAAGGCGCCGGCAGCCGTCGCCGCGGGGGCGGCAGGCGGGCGTTGAGGTAACTCAGGTATGATTCCCATCCCGGCTCCGCCGCCGCGGTTCGAGCGGCGGCGGGCTCGCCGGCTTTACTCACTCGGTCATTTATCAGTTCCGACGAATCCAACAAGGAGGCTATTCGTATGAGCAGGAAATTATTGTGTCTCGTAGCGCTCGGCGCGGTCCTGGCGCTGGTGGGCTGCGGCGGGGGATCGAAGGAAGAGGCCCCGGCCGCGTCGTCGACTCCGGCGGCTCCCGCGGCCCCGGCCGCCGACGCTGGCGGCGTCACCGGCACCATCACCTTCGCCGGGACGGACACGGACACCCCCATCGCCTTCAGCGCCGATCCGGTCTGCGCCGCCCTCCACACGAGCGCGCCGGCGGACACCAACGAGATTGCAGCTAAGGACGGCAAGCTGGGCAACGTCTTCGTCTACGTCAAGACCGGCCTTGAGGGGAAGACCTTCCCGGCTCCAGCGGAGAAGAAGGAGCTCGACCAGAAGGGGTGCCTGTACACGCCACGGGTCCAGGGCATGCAGACAGGCCAGACGCTGACGATCAAGAACACGGACACGACCCTGCACAACGTCCACGCCCTACCGACGGCGAACACGGAGTTCAACCAGGCCCAAGCCCCGGGTATGCCGCAGATCGACAAGGTCTTCGACAAGCAGGAAGTGATGGTCCACGTGAAGTGCGACGTTCACCCGTGGATGACCGCCTACGTCGGCGTGCTGCCGCACCCCTTCTTCGCCACCAGCGGTGACGACGGCACCTTCTCGATCAAGAACCTCCCCCCGGGCAAGTACACCCTGGAGGCTTGGCACGAGAAGCTGGGCACGCAGACTCAGGAGATCACGGTCGGCCCGAAGCAGACGGTGACCGCGAACTTCGACTTCAAGGGCAAGTAAGCAGACCTACGGGGAAGCGCTCCTCGGGGCTGGCTAGTCCTCGCCCCTGGCCCTCTCCCATGGGGATAGGGTAAGAGAAGATCCCATTCTTACCGTTCTTCCTCCTCTCCCCTTGGTGGGAGAGGAGGGTTGCGGTGGTGTGGGTTCCTACGGCGATCCCGCGCCCGGCGGCGCGTCACTGGCTCAAGGACGCGGGCGGGCCTCCTCGGCTTCGGCGGCTACTGGCCGGCAGCAAAGCTCCCGGCCAGCCACAGGGCGCCGTTCTCGACCTCCACCGCCGGTCTCTCCAGTAGGCAGGGGCCGCCATGTATTACTATGTCTGTGTCAAATGATGAAATCATACATGGATTTCGATCTCTCGATTCAGCGAGATAAGGAGGGCTATCGGGCTCGCGTCCTAATGGCACCCTGCGGCGAAGCATCCGGAGACTTCACGCTGCCGTTCTCAGAATTAGAGATTGAAAACCTCCTGCTGCGGATCGGCAGACGGAGAAGTACAGTTCGGCGGATCGACTCACCTGAGGTTCGGGTCGCGAAGCTGTTCGGAGAAAAGCTCTTTCGCGCCGCCTTTCCGGAGTCGGTCCGCGACTGCCTCCGGGGAAGCCTCGATGCCGCGAGCAGTCAAGGGGCCGGCCTCCGCCTCCGCTTGCGGCTCAATGAAGTGCCCGAACTGGCCGACCTACCATGGGAGTACCTTTGGGACCCGAGTCACAAGCGTTTCCTCGCCCTCTCGACCGACACCCCGATCGTGCGCTATCTCGACGTACCGGAACGTATTCGACCTCTTGTCGTCCAGCCCCCCCTCCAAATCTTGACGCTATTTTCGAGTCCGATCGGATTTCCGAAACTCGACACCGAGCGTGAGTGGAATCGGCTTAACGAGGCACTCGGGCCGCTGATCCACCGCGGCTTGGTAGCTCTGGATCGGTTAGAGCGGCCGACGCTGATGGAACTGCGCCGACGGCTGCGCCAAAGGGACTACCATATCTTCCACTTCGTCGGCCACGGCGGATTCGAAACCGAGAGCCAGGACGGCGTGCTTGCCTTGGAGGACGAGACCGGAAGGTCTCGCTTGGTCAGCGGCCAAGACATTGCGGTCCTGCTCCAGGACCGGCGGACTTTGCGGCTCGCGGTCCTCAACGCCTGCGAGGGAGCACGAGCCTCCCGGACCGATCCCTTCGCCGGCACGGCGCAGAGCCTTGTTCAAGGTGGGATTCCAGCCGTCATCGCCATGCAGTTCGAAATTTCGGACCAAGCGGCCATAACATTCTCCTCAGAGTTCTATCAAGCATTGGGCGAGGGCTTCCCGGTCGATACCGCGTTGTCCGAGGCACGTCTAGCGATCTTTGCTGAGGACAACGGCCTCGAATGGGGGACCCCGGTTCTCTATCTGCGAGCCACCGATGGGCAGATTTTCGACATAGCAGGCACGTCGGCCCTCCAGGCTCTCGCGGAGCTGAGGACGAAACCGGCGCCCCCCGTCCTCCCGTCGCTCGAACCTGAACCGAAGGTAGCTGAAAAATCTGAATTCTCATCGAGAATCGAACAGAGGCCCACCAATCTGCCGCGGGAAAAAGTTGAGACGAAAAACCGCCCAGAGCCCGGCTCTTGGCAGACCTTCAAGATTCTCGCCGCAGTACTGGCCCTGACTCTCATCGGCTTTGCCGCCTGGGTCAATCGCACGAAAAGTAGTGACCCTCTTCAGAACGACAGGCAAATGACAACTCCGCCGGCGGCTCCTGCGGCTCCGGCCGCCGATGCCGGCGGTGTCACCGGCACCGTCACCTTCGCTGGGACGGACACGGACACCCCGATCGCCTTCAGCCTTGATCCGGTCTGCGCCAGCCTGCATGCCAGCACGCCGGCGGACACCAACGAGATCGCGGCCAAGGACGGCAAGCTGGGCAACGTCCTGGTCTACGTCAAGACCGGCCTCGAGGGGAAGACCTTACCGGTGCCGGCGGAGAAGAAGGAGCTCGACCAGAAGGGGTGCCTCTACACGCCGCACGTCCAGGGCATCCAGACCGGCCAGGCGCTGACCATCAAGAACACGGACGCGACGCTGCACAACGTCCATGCCCTGGCGACGGTGAACCCCGAGTTCAACCAGGCCCAGCCCCAGGGTCTGCCGCCGTTCGACAAGACCTTCGACAAGCAGGAGGTGATCCACGTCAAGTGCGACGTTCATCCGTGGATGAGCGCCTACGTGGCGGTGATGCCGCACCCGTTCTTCGCCACCAGCGGCGACGACGGTTCCTACACGATCAAGGGCCTCCCCCCGGGCAAGTACACCCTGGAGGCGTGGCACGAGAAGCTGGGTACGCAGACTCAGGAGATCACGGTCGCCTCGAACCAGACTGTGGCCGCGAACTTCGACTTCAAGGGCAAGTAAAGGCTCGTCACAGAATAAGTGTGCCAGGTTTTGCGTCCGGCCCAACGGGTCGGGATACCTTAGCCCAGGGCTGAGGCCGAAGGCCGATGCCCTGGGAAAAAGGCGCCCCATCG